>JAYZWL010000106.1:0-71794 GCA_036154955.1 Pseudomonadota bacterium | reverse complement strand
CGCCTCCAGCGAGGCGGCGTTGACCGGCGCCGCGGCGGCCGTCGTCGTCTGGGCGGCGGCGAGCACGATCGGCCGGGCCTCCGGGGCCGCGTCCAGCGGGGCGGGGGCGCCGGCGCGCGCGGCCGGGGGGGCGCCGACGGCCGGCGCGGCGGGCGCCGCCTGCGCCGCGAACGCGGCCATCATGGCGATGGCGGAGCCGGCCAGCACCGGGCGGCCGCGGCTCAGCCAGGGGCGAAGCGGTCGAATGGGTCGGGTCATCGCTGATCCTCCTCTTTCCTTCGCCCTCTCACCTAGGCCCGTCCCGCGATCCGCCAAATCCGGCCCCTTCCCGGCCCCGGCCGATCCGTCTACAAAACGTCCCATGGCCGCCTTATTCGACGATCCCGCGCCCGAGCGCCGCGACGGCCCCTCCGGCCCCGGCAACCTGCCCGAACTCAGCGTCTCCGACCTGTCGGGGGCGGTGAAGAAGGCCATCGAGGACGGGTTCGGCCGGGTCCGCGTGCGGGGCGAGGTCGGCCGCGTCTCCCGCCCCCGCTCGGGCCATATCTATCTGGACCTCAAGGACGATCGCGCGGTTCTGGCCGCGATCGTATGGAAGGGGCAGGCCGGCCGCCTCCAGGTGCAGCCGACCGAGGGCGACGAGGTCGTCGCCACCGGCCGCCTGACCACCTTCCCCGGCCAGTCCCGCTACCAGCTCATCGTCGAGGACATGGCGCTGGCCGGCATGGGGGCGCTGCTCGCCAAGCTCGAACGCCTCAAAAAGACCTTGGAGGCGGAGGGGCTTTTCGCCCCCGAACGCAAGCGCCCCCTGCCCTATCTGCCCCGGGTGATCGGCGTGGTGACCTCGCCGTCCGGCGCCGTGATCCGCGACATCCTCCACCGTCTGGCCGACCGCTTCCCGGTGCAGGTGCTGGTCTGGCCGGTGGCGGTGCAGGGGGAGCGTTGCGCGGCCGAAGTCTCCGCCGCCATCCGCGGCTTCAACGCGCTCTCCCCCGACGGCCCCGTGCCGCGGCCCGACGTGCTGATCGTGGCGCGCGGCGGCGGCTCGGTCGAGGATCTGTGGGGCTTCAACGAGGAAGTCGTCGTCCGCGCCGCCGCCGACAGCCGGATCCCGCTGATCTCCGCCGTGGGGCATGAGACCGACACCACCCTGATCGATTACGCGTCCGACCGCCGCGCCCCCACCCCCACCGCCGCCGCGGAACTCGCGGTGCCCGTGCGCGCCGAGCTGCGCGCCGCCCTGGCGGGGTTCGAGGAACGGCGCAGCCGGGCCATGGCGCGGATGCTGGAGGACCGGGGCCGGCGGCTGCGCGACCTCGCCCGCCTGCTGCCCCGCCCCGACGCGCTGCTTTCCGACCAGACCCAGCGGCTCGACCGGCTGGCGGAGCGTCTGCCCCGGGCGCTGGCCGGCTTCGCCACGGTCAAGCGGGCGGGATATGAGCGCAAGGCCGGCCGGTTCTCGCCCGACCTGCTGGCGCGGCTGATCGAGCGGCGGCGCGCCGACCTCGCGCGCCTGCGCCTGCGCCCGGGGCGGCTGCAGGCCGAGACGGGGCGGGGGCGCGACGCGCTCGCCCGCCTCGCGGCGCGGCTGGATCGGGCGGGGGCGCAGGGGCTGGAGGCGCGGCGCCAGCGGCTCGACCGCGCCGGGCGGCTGCTGGAGAGCTTCTCTTACCAGAACGTGCTGGACCGCGGCTTCGCGGTGGTGCGGATGGACGGCGCCGTCGCCACCCGCGGCGGGCCGATCCCCGACGGCGCGCGGGTGGAGATCGAGTTCGCCGACGCGCGGCGCGCCGCGGTCATCGACGGCGCCCCCTCCGTCCCGCCGGAGGCTGGGTCGGAGCCCGCGCCGAAGCCGAAACCCGCGCGCAAGCCCAGGGCCGCGCCGAAAAAGCCCAGCCAGGGCGACCTGTTCGGCTGATCCGCCCCCCGGCGAGGGCTCGGCGCGGCGCCCGGCAGGCCCCGGGTCAAGCCCGGGGCGCAGGCGGGCCCCGGACGCGCAGGTCCGGCCTGGGCGTCAGACGCCGAGCGCCGGCCCCGGGCAGTTCAGCGGCGCGCGGTGGCGCCCGCTTTCGCGCAGCACCTCGTCCTCCGGGGTCCCGGGGACGCGGGCGGAGACGCCCTCCGGCTCGCGCGTCACCTGCCAGCAGCGCACGTCGTCCGGGTCGTCCTCATAGGAAAAGCAGATCAGGTCGGCCGCCGGCAGCCACCGGCCCCGCAGGCACTGGCCGTCCGCGGTCTGCCACAGCACCTCGCCGTCGGGGAGATACCGCTCGCGTCCGAAGAAGGCGCCGCGCAGGGTGAACTCGACGGTCCAGCCCTCCACCTCCGCGGCGAAGGCCGGGCCGTCCAGCACCTCCTGCGCCGGCGCCGGGCCCGCCGCGCCCAGCGTCAGCGCGACCGCGAGCGCCGCGCGGAGCGGAAGCCGCGTCCCGGTCAGATCTGCTTCTCGGGCATCTGAACCCGCAGCCCCTCCAGCTCCGGCGTCACCTTGAGCTGGCAGGTCAGGCGCGAGGTCTCCTTCGGCTCGAAGGCGAAGTCGAGCATGTCCTCCTCCATCGCCTCCTTCTCCGGCAGCTTGTCGCTCCAGGCGGGATCCACATAGACATGGCAGGTCGAGCAGGCGCAGGCGCCGCCGCAATCCGCCTCGATGCCCGGAATGCCGTTGTCGCGGGCGCCTTCCATCACGGTCAGGCCCTCTTCCACGTCCACGACATGCTCGGTCCCGCCGAACTCGACATAGGTGATCTTGACCATGCTCGCAGCCTCCGACGCCTGGGTCTGGGTATTCCTGGGGGATCTTTCGTCCACTGGCTCGCTGGCCGTGATAGGTCGCCTGAGCGGATTGCGCCAGCCCCCTCGCGCCTCTGCGGGCGCCGGGGCGCGCCCCTACTCGGCCGGAGAGGGCGAAAGCGTGCGGTCCTCGGCCTTCCGCCGCTCCGCCGCCGCCCGTTCCAGCCGCCGCACATAGACCCAGCCGATGGCGCCCGCCGCCACGCCCACCAGCGCCCCGCCCGCGGCCTGGGCGTAGATCACCCCGGCCGCGCCGAAGGGCAGCATGCCGAACACCAGCAGCATCAGCGGAATGGCCCCCGCGTCCCGCGCCCAGTTCACGCAGGTCGACCAGACCGGGCGGCCCAGGCTGTTGAACGCCGCCACCGCCACGAAGGCCGCGCCGGCGAACAGGAACCCGCCCGCCCCGATCTCGCCGAAGGCGTGGACCACCTCCGACCCCTCCTCGGACAGCGAGAACCCCGCCGACAGCGCGTCCGACGCCGCCGCCATGATCGCCCAGACCACCGCCACGTAGCCCGCGCAGAAGATCAGCGCGTCGCGATAGGTGGTGCGCACCCGGTCGAAGCGCCGGGCCCCGTAGTTCTGTCCCACGATCCCGCCGATGGCCGAGGACAGCGCGAACACCCCCGCGAAGGCCAGCACCGTCATGCGGCTGACCACCGCCCAGCCCGCCACATAGCCCGCGCCATGGGCCGAAATCGCCGCGGTCAGCAGGAAATTCGCCACCGGGGTCGACAGCTGGGTCAGCGCCGATGGGGTGGCGATGCGCACGATCGCCGGCAGGTCCGCCAGCACCGTGGCCAGCCGCGGCCGCTGCACCAGGTCGTGATGGATCACCGCGTAGTAGAACCCCATGCCCGCGGTCCACACCCGGGTCAGCGCCAGCCCCCCCGCCGCGCCGAAGATGCCCAGGCCCAGGGCCGGGATGCCGAACACGTCGTCGAAGATCATGAAGGGCGCCGCCAGCGCCACCACGATCCCCGCCGACAGCGTCACCATCATCGCCCGCCGCGCATCGCCCATCGCCCGCAGCACCGAGCTTCCCAGCATGCCCGAGGCCATGAACGGCAGCGTCGGCATGGTCACCAGCAGGAAGTCCGAGGCCTGCTCATGCACGAAGCCCTCCGCCCCCAGCAGGTGCAGCACCCAGCCGCGCATCGCGGTCAGCACGAAGGCCATGACCAGCAGGAACACGAAGGCCGACGACATCACCGACCCCGCGATCCGCCGCGCCCGCTCCCGGTCCCGCGCGCCCAGCGCCCGGCTGACCAGCGCCGTCGCCGCCACGCCGAAGCCCATGCCCATCGCCACGGTGAAGAACTGGATGGTCCAGGCGTAGCCCACCGCGGAGGTCAGCCGCTCGTCCCCCAGCATCGAGACGTAAAGCAGCGTCACGAAGTCCACGAGGAACATGAAGGTCAGGCCCAGCGAGCCGGTCAGCGTCATCACCGCCACATGCCGCATGGTGGAGCCGCGGGTGAAGCGCCCCTCCTCCGAAAGCCCGGTCGCGGGCCGGGGGGCGGCGCTCGGGTTCGGCGCCGGTTCAGTCACGGCGTCCCCCGCAGGGGAGGGGGCCGGCCGGTCTCCCGGCGGCGGGCAGGTCGGCCCCCCTCATCGCGTCACCCCGCCGGCGTCGGCGCGGAGCCGGTCGCGGCCGGCGCGGCGGGCGGGGTCGCGGGCAGCGGGCCGCGCGCGAAGACGGTCTCGCGCCCCTCCTCCGGATGGCGGGGGATGAAGCGGGCCAGCGTCAGCGAGCTCGCCGCCAGGCTGACGGCCAGCACGAACACCGCCTCTGGGCTGACCAGCCACAGGTAGCCCAGCGCGGCGGGCAGGAACACCGCCGCGATGTGGTTGATGGTGAAAGCCACCGCCGCGGTCGGGGCGATATCGCCGGGCGCCGCGATCTTCTGGAAATAGGTCTTCAGCGCGAAGGCCATCGCGAACAGCAGGTGGTCGACGACATAGAGCCCCGCCGCCGCCCAGGCCGGCCAGTCGAAATGGTAGACCCCGGCGTAGAGCGCGAAGACCCCGACCAGCCCCGCATATTCGATGGTCAGCGCCAGCTTCTCGCCATAGCGCCCGATCATCCGCCCGACGATCGGCGCGAAGATCATGTTCGCCAGGTAGTTGATCAGGAACAGCGCGGTGATCTCATGCACCTGATAGCCGAACTTCTCGACCATCATGAAGGCCGCGAACACGATGAAGATCTGCCGCCGGGCGCCGGCGAAGAAGGTCATCAGGTAGTAGAGCCAGTAGCGTCGCCGCAGCACGAATTTCTTGATCTGCGGATGCGGCGCCTCCCAGTTCGGATAGGCGAAGCGGGCGAAGATCGCCACCGCCAGCGTCGCCAGCCCGCCGACCATGTAGACCGTGTTATAGCTGAGATCGAAGGTCTTCCACGCCCCCACGATCAGCCCGTAGGCCAGCAGCGAGGCGCCCGAGGCCGCCGCCAGGATCCGCCCCAGCATCCGCGGCGCGTCCTTCTTGGGCAGCCATTGCAGCTGCAGGCTCTGGTTGACCGTCTCGTAATAGTGGAAGCCCAGGCTGCCGATGAAGGTGGTGATCAGCAGGCCGCCGAAGGTCGGGAACTGCGCGGTCACCGCCGTCGCGACGCCCAGCATGGCCAGCGAGATCAGCGCCAGCGTCTGTTCGCGCACGAACAGGATCACGGCGATGACGCCGATGGCGGCGAAGCCCGGGATTTCCCGCACCGTCTGCAGCCAGCCGATGTCGGAGCCGTCGAAGCCCGCGGCCTCGACCACGAAGTTGTTGAGCAACGCGCTCCAGGTCGCGAAGGCCAGCGGCAGACCGGCGGCCATCAGCAGCAACAACGCATCCGGACGCCGCCAGCGCGGATAATTCTCGGCGTCGGAAATGGGGACGGGCCGGCGTGTCATAAGGTGTCCTTACTCTCTCCGCCCGCGTAAGGCGAGCGAAATCGGGCGGAATTCGCGTTCCGCCCTGCGGTTCGACTGCGGTCGGGTGACCTGGGGCGCTGCGAGGCCCTGGGGCCGTCATGGAAGTTCGGATCCGGGCCGGCGCGGCGTCGCTGCCGGCGGACGTCTCGCCGGAGCCGGCGGACCGGCGCCGCGGCGGCGGGAGGCACGCTCCCGCGTCCGTCAGGTTTCGTCAAGCCGCCCCGGCGCCTGGGGGGCGCCAAACGCAAACGGGCCGCCCCGAGGGGCGGCCCGCTGATCTTCCGTCGCCGTTGGGCGAGGGATGTATCAGGCGTTGGTCTTCTTGGCCCGACGACGGGCCACCAGGCCGAGGCCGCCCAGCGCGAAGCCCAGCATCGGAAGCGCGGCCGGAACCGGAACCGAGGAGGCGGCGCCGCCCATGGTCGCGTAGAAGTTCACGATCGCGTAGGGCGAGAAGGTGGACACCTTGGCCGGCAGCGTGAAGGTCAGCAGCTGCGCCCCGGTGGACAGCGAGTCGGTGTCGCCGTCGGACACCGAGCCCGACAGGTCGAACTGCGTCAGCGGCACCGTGGTGCTCACGCCCGAGGAGGTGAAGATCTGCAGGGTCGCGTAGACCGACCCCGACGCCATCGCGCTCTCGCTCATCGAGTCGTCGATGGCGGTCAGCAGATCGAGCGTCACCTCGGTGGTGAACTCGATATCCGCGGCGGCCGAGTTCTTGTTGTAGAAGTAGAAGCCGGTGCGCCAGGGCGAAGCGGCCACGCCGTTGGTGGTCTCGACCCCCGACACCTCGCCGCCGACGGAGTCGGCCGACCCGGACAGGGTCTTGGAGGAGTCGATCAGCGTGCGCGGCGTCGTGTTCTCATAGAGCTTGGCGAACGAGTTCACGCCCACATAGCTGTGAGTGGTCGTGCCGAAGTCCTGCAGCACCGTCTCGGTGCCGGCCGAAAACTGGCCGCTCTGCGCATAGGTGGAGGTGCTGGTGCCCGAGAAGGGCTTCACCGGCGACCAGCCTTTTTCATAGCTCTCCGACGACGCGATGACGTCGATTCCGACCGTCGACGAGTAGCTCGCCAGCGCGTTCGCTGCGTTCGTGGAGGCGATGGCAGCGACAGCCGTCACGCCGGCTCCCGCCAAAATTGTCTTAAGACCCCGCATCTCAAGCTCCGTTTCGTATTTAGCGACAAGTCGCTCCGGTTCCCCAAGCAGGACCTGCGAGTCACGCCGCTATCCCACACTCCCGGATTTTCTAGCAGAGTTCCGGACCTATGGAAACCCTGACCATTCAGGATTCCTTTACGCTTCCGGCATCTCGACGCCCCGAAACCCCTTCCCGCGCGGGGTGAACGGCGCTAAACGCGCCGCATGACCGACGAAACCGCCGCGACTCCGCCCCGAACGCCCGGCCTGCGCCCGCCCTCCGTGGGCATGGTATCGCTCGGCTGCCCCAAGGCCCTCGTGGACAGCGAGCGCATCCTGACCCGGTTGCGCGCCGAAGGCTATACAATCTCGCCGGATTACGCCGGCGCCGACGCGGTGATCGTCAACACCTGCGGCTTCCTCGACTCCGCCCGCGCCGAATCGCTTGACGCCATCGGCGAGGCGCTGGCCGAGAACGGGCGCGTCATCGTGACCGGCTGCATGGGCGCCGACGAGGCCTCGATCCGCGAGGCGCATCCCAAGGTGCTCGCCGTCACCGGCCCGCACCAGTATGAGCAGGTGCTCTCCGCGGTCCACGACGCCAACCCGCGCCCGCACGAGCCGTTCCTCGACCTGCTGCCCCCGCAGGGCCTGCGCCTGACGCCGCGCCATTACGCCTGGCTGAAGATCTCCGAGGGCTGCAACCACAAATGCGCCTTCTGCATCATCCCCCAGCTGCGCGGAAAGCTCGCCTCCCGCCCGGTCCGCGCCGTATTGCGCGAGGCGGAGAAGCTGGCCGAGGCCGGGGTGCGCGAGCTGCTGGTGATCTCGCAGGACACTTCCGCCTACGGCCGCGACATCCGCCACGCGCCCGGCGAGTGGCGGGGGGAGGCGCGGCGCGCCCATATCAAGGACCTGGCCGAGGGGCTGGCCTCGCTCGGTCTCTGGACCCGGCTGCACTACGTCTATCCCTACAAGCAGGTGGACGACCTCATTCCGCTGATGAGCCCGGCCTCCCGCCCCGCCGGCCTGCTGCCCTATCTCGACATCCCCTTCCAGCACTCGCATCCCGACGTGCTGCGCCGCATGGCCCGCCCCGCGGCGTCGGAGAACACGCTGGAGCGGATCCGGACCTGGCGCGGCATCAACCCCGACATCGCGATCCGCTCCACCTTCATCGTCGGCTTCCCCGGCGAGACCGAGGCCGAGTTCGAGCATCTGCTCGGCTGGCTGGAGGAGGCGCGGCTCGATCGCGTCGGCTGCTTCGTCTACGAGAATGTCGAGGGCGCCCCCGCCAACGCCCTCCCCGACCATGTCGACCCCGAGGTCGCCGCCGAGCGCCACGCCCGGTTCATGGAGGTCTCCGCCCGCATCTCCGCCGAGAAGCTGGCGGCGAAGGTGGGGACGCGGACCTGGGCGATCCTCGACGAAGTCGAAGAGGACGAGGCCACCGGCCGCACCATCGCGGACGCCCCGGAGATCGACGGCCGGATCTTTGTGGAGGGCGAGGGCCTGAAGGTCGGCGACGTCGTCGAGGTCGAGGTGACGGGCGCCGAGGAGCATGATCTGTGGGGGGAGGCGGTGTGACCCCCTTCTCCTGACAACTACGGGGGCGGCCCGATCACGCTTCTCGGGCGCTTCTCCCCATGATAACATAACGTCTTAAATTTGATTGATTGTGGGGGTCTGCGCTAGAGCGACTGCAATCGAGCGAACGTCATTTTCTGGGGGGCGGAATGGTTGTAACCATGCGGGGCGCTCGCTGCGGGCTGAGGATTGTTCTCGTCGCCTTGTCCGCGGCCTCCATCGCAGAAATCGCAGAAGCAAAAAACGAATGCGCCTGCAAGAAGCATTCGGCCAAGGCTTCCGGCAGCGGCGACTGCTCACTTGCTGAAAACCGGCGCATCTGCAATATTGAATACAATGAATTCAACCGAGAATTGACTGGGCCTATCTCCGAGAGCTTCCAAGAATACGTAGGATCCTCGGGTTTTAAGGCCTTTCGCTTCGAATACATTGGCGAGTCCTTGCTGCCGGAGCAGTGGGCGGCGCTGAGCCCAGACGCTTTCATGACAAAGCTGCTGGTGGGGCTTTCGGTGGGCGCCTTCGGCGCGAATGCGGCGAGCAAGCCGCTCGCAGAGACTTTCGACCGCGGAATCGACGGCCTCGGCTCGGAACAAGCTATCGTCGAAGCGGTGTCGAGCGCGCTGACTTCGGATTTCGATGCAACAATCTTGCGCGACGCTTTCCTATCCCGCGACGGCGAGGTTGAAACGATTGGTCCCTTCACCGTCACCGGCGGCTGCATCGAGGCCGAGCCCCTTCCGCAACTTGATGATGTCCGGCTGTTCTACAAGACATGGTGGTCGCCGGCCGGCTTCGTGTGCGGAGGCGGACAATGATCACGCCTGACCTGCTCAAGGAACTCCAACCTTTCGGCATCGTCGGCCTGGCGCTGATCGTGCTTCTGATTGTGCTTCGGCAGTTCGGGTTCAAGCCGATCTCCATCATGAAGGAGCACGGAATCTGGGTAGCCTTGGCAGTCATCGTCGCGGTGGTGGCCGTCGCGCTGGCCGTGATTTTCTATCAGCCTTCCGATAAGGACTCGGCCTTCGCACCTTACATCGATTCCGAGAGCACGCTGTCCGCGCTGATCAATCTCAACGCCATGGACGACAAGCGGAGCTTCAGCGTCGTCGCGCTGACCGAAGAGGTGAAGCGCCTCTGGATTGAGCAGAGTATTTCGGGCTCGGATGAAACGTCGCTCTGGAGGGAGATCTGCAAACGATACAGCTGCCTCGATTGCCAATGGTCCGCGAGCGGCGACAACCTCGAACTGCGCTTGCGGGCCGAAGGGACGCACTATGACGCGGAAGGGCATCTGCTCTGCAAGAGCGGATGACGTGATGGCGCCGCGAGGTCTCTCCGCCGCGCCCTTCACCGCCGCCCCCGAAACCCCTCCGTCATCGCATAGTCCCGCAGCACCGCATTCACCCGCCGCCCATAACCCGGGCCCAGCTTGCGGAACCATTTCGCCACGTCCTCGTCGAGCCGCAGGGTCACGCGGGTCTGTCTGGGGCGGACTTCGACCTTGCTCGTGGTCTCCCGCCAGGCGCGCAGCAGCACGTCGCGGATCGCGCGCTCGCGGGCGTCGAACTCCTTCCAAGCCGCCCAGCGCTTCATGTCGCGCTCGCCCCGGACCAGCTCGTCCTGCGCCTCCTGGAACAGGCCCTTTTCGGTCAGCTTCATCGCCCGATCCACCGGGCCGTTCAGGTCGTAGGACGCCCCGTCGAAGTCCGGATCGTACCAGTCCCGTTCGTCGTTCGTCATCCGCCGCGCCTCCCGGCCCGCCCCCGGCGCCCGACGGGAAACCTGCCGGAAAACCCTTCCGATCCGGTTAAAACCTGACTCGAATGGTAGGCATACGCGCGGTGCACGCACGGTGCACGGGGGTGACAGGCCGAAACCGGCCTCCCGCTCCCCTCGCGCGCCGCCCCCTCCCCGCCGCGTCTCGGCGCGGCTCAGTAGCCGAAAGCCTCGTTGGGGGTCCAGTCGAACTCCTCGCCCGGACCGGCCCATTCCATCAGCAGGCACGACGACGAATAGCGCTGGAACCAGGTCGCCTCCAGTTCGTACCAGCCCGCCTCCGGCACCTCGTATTCCGCCTTCCAGCCCATGGTCATGCAGGCGTGGCGGCCGTCATGCTCGTAGACCGTCTCGCCGCCCACGTTCAGGCGCACGCCGTCGTTGGACTGCAGCCGGATCTTCCATTTCCCGGGCCGGTCGAAATGGATGTAACCCTTTATGAACGCAGCCACTTTCTCGGCCGCATCCGAGGTCAGCGCCTTCTCGCCCGGGACCGTGTCGGGATAGTCGAAGCCGATCAGCGGCGGGCCGAGCCGGGCGTTGCCCTTCAGCCCGTCGATCTGGTTGAGGAAGCGGACGTCGGGCGGGTAGACATAGCGCACCTCCAGCCCGGGCTTCAGCCCCTCGGGCTGCGGATCGGCCCGGGTCAGCACCTGCGCCTCCGCCGCCCCCGCCAGCCCCGCGCCCAGCGCCAGAAGCGCCGCCGAAAGTCCTCGTCTCATCCCGGTTCCCCGTATCCGCCCCCTCGTGACGGGCCGAAGGCTAGCGCCCCCGCCCGCCCGCCGCCAAGCGCTTTCGCACGCCCCGCGCAGAAACCCCGCCGCCCCGTCCCGCGGACTTGTGCGCGTTGGGGAAACGCGCTTCTTTGGCCCCCGGGGCTCGCAGGCGGAGGGGACCGGATGGCCAAGATCGTGGTGTTCGCGCAGCAGAAGGGCGGGGCCGGCAAGACCACGCTGCTGGTGCAGACCGCGGTGGCGCTGGCGGCGCGGGGCTGCACGCTGGCGCTGGTGGACCTCGACCCGCAGCGCAGCCTGACCCGCTGGGCCGCGATCCGCAACGACCCCGAAATCCCCGTCGACGCCGTCCCCGACTGGCAGGCCGGCAGCGCCCTGCGCAAGGCGGCGAAGGCGGCGAGCCATGTGCTGGTCGACTGCCCGGGCAACGCCGACATCCTGCTGCGCGCCGCGGTGCGGCAGGCCGACCTGGTGGTGATCCCCTGCCAGCCCTCGCCCATGGACGCCTGGGCCACCGGCGCGACGCTGGAGATGTGCGCGAAGGAGAAGACCCGCGGCGTCATCGTGCTCAACCGCGTGCCGCCCCGCGGCGGCGCGATGGAGGACACGCTGCGGATGCTGGCGGAGTCGGGGGCCGACATCGCCCCCACCGCGCTGGGCAACCGGGTGGCCTATTCCACCGCCTTCCTGCAGGGGCGCGCGGCGGCCGAGGTCTCGCCCCGCTCCCGCGCCGCGACGGAGGCCGAGGCGCTGGCCGACGACCTGATGTCCCGGCTCTGACCCCGCGCCATGGCCCCGATCCTGGAGACCGACCGCCTGATCCTGCGCCCGTTCGAGGACCGGGACCGCGACGCCTTCGCCGCCCTCGTCGCGGATCCGGAGGTGATGCGCTTCTTCCCCGCCCCCCTGTCGCGCGCCGCCGCCGACGACCTGATCGACCGGCTGGAGGCGCGCCGCCTCGCCGGCCCCGCCGCCTTCCCCGCGCTGGAGCTGAAGGCGACCGGCGAATGCCTCGGCTTCGCCGGCCTGCACGCCTCCGCCCTGCCGGGGACGGATACGCCCTGCGTGGAGGTCGGCTGGCGGCTCGCCCGGCACGCCTGGGGGCGGGGTTATGCGACGGAGGCGGCGCGGGCCGACCTCGCGCGGGGGTTCGCCGCCCCGGCGGACGGCGGGCTGGGGCTGCCCGAGGTCGTGGCCTTCGCCGTCGCCGCCAACGCCCCCTCGCTCGCCGTCATGGCCCGGCTGGGCATGGCCCGCGACCGCGCGGCGGATTTCGAGCTGGACGACTTCCCCCAAGGTCACCCCCATCGCCCCGCCGCGCTTTTCCGGCTGCGCGCTTGCGACTTCGCCCGGGCCCGCTAATCTCGCCCGGCCCAACCGGAGGTCCTCATGTCCCGCGACGGCGCGACCGACGCCTACAGCCTGATCCTCGACGCCATCGACCGCGGCCGCTACCCGCCGGGCGCGCGTCTGGTGGAGACCGAGCTGGCCGAACGCTTCGGCGTCTCCCGCACCCCGATCCGGGAGGCGCTGGGACGGCTGGAGACGCAGGGCGTCGTGCAGCATGACGGGCGGCGCGGACTGGTGGTGGCCTCGCTCGACCACAACCAGCTGGGCGAGCTTTACGAAGTGCGCGCGGTGGTCGAAGGCCTGGCCGCCCGTCTCGCCGCCCGCCACGCGGCGCCGGAGGAGAAGGCGCTGCTGCGCCGGCTGGTCGAGGACAGCCGCCGCCTGACCGGCGATCCGGAGGGGCTGCGCGACAACAACCGCCGCTTTCACCGGCAGGTGCATCTCGCCTCCCACAACCGCTATCTCAACACCATGCTGGACGGGATCCGGCGGTCGATGGCGCTGCTGACCATGACCTCGCTGTCGGACCCGATGCGGGGGGCGGAGACGGTGGACGAGCACGATGCCATCGTGAAGGCCATCGAGACCCGGAACGAGGACGGGGCCGACGCGGCCGCCCAGCGTCACATCTCTCGCGCCTACGAGAAACGGCTCAGCGTCGAGGCGGACCGATAGAACCGGGCCGGAGGCGCCGGCGGCGGCGTCGCGCGCCCCTCCCCGTTCGCGCCCCGGACCAGATCCGGGGCCTCGCGTCGGTCGCCCCCCCCGCGAAACGCCTGAGTCGCGCGCCCGCGGTTCAGGCCCGAGGCGTCAGGTCGGGAACGTCACGTCGTGGGGGCCGCAGGTCCCACGCGCATGGCCTCGATCTCTTCGGCCAGTTCCTCGGCCAGCTCCTGCGCCGCGGCGCCCGCGCCCTCCCGCATAGCGACCGTCGCGCCGCAATCCTCGCGCTGGGCATAGGCGCGAAGCCCCATCAGCCGGGCCTGCATGCGGCGGGCGAGCCGGGCCGGGTCGGCGTCGGGCGGCAATTCGCCCTCGGCGCGGGCGGCCTCGAACCGGGCGGCGAGCCGGGCTTCGAAGCGGGCGAGCAGGCGGTCGGCCTCGGCCCTCAGCTCCGGCTCCGCGCCGGCGCATTCCATCAGGGTCCGGACCAGCAGGCAGGCGCGCCCTTGCGGCGGCCCGGCCATGCGCCGCCCCACCGCGCGGGCGAATTCCGCCAGCCCGGCCAGCGGGCCGCGGCCGTCGACGGCCCGGTCGTATTCCTCGCCCGTGGTCGCGGCATAGCGGTCCAGCGCCTCCCGGTAGAGGCCGAGCTTGGAGCCGAAGGCCGCGTAGATGCTGCCCGGGCGCATGTCGAGCGCGCGCTCCAGCTCCCGCGTCGAGGTGGCGCGCCAGCCGGTGCGCCGGAACAGCGCCAGCGCCGCGCCCAGCGCCGCTTCCCGCTTGTCCGTCGCCAACCGCGCCATGCTCCGCCTCCCGCTTCGTCGCGCCCCCCGTCCCGCGTCCAAGCATATGGCGCGCGGGCCGGCGATTGTCATCCTCGCCCCGGCGCGCGACGCGGCGAGCGCGGGTCAGGCGACCGCGGCGGCGGCGGCCTCGGGCTGCGGCGCCGGCGGATCGGCCCGGACGGGGGGCGCGTCCGGCCGCTCGTCGTCGTAGACCAGCCGGATGTCGAGCAGGGCGTCGGTCATGTTCCGCAGGTCGCCGAGCAGGACGCCGGTGTCGGCGAGCGCCGAGACCAGCGCGTCCTCGTCCCGGAACAGCAGCAGCGACACCGCGTGCTCCTGCTCTGTCTGGCGCAGGATGCCGGAGGCGGCGAGCAGCCCATGGCGGGCGTAGTGGCGACGGATCAACGGCAGATGCCTCGTCAGGAAATAGTCCCCGTCGAAACGTTCGCTTCCGTACTTCTGAAACCGCAGATACGCCTTCACAGCCATCGCCACGCTCCCGCAGAAACCTGATCGCTCGGGGAGGAGAATATCGTTTTCCCTCCGGCGCGCCAAACCGGAATCCGGGAATTGGTCAACCTGAATGATTAAAATCGGACGGATCGCCAGCCGCCTGAACTTCCTCCGGAAAATGCTTCATCACCAGACGGATAGGATTGGGCGCCGCCTGACCGAGCCCGCAGATGGAGGCGTCCTCCATCACCTGGCACAGGTCTTCCAGCAGCGCCCTGTCCCAGGTCGGTTCCTGCATGAGACTGACCGCCTTGGCGCAGCCCGTCCGGCAGGGCGTGCACTGGCCGCAGCTTTCGTCGGCGAAGAATCGCAGCATGTTCAGCGCCGCGCCCCGGGCGCTGTCGACCTGCGACAGCACCACCACCGCGGCCGAGCCGATGAAGCTGCCCCGGTCCTGAAGGCAGTCGAAATCCAGCGGCACGTCGTCGTCGGACGCGGGCAGCAGGCCCGAGGACGGCCCGCCCGGCTGATAGGCCTTGAACACATGCCCGTCCTGCATCCCCCCCGCCGCCGCGATCAGGTCGCGGATCGTGGAGCCCGCGGGCAGGCAATGCACGCCCGGGTTCCGCACCCGGCCCGAGACCGAGAAGTTGCGCAGGCCCCGCCGGCCGTTGCGTTCCACCCCCGACAGGATCTCCGGCCCCTCGCGGCAGATGCGGGCCACCCATTTCAGGGTCTCGATGTTGTGGACCAGCGTCGGGCGGCCGTGGATGCCGGATTGCGCGACGAAAGGCGGGCGGTGGCGGGGGAGGCCGCGCTTGCCCTCGATCGACTCCAGCATCGCGGATTCCTCGCCGCAGATATAGGCGCCCGCGCCCCTGCGCAGGTCGATATGGCCCGGCGCGGCCAGCCCCGCCGCCTCCAGCGCCGCGATCTCGCGCAGCAGGATCTCCCGCGCCGCGGGGTATTCGTCGCGCAGGTAGATCACGCAGGTCTCGGCCTCGACCACGTGGCCCGCGATCAGCATCCCCTCCAGGATCAGGTGGGGGCGGGTTTCGAGGAAGATGCGGTCCTTGAAGGTGCCCGGCTCGCCCTCGTCGCCGTTGACCGCCAGCATCCGGGGCCCGGGTTCGGCCCGCACGAATCCCCATTTGCGCGCGGCGGGGAAGCCGGCGCCGCCCAGCCCGCGCAGGCCGGAGGCCGCCACCGCCTCCTGCACCGCGTCGCGGGTCAGCGCGCCGTCGCGCAGGGCGCGGAGCCGGGCGTAGCCGCCCCCCGCGAGATAGGCGTCGAGGGGCTCGTAGTCGGGGATGAGCGGGCGCGTCTCCCCCGCCTCGGCGGCGGCGAGCACGGTTTCGGGCGTGGCGAAGTCCACATGGCGATGCCCGACCTCCGCCGTGGGGGCGAGGTCGCAGCGGCCCATGCAGGGCGCCTCCAGGATGCGGATCCGGGTCGGGTCGGTCCCCGCCGCCAGCGCCGCGCGCAGCGCCTCCGCCCCCGCCATGGCGCAGGAGAGCGACCCGCAGACCCGCACGGTCAGGGCGGGGGGCGGGATCTCGTCCTCCCGCACCGGGTCGAAATGGGCGTAGAAGGTGGCGACCTCCCAGACCTCGGCCTGGGCGAGACGCATCTCCTCGGCCAACGCCCGCAGATGCGCGGCGGAGAGGCGCCCATGCGCGTCCTGAATGACGTGCAGAAGCTCGATCAGCCGGTCGCGCGGATGGGGGCCGGGGCCGATCAGGGCGCGGATCTCGGCCAGCGCCGCGTCCTCCACCTGACGGCCGCGGGGCTGGCGCCGGCCCTTGCCGCGGCCGGATTTCCAGATGCCGGCAGGCGCCGCGCCGGGGTCTCCCGCCGCCCCGCCGCCGCGTTTCGCATCCTGTCCGCCCTGCTGCCGCGCCATGGGGTCGCCTCCTGCCGTTCGCCTTGCGCCGGGCCCGTCCGCGCGGGTCGCCGCGCGGCCACTCTAGCGATCGGGCGCGCCGGCGACAGGCGCAATGCGACGGGACCGGACGCGGGAGGGACATGCGCGCCGCAGGCCCCCGGGGGGGGCGGCGAGGCGTCGCCGTCACCCCCGCCCCCGCCGCACGGGGTTGCGCGGCGGCGCGGCGCGGCTAACCTGCTGGCCGTCGGCGGGTCGCCCCGCCCGGCCCGGCCCTCCGAAACCGAAAGGCCCGCCCCATGCGCCTCCCCGCCCCGCCGTCCGGCCGCGCTCTCGCGCAGGCGGCCCTGGCCGGCGCGCTGATCCTCGCCGCCCTCGCCCCGCCGCTCGTCGCCGGAACCGACGAACCCGGGCTGACCGAGCGGCTGGAAACCGAGGGCCGGGACCTCAGCCTCGCCGAATGGCGGGCGCTGACCAATGGCCGCACCGTCTGGTACCGGATCGACGGCGAGCTTTGGGGGCGGGAGAGCTACCGCCAGGACGGCCGCGTCACCTTCCAGTTTCCCGACGGCGAATGCCTCGACGCGGCCTGGGACTACCAGGATCCGTGGTTCTGCTTCGATTTCGGGCAGGCGCTGGGCGGCGTCCCGCATTGCTTCCGCCATATCCGGCTGGAGGACCGGCTCTACGCGCTCGGCCGTTCCGGCGCGCCGCAGGCCATCGACCGCATCGACGGCGCCCCGATCGCCTGCGGCCCGAGCCCGTCGAGCTGACCGGATGCGGGTTCCGGGCGCCACGGCGCGCCTCCCTTCCCTCCATGGCGTCTCCGACCGTTGCGCCCGCCGCCCGAGCCGCTAGTGTAAGCGCCCGAACAAATCCGCGCCGCCCGCCGCAGGCGTCGCGCTCCGACCGGGTGGGGGACCATGAAGATAAGCGTCGAACGGGCGGCCCTGCTCAAGGCCATGAGCCGCGCGCAGGGCGTGGTGGAACGCCGGACGACGATTCCGATCCTGTCCAACGTGCTGCTGGAGGCCTCGGGCGACACGCTGTCGATCCGGGCGACCGACCTGGACGTGGAGGTGCTGGAGTCCATCCCCGCGATGGTCGAGCAGGCGGGCGCCACCACCGCGCCGGCCCATATGCTGCATGACATCGTGCGCAAGCTGCCCGACGGGGCGCAGGCGCGGCTGACCGACGACGGCGCCGGGCGACTGGAGGTGCGGGCCGGCCGGTCCGATTTCCGGCTGGCCACCCTGCCCAAGGACGACTTCCCGGTGATGGCCTCGGCGGACTACGCCTGCCATTTCACCGCCAAGGCCGCGGTGCTGCGCCGGCTGTTCGACAAGGCCAAGTTCGCCATCTCCACCGAGGAGACGCGCTACTACCTGAACGGCGTCTACATGCACCTGGCCGACGCGGCCGAGGGCAAGGCGCTGCGCTGCGTGGCCACCGACGGCCACCGGCTTGCCCGGGTCGACGCCCCCGCCCCGGAGGGCGCTGAGTCGATGCCCGGCGTGATCGTGCCGCGCAAGACGGTGGGGGAGCTGGCCAAGCTGCTCGCCGACGACGAGGCGGAGATCGAGGTCGGCGTCTCCGAGACCAAGGTGCGCTTCGCCACCAACGGCGTGGCGCTGGTCTCCAAGGTCATCGACGGGTCGTTCCCCGACTACACGCGGGTGATCCCGCAGGGCAATCCGCGCCGGATGGAGGTGGACGCCGCCGAGTTCGCCAAGGCCGTGGACCGCGTGGCGACCGTCAGTTCGGAGCGCTCCCGCGCCGTCAAGCTGGCCCTGTCGGAGGACCGGCTGGTGCTGTCGGTCAACGCCCCCGACAGCGGCGCCGCGACCGAGGAGCTGGCGGTGGCCTATGCCGACGAGGGGCTGGAGATCGGCTTCAACGCCAAATACCTGCAGGAGATCGCCGGCCAGGTGGACCGCGAGAACGCGGTGTTCCTGTTCAACGGCTCCGGCGACCCGACCCTGGTGCGCGAGGGCGACGACGAAAGCGCGGTCTACGTCGTCATGCCCATGCGCGTCTGACGCGCCCGTCCTGACCGCCTTCGCCGTTTTCCCCGACCGGCCCGCGCGCGGCCCCCTCCCCCGCCCGCGGGGGAGGGAGGGGGAGGGGGCGTGGCGGCGCCGTTCCGCCGGGGGCGCCGGCGAAGGGGAGCGGGTTCGATGACCGCCGTCAGCGTCCTCGCCGTCTCGCATTTCCGCTCGCACCGGCTGGCCCGGCTGGAGACGGGGGGGCGTTCGGTCGCGCTCTACGGGCCCAACGGGGCGGGCAAGACCAACCTGCTGGAAGCCGTCTCCCTGCTGTCTCCCGGCCGCGGGCTGCGCCGGGCCGAGGCCGACGCCCTGCCCCGTCAGCCGCAGGCGCTGGGCTGGCGGGTCTCCGCCCGGCTGGACGCCCCCGGCGGCGCGCGGGAGGTGGAGACGGGCGCCGACGCTCCCGGCCAGCCCCGCGCCGTGCGGATCGACGGCAAGACCGCGCCGCAGGCCCGGCTCGCCTCCCTGCTGCGCATCGTCTGGCTGACCCCCGCCATGGACCGGCTGTGGGCCGAGGGCGCGGCGGAGCGGCGGCGCTTCCTCGACCGCGCCGCGATGGGCTTCGACCCCGACCATGCCGACCGCGCGCTGGCCTATGAGAAGGCGATGCGCGAGCGCAACCGCCTGCTGCGCGACGAGGTGCGCGACCCCCGCTGGTTCGACGCGCTGGAAGCCCGGATGGCCGCCGAGGGCGCCGCCCTCTCCCGCGCCCGGGCCGAGACCGTGGCGGCGCTGACCGCCGCGCAGGCGGAGGCCGAAACCGCCTTCCCCGCCGCCGCCCTGGCGCTGGAGGGCGACCCGGACCAAGGCGTCGCCGCCGACCTGGCCGCGGGCGCGTCCCCGGCCGAAGCCGAGGCCCGCGCCGAATCCCGCCTGCGCGCGGCGCTGGCCGAGGGCCGGCCCCGCGACCTCGCCGCAGGGCGGACCCTGAGCGGGCCGCATCGCGCCGACCTCGCCGCCGTCTACGCCGCCAAGAGGGCGCCGGCGCGGCTGTGCTCGACCGGGGAGCAGAAGGCGCTGCTGATCTCGCTCACCCTCGCCACCGCCCGGGCGCTGACCGCGCGGACCGGAACCCCGCCGCTGCTGCTGCTGGACGAGGTCGCGGCCCATCTGGACGAGACCCGTCGCGCCGCGCTCTATGCCGAAATCCGTGCGCTGGGCGCTCAGGCCTGGATGACCGGGACCGAGGCGCACCTGTTCGACTCCCTCGGCGACGAGGCGATGCGCGCGCGGGTGTCCGAAGGCCCGGACGGATCGACCCTCGACCTGCGCCAAAATGGTTAACGCACTATTGACGGCGCCGCGAATCCCCGTCAAAAATGGATTTGTAAGCGTAACTTAGTTTAAAGCCTCAACGATCGCGTAGCATCCAGGATCGTCCCCAGCAGAGGCGCGTAAGAGTGAAACGAAACCGCGGCCGCCCCCGAGAGTTCCGGGGGCGGCCGCAGCTTTTTCCAGCCCCCATCCCGCGGTCCCTGGGCTAGACTTCCGGCGGCTCACACGACGCGGAGGCGAAGCGGATGCGGTTCACGGACAAACTGGCGGACCCGGCGCGGATGCTGTCGATCCAGTTCGCCACCATCCCCTCCCCCGTGGTCACGCAGGCCCTCGCCGCGGCCGGAGCCGACGGGGTGCTGATCGACATGGAGCATGGGGCGATCGACTGGGCCACGTGCCACGCCATGATCGCCGCCACCCAGGGTTTCGACTGCTCGCCGTCCGTCCGGATCTCCCGCATCGACGAAGCCGAATGCGGCAAGGCGCTGGACATGGGGGCGGAGGGCGTCTGCTTTCCCTTCGTCAACACGCCCGAGGACGCCCGCCGCTGCGTCGCCGCCCTGCGCTATCCGCCGGAAGGGACGCGGGGGTGGGGACCGTTCCTGGCCCATTCGCGCTGGGACGCCGGCCTCTTCGACTACCAGCCCCGCTTCGGCGACCGCCCTTACGGCTATTTCACCCTGGAGACGGCGGAGGCGGCGGAGAACGCGGCCGCGATTCTCGCCGTGCCCGGCGTCGACATCGCGGTGATGGCGGCCTTCGACCTCAGTTCCGACCTCGGCGTCGCCGGGCGCTTCGACCACCCCGATTTCCTCGCCGCCGCCGCGAAGATCGAGGCGGCCGCCCGCGCCGCCGGCGTCCCCCTGGCCGGCGGCGCCCGGGACGAAGCGCAGATCCGCGCCATGAAGGCCCGCGGCTACCGCGTCTTCGCGAGCTTCGACGTGCTGATGCTGAAGGGCGAGGCGGCGCGGCAGGCCGCCTGGGTCCGGGGCTGACCCGCCGGTCCCGGGCCCGCCGCGCCGCACGCCCCAATACTAGAGAACGCGCGCGTGCGCGCGCGTGGACACCGCCGGCCGGCCCCGGTATGTTGCGGCTCGCTTATCCAGGGAACGACGCGAACATGACCGACGAGGCCCAGCCGCAGCCGGGCGCCGAATACGGCGCGGATTCGATCAAGGTGCTGAAGGGGCTCGACGCGGTGCGCAAGCGCCCTGGCATGTATATCGGCGACACCGACGACGGGTCGGGCCTGCATCACATGATCTACGAGGTGGTGGACAACGCCATCGACGAGGCGCTGGCCGGCCATGCCGACCGGGTGACGGTGACCCTGCACGCGGACGAGTCCGTCTCCGTCTCCGACAACGGCCGCGGCATCCCCACCGACATGCACAAGGAGGAGGGGATCTCCGCCGCCGAGGTCATCATGACCCAGCTCCATGCCGGGGGGAAATTCGACCAGAACTCCTACAAGGTCTCCGGCGGCCTGCACGGCGTGGGCGTGTCGGTGGTCAATGCGCTCTCGGACTGGCTGGAGCTGCGGATCTGGCGCGGCGGCAAGGCGCATTACGCGAAGTTCGAGCATGGCGCGACCTCCGAGCCCCTGCGCGTGACCGGCGAGGCCGAGGGCAAGAAGGGCACGGAAGTCCGCTTCCTGGCCTCGCTCGACACCTTCTCGAACCGCGACTACGTGTGGAAGACGCTGGAGCATCGCCTGCGCGAGCTCGCCTTCCTCAATTCCGGCGTCCGCATCCTGCTGACCGATGAGCGCGGGTCCGAGCCGCAGGTGGAGGAGCTGTTCTACGAAGGCGGGATCGAGGCCTTCGTGCGTTACCTCGACCGGTCCCGCAACCCGCTGATGCCCGCGCCCATCGTGGTGAAGGGCGAGCGCGAGGGGATCGAGGTCGAGGCCGCGATGTGGTGGAACGACGGCTACCACGAGACCGTGCTGCCCTTCACCAACAACATCCCCCAGCGCGACGGCGGCACCCATCTCGCCGGCTTCCGCGGTGCGCTGACCCGGACCATCAACAGCTACGTCGCCTCCTCCGGCATCGCCAAGAAGGAGAAGGTGAGCCTCACCGGCGACGACGCGCGCGAGGGGCTGACCTGCGTGCTGTCGGTGAAGGTGCCGGACCCCAAGTTCTCGTCCCAGACCAAGGACAAGCTCGTCTCCTCCGAGGTGCGCCCGGCGGTCGAGAACCTGATGAACGAGAAGCTCGCCGAGTGGTTCGAGGAGAACCCGAAGGAGGCGCAGGGCGTGGTGGGCAAGATCGTCGAAGCCGCGCTGGCCCGCGAGGCCGCCCGCAAGGCGCGCGAGCTGACGCGGCGCAAGACCGCGATGGACGTGGCCTCCCTGCCCGGCAAGCTGGCGGATTGCCAGGAGAAGGACCCCGCCAAGTCGGAACTGTTCCTGGTGGAGGGCGACTCGGCCGGCGGCTCGGCCAAGCAGGGCCGTCACCGGGGCAACCAGGCGGTGCTGCCGCTGCGCGGCAAGATCCTGAACGTGGAGCGGGCGCGCTTCGACCGGATGCTGTCCTCGGACCAGGTGGGCACGCTGATCACCGCGCTGGGCACCGGGATCGGGCGCGACGAGTTCGACCTCGGCAAGCTGCGCTATCACAAGATCATCGTGATGACCGACGCGGACGTCGACGGCGCGCATATCCGCACGCTGCTGCTGACCTTCTTCTACCGGCAGATGCCGGAGTTGATCGAGCAGGGGCATCTCTACATCGCGCAGCCGCCGCTCTACAAAGTCGCGCGCGGCAAGTCCGAGGTCTATCTCAAGGACCAGCGGGAGCTGGAGACCTTCCTGATCCGCGAAGGCTCCGACGGCGCCTCGCTGGAGACGGGGGATGACATCCGGACCGGCGCCGACCTCGCCGCGGTGATCGAGGAGGCGCGGGCCGCGCGCGCCACGCTCAACGCTTTCCCGACCCACTACCCCCGCTTCATCCTGGAGCAGGCCGCCATCGCCGGCGCCTTCGCCCCGGGCGCGATGGATCAGGGTCAGGCGACCGCGGACGCGGTGGCCGCCCGGCTCGACGTCGTGGCGCCGGAGACGGAGCGCGGCTGGACCGGCCAGCCCACCGAGGACGGGGGCCTGCGCCTGACCCGGACCCTGCGCGGCGTGGCCGAGGTGCGGGTGATCGACGGCGGCGCCCTGCGCTCGGCCGAGGCGCGGCGGCTGGCGACGCTCGCCCCCGGGCTGGCTGCGGTCTACGGCGGCGCCGCGGTGCTGCGACGCAAGGACAAGCCGATGCCGGTGCGCGGGCCGCTGGAGCTGCTGGACCTGGTGATGGCGGAGGGCGAGCGCGGGCTGACGCTGCAACGCTACAAGGGTCTGGGGGAGATGAACCCCGACCAGCTTTGGGAGACCACGCTCGACCCCGACGCGCGCACGCTGCTGCAGGTGCGGATCGACCATGTGGACGAGGCGGACGAGATCTTCTCCAAGCTGATGGGCGACGTGGTGGAGCCGCGCCGCCAGTTCATCCAGGACAACGCCCTGAGCGTGGAGAACCTCGACGTCTGATCCGGGCCGGGACCGGAGGGCGGCCCGAACCGGTTCGGGTCGCAAGCGTTGACGCGCGGGGTTCGGGCGGCGAAGCTGCCGACCGGCCCCGATGCGCCATGCCCGGGACGGGAGCGGACCGGCGCCGCGCGGCCAGGCGCCGGAGAGGACCGGCGAGACTTCGACCCCGCACGGTTGATCCCCGCCGAGGACCGCCTCGGCGCCCCCGGCGGACACGGGCCGGCCGAACCGGCCCCGTCGAGACATGCGCGCCCGCGCCGGGCCGGGCGCGCGCGCCGATCCCATCCCGCCGCCCGCCGCTCTCCGCGTTTCGCAACTCCCGGCCAAGGCCGGCGCATTCAGGACCCAGCCCAACATGACCCCCCGGGACGCCTACGCCGCCCTGCGCGACCACACCGCCCGCATCGCGGCGCTGGAGGGGGCGGCCTCGATCCTGTCCTGGGACCAGGAGGCGATGATGCCGCCCCGCGGCGCCGCGCAGCGGGCGGAAAGCCGCGGCGCGCTGGCGGCCGTCACCCAGGACCTGCGGGCCGACCCGCGCATCGCCGGCTGGATCGACGACGCCATGGCCACCGATGACTGGCCCGACGACATCCGCGCCGATCTGGAGGACGCCGCGCGCTCCCACGCCCGGGCCACGCGCCTGCCCGACGGGCTGGCCGAGACCATCGCGCGGGAGACCGCCGCCGCCCACCAGCTCTGGGCGGAAGCGCGGGCGGCGCGGGACTTCGGCCGCTTCGCCTCGGCGCTCGGCCGCGTGGTGGCCCTGCGGCGGGAGGAGGCGGAGGCGATCGCCACCGGCGACCAGACCCCCTACGACGCGCTGCTGGAGGACTACGAGCCCGGCGCCCGCGTCGCCGACCTGGTTCCGGTCTTCGCCCGCCTGCGCGCCGGGCTGACCGAGGTGCTGGACCGGATCCGCGGCGCCTCGATCCGCCCGCCGAAGCTCACGGGCGCCTTCCCCGAAGCCGCGCAGATGGCGCTGGCCCACGACCTTGCGGGGGATTGCGGCTACGACTGGTCGGCCGGGAGGCTGGACCGGGCGGTGCATCCGTTCTCGTCCGGCTCCGGCGGGGACGTGCGCATCACCACCCGGGTCGATCCCAACGACCCCACGGAATGCATCTTCGCCACCATGCACGAGACCGGCCACGCGCTTTACGAGCAGGGCATCGCGCCGGAGCTGCTGAACCGCCCCTCGGGCCAATGGGCCTCGATGGGCGTGCATGAAAGCCAGTCCCGCTTCTGGGAGAACCATATCGGCCGCGGCCGGGCCTTCGCGCCCTGGCTGCTGCACCGGATGACCATCGCCTTCGGGGATATCGGGGTGAAGAAGCCCGAGGCGCTGTTCGCCGCGGTCAACCGGGTCGATCCCGGCTTCATCCGCACCGCGGCCGACGAGGCGCAATACGACCTGCATATCCTGATGCGCTTCGACCTCGAACGCGCGCTGCTGTCCGGAGACCTGCCGGCCGCGGATCTGGAAGTGGCCTGGGCGGACCGGTTCGAGGCCGATTTCGGCCGCCGCCCCCGCCACGCCGCCGAGGGCTGCCTGCAGGACGTGCACTGGTCCGAAGGGCTGATCGGCTACTTCCCCACCTACACGCTGGGCAACCTCAACGCCGCGGCGCTGGCGGCGGAGATGCGGCGGGAGCTGGGCGACATGGACGTGCTGGTCGCGGCCGGGGACCTGTCGGCCCCGCTGGCCTGGCTGCGCGACCGGGTCCACCGGCATGGCCGCGTGATCCCCGCCCCGGCGCTGATGGCGCAGGCCTGCGGCGGGCCGGTGGACGAGGGCCCGCTGCTGGCGCATCTGAACGCCAAGTTCGGCGAGATCTACGGTTTCTGAGGCGCCCGGCGCGCGAGCTGCACCAGCAGGATGCCGACGGTGACGATGCCCACGCCCAGAAGGTCCCGCGGCCCCAGCCGCTCGCCCAGCAGCACCGCGGCCACCGCGACCCCGAAGCAGGGGTTGAGGAAGTGGAAGGCGGCGGCGTTGGTCGGCCCGATCCGCTTGACCAGCGTGAACCAGATCAGCATGCCGATCACCCCCGGCCCCAGCGCGGTGTAGGCGAAGGCGGTCAGCATCTCCCATGACCAGGTTACCGCCCAGGGCGCCTCGAACAGGGCCGAGACCGGGGCCAGCGTGACCGAGCCCACCAGCATCTGCAGGCCCACGATCATCAGCACGTTGCCCCCCGGGCTGACCCCGCGCACCACCATCGTCGCCACCGCCAGCGCCAGCGTGGCCCCGAGGCCGAGGGCGACGCCCGGAATGTCGGCCCCGCCCTCGATCCGCGCGCCCATGATCAGCGCCACGCCCGCGAAGCCCAGCGCCAGCCCCAGCCCGCCGATCCGCCCAGGACGGTCGCCCAGGAAAGCCCAGGATCCCGCGGCGACGAACAGCGGCAGCATGGAGGCGATGATGGCCGCGAACCCGCCCTCGATCCGGGTCATGGCGAAGAAGAACAGGCCGAGATAGAGGCTGTTCTGGCAGAAGCCGAACACCACCACCAGCACCCATTGCCGCCGGGTCAGCCGGGCCGACTGCCCCATGGCCCCGGCGATGGCCATGGCGATCAGCCCGGAGATGGCGAAGCGCACCGACAGCGCCAGGAACGGCGGCGCGTCGGCGACGATGAACTTCGCCGAGGTGAAGGCCGACGACCACAGCAGCGCGAAGACCAGACCCATGGCCATCGCCGGCCCGTCGAGTCGCGCGAGAAGGCCGCCGGGGGCGGCCTCGGGAACGGGGCGTGGGGGGGTCATGGGGTCCGCCTGTTTCGTCCGGGATGCGCCGGATCGGCCGAAACCGTCCTCCCTGCGCCCGCGAATCGTTGATTAACGCGCGGAAACCTCTTCGAGCCTCCGGTCGGCCGCAAGCCGCGACAATGTGATCACAGCCAGAAATCGCGTGATCACAAACACCGGTTTTTTTCCGGCCCGCGTCATGCGACGATTGCGGACAGCGTAAGCGCGCGTCTACAAGGCGCGCAAGGCCGGATCGACGGCGCGCAGCCCGGGAGGGGCGCGCGCGGGAGGCGCGACGCCTCGCGATCGCCGGGCCCACAGGACCGCGGAAGGATGCGAGCGACATGAACATCCACGAGTACCAGGCCAAGCAGCTTCTCAAGGAATATGGCGCTCCCGTCGCCGACGGCCGCGCGGTGACGCGCGCCGAGGAGGCGAAGACCGCCGCCGGCGAGCTCGACGGCCCGCTCTGGGTCGTGAAGGCCCAGATCCACGCGGGCGGCCGCGGCAAGGGCAAGTTCAAGGAGGAGAGCGCCGGCGAGAAGGGCGGCGTCCGCCTCGCCAAGTCGGTCGAAGAGGCCGCCGAGAACACCGAGAAGATGCTCGGCCGCACGCTGGTCACCCACCAGACCGGCCCGGCGGGCAAGCAGGTCAACCGCATCTACATCGAGGACGGCGCGGACATCGAGACCGAGCTCTACCTCGCGCTGCTGGTGGACCGCGAAACCTCGCGCGTGTCGTTCATCGCCTCCACCGAGGGCGGCATGGACATCGAGGAGGTCGCGGCCTCCACGCCCGAGAAGATCGTGACCTTCTCGGTCGACCCGGCGTCCGGCATCTCGGCCTTCCACGGCCGCAAGGTCGCCTTCGCGCTGGGCCTCAGCGGCGTCGCCTTCAAGGAATGCGTCAAGCTGGTGGGCACGCTCTACAAGCTGTTCATCGAAAAGGACGTCTCCCTGCTGGAGATCAACCCGCTGATCGTCATGAAGGACGGGCATATCCGCTGCCTGGACTGCAAGATGAACTTCGACTCCAACTCGCTCTACCGTCAGCCGGGCGTGCTCAGCCTGCGCGACGAGACCGAGGAGGACCCGAAGGAGCTGGAAGCCTCCAAATACGACCTCAACTACATCGCGCTGGACGGCGAGATCGGCTGCATGGTCAACGGCGCCGGCCTCGCGATGGCGACGATGGACATCATCAAGCTCTACGGCTCCGAGCCCGCCAACTTCCTCGACGTGGGCGGCGGCGCGACCAAGGAGAAGGTGACCGAGGCCTTCAAGATCATCACCTCCGACCCGCAGGTGAAGGGCATCCTGGTCAACATCTTCGGCGGCATCATGCGCTGCGACGTGATCGCCGAGGGCGTGATCGCCGCGGTCAACGCCGTGGGCCTGAAGGTGCCGCTGGTGGTGCGCCTGGAGGGCACCAACGTGGAGCTCGGCAAGAAGATCATCGACGAGAGCGGCCTGAACGTTATCGCGGCCGACAATCTCGCCGACGCCGCCGACAAGATCGTGAAGGCGGTGAAAGGATGACGCTTATCCGATAGGGAATTTCAGGAGGTCTGATCATGGTCCGGCATCGAATGAGGACAGGCGCCGCCCCGGCGACGCCCCTGTCCGTTCGCGAGGGCGAGGGCGCGCGCGTCCCCGTCGCCGAGGCGGAGGCGACCTCCTGCAACCCCCTGTCGGAGACGGCGGTCTCCGCGCCCTCCGGCCGGAGGGCGCGGCGATGAACGGCGCGGCGATGGCGCGCAAGGCGCAGGCCGGCGCGTGGCTCGGGTCCCGCTTCGCGGGCGCGGCTCCGTCCCGGTCCAAACCCTCGCCCCGGCCGGCGGCGCGGCCCGCGGCCCAGGTCTGGCGGCCGGCGCCGCGGCGGACCGCGACCCTGCTGGTCGTGGTCGTCGCCGCGCCCGCGGTGTCGGGCTGCGCTGTGGCGGCGGTCGGCGGGGCGGCGGCGCTGCTCTCCACCGCCGGCAGCGCGGCGGTGGTCGGCGCCACGGCGGTCGGCGGCGCGGTGGTGGCCGGCGGCGCGGCCGCGATCGGGGCCGTCGGCGCGGCGGCCGGCGCGGCGGGCACGGCGGCGAGCGTCGCCGGCACGGCCGTCAGCGTGGCGGGAACCGCGGCCAGCGTGGCCGGAACGGCCGGCTCTGTCGCGGCGACGGGCGTGGGCGTGGGCGCCGGCGCGCTGGAAACCGCGGGCTCGGTCGCATCGTCGGCGATGACGGCGGGAACGGCCCCGACCTCGGCGGTCTATTCCGGGGCGGCTTCGCCTTACGCCACGGGCTCGGGCTCCGGCGTGTCCTCCGCAGGATCGGGCGCCGGCGCCGGCGCGAACCCGGCGACGGGCGCCCAGCAGGCCAGCCTCTCCGATTTCGGCCCCGCCCGGAGCGGGCTGAACGGCCCGTCCACGGGCTCGGCCCCCTCGACCCAGGCGATGACCCAGGGCGAACGGCTGGCGACGGAGGCGGGGCGCAACGGGCTCGGCTCCCTGCTCAACCCGATGGACCTGCAGCGAGCGGCGACCAACTGCCTGTCGTCCATGTTCAACTACGAGAACGCGCTGTCGCAGTTCTCGGTCGACGGCTTCGACCTGACCGAGCAAAGCGGCGACGGCGCGGAGGCCAAGCGCCCGGGCCTGTCGGTGGTGGTCAACCCGTCGATCGGACTGTGCCTTGTGCTGGCCGACAGCGCCTCGCTTCAGGTGGCGATGTCGGCGGTCGAAAAGGCGCTGGACCGGCAGTTCGGCGGCGCCGCCAAGATCAAGCTGGTCGAAGCCCGCCTGGGCAAGAGCTGCGGCGGCTTCGAGGTGGACTCGTCCTCCGGCCCGATCTCGATCACCTTCGGGCAAGGGTCCGCGACCTATGCCTGCGGGATGGAAGGCGGGCAGGTGATGACCATGCGGCGCGGCCCGGCCTGACGGCGGGGCCCCGCGTCCGCGACGCGAATTCGTTCCCGGCGCGCCCGTCGCGGCCGCCGGGGTTTCGGCCGGGAGACGGCGCCCAAGCGGCGCGCCCCCGGCGGATCAGGAGCATCTTCCGCCAAGCGTGCGGGAGGCGAAAAGAGGGAGTACGTCAGTGGCCGTCCTCGTCAATGAGTCCACCAAGGTGATCTGCCAGGGCATCACCGGCTCGCAGGGAACGTTCCATTCCGAGCAGGCGATCGCCTACGGCACCAAGATGGTCGGCGGCGTCACCCCCGGCAAAGGCGGGTCGGAGCATATCGGCCTGCCGGTGTTCGACACGGTGATCGACGCCAAGGAGAAGACCGGCGCCAACGCCACCGCGATCTACGTGCCGCCGCCCTTCGCCGCCGACGCGATCCTCGAGGCGATCGATGCGGAGATGGAGCTGATCGTCTGCATCACCGAGGGCATTCCGGTGCTCGACATGATGAAGGTGAAGCGGGCGCTGGAAGGCTCGGCCTCGATCCTGATCGGGCCGAACTGCCCGGGCGTGATCACGCCGGACGCCTGCAAGATCGGCATCATGCCGGGCCATATCCACAAGCGCGGCAAGGTCGGCGTCGTGTCCCGCTCGGGCACGCTGACCTATGAGGCGGTGCTGCAGACCACGGTGGCGGGCCTGGGCCAGTCCACCTGCATCGGCATCGGCGGCGACCCGATCAAGGGCACCGAGCATATCGACGCGCTGGAATGGCTGCTGGCCGACGACGAGACCGAGTCGATCATCATGATCGGCGAGATCGGCGGCTCGGCCGAGGAGGAGGCCGCGCAGTTCATCGCCGACGAGGCCAAGAAGGGCCGCGCCAAGCCGATCGCCGGCTTCATCGCCGGGCGCACCGCCCCTCCGGGCCGTCGCATGGGCCATGCCGGCGCGATCATCTCCGGCGGCAAGGGCGGCGCGGAGGACAAGATCGAGGCCATGAAGTCCGCGGGCTACGTGGTCGCCGACAGCCCCGCCAGCCTGGGCGAGGCCGTGCTGAAGGCCATGGGCCGCTGAGCCTTTCAGCGCCGCCCCTTCCCGGGGCGGCGCGCCGACCGATCACGGGAGCGGAGCCATGGGCCTCGCCGCAGCCGTCCGGGAATGCCTGGGCAAATACGTGACCTTCTCCGGCCGCGCCTCGCGGTCGGAGTTCTGGTATTTCGTGCTGGCCGCGCTGATCGCCACCCTGGCCGCCGGAATCCTCGACACGATCCTGTTCGGGACGGCGGAGACGGCGACCGTCTCCACCGGCACGACGGAGGCCGCGTCCGCCTCCGTGTCCGGCCCCGCGCCGATCGGGACCGCGCTGGGGGTCGCCGTGTTCCTGCCGATGCTGGCCGCCAACTGGCGCCGGCTGCACGACATCGGCCGGTCGGGCCTGTGGTGCCTGCTGCCGCACGCCATCGGGGCCATGGGCCTGGTGCTGGCGACGCTGGCCGCGGGCGTGCTGGGGCTGGCGGGATCCTTCGACGTGACCGGTCTGGCGGCGGCGGCGATGGCCGGCGGCGCCGGTCTGTTGCTGCTGGGCATCATGTTCGCCCCGCTGATCGCCTATATCGTGCTCGTCGTCTGGCTCGCCTCGCGCGGCGAGCCCGGCGCCAACCGCTTCGGCCCCCCGCCCTCCGGGGCGTGAGGCCGACTTCGCCGGGGGCATGCCCGCCCCCGCGCTCGCAAGGGAGGGCGCGCTCCGCGCCTGCAACGCCATGACGGATCAGAGCCCCAACAAGGCCTTCCATAACTCGTCCTTCCTGCAGGGGCAGAACGCGGTCTACGTGGAGCAGCTCCACGCGCGCTACGCCAAGGATCCCGCTTCGGTGGACGAGAGCTGGCGCAACTATTTCGCCTCGCTCGGCGACGATCTCGGCGCGGTCGAGGCGGAGGCCGCGGGCCCGTCCTGGCTGCGGACCGACTGGCCGCCGATCGACCGCTCCGACCTCACCGGCGCGCTGACCGGCGAGTGGGAGGCCGACGTCTCCCCCAAGGCGCTGGGCGAGAAGATCAAGGCCAAGGCGACCGAGACGGGCGCCCAGGTCTCCGACGACCAGGTGCGCAAGGCGGTGCTCGATTCCGTGCGCGCCATCATGCTGATCCGCGCCTATCGCATCCGCGGCCACCTGGCCGCCGATCTCGACCCGCTGCGCATCACCGCCCAGACCCCGCATCCCGAGCTCGACCCCCGGTCCTACGGCTTCGCCGAGGCCGACATGGACCGGCCGATCTTCCTCGACCAGGTGCTGGGGCTGGAGACCGCCTCGATGCGCGAGATCGTGGCGCTGGTCTCGCGCACCTATTGCGGCACCTTCGCGCTGCAATACATGCACATCTCCAACCCCGAGGAGGCCGGCTGGCTGAAGGAGCGGATCGAGGGCTACGGCAAGGAGATCCAGTTCACCAAGCAGGGCCGCCGCGCGATCCTGTCGAAGCTGGTGGAGGCCGAGGGCTTCGAGAAGTTCCTCCAGGTCAAGTACATGGGCACCAAGCGCTTCGGCCTCGACGGCGGCGAGGCGCTGATCCCGGCGATGGAGCAGATCATCAAGCGGGGCGGCGCGCTCGGCGTGAAGGAGATCGTGGTGGGCATGCCCCATCGCGGCCGCCTCAACGTGCTCGCCTGCGTGATGGGCAAGCCCTACAAGGCGATCTTCAACGAGTTCCACGGCGGGTCCTCGACGCCGGACGAGGTGCAGGGCTCGGGCGACGTGAAGTATCACCTCGGCGCCTCCTCGGACCGGGAGTTCGACGGCAACAAGGTGCACCTGTCGCTGACCGCCAACCCCTCGCACCTGGAGGCGGTGAACCCGGTCGTGCTCGGCAAGGTGCGCGCCAAGCAGTATCAGCTTCACGATGAGGACCGGACCGCGGTGTTGCCGATCCTGCTGCACGGCGACGCGGCCTTCGCCGGCCAGGGCGTGGTGACGGAGTGCTTCGGCCTGTCGGGCCTGAAGGGCCACCGCACCGGCGGCACCATCCATATCGTGGTGAACAACCAGATCGGCTTCACCACGGCGCCCCACAACTCGCGGTCCAGCCCCTACCCGACCGACGTGGCGCTGATGGTCGAGGCTCCGATCTTCCACGTCAACGGCGACGATCCGGAGGCGGTGGTCCACGCCGCGCGGGTGGCCACGGAATACCGCCAGAAGTTCCACAAGGACGTGGTTCTGGACATCTTCTGCTACCGCCGCTTCGGTCACAACGAAGGCGACGAGCCGATGTTCACCCAGCCGCTGATGTACAACACCATCAAGCGGCACAAGACCACGCTTCAGCTCTACACCGACCGGCTGGTGACCGACGGCCTGATCCCCGAAGGGGAGATCGAGGACGAGAAGGCGCGCTTCCAGGCCTTCCTGAACGAGGAGTTCGAGGCCGCCAAGGAGTTCCGCCCCAACAAGGCCGACTGGCTGGACGGCAAGTGGTCGGGCATGGGCGCGGGCGAAGGCGAATACCAGCGCGGCGCGACCTCGGTCCCGATCGAGCGGCTGCGCGAGGTCGGCGAGGCGATCACCACCATCCCCGACAGCGTGAAGGCGCACCGCACGGTCGCCCGCGTCTACGAGGGCCGCAAGGAGATGGTCGAGTCCGGCGTCGGCATCGACTGGGCGACCGCCGAGGCGCTGGCCTTCGGCACCCTGCTGACCGAGGGCTACCCGGTCCGGCTCGCCGGGCAGGATTCGACCCGCGGCACCTTCTCCCAGCGCCATTCCGGCATCATCGACCAGGAGACGGAGGAGCGGTACTTCCCGCTCAACAGCATCAAGCCCGGCCAGGCCCAGTATGAGGTCGTGGACTCGATGCTCTCCGAATACGCGGTGCTGGGCTACGAATACGGCTACTCGCTGGCCGAGCCCAACACGCTGACCCTGTGGGAGGCCCAGTTCGGCGACTTCGCCAACGGCGCCCAGATCATGTTCGACCAGTTCATCTCGTCGGGCGAGCGCAAGTGGCTGCGCATGTCCGGGCTGGTGATGCTGCTGCCCCATGGCTTCGAGGGCCAGGGGCCGGAGCATTCCTCGGCCCGGCTGGAGCGGTATCTCCAGCTTTCGGCGGAGGACAACTGGATCGTCGCCAACTGCTCGACCCCGGCGAACTACTTCCACATCCTGCGCCGCCAGCTGCACCGCACCTTCCGCAAGCCGCTGGTGCTGGTCACGCCCAAGTCGCTGCTGCGCCACAAGAAGTGCGTGTCGACGCTGGACGATCTGGCCACCGGCTCCAGCTTCCACCGGGTGCTGTGGGACGATGCGGAGATGGGCGGCGGGTCGGAGCTGACGCTCAAGCCCGACGCGGAGATCAAGCGCGTCGTGATCTGCTCCGGCAAGGTCTACTACGACCTGCTGGAAAAGCGGGACGCGGAGGGGCGCGACGACGTCTATCTGCTGCGTCTGGAGCAGTTCTATCCGTTCCCGGCGATTTCGCTGACCAAGGAGCTGTCGCGCTTCAAGGATGCGGAAATCGTCTGGTGTCAGGAAGAGCCGAAGAACCAGGGCGCCTGGACCTTCGTGGAACCGAATATCGAATGGGTGCTCGGGCGCATCGGCGCCGCTCATGGCCGTCCCCGCTATGCGGGCCGGGCGGCCTCGGCGTCGCCGGCGACCGGGCTCGCCTCCAAGCATCGCCAGGAGCAGGAGACGCTGCTCTCCGACGCGCTCGGCTGAGGGAGTTAGACTATGACCGTTGAAGTGAGAGTTCCGACTCTCGGCGAGAGCGTCACCGAGGCGACCGTCGCGACCTGGTTCAAGAAGCCGGGCGACGCGGTGGCCGTGGACGAGATGCTGTGCGAGCTGGAGACCGACAAGGTCACGGTGGAGGTGCCCTGCCCCGCCGCCGGCGTGCTGGGCGAGATCGTGGCGACCGAGGGCGAGACCGTCGGCGTCAACGCGCTGCTGGCCACCGTGGTCGAGGGCGAGGGCGCGGCCCCCGCGCCGAAGCCCGCCGCCTCCGCCCCGGCCGCGGCCGCGGAAGAGGCCCCGGCCGACTCCGCCTCCGCCCCCTCGGGCGGCGGCGAGACCGTGGACGTGAAGGTCCCCAGCCTGGGCGAAAGCGTCACCGAGGCCACCGTCTCCACCTGGTTCAAGAAGGTGGGCGACGCGGTCGCGGTCGACGAGATGCTGTGCGAGCTGGAGACCGACAAGGTCTCGGTCGAGGCGCCGAGCCCGGTGGCCGGCGTCATCGCCGAGATCCTGGTGCAGGAGGGCGAGACCGTCCAGGCCGGCGGACTGCTGGCCCGGGTGACCGCGGGCGCGACCGCCGCGGCCTCGACCCCCGCCGCCGCGCCGGCCCCCGCCGCAGCCGCGCCCGCCGCGTCGGGCAAGGATGTGGAGGACGCCCCCTCGGCCAAGAAGGCGATGGCAGAAGCGGGCCTGAAGCCCGGCGACGTGACCGGCACCGGCCGCGACGGCCGGGTCATGAAAGAGGACGTGCAGAAGGCCGTGGCCCAGAAATCCGCCCCCGCGCCGACCCCGGCCCCCGCCCCCCGCGCCCCCGTCGCCGCCTCGGACGCGGAGCGGGAGGAGCGGGTGCGCATGACGCGCCTGCGTCAGACCATCGCCCGCCGTCTGAAGGACGCGCAGAACACCGCCGCCATGCTGACCACCTACAACGAGGTGGACATGAAGGCGATCATGGACCTGCGCGACGAATACAAGGGCGTGTTCGAGAAGAAGCACGGCGTGAAGCTGGGCTTCATGTCCTTCTTCGTGAAGGCCTGCATCCACGCGCTGAAGGAGGTCCCGGACGTCAACGCCGAGATCGACGGGACCGACGTGGTCTACAAGAACTACTACCACATGGGCGTCGCCGTCGGCACGCCCAACGGGCTGGTGGTTCCGGTGGTGCGCGACGCCGACCAGATGTCCTTCTCGGAAATCGAGAAGAAGATCGGCGAACTGGGTCTGCGGGCCCGCGACGGCAAGCTGTCGATGGCCGAGATGCAGGGCGGCACCTTCACCATCTCCAACGGCGGGGTCTACGGGTCGCTGATGTCGTCCCCGATCCTCAACCCCCCGCAGTCGGGCATCCTGGGCATGCACAAGATCCAGGAGCGGCCGATGGTGGTCGGCGGCCAGATCGTGATCCGCCCGATGATGTATCTGGCGCTGAGCTACGATCACCGCATCGTCGACGGCAAGGGCGCGGTGACCTTCCTCGTGCGGGTCAAGGAGGCGCTGGAGGATCCGCGCCGCCTGCTGATGGATCTCTGATCCCTTCCGCCTGAAACCCGGCGCCGTCCCCAAGCGGGGCGGCGCCCCCCTTCCCCGCCGAGGCCCGCGCATGACGCCCGACTTCGCCGCCCGTATCGTCGCCGAGCCCCGCAACCCCGACTTCCGGGAGGACGGCGTCCGCCGGCTGGCGCTGCACCCGATCTTCCGGGCCATCGGGCTGAGCGTGGTGTCGCTGGAGCCCGGGCAGGCGGTGATAGAAATTCCGCTGACCGACAGCCAGGAAGGCCCCGAAGGCCATTTCGCCGCCGGCTCGGTCGGCACGCTGGGCGACGTGGCGGCGATGCATTCGGTGCTGACGCTTCAGCCCAAGAACACCCGCATGGCGACGCTGGATTTCACCGTGAAGATGTGCGCGCCCGCGAAGGGCGTGCAGCTGCGCGCGGTGGGGCGGGTCATGCAGCTCGGCCGCTCGACCTCCGTGGGCGCGGCGGACGTCTACGCGGTGGACGCGGACGGGACCGCCACGCTCTGCGGCGCGGTGCTGGCCACGGGCCGTGTCTACCTGCCGCGCGAGACCGGGCCGCGCGAGGCCGGGGCGGAAGAGGCCGCGGCATGACCGGCGAAGCCCCCCTCGTGCCGCTGGGCGGGACCGAGATCGTGGTGCTCGGCCTCGGCGGCCTGCTGCTGACCGTGCAGTTCTTCGCCATGGCGATCCCCGCCAATCTCGAACTGGGGACGGCCAAGACGCTGGGCAATCGCGACGAGCCGCTGACGCTCTCCACCCGCTGCGGCCGTCTGCACCGGGCGCTGGGCAACATGCACGAATCCCTGCTGCTCTACGCGGTCGCGGCGCTCACGGTCACGCTGCTCGGCGCGGGCTCGGCCTTCACCGCGGCCTGCGCCTGGACCTGGCTGGTCGCGCGCGCGCTTTACGTTCCCTGCTACGCCTTCGGCCTGGTCCCGTGGCGCAGCGTGGTGTTCGCGGTCGGCAACGCCGCCGCGGTCCTGATGATCCTCGCCGCGCTGCTCTGAGGCGCGCGGCCCGAACCGGCGGGCGGACGCCCGCAAGGAGGAACTGATGTCCGAGACCGAATTCGACGTCATCGTGATCGGCGGCGGCCCCGGCGGCTATTACTGCGCCATCCGCGCGGCCCAGCTGGGCCTGAAGGCGGCCTGCGTGGAAAGCCGCGCGACGCTCGGCGGCACCTGCCTCAACGTCGGCTGCATCCCCTCCAAGGCGCTGCTGCATTCCTCCGAACTGGTGCACGAGACCGAGGCGAACTTCGCCAAGATGGGCATCGGTGTGGAGGGCGTGTCGATCGACGTGCCCAAGATGCTCGCCTACAAGCAGACGGTGATCGACTCCAACACCGGCGGCATCGAGTTCCTGTTCAAGAAGAACAAGGTCAAGTGGCTCAAGGGCTTCGGCAAGATCACCGGCAAGGGCGAAGTGACCGTCGACGGCGAGAGCGGCGGGACCTACAAGGCGAAGTCCATCGTCATCGCCACCGGCTCCGACGTCGCCGTGCCCCCCTTCGTGGAGCTGGACGAGGAGCGGATCGTGTCCTCCACCGGCGCGCTGGAGCTCAAGGAGGTGCCCAAGTCGATGGTGGTCATCGGCGCCGGCGTCATCGGGCTGGAGCTGGGCTCGGTCTGGAAGCGGCTCGGGGCCGAGGTGCAGGTGATCGAGTATCTCGACCAGATCACCCCCGGCATGGACGGCGAGGTCTGCAAGAGCTTCCAGAAGCTGCTGACCCGGCAGGGCCTGAAATTCACCCTCGGCGCCGCTGTGCAGTCGGTGGAGAAGGGCGAGCGGCTGACCGTCAACTACAAGCTGCGCAAGGACGACAGCGAGCATTCGCTGGAGACCGACGTCGTGCTCGTCGCCACCGGGCGCAAGCCCTACACCGAGGGCCTCGGGCTCGAGGACATGGGCATCGAACTCGACGGCCGCGGGCGGATCGTGGTGGACGACCATTTCCGCACCCGGCTGGAAGGCTGCTACGCCATCGGCGACGTGATCGCCGGGCCGATGCTGGCTCACAAGGCCGAGGACGAGGGCGGCGCGGTGGCCGAGATCATCGCCGGCCAGGCGGGTCACGTGAACTACGACGTGATCCCCGGCGTGATCTACACCAGCCCCGAAGTCGCCTCCGTCGGCAAGACCGAGGAGCAGCTGAAGGAGGAGGGCCGCGCCTACAAGGTCGGCAAGTTCCCCTTCATGGGCAACGGGCGCGCCAAGGCCAACTTCGCCGGCGACGGTTTCGTGAAGATCCTCGCGGACAAGGAGACGGACCGGATCCTGGGCTGCCACATCATCGGCCCGGCGGCGGGCGACCTGATCCACGAGGTCTGCGTGGCGATGGAATTCGGCGCCGCGGCCGAGGATCTGGCCCGCACCTGCCACGCCCACCCGACCTTCTCCGAGGCGGTGAAAGAGGCGGCGATGGCCTGCGGCGACGGCGCCATCCACGCCTGACGCCCGCGGGGCGGCGGCGGGACGACAGGGGCGGGCCTTCGGGTCCGCCCTTTTCCGTTCCCGTGCGCGGGACGGGGAGGGAGGCCGCGCGACGCCCCGGACGAGAGCCGCGACCGGGCGCCCGCGCGGCCCTGAGCCGGGGGCGCCCGGCGGCGCCGTCCCCCCCTCTCCGCGCAGCGCGGCTTGCGCCGGGGCGCGGGGCGCGGCATGGCTCGCGCCGATGACTGCAAGGAGCCGCCCATGACCGCCCATCCCGACCTGCGCCTCTCCGCCGAGGTGGCCGAGGCGCTGGCCTCCGGCGCCCCCGTGGTGGCGCTGGAGACCGCGATCGTCACCCATGGCATGCCGATCCCCGTGAACCTCTCCACCGCCCGCGCGGTGGAGGCGGAGGTGCGGGCCCAGGGCGCCGTGCCCGCCACCGTCGCGGTGATCGACGGCGCGCTGCGCGCAGGCCTCTCGGACGCGGAGCTGGAGGCGCTGGCGGCCCTGCCGGCGGAGGTGCGCAAGGCCTCGGCCAAGGATCTCGGGCCCGCCATCGCGGCCCGGGCGACGGCCGGGACCACGGTCGCCGCGACCATGCGCATCGCGGCGCTGGCGGGGATCGAGGTCTTCGCCACCGGCGGCATCGGCGGCGTGCATCGGGGCGTGGAGAAGACCGGCGACGTCTCCGCCGACCTGCCGGAGCTCGCGACCTCGCCGGTCGCGGTGGTCTGCGCGGGGGCGAAGTCGATCCTCGACCTCCCGAAAACCCTCGAATACCTGGAGACGGCGGGCGTGCCGGTGCTGGGCTACGGCGCGTCCGAGTTCCCGGCCTTCTTCTCCCGCGCCTCGGGCCTCGCGCTGGACGAGCGGGTGGAGACCCCGGAGGCCCTCGCCGCCGCCTTCGCCGCCCACGCCCGCGTCGGCGGCAAGGGCATGCTGGTCTGCAATCCCATAGCGGAAGAGGACGAGATTCCGGCCGCCGAGATCGCCGGCTTCATCGATCGCGCGGTGGCGGAGGCCGAGGCGCAGGGCGTCGGCGGCAAGGGGGTCACGCCGTTCCTTCTGGGCCGGGTGCTGGAGCTGACCGGGGGCCGCAGCCTGACCGCCAACGTGGCGCTGGTGCGCGCCAACGCGCGGCTGGCGGCGCGGATGGCCGTGGCGCTCTCCGCCGCCCGGCGGGCGGGATGAGCCGCCCCGCCGCCCGCCGCGCGCTGGTGGCGGGCGACGTGATGCGCGATGTGCTGGTGCGGCCCGAGGGCCCGCCGATCCGCGGCGCCGACCGGCGGGCGGAGGTGCGCTTCGCCCCCGGGGGCTCGGCCGCCAACTGCGCCGCCTGGCTGGCCGCGCTGGGCGTGGAGGTGACCTTCGCCGGCCGGGTCGGCGCCGCGGACCTGCCCGTGCTGGAGGCCGAGTTCCGCGCCGCCGGCGTCGTCCCCCGCCTCGCCCCCGACCCCGACGCGCCCACCGGCGCGCTGGTGGCCCTTGTGGACCCGACCGACGGGGAGCGCAGTTTCCTGACCTCCCGCGGGGCCAATGACCGGCTCGCGCCCGGGGACCTGCCCGACGCCCTGCTCGACGGCGCGGACCTCGTGCATGTCTCGGGCTATTCGCTGGTGGAACCCGGGCCGCGGGCGGCGGTCTCGGGCCTCGTCGCGCGGGCGGCGGCGCGGGGCGTGGCGGTGAGCGTGGATCCGGGCTCCGCCTCGTTCCTGGCCGAGATCGGCGCCCAGGCCTTCTTCGAGGCCGTCGCCGGCGCTCGCCTGCTCTTCCCCAATCGGGCCGAGGCCGCGGCGCTGACCGGCGAGACGGACCCGGAAGCCCAGGCCGCCGCCCTCGCCCCCCGCTTCCCGCTGCTCGCGATCAAGGACGGGTCGGGGGAGGCGCGGGTCTGGGCGGAAGGCCGCCCGGTGGCGCGCGCCGCGCCACCGCCCGCGCGGATGGTGGACAGCACCGGGGCCGGCGACGCATTCGCCGCGGGGTTCCTCGCCGCCTGGCTGGTCGGCGCGCGCGCCGACGCCGCCCTCGCCCAGGCCCACGCCACCGCCGCCCGCGCCATCTCTCATATGGGCGCGCGCCCTTAGCCACGCCCAGCCCCTCTCCCCGGCGCGCGAGTCTTCGGTCGGGTCAAGGCTCGCGAAGCGACCGCCGCAGGCGGCTCGGCCTTGAGGCGGCCGAAGACTCGCATCACGCTTGGGGAAGGCCCTCCTCGGGGCCTTCTCAGCAGAAAAGCGCCCTTCCTTCAGCCCACGCGACGCGGCGGATTGAAGAACGCCCCACGCGCCCGCGCCCACCCGAAGGCCCGCAAGGGCCGGAGAGGAAGGAATGCCCCGCAGGGGCGCCGATGGATCAGACCTCGCCCACCAGGATTTCGCGCTTGCCGACCTTGTTGGCCGGCGAGACCACGCCCTGCTCTTCCATCTGCTCCACCAGCCGCGCCGCGCGCTGGTAGCCGATGGCCAGCTTGCGCTGGATGTAGGAGGTGGAGCACTTGCGGTCCCGCGCCACGATCGCCACCGCGCGGTCGTAGAGCTCGCCCTCGGTCTCGTCGCCCGACAGCCCCAGCACCGCGTCGATCTCGGAGGCCTGCTCCTCGTCCGGCCCGTCGGTGACGCCGCCCACATAGTCGGGCTCGCCCTGGGCCTTGAGATGCATGACCACCTCCTCGACCTCCTCGTCGGACACGAAGGGCCCATGCACGCGCGTCAGCCGCCCGCCGCCGGCCATGTAGAGCATGTCGCCCATGCCCAGCAGCTGTTCGGCGCCCATCTCGCCCAGGATCGTGCGGCTGTCGATCTTGGAGGTCACCTGGAACGAGATCCGGGTCGGGAAGTTGGCCTTGATGGTGCCGGTGATCACGTCGACCGAGGGGCGCTGCGTGGCCATGATGATGTGGATCCCCGAGGCCCGCGCCATCTGGGCGAGGCGCTGGATGCAGGCCTCGATCTCCTTGCCCGCGACCATCATCAGGTCGGCCATCTCGTCGACCACGACGACGATGAAGGGCAGCTCCTCCGGCTCGAACTCCTGCGTTTCGAACACGGGCTCGCCGGTGTCCTCGTCGAAGCCGGTCTGCACGGTGCGGGTGAAAGCCTCGCCCTTGGCCAGCGCGTCGCGGACGCGCTGATTGTAGCCCTCGATGTTGCGCACGCCCATGCGCGACATTTTTCGATAGCGGTCCTCCATCTCCGCCACCGTCCATTTCAGGGCCACGACGGCCTTCTTGGGGTCGGTGACGACGGGGGACAGCAGGTGCGGAATGCCGTCATAGACCGACAGCTCCAGCATCTTGGGGTCGATCATGATCATCCGGCACTCTTTCGGCGACAGCCGGTAGAGCAGCGACAGGATCATCACGTTGATCGCCACCGACTTGCCCGAGCCGGTGGTGCCCGCGATCAGCAGATGCGGCATGCGCGCGAGGTTGGCCACGATCGGCGCGCCCGCGATGTCCTTGCCCAGGGCGATCAGCAGCCGCTCCTTGGCGTCGCCGAAGGCGCGGGCGGCGAAAAGCTCGCGCAGCAGCACCTTTTCTCGGATCTCGTTGGGAAGCTCGATTCCGATGATCGAGCGGCCCGGCACGGTGGAGACGCGGGCGGCGAGCGCGGACATGGACCGCGCGATGTCGTCCGCCAGCCCGATGACGCGGCTGGCCTTGAGGCCCGGCGCCGGCTCCAGCTCATACATGGTGACGACCGGGCCGGGGGAGACCTTCACGATCTCGCCGCGGATGCCGTAGTCGTCCAGCACCGCCTCCAGCATCCGGGCGTTCTCCTCCAGCGCCTCGGTGGAGTGGTGGGGGCGCTCGATGCGGGCGGGGTTCTGCAGCAGCGACAGGGGCGGCTGGGTCCAGCCGCCATTGGCCTGGCCGTCGAAATCCAGCATCGGCTGCGCCTCGGCCGCGGCGCGGCGGGACAGGGCCGGGGCGCGGGCGGGGGCGGAGACCTCGGCCCGCGGGACCGGCGCGGGGATCGGGGCGGGAGCGGCGTCGGCGTAGTCGTCGCCCAGCGCGCGGGAGGACATGGCCGGCTCCCGCGGACCGGAGGTCACGGGCGCCGGCGCGGCGACCCGGGCGGTGGGTTCGGCCCGCGGGGCGGGCACTCGGTCGTCGTCCTCGTCCCAGTCGCCGATATCCGGATCGTCGTCATGGATCGCGGCCGGCGCGGGCTCGATCCGGCGGGCCATGTTGCGGATGCGGTCCATCACGCTGGGCTCGCCGCGCGGCTCGGCCCGGGGCGCTTCGGGGCGGGGGGCGTCAGAGCGGGGGGCCTCGGCGCGCGGAGCTTCGGGGCGACGGGGTTCGGGACGCGCATCCGCGCGCAGACCCGGCTCGGCCGCCGGACCGCGAACCGAGGCGCGGGCGGACAACCGCGGCTCGTCCGCCCCGTCGTCGTAATCGTCGTCGTCGTAAAGGGCGGCGTCGTCATAGCCGTCCCCGTCCTCCTCCACCGCCGGTTCGCGGCGCGCGGCGGCCCCGATCGGCGGCGGCGCGCCGAGGCGGGAGGAACGGGGCTCCGCCGGCTTGCTCCGGCGCGAGGTCAGCCGGACCACCAGCCGCGCGACCAGGCCCAGCGCCCAGCGCAGGCCCCCGGTCATCCAGCGGCGCAGCCCGCCCAGCTCCTCCCAGTCCACGCCGAGCGCGAGCAGGCTGAGCGCGGCGGCGCAGAAGGCCAGCCCCAGCGACAGAACCAGCATGGTCAGCGCCAGCGGCCAGGGCGCCTGTTCGGCCAGCGCGCGGCCCGCCCCGTCGCCGATCAGCCCGCCCAGCCCGTAGGGATGCGGCCAGGTCTCGGGCGGGATGTGGGAGGACAGCGCCGCCGCGACCGCCAGCACCGCCAGCGGCGACAGCAGCAGGCGCGACCAGGCCCGGTGCTCGCCCTCATGGGTCACCAGCCGCCAGCCCCAGGTTCCGATCAGCAGCGGCAGCATCCAGGCCGCCAGCCCCAGCGTGCGCATCAGCGGGTCGGCGGCGTAGGCCCCGGCCATGCCCAGCCAGTTGGACGCGGCGCCGCCGGTCATGTTGAAGAAGGACGGATCCTCCGGCGAATAGCTCGCCAGCATCAGCGCCGCGGCGGAGGCGATCGCCGCCAGCGCCAGCCCCGCCAGCTCCGCCGCCCGGCGGCGCAGGGCCTCGGTCCAGCTTTCGGGCAGGAAGCTGTCGCGGGGCTCGCGCTCGTAATCGTCGAGGTCGGAGCGGGAGAACAGGGCCATGGGTCGTCGTCTCCGTTCAGCCGAGACAGTCGCGGATCAGGGTCAGGCCCCGCTCCACGTCTTCGGGGCGTTCCACCAGGGCGATGCGCACGTAACGCGCGCCGGGATCGCCGCCGCCCAGCCAGTCGGGGGAGGGGCGCGAGAGATAGGCGCCGGGCAGCACCCGCACCCCGGTCTCGCGCCACAGCTTCACGGTCGCCGCCTCGCCGTCGCCATGGCGGGCGGAGACGTCGAGCCACACGAAGAACCCGGCCTCGGGCGGGCGGTAGCCCTCCATGTTGCCGAGGATGCGGTCGGCCATGGCGAATTTCTCCATGTAGACCGCGCGCGAGGCGTCCACATGCGCCTCGTCCGCCCAGACCGCGGCCGAGGCCATCTGGATCGGCCCGGGCAGCGGCGCCCCGGCATAGGCGCGCAGCTTGCGCATGGCGGCGATGGTCTTCGGCCCGCCCGCGCAGAAGCCGGACCGGATGCCGGGCAGGTTGGAGCGCTTGGAGAGGGAGTGGAAGGCCAGCACCCGTTCCGGATCCGCGCCCATCGCCTGGGCGGCCTGGAGGGAGGAGGGCGGCGGCGACCCGCGGTGGATCTCCGAATAGCACTCGTCGGCGAAGATCCTGAAATCATGCTTCTCGGCCAGCCGGATCAGCGCGGTCCACTGCTCCAGCGTCGCCACCGCGCCCTGCGGGTTGGCGGGGGAGCACAGGTAGACCGCGGCGGTCCGGTCGAGCAGCGCGGGCGGCAGGGACGCGAAGTCGGGCAGGAAGCCGGTCGCGGCCTCGGCCGGGACGTAGATCGGCTCCGCCCCCACGGTCAGGGCGGCCACCGCGTAGCACTGGTAGAACGGGTTGGGGATCAGCACCGCCGGACGCTCGCCGTTCTTGCGCTCGGGCACGAGCGCGAGGCAGGCGGCGAACAGTCCCTCCCGCGTGCCGTTGAGCGGAAAGACGCGGGTGTCGGGGTCGGTCCAGCTTTCGGGCAGGTCGAAGCGGCGTCGCAGCCAGCCGGAGATGGCGGCGCGCAGCTCGGGATAACCCTCGTTGGGCGGGTAGCGCCCGTAGAGGTCGGCATGGCTCGCCAGCGCCTCGCCCAGGAACGGGGGGAGGTCGTGCCGGGGCTCGCCCAGCGACATCGGGAGCAATGGACCGCCGGGCGCGACGCCCTCGATGAGCGCGCGGAGACGCGGAAACGCGTATTCCGGCAGGTCCGAGAACCGCTCGGGCTGCTGCATGTGCCTTGCCTCATGTAGGGGCGCCGTCATTGGTCGCGGCGCCTCGCGGGGAAAAGATACCGTGCGCAGGGGGATGCGTCCAGTTTCGCAGACCCGGCGCGAAGCGGGACGGGAGGGGTGGGGCGCGGGGTGAGGCGCGGGGGCCGCAGGTCGGGAAGCGCGGGTTCCGAAGGGGCGCCGCGTCGCGCGCGCGCCGGCGGCGGCGGGGCGGCCGCGGCGCGCGGAACCGGGGGCGCCCGGCCGGACCGTTTCGGGCGGCTGGCCGGGGCGCGCGGGGCGGAGGGGAAGAGACGGCGATGACGGGCGCCCCCCTCGCCCTGCGCCGCGGGCGGGCGGGGGCGGCCTGGCGCGGGCGCGACGCGGCGCCTCCTTCCCCGGCCGGTCTTGGCGCCCGGCGGCCGGGGTTCTACCTCTGACCCTCCCGCGCCCCTCCGGAGACCAACATGGCCCTGACCGACGACGAGCTGGAACGCTACGCCCGCCATATCGTGCTGCGCGAGATCGGCGGCCCCGGGCAGGCCGCGCTGCGCGCCGCCTCGGTCGCGGTGATCGGAGCCGGAGGGCTGGGCTCGCCCGCGCTCCTCTACCTCGCGGCCGCGGGGGTGGGGCGGCTGACGGTGATCGACGACGATGCGGTCAGCCTGTCGAACCTGCAGCGCCAGGTGCTGCACGCCACCGCCGCCGTCGGCCGCCCCAAGACCGACAGCGCGCGCGAGGCGCTGGCCGCGCTGAACCCGGGCGTGGAGGTGCGGGGCGTGACCGAGCGGCTGACGGAGGCGAACGCCGACGCGATCCTCGCCGGCCATGCGGCGGTGCTCGACGGGTCGGACAATTTCGACACCCGCCACCTGGCCAACGCCGCCTGCGCGCGGCTGGGCGTGCCGCTGGTCGCCGGCGCCATCGGGCAATGGGAAGGGCAGCTTTCGGTGTGGAACCCCGCCGCGGGCGGCCCCTGCTACGCCTGCGTCTTCCCCGAGCGCCCCGCCCCCGGCCTGGTCCCCGCCTGCGCCGAGGCGGGCGTCCTGGGCGCGCTGGCCGGAACCGTCGGCGCGATGATGGCGGCGGAGGCGGCGAAGCTGATCGTCGGCGCGGGCGAGGCGCTGTCGGGCCGCCTGCTGATCTGGGACGCGCTGTGGGCCGAGGCGCGGACCATCGGCGTGAAGCGCCGGCCGGGCTGCCCGGTCTGCGGCGGAGGCGAGCGCGAGCGCGGGGGCGGCTGACCGCGCCCGCACCAAGACTGAGGCGTCTTTCCCGCGTCAGGCCAGAGGCCCCGGGTCAAGCCCGGGGCCCGCGACATCCGTCCCGCGGAAAAAGGGGGGCCGCACGCCGGTCAGGCGCGGGGGCGGTCGGCGATGGGCATACGCGCGTGGCGCAGCTCGGTCATCGACACGGGATCGGCGCGGAAGATCTCCGCCTCCCGCCGTCGGGGCCTGCGCTCGCCGGCTCCGCGCAGATGCGACTGCAGGAACACGAACAGCGTCAACGCCGCCAGCAGACCGGTCGCCACGAGGGCGACCTCGCCGGTCCACATCGACAGCACGGTGTCGTTCAACTGTTCGAACAAAGTCGGGCCCGCGCCGGGAGCGAAACTTGCGCTTCCCGGGGCCCCCGCGAACTTCAACGCCATAACGATCCCCATCGTCTGGACAGGCGCCTCCCCAGACGCGCCCTCGTGTCGTTCACATTTAGTTAATATTGACTGGAGAGTCAACCTCCCGGCGGCGCCGCGGCCCGAGTCCCGGTCAGACCATCGACGGCACGACGAGATCCGGCGGCCGGTGGCCGTCGGCGAAGGTCTTGATATTGATGATGACCTTCTCGCCCATCTCCAGCCGGCCCTCCTCCGTGGCCGAGCCCATATGCGGCAGCAGCAGCACGTTCGGCAGGCCCTTGAGGTCGGGGTTCACGGTCGGCTCCCGCTCGAACACGTCGAGGCCTGCGCCGGCGAGCTCCCCGGCCTTCAGCATCCGGCCCAGCGCGTTCTCGTCGATCACCTCCCCGCGGGAGGTGTTCACGATATAGGCGGTGGGCTTCATCAGCTTAAGCCGGCGGGCGTTGAGCAGGTGATAGGTGGCCGGCGTGTGCGGGCAGTTGACCGAGACGATGTCCATGCGGGCCAGCATCTGGTCGAGGCTTTCCCACCAGGTCGCGTCCAGCGCGCCCTCGATCTCCGAATGCAGGCGGCGGCGGTTGTGGTAGTGGATCGACATGCCGAAGGCGCGGGCCCGGCGGGCGACCGCCTGGCCGATGCGGCCCATGCCGAGGATGCCGAGCCGCTTGCCGGTGATGCGGCGGCCGTTGAGGAAGGTGGGCGACCAGCCCTTCCATCCGGCCTCGTCCTCCGCCTCGATCACCGCGGCGCCCTCGCGCAGGCGGCGCGGGACCGCCAGCATCAGCGCCATGGTCATGTCGGCGGTGTCCTCGGTCAGCACGCCGGGGGTGTTGGAGACGTGGATGCCGCGGCGGCGCGCGGTCTCCACGTCGATATGGTCGACGCCGGCGCCGTAGTTGGCGATCAGCTTGAGGTCCGGTCCGGCCTGCCCGATCAGCCCCGCGTCGATGCGGTCGCCCAGCGCGGGCACCAGCACGTCGGCGCGGCGCACCGCGGCGCCCAGCGCCTCGCGGCTCATCGGCGCGTCGGTCAGGTTGAGGTCCACCTCGAACAGTTCGCGCATCCGGGCCTCGACGGCCTCGGGCAGCTTGCGGGTGACCACGACGCGCGGACGGCCGCCGGGGAACGGAAGGGGACGGGACTCGGCGGGCATGGTCTCGGGCTTCTCCTGGCCGTGCGGATGCGATAGCCTTAACCAAAAGCCGGCGCGGGGTCCACGGGTTGAGCGGTCGCCCCGCGCGAGGTCCGGAGACGCCGCGCGCAGACGCGGGCCCCGGACGCGGCGGGAAGCGGAGCAGGCTTCGGATGACAGGCGATCGGGCGGGCGTTCGGATGGGCGGACGGGCGACGGCGCGGAAGCGCGCGGCGGAACGCGCGGGCGTCCGCGGGCTAGCCATCGGCGCGGCGACGGCATGGGCCCTAGGCGGGGCGGGGGCCGGCTGGGCGCAGGTCGCCTCCGCCGCCGCGGCCACGCCGCCCCCCGACGCGCATGTCCAGGCCACGACCCCGCCCCCGGACCAGCCGCAGATGACGTCGCGCGCCCCCGATCTCGGCCCCGAGCCTGCGGGCGATCCGGTTCGGACCACCGGCCCGGTCACCGACCTGCCCCTGCCCCGCTTCGTCAGCCTCAAGGCCGCCCAGGCCAATGTGCGCCGCGGCCCCGGCATGACCCACCGGGTGGACTGGGTGTTCGTGCGCAAGGGCATGCCGCTGGAGGTGATCGCCGAATACGGCCACTGGCGCCGGGTGCGCGACCAGGAGGGCGGCTTCGGCTGGGTGCATTACTCCATGCTCTCGGGCGTGCGCACCGCGCTGGTGACGCCGGTGGAGGCGGATCTGCGCGAAACCGCCTCGACCGCGGCCCCGGTGGTGGCCCGGGCCGCGCCCGGCGTGGTGCTGAAGGTGGAGGCCTGCGAGCGCGACTGGTGCGAGGTCTACAAGGACGGGGTCGAAGGCTGGTTGCCCAAGACCGCGCTGTGGGGCGTGTCGAAGGACGAGACCTTCGACTGACGCCCGGGACGGGCGGTATCGACGGGACACGAGCCATGATCGCCGCTTTGGCGCGCATCGCGGGACGGGAGCGGGACGCGCGGTCGGACGCGAGGCTCGCGCTGCTGCTGGTCTTCGTGGCGGGCGCGGCCAATGCCGGGGGCTTCATGGCCGTCGGGCACTACACCTCGCACATGACCGGGATCGTGTCGGGCATGGCCGACGACCTCGCGCTGGGGCGCCTGACCCTGGTCGCGGCGGGGGCCGGGGCGCTGGCGGCGTTTCTCGCCGGGGCGGCGCTCTGTTCGCTGATGGTCAACTGGGCGCGGCGGCGGGGGCTGCGGAGCCTCTTCGCCCTGCCGCTGGCGCTGGAGGCGGCGCTGCTGGGCGGCTTCGGCCTCGTCGGCGCGCTGTCGGGCGAGGCGCTGCGGGCCGGGGCGGCGCTGGCCGTCACCTTGCTGCTGTGCTTCCTGATGGGGCTGCAGAACGCGGTGATCACCAAGCTGTCGGGCGCCACGATCCGCACCACCCATGTCACCGGGCTGGTGACCGATCTGGGGATCGAGATCGGCCGGGCGCTCTACCCCTCCCGCGATCGTTCCGGCGGGGGGCTCGCCCCGGTGCGGGCGGACCGGGCGCGGCTGGTCACGCTGGCGGGGCTGGCGGCGACGTTCTTCGGCGCGGGCACGCTGGGCGCGCTGGGGTTCCGCTGGCTGGGGCCGGCGGCGGCGCTGCCGCTGGCGGGGCTGCTGGCCGCGATCGCCGCGCCGCCCGTCGCCGCGGACCTGCGCCGGTGACGGCGCGCGCGATTGGGCGGGAGACGGGGTGGGAGACGGGGCGTCCCCGCCCCCGCCCCGTCTTGCGTCCCCGCCCGCCCCGCGCGATCCTGCCCGCCATGACCCGCGAGACCGTCAATCGCCTCTGCGCCGCCCTGCCCGGGGCCGAATGCTCCGACCCCTGGGGCGGAGGGCATGACGCGTGGAAGGTCGGCGGCAAGATGTTCGCCTGCATCGGGGCCATGGACCGCGGCGTCGCGGTGAAATGCGACGACGTGGAGACGGCGGAGATGCTGATCGAGACCGGCCGGGCCGAGCGGGCCCCCTATTTCCACCGCTCCTGGGTGCTGGTCCCCTGGGCGCAGGCGGCCGACGAGGCGGAGCTTTCCCACCGCATCCGCCATTCCTACGTGCTGATCCGCGGCAAACTGACGAAAAAGGCGCAGGCCGCGCTGGGGCGGTTCGACGAGGCGGCGGACGCCGATGCCTGAGCCCGCCATGCTCGAAGTCGAGGGGATCGAGACCTTCTACGGCGCCTCGCAGGCCCTGCACGGGGTCGACCTGACCGTGGCGGCCGGCGAGGCGGTGGCGCTGATGGGGCGCAACGGCATGGGGAAATCCACCACCATCCGCTCCATCTGCCGGCTGACGCCGCATCGGCGCGGGCGCATCCGCTTCGGGGGCCGGGACCTCGCGGGGCTTCCGGCCTACCGGGCGGCGCGGCTGGGGCTGGGGCTGGCGCCCGAGGGGCGGCGCTGCTTTCCCAACCTGTCGGTCGCCGAGAACCTCACGGCCACCGCCCGCCCCGGGCCCTGGGACCGGGACCGGGTCGAGGCGCTGTTCCCGCGGCTGGCGGAGCGCGCCGGGCAGTCGGCGCGCACGCTTTCGGGGGGCGAGCAGCAGATGCTCGCCATCGGCCGGGCGCTGATGACCAACCCGCGGCTCCTGATCCTCGACGAGGCGACCGAGGGTCTGGCCCCGGTGATACGGCATGAGATCTGGGCCGCGATCCGCAGCCTGAAGGCCGAGGGGCAGGCGCTGCTGGTGGTCGACAAGTCGCTGGCGGAGCTGCTGCCCGTGATGGACCGCTGCGTGATCCTGGAGAAGGGCCGCTCCGCCTGGACCGGGCCGCCCGCGGAACTGACGGCGGAGATCCGGGACCGGCTGCTGGGGGTCTGACGCCCTTTCGGCGCCTCGCCGCGACGCGGATGTTCTTCCGACGGCGCCCCGGGCCCGACCCGGGGCCTTGCGCGAGCGGCCGACGCCAGGAGGCCCCGGGTCAAGCCCGGGGCGCGCGCGATGGCTCCGGTGGGCCGTAGCCCCACCCCTTCCCGAGAGTTAATGCGGCGACCCGTCCATGGCGCGGGCGCGCGCGACGGCTATGCTCCGCCCCGCAAGCCAAATCCCGTCCGGGCGGCATGGGAGCAAGCCGATGACCCTTCTGATTCTCGCGATCGTCCTGTGGTGGGCGACGCATTCGATCCCCCTTCTGGCCCCTGGCCTCCGCGCCTCGGTGGTGGCGAAACAGGGCGAAAAGGCCTGGCGGGGGGGCTTCAGCCTCGTCACGCTGGCCGTCGTGGCGCTGATGGTGATCGGCTACCGGATGGCGGAGTATGAGGAGCTGTGGTTCCTTCCCTGGGCGGTGCATCTCAACAACCTGATGATGCTGATCGCGGTGTTCCTGTTCGGCGCCTCGCATTCCAAGGGCAACGTTAAGCGTTACGTGCGCCACCCGCAGCTTCTGTCGGTGATCGTGTGGTCGGTCGCGCATCTGCTGGTCAACGGGGACGTGGCCTCGCTGATCCTGTTCGGCGGGCTGGGGCTGTGGGCGGTCGCGGCGATCTTCATGACCAACGCCCGCGACGGGGCCTGGGCGAAGCCTGCGCCGGGACCGGTGAAGAAGGACCTGATCCTGGTGGCGGCTTCGGTCGTGGCCTTCGGGGTCATCACCTTCGTTCACGGGCTGATCGGCCCCTCGCCCTTCCCGGTGTGAGCGGGGGCGCGCCGCCCGAAATCCCCGAAGTCATCGTCGTCCTGGGCGCGGCCCTGCGCCCGGACGGTAGGCCCGGCCCGGCGCTGGCGCGGCGGGCGGACCGGGGCGCGGCGCTGTGGCGGGCGGCGGGGGCGGAGGGCCGGGCGGCGGCGCTTCTGGTCACCGGCGGCCCTCCGAACACGATCCTGACCGAGGCCGCCGCGATGCGCGCCCGGCTGATGGCGGCGGGCGTTCCCGACGCCGCGATCCTCGTCGAAGCCCGCGCCCGCGACACCGAGGAGAACGCCCGCTTCGCGGCCTCCCTGATCCGGGCGACGGGCGCGGCGAGGGTCACGCTGGTCACCGACCCCTGGCACATGGCCCGCGCGCGGCTGTGCTTCGCCCTGCACGGGATCGGGACGCGGGCCGCGCCGACCTCGCCGCCCCCCGCCCCCCCGGCGAGGCGGATCCTGCGGCGGCTGCGGGAGGCGCTGGCGACCCCGCGCTCGGCGGTTCTGACGATGCTGCGGCGGGGCGGACCGAGGGGCTGAGAAGCCGGCACGAAAACGGGCGGCCGAAGCCGCCCGTCAGATCGTCCGCAGGTCAGGCCCCGCAGGCCCCGCGGCTCACCAGAGCGCGACCGGGTTGATGACCATCTGCACCGAGCCCTTCACCCGCGCCTGACCCAGCACGAACATGAACTCGGAGACCCCGGCCTCGACCAGCGGGCCGGTGTTCATGGTCTCCAGGATGTAGATGCCGTTGTCGCGCAGCAGGACGACGTGGGAATAGAACACCTTGGCCCCGGCCGGCGGCGGCACCACGTCCACGCCCCAGGTGTCGGCGCCCACGGCCATCACGTCGGCGGCGGCCAGCATCTCGGCCACGTCGGGCATGATCCCCGGCTCGCCCGTGCCCCATTCCTGCGGCGCGCTCTCCAGCTTGGCGTCGGTCCAGCCGGTGTGGAACAGCACCACGTCGCCCTTCTTCACCTCGATCTTCTGCTCGGCCATCGCGGCCTTCACGTCGTCGGCGGTGATGGCGTGCCCGGCCTCCAGGAACGGCTTGCCGAAATGCTTGGCCATGTCGATGACCACGCCGCGGCCAACCAGCGGCGGCACGTTGTGCACGCCCAGCTTGGTCAGCCCGGTGATCGCCGAGATGTCGGCGGCCTTGTTGCAGTTGTAGTAGCGCCCGTCGTCGCCCAGATGGCCCAGCCCGTCGATCTGGGAGCCGATGCCGAACCACATCTGGATGATGTCGTCGTTGTAGACGCCGCCGCCGCCGTAACCGAGCGGATCCTTGCCGCCGTTCTGCCCGGGCTGCACGACCTGCATGGACAGCGAGCGCGGGGCGAAGGCGGGGGTGTCGCGGCTGATGGTGATGCCCAGCGGCGCGCTCATGCCCTTCTTGACCAGTTTGGAGGCCATGAGCACCTGTTCGGACGTCACCAGGTTGGCGGAGCCGATCTCGTCGTCGGCGCCCCATTTCGAGGGCGCGCAGTCGGCGGCGGCGGCGGCCCCGGCGAAGGCGAGCGAGGCCAGCGCGGCGAACGCAATTCGGGCGTGGGTTTTGAACGGCATCAAGTTTTTCCTCCCTGCGCCGGGCCGCTCGTTGTTCGGCGCCCGGTCGACTTCGGTGTCGGGAGCTTACGTAAGGTATGCGCTCGATCAAGCGCGAATCCGCGGATCGCGCCGTTGTCCGGGGTTCATCCCGCCCTATTGTTTCCGCCTCGGAGGGGAGCGGCGGCCGGTTGCGGCCGCCCGCGCGTCGCCGTGATGTCTGTCAGGAGCCCCGATCGTGCCCCGCCCTTCCCCCGCGTTCCGATGCGCCGCCGCCGCGCGCCTGCCGCTGGCGCTCGCGCTTGCGCTCGCCGCCCCGACCGTCCGCGCGCAGGACGTCGCCGGCGATCGGCCGGCCGCCCCTTCGCCCGTCGCCGGCCTGCCGACGGAGGAGCCGAAGGCCCCGCCTTCGGTCGGCCCGGACGCGGATGCGCGCGGCACCTGGTCCCTGACCTTCGAGAACGACATCTTCGGCGACGAGGACCGCGACTACACCAACGGCGTGCGGCTGGACTACGTGACGCCCCGCAATAACCTCACGGCCTTCGGGCGGCTGGCGAAGCGGGGGCTGTTCGGCTGGTTCTCCGACGCCTCGGACTGGTATGGGCTCTACACGCTGGGGCAGAACATCTACACGCCCTCCGACATCTCGCTGAAAAACCCGCCGAAGACCGACCGACCCTATGCGGGGTTCCTCTATCTGGGCGCGGGGGTGGCGGCGGACCGGGGCGACCGGCTCGACACGCTGTCGCTGGAGATCGGGATGGTCGGGCCGTCCTCGCTGGCCGAGGAATCCCAGACCATCGTCCACGAGATCCTCGGCGTGCAGGAGCCTCGGGGCTGGCACAACCAGCTCGACGACGAACTGGGCGTCCGGCTGCTCTATGAGCGGAAGTGGAAGTTCTCCGCCGACGTGCCGGTCCCGGCGCTGGGGCTGGAGGTCGACTGGGCGCCGAACGTCACGGTGTCGCTCGGCAACGTCGACACTTCGCTGGCGGTGGGCGGCGTGGCGCGGCTGGGGCAGGACCTGTCGGACGATTACGGCCCGCCGCGGGTGCGCCCGGCGGTGGCCTCGCCCGGCTTCTTCCGCAACGAGGACGATTTCTCCTGGTACGTGTTCGCCGGGGCCGAGGGGCGGCTGGTGGGGCGCAACATCTTCATCGAGGGCAACACCTGGGGCGGCGTCGACGGGGTGGAGCCCAACCGCTTCGTCGCCGACATCCAGGCCGGGATCGCGGTGCAGGTGGGGCGGGTGGAGCTGAGCTACACCCAGGTCCTGCGCACCGAGGAGTATCGCGGCCAGGACGGCATGTCCCTGTTCGGTTCGGTCAACCTGCGCACAAGGTTCTGAGGCGGCTCGCCCCCCGCCCCGCCCCCGGCGCGGCGCGGCGTCCGCTTGCGCGGCGGCGGGGCGGGCCGCATCTTCGCCCCCGGAACCAGATCCGGAACAAGATCACGCGCAGGGAGCCCCGCATGACCGCCTCAAAGACCAATCCCGGCTATTTCTTCGAGGACTTCAAGGTCGGCCAGAAACTGCGCCACGCGACCCCGCGCACGCTGACCGAGGGCGACCGCGCGCTTTACACCGCGCTTTACCCGACCCGCTTCGCGCTGCCCTCGTCCGACGAATTCGCCCGCGCCTCGGGCCTGCCGAAGAGCCCGCTGGAGGACCTGATCGGCTTCCATGTCGCCTTCGGCAAGACCGTCCCCGACATCTCGCTGAACGCGGTGGCGAACCTGGGCTACGCCGAATGCCGGTTCCTCAAGCCGCTCTATCCCGGCGACACGCTGACCACCGAGACCGAGATCATCGGGCTCAAGCAGAACTCCAACGGCAAGTCGGGCGTGGTCTATGTGCGCTCGGTCGCCTCCACCGCCGACGGGACGAAGGCGCTGGAATGGGTGCGCTGGGTGATGGTGCGCAAGAACGACCTCTCCGCCCCCGCGCCGGAGGAGGTGGTTCCCACGCTCGCCAAGGCGGTGGCGGCGGAGGATCTCGTGATCCCCGCGGGGCTGGACTTCACCCGCTACGATTTCGACCTCGCCGGCGAGCCGCATCGCTGGGGCGACTACGCGGTAGGCGAGCGCATCGACCATGTGGACGGCTCGACCATCGAGGAGGCCGAGCACATGCTCGCCACCCGGCTCTGGCAGAACACGGCGAAGGTGCATTTCAACGCCCAGTTCCGGGAGGACGGGCGGCGGCTGATCTATGGCGGCCACGTCATCAGCCTGGCGCGCGCGCTGAGCTACAACGGGCTGGCCAACGCCCAGACGATCGTGGCGATCAACGGCGGCGCCCATGCCAACCCGTGCTTCGCGGGCGACACGGTCTATGCGTGGTCGGAGGTGCTGGACAAGGCCGAGACCGCGGCCCCCGGCGTCGGCGCGCTGCGGCTGCGGCTGGTGGCGGTGAAGAACGACGCGACCCCCGCGCCCCTGCGCGGCGAGGACGGCAAATACGCGGCGAACGTGCTGCTCGACCTCGACGTCTGGGCGCTGATTCCGACCTGAATCGCAGGGGCTTGGCCGCTTCGGACCCCACGCCCGGCGCCGCGAGGCCCGGGCGTTTTCATTGCGCGGGAAACGGGCGCCGGGGCGAAGCATTCGCCGCTTTTGCGGGCGAATGACAGGGGTGTGCGATAAATATGAACCGCGAATGATGCTGCACCGCAAAATCCGCTTGTCGGCGCCCTGCGAAGTCCGCAGCTTTCTTCGCGGACCCGCGTCGCCTGACCCGCGCCGCTGACCGCCCGGTCCGGCCCCTATTCATCAGGCAAACCAAGATGCGCGCGATCGCACTCCTCCCCTGTTCCCTGGCGCTTCTTCTGGCGGTCCCGGCCGCGGCGCAGGAGGACCCGCTCTCCATCTCGCTCGGCGCGGCGATCACCTCGGACTACGTGTTCCGCGGCATCAGCCAGACCGACAAGGCCCCCGCCTTCCAGCCCTATGCGGAGGCCGAATACGCCCTGCCCGGCGATTTCGGCTCGGTCTACGCCGGGTTCTGGGGCTCCAACGTCGACTTCGGCGAGTTCGAGGTCGAGATGGATTTCTACGGCGGCTACCGCAACAGCTTCCGGGGCATCGACTACGACATCGGCTATGTGCGCTACGTCTACACCGACAGCGGCGACTGCTGCGGCGAGGCCTATGTGTCGGCCGACTACCAGATCAACGACGCCATCGGCGTCGGCGGCGCCTATTATCACGACTTCGATCTGGAGACGGACTACGTGACCGGCTCGGTGACCATCGCCCTGTTCTGGGAGCTGGAGCTGTCCGGCGGCGTGGGCAAGTTCGCCGACGGCGGCGCCTCGGACTGGAACGTCGGCCTGTCGCGGCCGATCACCGACACGATCTCGGCCGACGTGCGCTTTCACGACTCCAGCCAGGGCGAGTGGCTGGTCAACGCCACGATCTCCTTCGACACCGACTGGGCGAGCCTGATGGGCCGCTGAGACCGGCCCCCGCTCCGCCGCACGGGACGGAGCGGGGGCGAATCTCCGCCGCCGGGCCGGTCGGGGCGGCCGGCCCGCGCCGATGCGGCCTGCGCGCCGGGTTTCGTGATCACAACCTGCGGGGCGTGATCACGAAACGCGCTCATCGCTCCGATCCGCCCCCCGCGGCGGGCGCTTTTCCGCGCAGCGCGACGTCGCAGCGCTTTTCGTCCGACAATCGACGCGCTAAGACTTCGCGCAGCCAGGCTTGCGCGCGTAGGATCGCGCGACCGCGCCGGAATAATGAGAGGGGTCGCAATGGCCGATGTGAACCGGGGCAACCGCCCCCTGTCCCCCTTCATGATCGGGCCGTATTACCGCCCGCAATGGACGTCCGTCCTGTCGATCATCCACCGCATCACCGGTTGCGGGCTCGCGCTCGGCGCGATCCTCGTGGTGTGGTGGCTGCTGGCGGCGGCGTCCGGGCCCGACTACTTCGCCACCGCCGACGGGGTGCTGACCTCCTGGATCGGCAACCTGGTGATGTTCGGCTCGCTTTGGGCGCTGTGCTTCCACGCCTGCAACGGCGTCCGTCACCTGGTCTGGGACCTGGGCTTCCTGTTCGACGTCGATCAGGCCGAGCTCGCCGGCAAGATGACCGTGGTCGCCTCGGTCCTGCTGACGCTGATCATCTGGATCTTCTGAGAGGGGACGCGGACATGAGCTTCAAGACCGACAAGGGCCGCGTCATCGGACTGGGATCCGCCAAGACCGGCACCGGGCATTTCTGGACCCAGCGCATCACCGCGGTGGCCCTGATCCCGCTGTTCCTGCTGGCGATCCTGCCGCTGGACTGGTCGCTGGGCGCCTCCCATGCCGACGTGATGGCGACCTACTCGAACCCGTTCAACGCGGTGATCCTGATCCTGTTCATCGCCGTCGCCTTCCGCCACCTGCAGCTCGGCCTTCAGGTGGTGATCGAGGACTACGTTCACGACAAGGCCGTGCGCACCGCCGCTCTGATCGCCAACATCGCGTTCTGCACCCTGTTCGGCCTGACCGGCGTGTTCGCCGTCGCCAAGATCGCCTTCGCGGGCTGACGCTGCTGCGCCCCCCGACCGGGGGGCGCGCGCGACGCCGGCAAGCGCCAAAGCATGAGGACAGCCATGGCCGCCTATGAATTCGTGGATCACACCTATGACGTCGTCGTGGTCGGGGCCGGCGGCTCCGGCCTGCGGGCGACGCTGGGCATGGCCGAGCAGGGGCTCAAGACCGCCTGCGTGACCAAGGTGTTCCCCACCCGCTCCCACACCGTCGCGGCGCAGGGCGGCATCGCCGCCTCGCTTTCCAACATGGGCCCCGACAACTGGCAGTGGCACATGTACGACACGGTGAAGGGCTCCGACTGGCTCGGCGACACCGACGCCATGGAATACCTGGCCCGCTCCGCCCCCGCCGCGGTCTACGAACTGGAGCATTACGGCGTTCCGTTCAGCCGGACCGAGGAAGGCAAGATCTACCAGCGCCCCTTCGGCGGCCACACCACCGAATTCGGCGAGGGCCCGCCGGTGCAGCGCACCTGCGCCGCGGCCGACCGCACCGGCCACGCCATCCTGCACACGCTCTACGGCCAGTCGCTCAAGCACAACGCCGAGTTCTACATCGAGTATTTCGCCACCGACCTGATCATGTCGGAAGACGGCCAGTGCCAGGGCGTGATCGCCTGGAAGCTCGATGACGGCACCCTGCACCGCTTCAACGCCAAGATGGTGGTGCTGGCCACCGGCGGCTACGGCCGCGCCTACTTCTCGGCGACCTCGGCCCATACCTGCACCGGCGACGGCGCCGGCATGGCGGCCCGCGCCGGCCTGCCGCTGCAGGACATGGAGTTCGTGCAGTTCCACCCGACCGGCATCTACGGCTCGGGCTGCCTGATCACCGAGGGCGCCCGCGGCGAGGGCGGCTACCTGACCAATTCCGAGGGCGAGCGGTTCATGGAGCGCTACGCGCCCACCTACAAGGATCTCGCCTCCCGCGACGTGGTCAGCCGCTGCATGACCATCGAGATCCGCGAAGGCCGCGGCGTGGGCCCGAACAAGGACCACATCCACCTGCACCTGAACCACCTGCCGCCCGAGACCCTGGCCGAGCGTCTGCCCGGCATCTCGGAGTCGGCGCGGATCTTCGCGGGCGTGGACCTGACCAAGGACCCGATCCCCGTGCTGCCGACCGTGCATTACAACATGGGCGGCATCCCGACGAACTACTGGGGCGAGGTGCTGCGCACCGACGCCAAGGGCAAGGACGAGATCGTGCCGGGCCTGATGGCAGTGGGCGAGGCCGGCTGCGCCTCGGTCCACGGCGCCAACCGACTGGGCTCCAACTCGCTGATCGACCTGGTGGTCTTCGGCCGCGCCGCCGCGATCAAGGCCGGCGAGGTGGTGGACCCCAAGGCCCCGAACCCGACGCTCAACGCCGCGTCGGTCGAAAAGTCGATGGCCCGCTTCGACAAGCTGCGCAACGCCTCCGGCGCCAAGCCGACCGCCGAGCTGCGGCTCGACATGCAGCGCGCCATGCAGTCCGACGCCGCGGTGTTCCGCACCGAGGAGACCCTCAAGGAGGGCTGCGAGAAGATGGCGGCGATCCGCAAGGAATTCGCCGACGTGAAGGTCTCGGACCGCAGCCTGGTGTGGAACTCCGACCTGATGGAGACGCTGGAGCTCGACAACCTGATGCCCAACGCGCTCGCCACCGTGGTCGGCGCCGAGGCCCGTCACGAGAGCCGCGGCGCCCATGCCCGCGAAGACTATCCGGACCGGGACGACGAAAACTGGCGCAAGCACACGCTGGCCTGGGTGTCGGACGAGGGCGACGTGAAGCTGGGCTATCGCTCGGTGGTGCTCGACCCGCTGACCAAGCAGGCCGAAGGCGGCATCGACCTCAAGAAGATCGCGCCCAAGGCGCGCGTCTACTGATCCGGCGAAGGGAAGGAGCGGACCATGGCTGAATTCAAGCTGCCCAAGAACTCCCGCGTCACGGTCGGGAAGACCTGGCCGAAGCCGGAGGGGGCGACGAACGTCCGGGCGTTCAAGATCTACCGCTGGAACCCCGACGACGGGCAGAACCCGCGGGTCGACACCTATTTCCTGGACATGGACGCCTGCGGGCCGATGATCCTGGACGCGCTGATCAAGATCAAGAACGAGATCGACCCGACCCTGACCTTCCGGCGGTCCTGCCGCGAGGGGATCTGCGGGTCCTGCGCGATGAACATCGACGGGATCAACACGCTCGCCTGCATCTACGGCCTCGACGAGGTCGAGGGCGACGTGAAGATCTACCCGCTGCCGCATATGCCGGTGGTCAAGGACCTGATCCCCGACCTGACGCATTTCTACGCGCAGCACGCCGCCATCATGCCCTGGCTGGAGACGGCGACCACCGCGCCGGAGAAGGAGTGGCGGCAGTCGATCGAGGACCGCAAGAAGCTCGACGGGCTGTATGAGTGCGTGATGTGCGCCTCCTGCTCCACCTCCTGCCCGAGCTACTGGTGGAACGGCGACCGCTACCTCGGCCCGGCCGCGCTGCTGCACGCCTATCGCTGGCTGATCGACAGCCGGGACGAGGCGACGCAGGAGCGGCTGGACTTCCTCGAGGATCCGTTCCGCCTCTACCGCTGCCACACCATCATGAACTGCGCCAAGACCTGCCCGAAGGGCCTGAACCCGGCGAAGTCCATCGCCGAGATCAAGAAGATGATGGTCGAACGCACCATGTGATCGCGGGGACATCCCCGAACGCGCCCCCCCCGGCCGGCGACGGCCGGGGGTTTTCGTTTGAAGGACGGATGCGGGCGGCGCGATCACCGGACGGAAATCCACACGAATGCGCGGATTTGCACTTGTTCGCGCGCCTACGGTCTGCATTCTGCGCGTTCCATTCATTTCCGCTAGGGAATGCGCATGCCGGCGCGTCCGACGCCGGCGACAGGGGAGCGCCGACCATGTCCGTGACCGAGAGCCTCGCGTCGATCGAAGACTCCCACGCCGCCACGCTGGGCGCCTTTTCGGACCTCGAGTCGCTTCAGGCGCTGGTGCAGGGCGAGGGCGACGACGAGGGCGGGGACCGCGACCTCGGCCAGATCGTCGAGGACTGGTCGCCGCTGCTGATCCGCATCGGCATCTACGCCGGGGCGGAGATGCTGCTCAACGCGCTGGAAGAGCATATCAACGACCTCAAGCGGGAATATCGCGCCCAGCTGAGGGAGTTCCACACCCGCGTCGGCCAGGTCGCCGACGCCGCGGACGACGGCGAGCTGGTGATGCTGGTCGGCGGCGCGCTGCCCGGGATCGGGCCGACGATCAGCCGCCTGCAGCTCAACCGCCTGCTGGGGCGGATCGAGGTGTCGGGCGAGGATCTGGAACGCAACGGCGTCAGCATGGATCAGTCGCTGTCCCGCCACATCGCGTTTCTGGAGCGGCTGCATACCGGGCTGGAGAACCTGGTGCGGGTGGTCGAGGTCGTCGATGCGGTGCTGACCTTCTACGGGTTCCTGCCGGAGTCGCTGGAACCGGCGCTGGGCGATTTCGACGGCCTGCCCTCCGGCGGCCCGGTGGCGACGCCGGTGGACCCGGACGATCCGGTGGCGCTGCTGTCGGAGGGGGAGGAGGGCCCCGCGGGGTCCTTCGACACGCCGCTGATCGCCGACGCGCGGGTGACGGCCGGCGCCGCCGCCTACGCCATGCGCTTCGAGGCCGAGACCTCGGACTACGTCCATGTCATCGACATGATGGGCCAGGTCATCGCCCCGGTTCAGGCGGCGATCGAGGGGGTCATCACCCCGGCGGCCGAGGGGCTGGACGAGGCGCTCGACTTCATCGCGGAGCTGGCGGAGCCGCTGGATTTTCTCGACGGGCTGGAGGCGCTGGCGGCGCCCTTCGTGTCGGCGCTGACCACGATGGCGAGCCCGATCAACGCCTTCTTCGACTTCCTGGAGGATCCGCCGCGGGCGTTCGGCATCCCGATCTTCCCGGCGATCCCGCGCACCGCCATCCAGACCATTCTCGACTTCCTCGACGGCCTGAACGGGGTCGTGCAGGACGCGGTGGAGTTCTTCCTGGGCGACCTGCTCGCCCCGATCCAGAACGCCGCCAACGCGCTGCTGAACAAGCTGATCCCCATCGACCAGTTCATCGCGCCGGTGAACGAGGCCATCGCCTCGCTGACCGCCCTCGCCGACGTCATGGCGGGTCTGACCCCCGATATCCCGGACCTGGGCGTGGACGACCTGCTGGCGGAGCTTCGCGGCGCCGTCGCGCCGACGGTCGAGGCGTTCGTCATCGAGGAGGGCGACGCGGCGCGCAACGTGTTCTTCGGCGCGGCGGGGGATGAGACGGTCACCGGCCTGACCCGGGCCGAGGCCGCGGCCGCGGACCTGCCCGAAGGCGAGGTCTCGCCGCTCGAGGAGACGGGGACCGACCCGGAGGCGGCCGACCCGATCCCCGGCGCGGTGCTGTCCGGCGCGGGCGGGAACGACGACCTGACGGGCACGGAGCTCGCGGACTTCCTGCTCGGCGGGGAAGGCGACGACACCCTGACCGGGCTCGGCGGCGACGACGCGCTGCTGGCGGGGGCCGGGGACGACGTGCTCGACGGCGGCGCGGGCGACGACGCCATCGACGGCGGCGAGGGCCGGGACCGGGCGGTGTTCGCCGGCGCCTCCTCCGATTACGAGATCGGGTTCGAGGACGGGCTTCTGGTGGTCGACGGCCCGGACGGACGCGACACGCTGGCCGGGATCGAGACGCTGGTCTTCGACGACGGCGAGATCCTCGCCGGCCTGTTCGCGCCGGATGAGGGCGGCGACGGCGACGACGTGATCGTCCGGGGCGGCGACGACGACGACCTGAGCGGCGGGGCGGGCGACGACGCGATCAGCGCCGGCGGCGGCGCCGACAGGCTGGCGGGCGGCTCCGGCGACGACGCGCTGCGCGGCGGGGCCGGGCGGGACCGGCTGCTGGGCGGCGCCGACGACGACGACCTGAACGGCGGGCGCGGAAACGACGTGCTGAAGGGTCAGGGCGGCGACGACTTCCTGTTCGGCGGTCCCGGCCGCGACAAGCTGGTCGGCGGCGCGGGGAACGACACGCTGTCCGGCGGCCCCGGCGGGGATCATCTGGTCGGCGGAAAGGGCGACGACCTGCTGATCGGCGGCAAGCATGCCGATCTGATGGTGTTCCGGGCCGCGGACGGGACCGACGTGATCGAGGGCTTCGGCCTCGGGAACGACCATGTCCGCATCCGGGGCCTGGACGACTTCGACGCGCTCGACATCGCCCAGGACGGGGAGGACGCGGTGGCGACCTGGCGGTCGCTGACCCTGATTTTCCGCGACCAGGACGCGGACGCGCTGGACGCGGACCACTTCCTGCTCTGATCGCGCGCGATCGGAGAGGCGGGCGCGAAGAGGCCCCGGGTCAGGCCCGGGGCCGCGCGTCCTCCACGATCCGCGCCGCGGGCGCGACGGTCCGTCGGGGCGCGGCCTGGCTCGGTCAGGCCGGGCGACGCAGCCGGGTCAGGGCGAGCGCGCCGATGCCGCCGAGCATCAGGAAAGCGGCGGGCGGCAGCGGCACCACGCCGGCATGCGGGTCGGTGGCGTTGCTGCGGCCGCCGTCGCCGCCCGACGGCACGTGAACCGGCGTGGTCGCGCCGCCGTCGGACCGGCCCCCGGTCGCCTGGCGGCCGGTGAGGCTGTCTTCGTAGTTGTAGTTACGCGACGGAGTGAGTCCCGCCAGCCGTCCGCCCACCTCGAACCCGCGCCGGCCGAGATCCCGCGCGGTGTCGACCAGACCGTCGAGATAGGTCCCGAAGGCGCGGCGGTCGTCGCCCACGTCGGCGAAGGCCATCTCCAGCGCCTCTTCGGGAACCAGGAAGCAGATCTTCCAGGGCGGAAGCTGCGCGGCGGCGCCCGGGGGCAGCGGGCCCTCGGCGCCGAACATGCCCCGGGTGCGGCTGCCGCAGCCGTGATAGCCGTCATCGGGCGACAGCAGCGCGCTTTCGCGCGGCACGAACACCTCCTCGCCCTGCCAGGCGAGCGCCCAGCCCTTGCGGTCCGGATCCCAGGTCACGGCGTGGAGCGCCAGCGGCCCGCAATGCTCCCCGCCGCAGCAGGCGGAGGCGTTCGGGTCGGTTTCGTAGAGGGAGTGGGCCGCCGCCGGCGAAACCCCGCCGAACGCGCAGACCACCGCTCCCAAAAGCAGCAGCAAGCGAAGCATACATTTCCCCAAGATCCGGCCGATCGTCGGCTCGAGGACGTGGGCATAATGTCCGACGACGGCCGAGGCTATCTAAAGTCGTCGATCTCGAGAAAATTAGTGATGATTCAGGCGGAAAAACGGCTGCTTTACCCTGCCGTTTGGCCGAAATCCGGCGAACTACAGTTAACGCCTTATATTAATGCACGCCCGATCATAAGCCATCCATGTATTCGCGGCGGGGTGATTCGGCCAACGCCGCCGCCACCAGCGCGCGGTCGTCGGGATCGCGCAGCGCCTCCGCGGCGCGCTCCACCCGGCGCCGAAGGCGGGCGGCGGCGGCGCGGTCCTCGTCCAGCCAGGCGATGCGGGCGATGTCGGCCAGGGCCTGCGCGGCGCGTTCCAGCACCACCGCCTTGTCCGCGCCGGCGTCAAGGATCGGATGCAGCAGCCGCGGCAGCAGCCAGGCCGCCCCGCAGGACGGCGCGGCGACCAGCGCGACGCCCTCCGCTCCCCCGCCCGCGCGGCGAAGGCGGGACGGAGGGCCCAGCCGGGCCAGCAGGGCGCAGCCCTCGGCGATGCGGTCGATGCAGGCCATGGCGGTGAACGGGTCGTTGATCGAGGGCGACAGCGCGCGCAGCGCCACCTCGGTCAGCGCGTCGCCCTCGAAATCCGCGACGCCGGAGCGGCGGCGGCGGCGGGTCAGGGCGAGATGCCCGCGCAGCGACGCCTCCAGCCCCGCCCGGTCGCCGCCCTGCGTCTCGGCGTGTATCCCCAGCGCGCGCGCCAGCGGGCGGGCGGGCAGAACGTGGTCGTTCTCGCGGACCAGAACCGTCAGGCGCAGGCCGCGCGCCTCCGCCCAGCGGCCCAGCGCGTCGAGGTCGAGGTCCCCCAGATAGCCGGCGGCGTCGGCGCGCACGGTCTCGCCCTCCGCGTCGGCCAGCGCCTCCAGCGCGTCGGCCGCCTCGGCCTCCGCCCGGTCCATCCGGGCCTCGCCCGCCCGGCAGGCGGCGACGAAGGCGTCGCCGATGCGCGCCACGGTGGCGTCGGCGCGGATCGCCTCGGACATGCGGGTGGCGAACAGCACCACCGCCACCAGCGACAGCGACCCCAGCACCGCCGAGAACGCCACCGCCAGCAGCGCCACGCGCCCGTCCTCCGACGCCTGGGTCATGGCGAGCAGACCCGACAGCGCGGCGAAGAAGGCGGCGAGGCTCAGCCCCAGCAGCGCCTGGGTGGCGTTGGAGCGCAGCCAGAAGTCGATGATCCGCGGCCCGATCTGCTGGGAGGTGAGCGTCAGCGCCACGAAGCTGAGGGAGAAGACGATGGAGACGGTGGTGATCATCCCCCCCGCCACCATGGTCAGCACGTCCCGCGCCCCGTCGGGGTCGAGCCCGTCGGCCAGGGCCCCGATCAGCAAGGCCAGCCGGTCGAAGCCCAGCGCCTGCGCGCCCGCCGCCGGGTCGGCGCCGAACAGCAGCGCCGGCAGCACCAGCGACTGGCTGACCGCGACCATCAGCAGCGGCAGGAACCAGAAGCTTTCCAGCGCCGCGTCGAAGGCCCGGCGCAGCCGCGCGCGCATGTTCAGTCCGCCTTTTCGGGCCAGCTCGCCGCCCGCATCTCGTCGAGGCGGGAGGCGGTGCGCTCGAACTCGAAGGCCCCGGCGCCCTCTATATAGAGCGTCTCGGGTTCGGCCTCCGCGGAGACGTAGAGCCGCGTACGCGCCTCATAGAGCGCGTCGACCAGGGTGACGAAGCGCTTGGCCTCGTTGTTGCGGGCGCGGGACAGGCGGGGGACGTTCTCGATCACCAGCGCGTCGATCCTCTCGACCAGCGCGAGATAGTCCGCGGCGCCCAGCGGACGGGCGCAGAGCTCCTCGAACCCCGCGCGCAGGGCGCGGCCGCGATGGCGGGCGAAGCTTTCCTTGCGGCCGGGGAATTCGAGGACCAACGGGGTTTCGGGGCCGGATCCCAGCCGGTCCCAGATCCGGTCGATCTCCGCCGCCGTCTCCGGCCCCAGCGGCGAGAGGTAGCGGCGGTCGGCGCGTTCGCGGTCGCGGCGGTGATCCTCGGCGCCGTCGAGATGGTGCAGGTCGAGCTTCTGTTTCAGCATCTCGATGAAGGGCAGGAAGATGCCGCGGTTGAGCCCGTCCTTGTAGAGATCGTCCGGGTGCCGGTTGGAGGTGGTGACCACCACCACGCCGCGGGCGAACAGCGCCTCGAACAGGCGGCCGACGATCATCGCGTCGGCGATGTCGGTGATCTGCATCTCGTCGAAGCAGAGCAGCGTGGCCGAGGCCGCCACCGCGTCCGCCACCGGCGCGATCGGGTCCGAGGCGCCGGCGTCGCGGGCCTTTTTGATGCCGGCGTGGATCTCCTGCATGAAGGCGTGGAAATGCACCCGGCGCTTCGGGCTGACCGGAGCGATGTCGCAGAACAGGTCCATCAGCATGGACTTGCCCCGCCCGACCCCGCCGTAGAGGTAAAGGCCGCCCAGCGTGTCCTGCTTCGCCCGCTCGCGCCCCCAGCCGAACCAGCCGCGCGCCACCTTCTTGCCCTGGCCGGGATCGTAGCCCTTCAGCCGGTCGTGCAGCAGTTGCAGCTGTTCGACCGCGTGACGCTGCGCCGGGTCCTCGGTCAGCGTGCCGGCGCGGACGAGAGCGCGGTAGCGGGACATCGGGGTATCGGCTTGGGGCGTTTCGGCCATGGGGCGGGCGGTGCTCCGTGCGGGGTGCGTCGGGGAAGGGCGTGGGGCCGGGGGGCGCGCATGTCAAGGCGGGGGCGGAAAAGCGCGGCGGGTCATCAGGCTTCGTGACGGGCCCCATCAAGGTAAGACATGCTTACATTTTTCGCTTGCCGCGGCGGGCGGGCTCGGACAATCTGCCGCCCCGTCCCGCACGCGCGTCCCGCGATTCCGGGCGCCTGCCCGCAACCAGGGCGCGCCCTTCCGCTTCGGAACCCGAACCCGCATCGAGCCCAGCCATGACCCGCTCCGACGCCCCTTCCGACACGCATGACCGCCCGTCCGGCGCCCCGGCCTGGCGGATCGAGGGCCATGCGATCCTGTCGCCCGAGGACTGCATCGCGGATGCGGAGGGCGCGTTTCCGCCCGCGCTGGGCGACGCCAACGACTGGGCGCGGTTCCAGGCGGCGCTGGACGCCTGCGCGGCGACGGTGCTGGCCCGCGCCAGCCACGAGGCGACGCCCAACGCCGCCGGCCGCCTGCGGGTGGTGATGAGCCGCCGCCATCGCGGCCTGACCCGGGCGGCGGAGGCGTGGGAATGGAACCCCGCCGACGTGCCGGTCCCGGCGATGCTGGCCGCGGTCGTCCCCGGCGGCGGGCGCATCGGCGTCCCCGGCGGGCGGGCGGCCTTCGACCTGTTCCTGCCGTGGTTCGAAAGCTTCCACCTCGCCCGCAACCCCGCCTGCCCGCTGCCCGGCGGGCGGCCGGTGTTCTCGGGGCTCGGCCCCGGACGCTCGGCCGAAGGTGCGCTGGCGGAGGCCGGGCTCGTCCCCGGCCCGACCGAAACGCTCACGCCCGAAACCGGCGTGACCCTGACCGTATGGCGGCGCCCCGCGCCCGCCCGCCCCTGACGGAGACGACCCATGTCCGCGATCTCCCCTTCCGCCGCCGCCTCGCCCGACCGGCTGTTCACGCCGATGCTGATCTCGGGCGCGGTGATTCTCGCGCTCGGCTTCGGGGTGCGCGCCGCCTTCGGCCTGTTCCAGATCCCGATCGAGCAGAGCTTCGGCTGGCCGCGGGCGGAATACTCCATGGCCATCGCGCTGCAGAACCTGGCCTGGGGCGCGGCGCAGCCGGTCTTCGCGGCGATGGCCGAGAAGGTGGGCACCCGGCGCACGCTGCTGCTGGGCGTGGCGCTTTACGCCGCGGGGCTGCTCGGCTCGGCCTGGGCGACGACGCCCGAGGGGCACCAGATGCTCAATATCCTGCTGGGCTTCGGCATCGCGGGGTCCGGCCTCGGCGTGATCCTGGGCGCGGTGGGGCGCGAGGCGTCGGACAAGAACCGCAGCCTGGCGCTGGGCATCGTGACCTCCGCGGCCTCGGCGGGTCAGCTGATCCTGCCGCCGTTCCTCGGCATGGCGCTGACCTCGATGGACTGGCAGACGGTGTTCGTGATCTCGGCCGGGATCATCGGGGCCTGCGCGCTGCTGGCGCCCTTCACCTCCGGCGCGCCGGCCCCGGCGGCTCCGGGGGCCGCCGCCCCGGTCGAAGGCTCGCTGGCCCAGGCGCTGAGCCGGGCGGCGAAGGATCCGTCCTTCATCCTGATCTTCCTCGGCTTCTTCTCCTGCGGCTACCAGCTCGCCTTCATCACCGCCCATTTCCCGGCCTTCATCACCGAGGCCTGCGCGGCGGTGGACCCGTCGGGGATGTTGGCCTCGGTCGGGATCTCGTCCACGGCGGCGCTGGGCGGCTGGGCGCTGGCGGCGATCGGGGCGGCCAATATCGGCGGCACGCTGCTGGCCGGGCGGCTTGGGGGGCGCTTCTCCAAGCGCTGGCTGCTGACGGTGGTCTACCTGCTGCGGGCGGGCGTCTGCGCGGCGTTCATCGTGGCGCCGATGACGCCGGCGACGGTGCTGATCTTCTCGGTCGCCATGGGCTCGCTGTGGCTGGCGACGGTGCCGCTGACGGTGGGGCTGGTCGGGGTGATCCACGGGCTGCGCTACATGGGCACGCTCTACGGGATCGTGTTCTTCTCCCACCAGGTCGGCGGTTTCCTGGGCGTCTGGCTGGGCGGCGCGCTGCATGACCGCTTCGGCGACTATGCGGCGGTGTGGTGGATCGGGGTCGGCATCAGCCTGTTCTCGGCCATCTGCCACATCCCGGTGCGGGAGCGGCCGCTGCCCGCCCTCGGCGCCGCGGCCTGAGAGGCGACGCAGCGTCAATCACGTGGATTCAGGCTTGTCGTTTCCCGGCTCACAGTAAAAAAGGGAGCAACACTGGGTTCCTTGGGGGGAGCTACGCCAAGTGGGAAATGACATGACCGCTATTTTGAAACCCGCCCTTGCGGCGGCGGCCCTGCTGCTTTGCGCGCAGCCCGCCTCCGCGCTGATGCAGCTCACCCTCTCCGAGACCGCCGACGGCGTCGTCGGGACCTTCGAGGGATCGCTGGACCTGACCGGCTACGCCTCGACCAACACGGTGTCGCTGCCCGCGGATTTCGCCGCGGTCAATCCGTCGTCGCCGGGATTCGGCGTCGTCCGGTCCACCGGTTTCGACATCTACGCGTTCGAGGTCGCGCCGGGCGAAGCCTGGACGCCCTTCGGCGACAACGTCTGGGACGACGGCACGGGCACCAGCCTCTTCATCGGCGACGTGTTCGGGTTCGACAACAACCCCGAGGCGCCTGAGTCCGTCGGCATCTATGCGCCCACGGGCTACATCTTCGGCGAGACTCTGTCGGGCGCCTTCCTGTTCGAGGGCGAGACCCTGGCGGGGATCGGGGCCTGGAAGGGCGTCTACACCTACACGCTGCCCTCGGATACGATCGTGCTGACGGTCGGCGCCGCGGCCGTGCCGCTGCCCGCCGCCGCGCCGCTGCTGGTCGCAGGCCTGGGCGGGCTGGCGCTGGTGCGTCGGCGCCGCCAGGGCTGAGCATGAGGGGCGGCCGCCCGGGCCCACAATCTCCCCGGCGGCCGTCTGTGTATATCACGTCCGACATAGCGGCGCTGTGATCCTCCGGGGTCGCGGCGACCGGACCGAAAGGGCGGGCCGCTGAGGCCCGCCCTTCGTCTTTTCCGGCGGGTTTTTCCAGGCGCTTCGGCGCTGTCACGCAGGCTTGGGCCACGGAGGCATGGGCGATGACGACGGACCTGGTGGCGAAAGCCCCGATCGACCGCCGCCTGGCGGAGATCATCCTGCCGACGGTGGAGGGCATGGGCTTCGAGCTCGTGCGCCTGCGCTACATGTCGGGCGCCAAGCGCGCGACGCTCCAGATCATGGCCGAAAAGACCGACGGCACCATGGAGGTCGAGGACTGCGCCGACCTTTCGCGCGCGGTTTCGGCGGTGCTGGACGTCGAGGACCCGATCGAGGCGCAGTATGCGCTTGAGGTCTCCTCCCCCGGCATCGACCGCCCCCTGACCCGCCTCAAGGATTTCGAGCGGTTCGACGGCTGGGAAGCCAAGATCGAGACCAGCGAGATGATCGACGGCCGCAAGCGGTTCAAGGGAACCCTGGCCGGGGTCGAGGACGGCGAAGTGCTGCTGGAGATCCCCGAAGGGGTGATCGGCCTGAAATTCGAATGGCTCTCGGACGCCAAGCTGGTGCTGACCGACGAGCTGATCGCCGAATCGCTGCGGGCCCGCAAGGCGGCGGGGCTCGCCACCGACGACATGGACGAAAGCCGCTACGACGATATCGAGGACGACGCCGGGGACGGGGACGACGAGGGTCCCGACGATGGCGGCGACGATCAGGAGAAGACCAATGGTCAGCGCCAACAGGCTTGAACTGCTGCAGATCGCGGACGCCGTCGCGCGGGAGAAGCTGATCGACCCCGGCCTCGTGATCGAGGCGATGGAGGACAGCCTCGCCAAGGCCGCCCGCTCCCGCTACGGGGCCGAATACGACATCCGCGCCGAGATCGACCGCAAGACCGGCGAGCTGCGCATGTCCCGCGCCCGCGAGGTGGTGGAGACGGTGGAGAACCACTTCACCGAGATCGCGCTGGTCGAGGCCCGGGCCATGAACCCGGAGGCGGAGGAAGGCGATTTCATCTCCGAGCCGCTGCCGACGCTGGAATTCGGCCGCATCGCCGCGCAGACCGCCAAGCAGGTCATCGTGCAGAAGGTGCGCGAGGCCGAGCGCGAGCGGCAGTATGAGGAATTCAAGGACCGCGTCGGCACCATCATCAACGGCGTGGTGAAGCGGGTCGAATACGGCAACGTCATCGTGGATCTGGGCCGAGGCGAGGGCGTGATCCGTCGCGACCAGCTGATCCCGCGGGAGATGTATCGCAACGGCGACCGCATCCGCGCGTTCATCCGCGACGTGCGCTCGGAGGTCCGCGGCCCGCAGATCTTCCTCAGCCGCACCGCGCCGGAATTCATGTCCGAGCTGTTCAAGATGGAAGTGCCGGAGATCTACGACGGCGTGATCGAGGTGAAGGCGGTGGCCCGCGACCCGGGCTCCCGCGCCAAGATCGGCGTGATCTCCCGCGATTCGTCCATCGACCCGGTGGGGGCCTGCGTGGGTATGCGCGGCAGCCGCGTGCAGGCCGTGGTCTCCGAGCTTTCGGGCGAGAAGATCGACATCATCCCGTGGTCCGAGGATCCGGCGACCTTCATCGTCAACGCGCTCCAGCCCGCCGAGGTCGCCAAGGTCGTGCTCGACGAGGACGCGCGCCGCATCGAGGTCGTGGTGCCCGACGAGCAGCTTTCGCTCGCCATCGGTCGCCGCGGGCAGAACGTGCGGCTGGCCTCCCAGCTCACCGGCTGGGACATCGACATCCTGACGGAGGAGGAGGAATCCGCCCGCCGCCAGGCCGAATTCGCCGAGCGCACCAAGCTGTTCATGGAGACCATGAACGTCGACGAGTTCGTGGCGCAGCTTCTGGTCTCCGAGGGCTTCACCTCGCTGGAGGAGGTCGCCTATGTCGAGCTGGACGAACTGCTCAGCCTCGACGGCGTGGACGAGGACACCGCCGAGGAGCTTCAGGCCCGCGCCCGCGAGAGCCTCGAGGAGCTGAACCAGCAGGCGCTGGACAAGGCCAAGGAGCTGGGCGTCCAGGACGACCTGTTCGAGTTCGAAGGCCTGACCCCGCAGATGATCCTCGCGCTCGCCGAGGACGGGGTGAAGAGCCTGGAGGACTTCGCCACCTGCGCCGACTGGGAGCTGGCCGGCGGCTGGACGGTCGTGGACGGCAAGCGGTCCAAGGACGACGGCGTGCTGGAGCCCTTCGACGTCTCCATCGAGGAGGCGCAGGCCCTGGTCATGCGCGCCCGCCTGATGCTGGGCTGGGTGACGGAGGAGGAGCTCGCCGCGGCCGCCGCGGCCGAAGCCGAAGGCGAGACCGCCGAGGGCGAGGCGCAGGAGGCCTGAGCCCCCGCGACCGACCGAATCTCCGCGCGTCCGGCCCTGCCGCCGGGCGCGCGTTTCCCTTCGCGCGCGGCCCCGCCCTTGCGGAACCGCCGCTCGCGGCCCATCTGCACCAGACGACGAGGCGAAGCGTGACCCGGGGCGGACGGCGCAAGGATCGCGAGGACGGGCCGGAACGGCGCTGCATCGTGCTCGGCGAAAGCGGGCCGACCGACGGGCTGATCCGCTTCGTGGTCGGACCGGACGGCGACGTGGTCCCCGATCTCGCGGAACGGCTGCCCGGCCGCGGCATGTGGCTGACCTCGTCCCGCGAGGTTCTGGATCAGGCGATCCGCAAGCGGGCCTTCGCCCGCGCCGCCCGGGCCCAGGTGACGGTTCCGGAGGATTTTCCGCAGCGGCTCGAATCGCTTCTGGCCCGGCGGGTCGTCGATTCGGTGGCGCTGGCGCGGAAGGCGGGGCTTGCGGTCACCGGGTTCGAGAAGGTAAAAGCCCGCCTCAAGAAGGGCCCGGCCGGCGTGCTGCTTCATGCGCGCGACGGCTCGGAGCAGGGTCTCGGCAAGCTGGCGCCGCTTTCGGGCCGCGCGACGCTGATCGACGTGCTTACCAGCGAAGAGTTGGGATTGGCCTTCGGTCGGGACTATGTGATACACGCCGCGCTGGACGCGGACGGCGCATCGGACCGCGTCGTGCGCGAAGCGGCTCGACTGGCCGGCTTCCGGCCCCGGATCCAGCCCCTCGACGGGACCTCCGGCGACCAGGCGCCGGCAGGCCCCGCGCTGAACGCGCCGGCGGACGACCGGGGCGATGACGAGGGTTCGGCCATGCGGTCGGACCCCTGAAACGTTTGGAGCGGACGGCTTTCCCCGCCGATGGGGCGCCGCCGCCTCCCTGGCCTCTCCGGCAGGAGGGGCGCCGACGACGCTTTCCCCGGGACTGTCCCGGGCGGCCCGCCGGCGAGGACGACCACGACGCGCCCGTCCGTTCGGGGCCGGCGCGCCCGCAAGGCCCCGCAGCAGGGGCGAACACGGCGGCCCCGCCCGGGACCGCGAAGCCGGACGCCTCCAGCGCGGGCCCTCCCGCCCGGCCGGAGCCGCCCGTTTCCAGACGCCCCGCGGGGCGTCGCACACGGCCCCCGGGGCAGCGGACGCGAACAGGACGTTGATGGACGACAGCATGGACGGCAACGACAAGACCGGCGGCACTCTGAGAACGCGCGGCCCCGCGCCGCGGGGCGGCGAAGGCCGCGTCAAGCAGAGCTTCAGCCATGGCCGGTCCAAGTCGGTCGTGGTCGAGACCAAGGCCCGCAAGCGGGTGTTGAAGCCGACCGAGGGCGGACCCTCGGCCGCCGGCGGAGCCGCGCCTGCGCCGCGCGCGCCGGCGCCGGCCCCGCGTCAGGCCGACCCGGCCGCGGCCGCGGCCCGCGCCGCC
>JAYZWL010000105.1:0-23978 GCA_036154955.1 Pseudomonadota bacterium | reverse complement strand
GGGCGCCGGCGCCGCGCGGAACCGACGCGGCGGCGGCCCCTGTCGCCGCGGCGCCGTCGCGACGGGATCCGGCGGTCGACGCCGCTGGCGCGCGGTCTCCGGGGTGGGGGGAAGCGTCGCCAGGACGGCAGGCGGAGCCGACGACGCGGCGCCGGGCGGCGGCGGTCGCCCGCGCCGGCGGGCGGTCGCCTTCCGGGACCGGAAGCGTCCTCGCGGCGGAGCCTCGCCGAAGCGGCGATCGCCACCGGTGTCCGGCAGGACTGATCGTTGCCTTGACGCCCGCCGATCGCAGCCGGCCGGTCCACGCCGGACGCCGGACGCCGGACGCCGGACGCCGGACCTTAGAGCCGCTGCCTTGCCGACAGCGAACGCGGCGCCCGCGCCCCGGTGGCGCCGTTGCGTCCTGGCCGCGCCCGCGACCTGCATGCCGGGAGAGCGCGCCGCGCGGACAGGCGATTCCGGAGGGGGAGCCCAGGCCCTTCGGACATCTCGCCGGGATGGGTCGGGGGCGCGCCATCCCGAAGGCGTCGCCGCCGACACGCGCATCGTCTGTCCCGCGCCGCCAGGCCGCGACGGCGCAGCCGGGGGCCGGTCAGGCGGCCTCGCTGGCGCGGACGCCCTTCATCTCCAGCCGGACCAGGGTCTGGTTCAGCAGGATATAGGCGATCTCGCCGAAGGTGGCGGGGCCGACATGGTTGCCGGCGCGCTTCCCCTCCAGCTCGCCATAGAGAAAGTTGAGCACGCAATTGCAGCTCAGCCGGCCCTCGCCGTCCCCGGCCGCGGCGAAGGCCGCCGCATAGTCGCCCAGCGGGCTTGCCAGCCGGTATTCCACCCCCGCCACCACCGGCGCGTAGAAGGACACCGTCCCCGTGGCTTCGTCCACCTCGCGGACCGACACGTTGATCAGCGCGCCCGCGTAATTCGCCATCAGCGGCAGGCGCCTGTCGGCCCGGCCCGAGGCGAAGAGCGGGGCGAGCGCCACTTCCTCCCCGCCCACGAAGGCGGTGCGGGCGGCGAAACCGGTTTCGGCGAAGACGAAGCGCAGGCCCGGGTCGTCGCCCAGCCGGAACGGGTTGGCGATGGAGAGGTCGGCGACGACGCCCGGCCGCGTCTCCACATGCAGCAGCGCCGCGCCGTCCTCATGCCGGGCGCAGGCGCGGCCGTCGAAGATGCGGGGCTTCGCCGTCGCCTGCTCGTCGAGATGGACGCCGGTGATCCAGCCCATCAGCGGCTGGTCGAACAGGCCCGGATAGGCGGCCCCGTCGAGGGCGAAGCGGGTATGCGCCTCCGAGAAGGCGGGGATCAGGATCAGGGTCAGACCGCCGTCGAAACGGTCCTGCGCGAGGTCCGGAAGCTCCTGCGGGGAGAGGATGCGGATGCGGGCGTCGGTCGCCTCCTCGATCTCGGTGCACATCACCTGCTCCCGCTCCACCCGGCCGCCGGATTCGGTGAGGAAATAGACCGAGGTGCCGCCGATCCAGCGGCCGGCGGGCAGGCGGGCGAGGGCGGATTCGGCGCCGGCGACCAGCATCGCCGCACCGGTCCGGATCCGGGCCGCCGCCGCCTCGACCGTCATCATGGTGGTTTTCATCGTGGAATGGCCCTCATCCGCCGCCTCCCGCCCGGCGCCCCATCCCGCACCCCGTCCGAAACCCCCTCCCGAGGCTCGTCCCGATGCGGGTCCCGGACCGCGCCCCGCGCCCGGCGCGGATCGCGGTCATAGCCGGGCGAGCTCCGCCGCGGCGGCCGGGTTGCTCCGGGCGTAGCCGCGAAGCTCCTCGATCTTGCCGGGCAGCGCGGCGGGCTCCGCCCGGAGTTCCCGGCGCAGGCGGGAGACCAGCAGCCGGGTGGCCAGCGTCGACGCCTCCAGCTCCCCGTCCGTGGTCAGCAGACGTCGCCATCGCGGATCGGATGCGTCGGGAATCATCGCGGGCTCCTGAACCGGGGGCGTTTCGCAGCCGGTATGCGGGGACAGACCCTTCCGGACCGTTAACGCCGGCGCCGCAGGGGCGCCGGCGGGTCGGGGTTGCGCGCCGTCCCGGCCTGCGGCAGACAGCGCGGCGAGGCGGGGGCCTCGGCGCCGAAGGAACGCATGAAGCTCATCGCCACGCTCGCGGCCCTCGCGGCCGCCCTCCTGCTCGCGGCCTGCGAGCCGGGGCCGCGCATCATCCGGGTCTCGCCCTCCGACGGCGCGGACCTGGCGATGGAGGAGGTCAAGCCGCCCCCCGGCCAGCCCCGCGGCGTCGGCGTCCCGGTCCGCGATCCCGACCCCGAGGCGCTGATGTGCATGGCGCGCACGCTTTACTTCGAGGCGCGGTCGCAGGGCGACCGGGAGGTGCGGGCGGTGGCGCATGTGGTGCTGAACCGGGTGGCCCATCCCGACTTCCCCGACACGGTCTGCGGCGTGGTGCACGAGGGCGGCCGGCAGCGGCCCTGCCAGTTCGGCTGGTATTGCGACGGCCGCTCGGACGAGATGACCAACCCCCATCAGGCCGCGCGCATGGTCGGCATCGCGCGCGAGGCGCTGGCCGGCGAGAGCCGCGACCCCACCGACGGGGCCAACATGTTCCACGCGGTGCGGCTGCTGCCGTTCTGGACCCGCTCGGCCGAGGGGGGGATGCGGATCGGGGCGCACCGCTTCTGGCGGCTGGAGAATCGCTGAGCGCGCGGCGCGCCCGGCCGGACAGGCGCCGGCCCCGCCCCTTGATCCCGCCCCCCGCCGGGGTCAATGTGCCGCCCGACAGGACGAGGCCCCCCGAGACGCGGCGAACGCGCCCGGCGCGCGGCCCCGCGGCAGGGGAGGAGACCCGGACATGCCAGAGAAAATGAGCGACGTCGTCGCCTACGAGGTCACCGCGGACGGCATCGCCGTAATCCGCGCCGACAATCCGCCGGTGAACGCGCTGGGCTACCAGACCCGGCTGGGCCTGTGGAACGCGATCGAAAAGTTCGACGCCGACCCGAGCGCGAAGATCGCGCTGATCCACTGCGACGGGCGCACCTTCTTCGCCGGGGCCGACATCTCCGAATTCGGCGGCGTGCGGGCCGATCCGCTGCTGACCCAGGTCTGCGACCGCTACGAGGCGGCGACGAAGCCGGTGGTCGCCTCGATGCACGGGACCAGTCTCGGCGGCGGGTTCGAGATGGGGTTGGCGAGCCACTACCGGATCGCTCAGAAAGGCTCGAAGGTCGGCCTGCCGGAAGTGCATCTGGGCATCATCCCCGGCGCCGGCGGCACCCAGCGCGCGCCCCGCGTGATGGGCGCGGCCAACGCGCTGGAGGCGATCACCTCCGGCCGCCACATCCCGGCGGCGGAGGCCCATGCGATGGGCGCCATCGACCGGCTGGACGAGACCGGCGACCCGCTGGCGGCTGGCCTCGCCTATTGCCGGGAGCTGCTGGCGGAGGGCGCCGGCCCCCGCCGCACCGGCGAACGCCCGGTCCCCGACGCGACGCCGGAGCTGTTCGCCGAGTGGATGGACAAGGTCAGGAAGACCGCCAAGGGCCAGAACTCGCCGCTTTACTGCGTCGAGGCGGTGGCGGCCTGCATGCTGCCCATCGGCGACGGGCTGGCGGTGGAGCGCGAGATCTCCGCCCGCACCCATTCCGACCCGCAGCGCCCCGCCCTGGTCCACGCCTTCTTCGGCGAGCGGGCGGTGAACAAGATCCCCGAGGCCAAGGCGACCCCGCGCAAGCTGGAGACCGTCGGGATCATCGGCGGCGGCACCATGGGCGCGGGCATCGCCGCGGCGGCGCTGAACGCAGGCCTCAGCGTGGTCATGGTCGAGATGAACGCCGAGGCCGTGGCCCGGGGCGAGGCCAACCTGCGCAGCAACTACGCCTCCTCCGTCGCCAAGGGGCGGATGAGCCAGGCGGCGCTTGACGGGCTGCTGGAAGCGAAGTTCTCGACCTCCGACGACTACGCGGCGCTGGCCGACGTCGATCTGGTGATCGAGGCGGTGTTCGAGAAGATGGAGGTGAAGAAGGAGGTCTTCGCCAAGATCGACGCCATCGTGCGCGAGGGCGCGGTGCTGGCCACCAACACCTCCTACCTGAATGTCGACGAGATCGCCGCCTGCACCCGCCGGCCCGCGGACGTGATCGGCCTGCATTTCTTCTCGCCCGCCCATATCATGCGGCTGCTGGAGGTGGTGGTCGGCGAGAAGACCGCGCCGGAGGTGGTCGCCACCGGCTTCCAGCTCGCGAAGATGATGAAGAAGGTCGCGGTGCGCGCCGGCGTCTGCGACGGGTTCATCGGCAACCGCATCCTCGGGGCCTATCTGGCCGCGGCCAACCGGATGGTGGTCGACGGGGCGTCGCCCTATGCGGTCGACAAGGCGGTGCGGAGCTTCGGCTACCCGATGGGGCCGTTCCAGATGAACGACCTCGCGGGGATCGACATCGGCTATTTCACCCGGCGGTCGAAGGATGCGGGCCGCGACCCGGCGGAGGTCTACCGGGACGGGTTCCTCGACCGGATGTATGACGCGGGCTGGCTGGGGCAGAAGACCGGCATCGGCTTCTACGACTATGCCGGCGGCGCGCGCTCGGGCCCGCCCAACCCGGGCGTGGAGCCGATGATCGCGGAGGAGCGGGCCAAGCTCGACGTGCAGCCGCGCGCCTTCACCGACGAGCAGATCCTGCGCCGCTACATCGCCGCGATGACCAACGAGGCGGCGAAGGTGGTGGGCGAGGGCATCGCGCTGCGCCCCGTGGACGTCGATATGACCGCGCTCTTCGGCTACGGCTATCCGCGCTGGCGGGGCGGGCCGATGCACCACGCGGACGCGGTGGGGCTGGACGTGATCCTCAAGGATATCCGGGAGTTCGCCAAGGACGATCCCGCGTTCTGGGAACCGGCGCCGCTGCTGGTGGAGCTGGTGGAGCAGGGGCGGAGCTTCGCCGACCTCAACAAGGCCTGAGCGGCCTCGCCGAGGCGGGCGCCCCGGGCCTGACCCGGGGCCTCGCGACGTCGCCGCTTCTCGCTTTCGGCCCGGGGGGCGGCGCGTCGAACGCGCGCGGGCGGCGCCGTTCCGCCCGCGCCGCGCGGGCGCCGGGCGCCCGGCCGCGCCGTCTCAGCCCATGAGGCCGAGCGCCAGGCCGATGACCCCGCAGGCCCCGGCGATATGGCCGAAGTCGATCAGCGCCAGTTTGGGGCTGCGCGCGGCGAAGGCGTAGGCGCAGGCGAGCCAGGGCCCGGCCATGAACAGCCCCGCGCCGAGGCCCGCGGTCAGCCCGGCGCCGGCGCCCGACAGCCCGGCCGTCACGAACACATGGCGCAGGAAGCCCGCGGTCAGCAGCGCGGCGGCGAAGGCCACGACATAGGGGGCGGGGGCCTTCATATGAGCGTCCATGGCGGCCTCCGGCAGGCCGACCTCGCGCCGCCAGAGCCTGCCCAGCAGCACGCCGTACCATACCGCGCCGAAGCCGAACCCCGCCGCCGCCGCGACGATCACCGCGATCACGCCCATCTCCGTTCTCTCCCGATCCGCCATCCTCGTCGGGGTGCATCCTGCCCTGCGGAGGCCCGGCGGGGAAGCCGCCGCGCCGGCGCGCGGCGGGCGTCAGTCGGCGTCGGCCCCGGGGCGCCGGCGCATCATCCGGAACACGGGCTGGGCCTGGCCGGCGGCGGTCAGCGCCCGCGCCGGCGTCCGGGCCTTGCGCGACCCGGCGCGGAGCGAGAGGCCCTCGGCCGCCCGCGCGGCCTCGGCCGAGGGCGAGGCCGCTGCGCGGCCCGCGCCGCGCAGCGCGCCCGGCGTCGCCGCCCGCCGCAGGGCGCCCCTCGGCAGCGGCGCCGGCGGCGCCGGCCCCCAGATCTTCCAGGCCCAGGCGATCAGCCAGGCGCTCACCAGACCCGCGACGATGAGGATTTCGGTGAGGATGTCGAACATACGCGCGTCCCCGGACATCGAGTTGCGGGGCGCAATCTAGCCCGTCGCCCGGGGCGAGTTGAGTCCTATTGTGAACATCAAGTGAATAGGATTGACGCAGGCCGCGCGACGCCCGGCTCCCTTCCCCTCCCCTCCTCCCGCACCTGGGCGAAACCCCTCGCGCGCCGTTGACCCGGCCCGGTCCGCGACTAATGTGGGCGCTCGCCAACGGCGGAGACACGCCGACGATCAGGGAGGATCGTTCCATGAAGACCGCTTTCGCCGGGCTGGGGATCGCGCTTGCGCTCGCCCTGCCCACCGCGCCCGCCTGGGCCGCCGACCTCACCATGCGCATTTCGCTGCAGCTGCCGCTGAAAAGCCATCTCGGCCAGAACCTGGTGATGTTCAAGGAGGAGGTGGAGAAGGAGTCGGGCGGCTCGATCGAGGTCGAGATCTACGACAGCGCCCAGCTCTACAAGGACAACGAGGTGCCGCAGGCCGTCGGCTCCGGCTCCATCGAGGCGGGCGTCGCCTCCTTGACCCGCTATGTGGGCGACATCCCGGCGGTGGACATCTTCTACCAGCCGTTCCTGTTCGATACCGAGGACAAGGTGAAGAAGGCCACCGCCAAGGGCGGCCCGATCCGCGGCCCGATCGACGAGGCGATCAAGGACACCGGGGCCACGGTTCTGTGGTGGCAGGCCTATGGCGGCTCGGTGCTGCTGTCCAACGGCGGGCCGCTGAAGTCGCCGGCCGACATGAAGGGCAAGAAGGTCCGCGTCTTCGGCAAGACGCTGGGCGATTTCGTGGTCGCCACCGGCGGCGCGCCGACCATGGTGTCGGGGTCCGAGCAGTATCTCGCCTATCAGCGCGGCACCGTCGACATCGGCATGACCGGCGTGTCCGGCGTGAGGTCCCGCAGCCTGTGGGAGGTGATGGACACCATCACCGTGACCAACAACGCCGACATCGAGTTCATCGTGGTCGTGAACACCGAGTGGTGGGAGGGCCTGACCGATGAGCAGCGCGCCATCCTGACCAAGGCCGCCGACAACGCCGACGCCCATGTGCGCGACGCCATGTCCTCGATCGAAGCGGAGGCCTACGAGGCCGCCAAGGCGAACGGCATGACCGTCTACCAGCCGACCGAGGCTGAGATGGAGGCGTGGAAGGCGGCGTCGCAGCCGGTCTACGAGGCGTTCCGCGCCAAGGCCGGCGACCTCGGCGCGAAGCTGCTGGACGCGGCCCAGGGGCTCTGACGCCCCCGCGCGCCGCCGGGCTTGGGAGGGCCCGGCGACGCGCGACGCGACCCGTCCGCCGCCCGGCGCCGCCACCCCGCGGCGCCGGGCTTTTTCCGGGGGGAGGCCCTGAATGACCACGATCTTCGCCGCCGCGGCGGCGCTGCGGCTGGCGCTGGCCTGGGCGGCGGCGCTGCTGTTCGTCGCCTCGGGCGCGATGCTGACCTGGGAGGTCTGCGCCCGCTACCTGTTCACCGCGCCGACCATCTGGGCGGCGGAGCTGAGCCAGCTCTGCCTGATCTGGGGCTCGCTGATCGCGATGCCCTGGCTCCTGTCCGCGCGCCGGCATATCGCGGTGGACGCGGTGGCGGACCGGCTGCCGCCCGGGGCGCGGGCCTGGACGGAAGCCGCCGCCATGGCCGTGGTCGCGCTCTTCGCCGGCATCACCGCCTGGTATGGCTGGGAGATCTTCCTCGACAGCGCGATGCGCGGGCGCACCTCGGGCACCATGCTCGACCTCAAGTCCTGGGTGGCGGAGGCGCCGGTGCCGCTGGGCTGCGCGCTGCTGGCCGCGCAGGCGGTGGCGGAGATGGTCAAGGCCTTCCGCACCGACTGGTCGGTTCCCCGCGACGGAGGGGGCCACGCATGACCGTCGTCCTGATCCTCGCCGGGCTGTTCACCCTGCTGCTGATGCGGGTGCCGGTGGCCTTCGCGCTCGGCGGGCTGGGGCTCGCGCTGCTGATGATCGGCGGGTTCTCGCCGCTGATGGCGCCGCAGGCGCTGCTGTCGACGCTCGATGGGTTCATCCTGCTGGCGGTGCCGCTGTTCCTGCTGATGTCCAACGTGCTGCTCAAGGGCGGCGTGGGGGCGGACCTGTTCGCCGCCGTTCACGCCTGGGTCGGGCACTGGCCGGGCGGGCTGGCGGTGGCCACGATCCTGTCCTGCGGGATCTTCGCCGCCATCTCCGGCTCCTCCGTCGCCACGGCGGCGACCATCGGCGTGGTGGCGATCCCCGAGATGATCTCGCGCGGCTACGACCGCCGCTTCGTCTTCGGCCTGCTGGCGGCGGGGGGGACGCTGGGCATCCTGATCCCGCCCTCGATCCCGATGATCGTCTATGGCTTCATCACCGAGGAATCGGTGATCGCGCTGTTCCTCGCCGGCATCGGGCCGGGCATCGCGCTGGTGGTGCTCTTCGTGCTCTACGCCATGATCCACGCCCGCTTCCTGGGCGGCCAGAAGCGCGAGCCGGCGGCGAGCTGGGCGGAACGGCGACGCTCCTCCCTGCGCGCCGCGCCCAGCATCGGGTTGTCCATGCTGATCATCGGCGGCATCTATTCGGGCGCCTTCACCCCCACGGAGGCCGCGGCCATCGGCTTCGCCGCGGCCCTGGTCATCACCGCGCTGGTGCTGCGCACGCTGACCTGGAAGGGCCTGCGCGAGGCGGCGTTCGAGTCGATGGTGACCACCACCGCGATCCTGCTGATCATCGCCGGCGCCCATATCTTCGGGAAGGCGATCACCCTTTACCGGGTGCCGCAGGAGATTTCGGTGTTCATCTCCGAGACCATCCACACGCCGCTCGCCTATATCGTGGTGATCTCCGCCATCCTGCTGCTGATGGGGCTGGTGTTCGAGGCGACCTCGATGGTCCTGATCATGACCCCGGTGCTGCTGCCGGCGGCCATGGCCATGGGTTTCGACCCGATCTGGTTCGGCATCTTCATGGTGGTGATGGTGGAATGCGCGCTGATCACCCCGCCGGTGGGGCTGAACCTCTACGTCATCCAGGCGGTGGGGCGGGCCTCGCTGGCCGAGGTGTCGCGGGGCGTGCTGCCTTTCCTCGGGCTGATGCTGGCCATCGTGGCGATCCTCTATATCTGGCCCGCCCTCGCCCTCTATCTGCCGTTCAACCTGTGAGCCCGCATATGACCGCCCCGAACGCCCTGCGCGCCTTGCTGGCGCAGGATCGCCTGCATGTCATGCCCTGCTGCTTCGACGCGCTGTCCGCCAAGCTGATCGAGCAGGGGGGCTTCGGGCTGACCTTCATGTCGGGCTTCGCGGCCTCCGCCTCGCGCATCGGGGCCCCGGACCTGGGGTTGATGAGCTATGGGGAGGTCGCGGACCAGGCCCGCAACATCTGCGATGCGGTGTCGATCCCGGTGATCGGGGACGGGGACACGGGCTACGGCAACGCCATGAACGTGCGGCGCACGGTGCGGGGGTTCGCCCGCGCCGGCTGCGGGGCGGTGATGATCGAGGACCAGGTGGCGCCGAAGCGCTGCGGCCACACGCCCGGCAAGGCCGTGGTCGGCCGCGCGGAGGCCTTCGACCGCATCCGCGCCGCGGTGGACGCGCGGGTCGACGACGACATCCTGATCCTCGCCCGCACCGACGCGCGGCATGAGCACGGGCTCGCCGAGGCCATCGCCCGGGCCGAGGAATTCGCCCGGCTGGGCGCCGACATCCTCTTCGTCGAGGCCCCCCGCACGGCGGCGGAGATGCGCGAGGTCTGCGAGGCGCTTCCGGGCCCGAAGATGGCCAACATCGTCGAGGGGGGCGAGACGCCGGAGCTGTCGCACGCGGAGCTGCGCGACATCGGCTACGCCATCGCCGCCTATCCGCTGACCCTGATGGCCGCGGCCATGCAGGCGATGACCGTGGCGCTGGACCAGCTTCGCGACGACGCCCCGCGCGACGGGCTGATGGATTTCGCCGCCCTGCGCGAGAAGATCGGCTTCAACGATTATTACGAGGCGTCCGAACGCTACGCCTCCTCCGCCCGTCCCCGCTAGACGGGCGCGATCTGGGGCGGGACCTGCGGCGGCCGGCTGAGGCCGTCGCGGCCGCGCTTCACCGCCTCGAAAGCCGCGTCGGTCGCCTCCAGCGTGCGGGCGACGTCGGCTTCGGTCATCGCGGCGTTGGCGAACATGTTGTGATAGGGGCTCAGATAGGCCCCCGCCCGCAGCGCCGCCGCGCACCAGGCGTAGCCGAGCCGGAAATCCGGGTCCTCCTCGAACAGCACCATCGGCAGGGCCGAGGGGCCGGTCTGGCGCAGGCCGAAGCCGTGGCCCGCGGCCTGCGCCGCCAGCCCCGCGCGCAGCGCCTCGCCGGTGGCGGTCAGGCGTTCGAGGTAATCCGTCTCCCGCACGATCCGCAGCGTCTCCAGCGCCCCGGCCATGGGGGCGGCGGAGAACCAGAACGAGCCGGTGACGAAGATCCTGCCGGCGGCTTCCCGCGCGACCTCGGACCCCAGCAGGGCCGAGATCGGCTGGCCGTTCCCGATCACCTTGCCCCAGCAGGACAGGTCCGGGCGCACGCCCACCGTCTCCCATGAGCAGTCCCGCGCCACTCGCAGGCCGGAGCGCACGTCGTCCACGATCAGCAGCGCGCCGGCCGCGTCGCAGATCGCCCGGGCGCCGCGGGCGAATTCCGCGTCCGGCTCGGTCTGGTCCATGAAGGTGCGCATCCGGTAGGGCGTCACGAACAGGCCCGCGAAGTCGTCCCCGGCCGCCCGCGCCGCGTCGGCGAGGCTGTCGAGGTCGCCTTCCTCGAAGTATATCAGGTGGGCGCGGTCCTCCTCCGTCACCCCGGCCCTGACCGGCGTGTTCCAGGGCGAGGCGCCATGATAGGCGCCCGTCCCCACCAGGATCTTGCGCCGCCCGCGATGCGCCCGCGCGGTGACCATGGCCATGGAGGTCGCGTCGCCGCCGTTCTTGCAGAACATCGCCCAGTCGGCGTGGGAGACCAGGTCCACCATCGCCTCGGCCAGCTCCACCATCGCCGGCCCCGGCCCGGTCAGGGTGTCGCCGCGGCGCTGCTGCGCCTCCACCGCCGCCAGCACGTCCGGCTGGCCGTAGCCGAGCAGGTTGGGCCCGTAGGCGCACATCCAGTCGACATATTCGGCCCCGTCCACGTCCCAGAGCCGCGCCCCCTCGGCCCGGTCGAAGAACTGCGGATAGCCGTCGGGCAGGCGGGCGGTGGATTCGTGCCCGTACATCCCGTTGGGGATCACCCGCCGCGCCCGTTCGCGAAGCTCGCCGTCCCGTGTGTTGCCGCCCATCTCGTCCCCCTCGCCTGTCGGGGCGAGGCTAGGCCCGCGCCCCCTCAGATGTCGAGCGTCGTTTCCCGCTCCCACGGGGTGAAGGAGGCGGCGTAGCTCGCCCACTCGGCGCGCTTGAGCTTCACGAAGGCGGCCGAGACCTCCGCGCCCAGCGCCTCGGTCAGCACGGTGTCGGCCTCGAATTCCCGCAGGGCGTCGAGCAGGTTGAGCGGCAGGCGGGGCGCGTCGGTGACGGTATGCCCGTCGCGATACATGTCGATATGCAGCGGCTCGCCCGGATCGGCTTCGGTCCGCACCCCGTCGAGCCCGGCGGCGATGATCGCTGCCTGAAGCAGATAGGGGTTGGCGGCCCCGTCGGCGAGCCGCAGCTCGAACCGTCCCGGCCCGGGCACGCGCACCATGTGGGTGCGGTTGTTGCCGGTCCAGGTGACGGTGTTCGGCGCCCAGGTGGCGCCCGAGGTCGTCACCGGCGCATTGATCCGCTTGTAGGAATTCACCACCGGGTTGGCGATGGCGGCGAGCGCGGTGGCGTGGCGCATGATCCCGCCCAGGAAATGCCGCCCCCGCGCCGACAGCCCCATCGGGTCGGCCGCGTCGGCGAAGGCGTTCTCGGTCCCCTCGGGGTTCCAGACCGAGACATGGACATGGCAGCCGTTGCCGGTCAGCCCCTTGAAGGGCTTGGGCATGAAGGTGGCGCGCAGGCCGTGCTTCTCGGCCACCGACTTGGCCATGAACTTGAAGAAGGAATGCCGGTCGGCGGTGACCAGCGCGTCCGAGAAATCCCAGTTCATCTCGAACTGGCCGTTCGCGTCCTCATGGTCGTTCTGGTAGGGGCCCCAGCCGAGGTCGAGCATCCCGTCGCAGATCTCGGAGATCACGTCGAAGCGCCGCATCAGCGCCTGCTGATCGTAGCAGGGCTTTTCGGCCGCGTCCTGCCCGTCGGAGATCTCGGACCCGTCGGCGGAGACGAGGAAGAATTCCGGTTCCACCCCGGTCTTGACCCGCAGCCCCAGTTCCGCCGCCGCCGCCACCTGCGCCTTCAGCGCCTGCCGCGGCACCTGGGGCAGGGGGGCGTCGTCCATGTGGACGTCGGCGGGCACCCAGGCGACGCCGGGCTTCCAGGGCATCGGCGTGACGCAGTCGGCGTCGGGGAAGGCGAACAGGTCGGGATGCGCCGGCGTCAGGTCCAGCCACGAGGCGAAGCCCGCGAAGCCCGCGCCGCCCGCCTGCATGTCGGCGATGGCGGCGGCCGGCGCCAGCTTCGCCCGCTGGCCGCCGAACAGGTCGGTGTAGCCGATCAGGAAATAGCGGATGGCGTTCGCCTTCGCCCAGGCGGCGAGGTCCTGCGTCATGGTCGTCCCCTCTCGTCTCGGGCCGCGGCGGCCCCTCAGAAACCTCCCCTCCCGGGGATCCAGTCGGTGCCCGCCAGCGGCACGCGGGCCATGGCGGCGGCCTCCATCGTCAGGGCGCAGAGGTCCTCGGGCTCCAGGTTCGACAGCCGGGACTTGCCGCAGGCCCGCGCGATGGTCTGCGCCTCCAGCGTCATCACCTTGAGGTAATTCGCAAGCCTGCGCCCCGCCGCGGCCGGGTCGAGCCGGGCGGCGAGGGCGGGATCCTGGGTGGTGATCCCGGCGGGGTCGCGCCCCTCGTGCCAGTCGTCATAGGCGCCGGGCACGGTGCCGAGGTCGGCGTAGTCGTCGGCCCAGCGCGGGTCGTTGTCGCCCAGCGCCACCAGCGCCGCGGTGCCGATGGACACCGCGTCCGCCCCCAGCGCCAGCGCCTTCGCCACGTCGGCCCCGTTGCGGATCCCGCCCGAGACCACGAGCTGAACCTTGCGATGCATCCCGAGGTCCTGCAGCGCCTGCACCGCGGGCCGGATGCAGGCGAGCGTGGGCAGGCCCACATGCTCGATGAACACCTCCTGCGTGGCGGCGGTGCCGCCCTGCATCCCGTCCAGCACCACCACGTCCGCGCCCGACTTCACCGCCAGCGCCACGTCGTAATAGGGGCGGGAGCCGCCGACCTTCACATAGATCGGCGTCCGCCAGTCGGTGATCTCGCGCAGCTCGCCGATCTTGATCTCCAGGTCGTCGGGCCCGGTCCAGTCCGGATGACGGCAGGCCGAGCGCTGGTCGATCCCCTCGGGCAGGTCGCGCATCGCCGCCACGCGGGGGCTGATCTTCTGGCCCAGCAGCATCCCCCCGCCGCCGGGCTTGGCGCCCTGGCCGATGACGATCTCGATCGCGTCGGCGCGGCGCAGATCGCGCGGGTTCATCCCGTAGCGGGACGGCAGGTATTGGTAGACGAGGATGTCCGAATGCCCCCGCTCCTCCTCCGTCATGCCGCCGTCGCCGGTGGTGGTGGAGGTGCCCGCGGCCGACGCCCCGCGTCCCAGCGCCTCCTTCGCCTGGCCCGAGAGGCTGCCGAAGGACATGCCGGCGATGGTGATCGGGATCTTCAGGTGGATCGGCTTCTTCGCGAAGCGGTCGCCCAGCACCACGTCGGTCGCGCATTTCTCCCGGTAGCCCTCCAGCGGGTAGCGGGAGACGGAGGCGCCCAGGAACAGCAGGTCGTCGAAATGCGGGACCGCGCGTTTCGCCCCCCCGCCGCGGATGTCGTAGATGCCCGTCGCCGCCGCCCGGCGGATTTCGGACAGCGTGTAGTCGTCGAAGGTCGCCGACTTGCGGGGATGGGTGCGGGGGGTCCGGTCCATGTCAGGCGGCCTCAGTAAGCGTCGGCGTGGTCGACGTCGAAATGGTAGAGCTTGCGGGCGGAGCCGTAGCGGCGGAAGTCGGCCGGGTCGGCCTCGATCCCGGCGGCGGCCAGAAGGCCTGCGACCTCTTCCCGGTGCGCGTCGCGCATCGGCTTCTCCACGCAGTCGGTCCCCAGGCTTTTGACGGTCCCGCGCACGTAGATCCGGGCCTCGTAGATCGAATCCCCCAGCGCCTCGCCCGCGTCGCCCAGCACCACCATGCGGCCCGACTGCGCCATGAAGGCCGACATGTGCCCGATGGAGCCGCCGACCACGATGTCGAGCCCCTTGAGCGAGATCCCGCAGCGCGAGGCCGCCGAGCCGCGGATCACCAAGAGCCCGCCATGCCCCGTCGCGCCGGCGTATTGGGAGGCGTCGCCCTCCACCACCACGCGGCCGCCCATCATGTTCTCCGCCAGCCCCGGCCCGGCGGAGCCGCGCACGGTGATGTCGCCGCCCTCGTTCATGCCGCCGCAATAGTAGCCGACGGAGCCCATCACCTCGATTTCGCAGGGTTTCGCCACGCCCACGGCGACGGAATGGGCGCCGCGGGGGTTGAGCACCTCGAAACGGCCGTTGTCGTCGCCGGCGGCGTGCAGGGCGGCGTTGAGGTCGCGCAAGGGCGTGGCGGCGAGGTCGAAGACCGGCATCTCAGCGTTCCCAGAAATAGACGGTGGCGGGCTCGGGCTCCCAGACCTTGGCGCCCTCGATCCCCGGCAGCCCGGCGAGGGCGCGGTATTCCGAGCCGAAGGCGACCCAGGCGTCGGTCTCGGCCAGCACCGCGGGCTTGCAGGCGATGGGGTCGCGCAGCACGCCGAAGCCGGACTTGGTGCCCACGACGAAGGTGTAGAACCCGTCGAGCCCGTCGAGCGCGTCGGACAGCGCCTCGTTCAGGCTGCGGCCCGCGTCCATGCGGGCGGTGAGGAAGGCGGCGGCGACCTCCGAGTCGTTCTCGGTCTCGAACCGCACGCCGTCGCGGATCATTCCGCGGCGCAGGTTGTTGTGGTTGGACAGCGAGCCGTTATGCACGAGGCACTGGTCCGGCCCGGTGGAGAACGGGTGCGCGCCCAGCGTCGTCACCGCGCTTTCGGTGGCCATGCGGGTGTGCCCGACCCCGTGGGAACCGGCCATGGCGCGGATCCCGAAGCGGTCGACGACCTGGGCGGGCAGGCCCACTTCCTTGAAGATGGTCACCGCCTCGCCCGCGCCCATGACCCGGATCGCGCCCACGGCCTCGGCGGCGGCGCGGGTCTCGGCCAGCCGGGGGGCGTCGACCGAGATCACCGCATGGGTGCTTTTCACCGCGACTTCGGCGTCGAATTCGGCCAGCGCCTGCGCCAGCGCGGCGAAATCCGTCTCGGGCGCGGCGGACTGCACGGTGATCCGGGCGCGGCCCGGCTGGGGCGCGCCGTAGACGGCGATGCCGGCGCTGTCGGGGCCCCGGTCGGTCATCGTCACCAGCATGTCCGAGAGCAGCGCGCCGAGCCTCGGCTCCAGCGCCTTGTCCTTCAGGAACAGTCCGACGATTCCGCACATGCCGCGATCCTCCGTGAGGCGAACGTCGCGACGGTAGCCGGGGCGCCGTGCGGGCGCAATCTAGAAGAAACGAGTTTTCCTGTCAGGAAACGCGCCGCGGCGTCGCAGGGCGCGCCGCAGGGTCCGCCGCAGGGGAGGTTCAGCGCGGCCCGGTCGGCTGCGGATAGCAGATGATCGACAGGTAGCGGGCGGGAAGCCGGACCAGCACCTCCGGCCCGTGCGGGGCGTCGGCCTCGAAATACAGGCTGTCGCCGGGCGCCATGTCGTAGAGCGCGTCGCCGTGGCGGTAGCCCAACTCGCCCTCCAGCATGTGGATGAACTCCATCCCCTCGTGGCGGAAGGTCGGGAAGACGTCGGAATCCGTGGTCAGGGTGATGAGATAGGGCTCCACCACCACGCCGGCGGAGGCCCCGTCGGCGTGGCCGAGCAGGGTGTATTGGTGCCCCGCCCGCGTGCCCCGCCGCTCCACGTCCACGCCCTCGCCGGCCTTCACATGCATCGCCCCGCGGGGTTCGTCATAGCGGCGGAACAGGCCGGTCAGCGGCACGCCCAGCCCGCGGGCCAGCGCCTGCAGGGTGGAGAGGGAGGGCGAGATGTTGCCGTTCTCGATCTTCGACAGCATGCCGGGAGAGATCCCGGTCGCCGCCGCGAGGTCCGACATCGCCACGCCGAGCTTCTTGCGAAGGGTGCGGACCTCGTGCCCGATGGCGGTTTCCAGCCGGTTCTCCTTCGGCTCCCGCGGGGCGTGGGGGTCCTGGGTCAGGCCGGTGGGCTTGCGGGACATCTGGGCTCATCCTCCGGGGTGCGTTTTCCCCTCGCTACCGGAATATTCCCCTGACGCAAGGGTCGCGGCGCCCGATCCGGCCCGCGCGCGGCTCGGCGCGGTTCCGTATTCGGCCCGGTGGGCGCGGGCGAAATGGCTGGCGGAGGCGAAGCCCGCGGCCTGCGCGATCTCGGCGATGGAAAGCGGGCTCTGCGCCAGCAGGCGGCGGGCATGGGCGAGCCGGAGGCGGCGGTGGGTCCGGCCCGGCGTGGCGCCAAGATGATCGCGGAACAGCCGGTCGAGCTGCCGCGGCCCGACCCCGGCCAGCCGCGCCAGCGCGGCGCGGGGGACGGGGGCGTCCGGCGTCGCCTCCAGCTTCTCCAGCGCCGCCAGAAGGCCCGGATGGTTCACCCCCCACCGCTCCGCCAGCCCTGCGCGCTGGGGGGCGGCGGGGGCGGCGACCTGCGTGTGCAGGAACCAATCGGAGACCCTGCGGGCGAAGGCCGCGCCCATCCGCTCCGCGATCAGCGCGTGCATGAGGTCCAGCGGCGCGACCCCGCCCCCGCAGGTGATCCGGTCCCGGTCGATCACGTAGCGGGCCGGGGTGGGGCAGAGGTCGGGGAACGCCTCGACCAGCGCCGCCGCGTGCTCCCAGTGCAGGGTGAAGGCGCGGTCATGCAGGAGGCCGGCGGCGGCGAGCAGCCAGGCGCCGCCCGAGATCCCGCCCAGCCGCACCCCGTCCCGGGCCTGGGCGCGCAGGCAGGCATGGACCTCCGGCAGGGCCCAGTCCGCCGGCCCGCCCCCCGCGCAGACCAGCAGCGCCGACAGCCCCGCGCCGCGGCCGGGCAGGGGGGCGGCGGGGACCAGCGCGCCGGAGGAGGCCGCCACCGTGCCGGGCGCCGCCAGCCCCGGCCCGAAGGCGAGGGCGCGGTAGACCTCCCGCCCCGCGGCGATGTTGGCGGCGCGCAGCGGCTCGCAGGCCGCGGCGTAGGACATCAGCGCGAAACCGGGGATCAGCAGGAAGCCTATGGCCTGCACACCGGGGGGGAGGGGCTCGGTCATGTCCCATCCTTGACGGATCCCGCCCCTTTCAGGCAAGCGCCGCGCGTCGCGCCGGGGCAGGATGGGCCGCCCAACCCCCGGAGCCCGCCTCATGCGCTATTCCGCGCTCTCCCTCGTCGCCGACGCGCTCGGCCTCGCGCCCCGCGTCCCGGCCTGGCGCTCGCCCGCGCCGAAGGCGGAGTACGACGTGGTCATCGTCGGCGGCGGCGGGCATGGGCTCGCCACCGCCTGGCATCTCGCCGCCCGCTACGGGATCACCGACGTCGCGGTGCTGGAGAAGGGCTACATCGGCTCGGGCAACGTGGGCCGGAACACCACCATCATCCGCTCCAACTACCTGCTGGAGGGGAACAACCCGTTCTACGAACTGTCTCTCAAGCTGTGGGAGCGGCTGGAGCGGGACCTCAATTTCAACGCCATGGTCTCCCAGCGCGGGGTGGCGAACCTGTTCCACACCGACGGCCAGCGCGACGCCTACCGCAGGCGCGGCAACGCCATGCGGATGCACGGGGTGGATGCGGAGATCTGGGACGCAGGCCAGGTCCGCGCGCGGCTCCCCTTCCTCGGCTTCGACGACGCGCGCTTCCCGATCAAGGGCGCGCTGGTCCAGCCCCGCGGCGGCACCGTGCGCCATGACGCGGTGGCCTGGGGCTACGCGCGGGCGGCCTCGGCGCTGGGGGTGGATATCATCCCGCATTGCGAGGTCACCGCCATCCGCCGCGACGGCGACCGGATCACCGGGGTCGAGACCACGCGGGGCGAGATCCGCTGCCGGCGCCTCGCGCTTGCCACCGCGGGCCATTCCTCGCGCACCGCGGAGATGGCGGGGATCCGCCTGCCGATCGAGACCCACGTCCTGCAGGCCTTCGTCTCCGAGGGGCTCAAGCCGCTGATCCCCAACGTGATCACCTTCGGGGCCGGGCATTTCTACGTCTCCCAGTCCGACAAGGGCGGGCTGGTCTTCGGCGGCGATATCGACGGCTGGAACAGCTACGCCCAGCGCGGGGGGCTCGCGACGGTGGAGCATGTGGCGGAGGCGGGGGTGGCGATGATCCCGGCGCTGTCGCGGATCAAGCTGCTGCGCGGATGGGGGGGCGTGATGGACATGTCCATGGACGGCTCGCCGATCATCGACCGGGCGCTGGACAACCTCTACCTCAACGCCGGCTGGTGCTACGGCGGCTTCAAGGCGACGCCGGCCTCGGGGCTGTGCTTCGCGCATCTGATCGCCACCGGCGCCCCGCATGAGGTCGCCACGGCCTTCCGGCTGGACCGCTTCGACCGGGGCCTCGCGCTCGACGAGAAGGGGGTCGGCCCCTTCCCCAACCTGCACTGAAGGCGCGCGCCATGGCCAGCCTGATCGCCTGCCCCCATTGCGGTCCCCGCCCGCGCGAGGAGTTCTCGGTGCGCGGCGACGCCGCCCCCCGCCGTCCCGCGCCCGACGCGCCGGAGGCCGAGTGGCTCGCCTATCTCCACGCCCGCGGGAACCCGCGGGGCCTTCATCAGGAGCACTGGCGCCATGCGGGGGGCTGCGGGCGCTGGCTGGTGGTGACGCGGGACACCGCCTCCCACGCCGTCCACGCCGTGGTCGACGCGAAGGCGGAGGCGCTGGAATGACCGCGCGTCGCCTGCCCTCCGGCGGCCGCATCGACCGCGCCCGCCCGCTGCGCTTCACCTTCGACGGCCGCGGATACGAGGGGTTCGAGGGCGACACGCTCGCCTCCGCCCTGCTGGCGGCGGGGGAGGACGTGCTGGGCCGGTCCTTCAAATATCACCGCAGGCGCGGGCCCCTGACCGCGGGGTCGGCCGAGCCCAACGCGCTGGTCACGGTGGGGACCGGCGGGCGGCGGGAGCCGAACGTCCGCGCCACGACCCTGCCGCTGTCGGAGGGGCTGGTGGCGGAGAGCCAGAACCGCTTCCCCTCCCTGCGGCTCGATTTCGGCGCGGTGGCGGGCGTCTTCGCGCCGGTGCTGGGCGCGGGCTTCTACTACAAGACCTTCATGTGGCCGGCGCCGTTCTGGGAGAAGGTCTACGAGCCGCTGATCCGCCGCGCCGCGGGGCTGGGGCGGGCGGGGCTTTCCCCGGACCCCGACGCCTATGCGAAGCGCTGGGCGCAGTGCGACCTGCTGGTGATCGGCGCGGGGCCCGCGGGGATCGCCGCGGCGCTGACCGCCGCCGCCGCGGGCGCGCAGGTGATCCTGGCGGACGAGGGGCCCGCGCTGGGCGGCGGGCTGCTCGACCTGCAAGCGGGCGAGGGGCCGGACCCCGCCGCGCTTCTCGCCGCCGCGGGGCCGAACCTGACCGTGCTGCCCGCCACCACCGTCTTCGGCTGGTATGACGACAACGTCTTCGGGGCGCTGGAGTCGGTGGGCAAACGCCGCGCCGACCCCGACCCGCACCTGCCGGCCGAGCGCCTGTGGCGGATCGCGGCGCGCGAGGCGCTGCTCTGCGCCGGGGCCGACGAGCGCCCGCTGATGTTCCCCGGAAACGACCTGCCCGGCGTGGCGCTGGCGGGGGCGATGCGCCGCCATCTCAACCGTCACGCCGTGGCGCCTGGCGTCCGCGTCGCCATCGCCGCGCCCGAACCCTCGGGCGACGCGCTCGCCCGCGAACTGGAGGCGGCGGGGGTGTCGGTCGCGGCGCGCATCCCCGTCGCCCCCGGCACGCCGCTCGCGGCGCTGGGCCGGGGGCGGCTGACGGGCGTGTCGCTGGACGGGCGGCGGATCGAGGCCGACGCGCTGGCCATGTCGGGGGGCTGGAGCCCGGTCATCCAACTGGCCTGCCAGCGCGGCGCAAGACCGGTCTGGTCGGCGGAGCGGGGGGCCTTCCTCGCCCCCGAGACCCCCGGCCTCACCCCGGCGGGGGCGGCGCGGGGGCTGTCGGGCGTCGCGGCCTGCCTCGGCGACGGCGCCGCGGCCGCGGTCGCGGCGCTGGGCCGGCTGGGCCTGAAAGCCGAGCCCGCCTTCCCCCCCGCGCCCGAGGACGCCGCCCCCGCCCCGCCCCTGCCGCCGCTGCGCCATCCCGGCCGGGTCGGGCGTTCGAAAACCTTCGTGGATTTCCAGAACGACGTGACGCTGGCCGACCTGGAGCGGGCCGAGGCCGAGGGCTATGGCGACCCCGAACTCGCCAAGCGCTACACCACCGCGGGCATGGCCACAGATCAGGGGCGGTCCTCGGGGACCAACGCGGCGCTGGCGCTGGCGGCGATCCGCGGGCTCGCTCCCGGCGACGTGGCCCTGACCACGATGCGCCCGCCCTTCGCGCCGGTGTCGCTGGGCGCGCTGGCCGGACCGCACCGGGGCGCGCATGTCCAGCCCGTGCGCCGCACGCCCCTGCACGCCTGGGCCGAAGCCCGAGGCGCGGTCTTCGTGGAGACCGGGCAATGGCTCCGCCCCGCCTGGTTCCCCGCCCCGGGCGAGACCCATTGGCGCGAGAGCGCGGAGCGGGAGGCGCGGGCCGTGCGCGCCTCCGCCGGGCTCTGCGACGTGTCCACGCTGGGCAAGATCGAGGCGACGGGCGCCGACGCGGCCGAATTCCTCGACCGGGTCTATTGCAACGGCATCGCCTCGATCCCCGTCGGCCGCGCCCGCTACGGGCTGATGCTGCGCGAGGACGGGATGGTCATGGACGACGGGACCGTCGCCCGGCTCGCCCCCGACCGGTTCTTCGTGACCACCACCACCGCCATGGCCGCCCCGGCGCTGGCGCATATGGAGTTCTGCGCGCAGGCGCTGTGGCCGGAGCTGGACGTGAGGCTCGCCGCCGTCACCGACCACTGGGCGCAGATGGCCGTGGCCGGGCCGCGCTCGCGCGAGATCCTGGGCCGGGTCGTGGACGGGGACCTGTCGGACGCGGCCTTCCCCTACATGGCGGCGGCGGAGGTTACGCTGTTCCGCGGGCGCGTCGCCGGGCGGCTCTACCGGCTGTCCTATTCCGGGGAGCGGGCCTATGAGCTGGCCGTGCCCGCCGCCTGGGGGCCGGGCGTCGCCGACGCGCTGGTCGAGGCGGCGGGGCCCGGCGGGCTGACCCCCTACGGGGCCGAGGCGCTGGCCATGCTGCGCATCGAGAAGGGCCATGTCACCCATGCCGAGATCAACGGCACGGTGACCGCCGCCGACCTGGGCCTGGGGCGGATGGTCCGGCGGGAGAAGCCGGATTTCATCGGCCGCGCCCTGCTGGACCGTCCCGGACTGGTCGCGCCGGACCGGCTGGCGCTGCGCGGGCTCATGGCGCTCGACCCGGGCGAGGAGATCCGGGCCGGCGCCCATCTGCTGCCCCCCGGCGCGGCGCCGTCGCTGGCCGCGGATCTGGGGCATGTGACCTCCGCCACCCGCTCCCCCCATCTCGGGCGGTCGATCGCGCTGGCGCTGGTGAAGGGCGGGGAGGCGATGACGGGGCGGGAGGTCTCGGTCTGGGACGGGCTCGCCGGAACCGCGATCCGCGCCCGGGTGGTCGCGCCCTGTTTCCTGGACCCGGAGGGGACCCGCCTGCGCGAACCGGCGACGGAGGCCGGGGCGCCCCTGCCGCCCCTCGCCGCGCTGACCCCTCATCCGGCGCTGGCGGGCGCGACGGCGGGACGGTCGGGGCGCCCCGGCGCGCCGGGCCTGCGGCTGACGGCCGAGCCGGAAGGCCCGGTCGCCCTGATCCTCGCCGCCCTGGGGCGCGAGGCGGCGGCCCCGGCGCCCGATCCGTCCGCCCCGCCCTGCGCTTTGCGTTTCGCCGGGCCGGGGCGCTGGCTGGTCTTCGGCCCGCCGCAGGCGGCGCCCGAGGGCGCGGCGACGGTCGACGTCTCCGGCGCCTGGATCCGAATCGGGCTGGAAGGGCCGGCGGCGGAGGCGGTGCTGGCCGCGGGCATGGGCGCCCCGCTCTCCCCCGCCCGGTTCGCGGAGGGGACCTCGATCCTCGCCCAGTGGAACCACCACGCCCTGTCGCTCGCCCGCCTCGGGTCCGAGCGGTGGGAGATCGCGGTCAGCCGCTCCCGCGCGCGCGACCTGTGGGAGGCGCTGCGCGCGGCGGGGGCGGAGTTCGGGGTGGAGGCGACGGCGCCCTGACCGGCCCGGGCGGGCTTGCGCCCCCCCGCCCTCCTCTTTCGACCGTCCCCCCCGCCTCCCGCGACGACGCGCGCGCCTGCGAGGGTTTCGTCCGGCCCCGGGGCGCGGCATCATCCGCCGGCCGGGCGCGCCGCCCCGCGATGCCAAGGGCCGCCGCCTCGCCATGAGATTTCTTCGCCTCGTCGACCGCCTTTCCCACCTCGCCGCATGGGCGGGGGCGGGGGTTCTGGCGACGCTCGTCGCGATGCTGGCGGCCGAGGCCGCGCGGCGGCTTCTGTCCGGGGCGGAGACGCCGGGCGCCTTCGATCTGGGCTGGATGGGCGCGGGCGCGGTGCTGGCGCTGGGGCTGGGGCGGGCCGTTCGCTCCGGGCGGCTGGCGGGGCTGCGCTCGCCGCTGCCGGCCCGGCTCGCCGGCCGGGCGCGGGGCGGCGTGGAGCTGTGCCTCGTCGCCCCCCTGCTGGGCGGCGCGGCGGCGGTCGGGGCGGGACGCGCGCTCTCGGCCTTCCGCTTCGACGGGGTGCTGCAGGTGTCGGACTGGGAGCCGGTGCTGTGGCCGTTCCTCGCCCTGCTGGCGGCGGGGCTGGGGCTGCTGGCGGTGCAGGTCGCCGCCGACGGGTTGCGCCGGCTGGCGGGGCGCCCCGAGACCCGACCCGAGGGCAGGGCATGATCGCGCTGATCCCCTGGGCGATGCTGGCGGCGCTGGCGCTGGTCGCGCTGACCGGCGCGCCCGCGGCGCTGGCGCTGCTGGTCGCCGGCGGGCTGGGGGCGGGGGCGCTGTTCGGCGACGGGATCTTCTCGCTGGTCTACCGGGCGGCGGACACGGCCGCCTCCTCCTACGCGCTGGCCGCGGTGGCGCCGCTGGCGGCGCTGGGCGCGCTCGCGGCCCGGCTTCGCGCAGGAGCGGACGGGATCCGGGACGCGGCGCCGTCCCTGGCCGCCATCGCCGCCGTCGCCGCCGCCGCGGGGATCGGGACGCCCGCCGCCGCGGCGGCGCTGGCCGGGCCCGTGGCGCTGCTCGCCGTGCTGCTCGTCGCCCTGAGCCGGCCGCGGATCGCGCCCGCGGCCGCAGCCCTGTCGCTGGCCCCCGCCGCGCTGGCGCTGGCGCTGATGGGCTGGGGGGGCGTCAGCCCCGCGGCGGCCGGGGCGGTGGGCGCGGTGGTCGCGCTGCTGGCGGGACTGCGCCGGGGGCTGGATTTCGCCCCCCTGGTCGAGGCCGCGCAGGAAACGGCGGCGCTGTTGCTGACCCTGCTGGCGGCGCTGTTCTTCGCCGGCGTGTTCACCGCCGCGGGCGGCGGCGCGCTGATCGCCCAGGGGGTGGAGGCGCTGGGCGCGGCGCCTGCGCTGGTCGTCGCGCTCGGCGCGGTCGCCGCGCTGTCGTTCCCGCTGGGCGCGGCGCAGGCGGCGGCGGTCTGCGCGCCGCTGCTGGTCCCCGCGGCCGTGGCCGAGGGGGCGTCGCCGGCGCCGGCCGCGGCGCTGGTCCTGCTCGCGGCCCGGGCCGGGCCGATCGCCGCCGACCGGGGGCCGCGGGCCGCCGCGCCGGGCCGGTGGGCGCTGGGCCCCCCGCGGGCGGCGCGGTGGCGGGCGCCGGGGGGCGCCCCCCCGCCGGGGCTGGTCGGGGTCGGCGGGGCCGGCTCGCCGCGACC
>JAYZWL010000104.1:0-17965 GCA_036154955.1 Pseudomonadota bacterium | reverse complement strand
ACGGCGCGAAGAACGCCCATTCCTCATCGCTCATCAGATTGCGAGCCACGATCCCCTCCCTTCCAAGGAGGGACTCTGAATCACGCCTCAGCCGATTTGGGAATCCACTTCGTCAACACGGCCTAGCGCGCCTGCCGCAAATTGAACGGTTTCCCGGATATCTGTTAAGCGTCGCCCGGGAGCGAGAGAAGGGTGGTGGGCTTCGAGGATATCCGGCCATTGGTGCCGCCCGCGGCGAACGACCGCTTCCCGCCCTTTCGAGCCGTTGGCCCGAGACGCAGTGGAGGTCCGCTACTCGCCTGAGCCATTGTGCCTGCCGTTAGGAGCCACGCCCAGCTCGATGCCTCGCGGCCGAGTTGGTGAATGCGCCGACAGCGAGGCAAGGCTTCAGCCAGCCGGAATGAATTGACGATAAGAAGTTGGATTTCAGGCCCAACAGACCAAACGCGACTGAAATCGAACTCGGTTTTGCCCAAATATTTTCCTGCTTTAATTCAGAGACTTACAAGCTGAACACCGATATCACGCAGGCAACAGGTCTGGAGAATATCGGCCCCGAGAGAGCGCTTTTCAGCGCGCAGGCGTCGGGTGGGTGAATAGCCCGATCCGTATAACCCTCGAAAGCAACGGAAAAATCCGGCACGGGCCCCGCCGAGAGAAACGTTTCTCGGGGGCGAGTGGCGGAGTGGAAGGGATTCGAACCCTCGATACCGTCTCCGGTATACTCCCTTAGCAGGGGAGCGCCTTCGACCACTCGGCCACCACTCCGCCGCCGTGTATAGGTAGGGCCTCCAGGCGCTGCAATGGCTTTTTCCGCTTTCAAGCGACCCTGGGCGCGGGCGAGACGCGGGCGTCTCGTCGCACGGGGCCCGCGGGCGCATTCGCGAAACGTCCCGGGAACACGGGCCGGCCGTGCGCGTCCGCGGCCGGCCGAAGCTCATGCGCGCGTCCGGCGGCCCGCGACCCGCCGCCCGGCCCGCCCGCGGCGGGACCCGCCCCGGGCCTGCGCCCGGGGTCGCGGCCCCACCCGTAAGGGAACGTGATCGTTTCCAGCCCGCCGCCCGGTGGACAATCCGGCGCGGCTCCATAAGTGTTGCCCCCAAGGCGCCGGGCGGGGCGCGCCGCGCGTCCCGCCCTTTTTCCCCCGCGCCGCCGCCGCCGTCCTCCGGCCGCGGACCTGCCAAGGAAAGATCCGACATATGACCGAGACCCAAGGCTACACGCCCCCCGAGGTCTGGACCTGGGACCAGGAAAGCGGCGGCCGCTTCGCCTCGATCAACCGTCCCATCGCCGGTCCGACCCATGACAAGGACCTGCCGGTCGGCAAGCACCCGTTCCAGCTTTACTCGCTGGCCACCCCCAACGGGGTGAAGGTGACGATGATGTTCGAGGAGCTGCTGGAGGCGGGCTTCAAGGACGCCGAATACGACGCCTGGCTGATCAAGATCGGCGATGGCGACCAGTTCGGCTCCGGCTTCGTGGCCGCCAACCCGAATTCCAAGATCCCGGCGCTGGTCGACCGCTCGGGCCCCGAGCCGGTGCGGGTGTTCGAGAGCGCCTCGATCCTGATGCACCTGGCCGAGAAGTTCGGCGCCTTCCTGCCGGCCTCCGGTCCCGCGCGGACCGAGGCGATCAACTGGCTGTTCTGGATCCAGGGCTCCGCGCCCTATCTGGGCGGCGGCTTCGGGCATTTCTACGCCTACGCGCCCGAGAAATGGGAATACCCGATCAACCGCTTCGCCATGGAGGTGAAGCGCCAGCTCGACGTGCTGGACCGGGAGCTGGCGACGAAGCGGTTCCTGGCGGGCGACGACTACACCATCGCCGACATGGCCACGTATCCCTGGTATGGGCAGCTGGCGAAGGGCCTGCTCTATTCCTCGGGCAAGTTCCTGTCGGTGGAGGACTACAAGAACGTCAACCGCTGGGCGGACGAGATCTGGGCCCGTCCCGCCACCAAGCGCGGCCGCCGGGTGAACCGGGTGGTCGGCGACGAGGCCGAGCAGATGCCGGAGCGGCACGACGCCTCCGACTTCGACAAGAAATGAGCGCGCGGCGCCGCCCTCTCCGGGGGGCGGCGCCCGGGCCCGTGGGCCGTCAGACCACGCCGGCGGCCTTCAGGGCCGCGATCTCCTCCGCGCCCAGGCCCAGCGCCTCCAGCACCTCGTCGGTATGCTCGCCCGCCTCGGGCGTGGCGACGCGCAGCGAGGCCTCGGCGCCCGAGACGTGGATCGGCTGGTTGAGCACCTTCAGCGGCCCGCGGGTCGGGTGCGCCACCTCCCCCACCAGCCCCAGATGCACGACCTGCGGGTCGGCGAAGACCTCGTCGATGGCGTTGATCGGGCCGCAGGGGATGCCGGCGGCGAGCAGCGCCTCGGTCCACTCGGCGGCGGTGCGGGTCACGGTGATCTCCCGGATCAGGCCGTTGAGCGCGGGGCGGTTGGCGAGCCGGTCGCGCGGCGTGGCGTAGTCGGGGTTTTCGGGCAGGTCGGGCCGCCCGATCACCTTGCAGAAATCCCGCCACATCCGGTCGCCGGTGGCGGCGATGTTCATGGCGCCGTCCGCGGTCGGGTAGACCCCCATCGGGGTCGAGGTCGGGTGATCGTTGCCCGCCTGCCCCGGAACCACTCCGTCGATCAGCCAGCGCGCCGCCTGGAAATCCAGCAGCGCGACCTGCGCCTGCAGCAGGCTGGACTGGATCCAGCGGCCCTCGCCCGTCCGCTCCCGGTCCAGCAGCGCCATCAGGATGCCCTGGGCGCAGAACAGGCCCGCGCCGATATCGGCCACCGCGATCCCCGCCCGCACCGGCCCCTGCCCCGGCAGCCCGGTGATCGACATCAACCCGCCCATGCCCTGCGCCACCTGGTCGAAGCCCGGCCGCGCCGCATAGGGCCCGGTCTGCCCGAAGCCGGAGATGGAGCCCATCACCAGCCGCGGATTGCGTTCGTGCAGCGCCTCCCATCCCAGCCCCAGCCGGTCCATCACCCCAGGGCGGAAGTTCTCCACCAGCACGTCGGCGCCGTCGACCAGGCGCAGGAGCAGGTCGCGCCCCTCCGGCGCCTTCAGGTTCAGGGTCAGGCTGCGCTTGTTGCGATGCAGGTTCTGGAAATCCGAGGTCGAGCGGTCGGCGTAGCCGGAGCGGTCGTCCGGCGGCTCGATCCGGATCACGTCGGCGCCCCAGTCGGCGAACTGCTTCACGCAGGTGGGGCCCGAGCGGATGCGGGTCAGGTCCAGCACCCGGAACCGGTCGAGCGGGCCGGAGCGGGCGGCGGCGGGTGCGGGGGCTTGAGGGGTCATGCGGGGTCTCCGTTTCGCTACCCGGAATTGGGGCCCGGTCGGTTCGCGCCCGACCGGCGGGGCTCAGCCGCCGGCGGACGCGGCGCGGGGCGGCCAGGCGCCGGACGCGCCCGGCAGCGACGCCACGAGGTCCGCGTAGACCCGGCCGCCGGCCACGATATGTTCGCGCATCGCCGCCGCCGCCAGGTCCGGGTCGCCCGCCTCGATGGCCGCGATCACCGCGCCATGCTCCTCCCGGCTGCGCAGGGCGCGGTCGCTCTGGTGCAGGGAGGCGCTGTTGAAAAACGCGATGCGAAGCCGGGTCTTGCGCAGCAGATCGGCCAGGTAGGGGTTGCGCGCCGCGGCGTAGAGGCAACCGTGAAAGCGGTGGTTATGGTCGAGATAGGCGGCGCTGTCGCCGGTCTCCGCCGCCGCGCGGCTTTCGTCGTGGATCGCCTGCAGGCGCGCCCGTTCCTCGGCGGCGATCCGGCGGCAGGCGAGCGCGGCGGCCTCCGCCTCCAGCGCCGCCAGCGTCTCCATCACCGCCACCGCCTCCTCGGCGCTGGCCCCGGCGATCACCGCGCCGCGCCGTCGGCTGATCCGCACCAGCCCGGAGGCGGCGAGCTGCATGATCGCCTCCCGCGCCGGGGTGCGGGAGACGTCGAAGCGTTCGGAGAGCGAGCGTTCGTCGATGCTGTCGCCGGGGCGGAGCAGGCCGGCGCCGATCTCCCGCTCCACCTGGGCGCGCACCTGGTCGCTCGCGCGCATGGTCTCGCCTGTCATCTTCGTGCCGCCCTCCGCGCCGCGCCTCGCTTCAAGGGCGATTCGGGGTCGATTATGCGTCCGGACGCGTGTGTTGGGCGCCCCTGTTCGCCCCTTGCGCACACGCCGAAGCCGCTTGCGCATACGCAGCGCCTTTCTAGAGTGGACGCGCCGACCCGGGCGGAGACCCGGCGCGGCGCGACCGGGGGGAGGAAGAACCGCATGTCGACCGCGATGCAGACCGAGGCCATCCGCATCCACGCCCATGGCGGGCCCGAGGTCCTGCGGGCCGAGACGGTCGCCCTGCCCGCCCCCGGCCCCGGGCAGGCGCGCGTGCGCGTCGCGGCGGCCGGCGTCCAATACGCGGACGTCTATGAGCGCGAGGGCGACCATGGCGGCCCCCACGACGCCGCCCCCTTCCCCATCGCCATGGGCCGCGCCGGGGCGGGCGTGATCGAAACCCTCGGGCCGGGCGTCTGCGCCGTCCCGCCCGGGATCGCGCAGGGCGCCCGCGTCGGCTGGATCGGGCCGGGGGCCTATGCGGGCCATGCGCTCGCCCCTGCCGCCCGGCTGGTGGCCCTGCCCGACGCGGTGTCCTTCGACGTGGCCGCCGCATGGCTGCTGCGCGGGCTGACCGCGGAATACCTGCTGCGCCGCCTGCGTCCGGTCGGGCCGGGGGACACGGTGCTGGTCCATGCCGCGGCGGGCGGCATGGGGCTGCTGCTGGGCCAGTGGGGCGCGATGCTGGGCGCGCGGATGATCGGCACGGTCGGCGGCGCGGGCAAGGTCGCCGCGGCGAAAGCCCATGGCTACGACGCGGTCATCGACTATTCCGCCGGGGATTTCGCCCCGCAGGTCATGGACCTGACCGGCGGCCGCGGCGCCGACGTGATCCTCGACGGCGTGGGACGCGCGGCCTTCCTGCCCTCGCTCGACTGCGTGCGGCCGCGGGGGATGGTGGTCAGCTACGGGACCGCTTCGGGCAATGTCGGGGCGTTCGACCTGCAGCGCCTGCATTCGAAATCCATCGTCGTCACCCGCCCGACCCTGCGCAGCTGGATCGCCGATCCGGCGGAGCTCGCCGCCGGCGCCGCCGCCTTCTTCGCGGCGCTGGAGACGGGGCGGATCGCCACCCCCATCGGCGCCCGCCTGCCCCTGCGCGAGGCGGCGGAGGCGCATCGCCTGCTGGAAAGCCGGACCCTGACCGCACCGGTGGTGCTGGTCCCAGACGGAGCCTGAGGAGGGGGCCTGAGACGGGGCCTGCCCCCGCCGGCTCAGGCCACGACCACCTCCAGCGGCGCCAGCCCCGCCGCCTCCAGCCGCCACCGCTCCCCCGCCCGCGCCGGCGGCAGACCGGTGAGCGAGCCGGTGATGATCCAGTCCCCGACCTTCATCCCCCCGAACGGATCGCCCCCCGCCCGCGCATAGGCGAGCAGCGAGGCCAGCGGGTCGATGGGCGCGTAAGGGGCCTGCACGTCGGCGCCGTCGCGGGTCAGGCCCGGGCGCGGGAACGGGCCGAAGGGCGGCGGGCCGGCGACGGGGGCGCCGAGCACCACCGCATGGGCGATGAAGTCGTCGGCCATCTTCTCGGGCCTTGTCTGCTCGGGGGAGGAGACCCGGGCGCGGGTCAGCTCGAAGGCCGGGGCGTGGGCGTCGACCAGCGCCGCCAGCGCCTCCACGCTCATCGCGGGATCAGGGATCAGGTCGCGGCCGAGGCGCAGGGCGATCTCGCCCTCGATCCCCTCCGCGCCCGGCGGCGGGGCCTCCTCCGCCCGGACCAGAGCGGCGACCGGCGAGGCCGCGGCGGGCGGCCCGCCCGAGACCTTCCACGCGCCCGAGCGGCCCAGCTGTCCATGCACGACCTTCTGGATGGCGTAGGCGCCGGCGAGATCGACAGGGCGCAACCGCCCGGGCAGCCGGTCCAGCGCCCGGCCGGTCCGGCGGGCCTCCAGCAGCATTCCCGCCGCCTCCGCCGCCGCCTCCGGGGTCATGGTGACACGCGGGGGCGGCGGCGGGGCGGGGTCATGTCAGGCGCTCTCCATCTCGGCCAGCCGCTTGCGAAGCTCGGCCTTGTGGACCTTCTCCAGCGTGGAACGCGGCATCTCCGACACAACGAACACCTCCCGCGGCCGCTTGAAATCCGCCAGCTTGTCGCGGCATTCGGCGAGGATGCGGGCCTTGAGCCCCTCATGCGCCTCCGGCCCCACACCCGGCGCGGGGATCACGAAGACCACCGGCACCTCATCGAGCATCCGGTCCTTGCGGGCGACGACGGCGTTCTCGTAAACGCCGCCGACGGTCGCCACCACCCGCTCGATCTCCGAGGCCGCGACGTTCTCTCCGCCCACCTTCAGCATGTCCTTGTCCCGGTCGGCGAAGGTGATCCAGCCGTCCTCGTCCAGCCGCACCCGGTCGCCGGTGTCGAACCAGCCGTCGGCGTCGAAGCTGTCGTTGGTGGCCTTCTCGTTGCCCAGATATTCCAGGAAAAGCTGGATCCCCCGCCAGCCGCGGCACTGCAGGCGGCCGACCTCGCCGGGCTCGACCATGGTCCCGTCCTCGCGCAGCACGCGGATGTCGTAGCCCGGCCCGGGCCGGCCGGTGGAGCCGGGGCGCGCGCCCATCGAGGACGCCTCGCCGATCAGCCCGTGGGTGATCGTCTCCGTCATCCCCCACCAGCCGATGGAGCGGATGCCGAAGAACCCGTCCCAGGGCAGCTCGTTGCCCGACATGCCGAACATGCGGAAGGAATGCGCCTCCGGCCGCTCCTGCTGCTGCACCGCCTTGCAGAAGAAGGGCAGCATCGAGGCCCAGGTGCAGCCGTTGCGCGTGGCCACGTCCCAGAAGCGGGAGGCGGAGAAGCGGGGCTGCATCACCACCGCGCCGCCGGTCCACATGGTCGGCAGGATCGAATAGGTGCGCGCATTGGTGTGGAAGGTCGGCATCTGCACCAGATGCACGTCCGCCGCCGTCAGCCCCTCGTTCAGCGCCGAGGTCCGCGCCCCCCACAGCGCGTTGCCCTGGGTCCACAGCACCCCCTTGGGGCGCGAGGTGGTGCCGGACGTGTATTGAACCGAGCCGTGCCGCCACGGGTCCGCCTTCGGCCGCGCCATCCCCGCCGGGTCCGCGTCGATGGCCGAGAAGGCGGAGCCCGCATCCGGCATGAGGTTCGCCGGCGGCGCGCCGCCGCCCACCACCGCCTCGGTCACCGCCACCCATTTCACATGGCGGCAGGCGCGGGCGACGAGCTCGGCCAGCTCCGGCTGGGTGATCGCCGCGACCGCCCCGCAATTGTCGGCGAAATATTCCAGCTCGTCGGCCGACGACCGGGTGTTGGTGGTGACCACGATGGCCCCGATCCGCTGGATCGCGAACCACAGGAATTCCATCTCCGGGCAGTTGTCGAGATGGACCAGCACCCGGTCCCCCTCGCCGATCCCGCGGGCGGCGAGGCCGGCGGCGAGCCGCGCCACCCGGTCCCGGAACGCCGCGTAGGTCCAGGTGCGGGACGGGCCCTCGAACGGCTCCCAGATCAGGAAGGGGCGGTCGGGGCTCTTCTCGGCGCGATGGTCGAGCAGCCAGTTCACGTCCCGCCCCGCGAAGGGGTTGACGATGGCGCGCTGCGCGTCGCGGGCGGCGGCGTGGGTTCCGGTGGTCATCGAGGCTCCTCCCAGGCGGCGGCGCGTCGGGCGCGCCGCTCTTGCTTCGCGCCGCGGGCCGGCGCGCGGCCCGCGGCTGTTCAGGCGACCTTACTTCCCCCGCGGCGGGAGGAAAGCGGTTTCCGGTTCCGATGGGCGAAACCGGCGCCCCCCCGGCGGAGGCGCGAGGGCGGGCGCCGGGAGGCCCCGGGTCAAGCCCGGGGCGCGCGAGACACCCGACGGCCCGCCCCCGCCCTCAGACCGTGTCGGGATGGCCGAGGATCGTGGTCACCTGGCTCGACAGGAAGCCGCCGTTGCCGTGGGCGAGCGCGATCTTCGCCCCCTCCACCTGCCGCGCGCCGAGGCCGCCCATGATCTGCTGCGCCGCCTCGACCAGCACGAACAACCCATACATCCCCGGATGCACGCAGCTCAGCCCGCCGCCGTTGGTGTTGACCGGCAGCGCGCCGCCCGGCGCGATGCGCCCGCCCTCAACGAAGCGCCCGCCCTCGCCCTTGGGGCAGAAGCCGAGATCCTCCAGGAACAGGATCGTGTTGATGGTGAAGGCGTCGTAAAGCTCCACCACGTCGATCTCCGACAGCTTCACCCCCGCCTGCTCCAGCGCCCGCGGGCCGGAGGACGAGGCGGCCGAGACCGTCAGGTCCGGCATCGCCGAGATGTTCATGTGGAAGGTCGCGGCCCCGGTCCCCAGCACATGCGCCGGCGTGGCGCAGAGGTCCTTGGCCCGGTCCGCCCGCGTCATCACGATCGCCGCCGCGCCGTCGGTCACCAGGCAGCAGTCCCGCACGCCCAGCGGGTCCGCCACCCGCCGCGCCGCCAGCACGTCGGCCACCGTCAGGTCATCGCGCATGAAGGCGTCGGGGTTGAGCTTGGCCCAGCCGCGCGCGGCCACCGCCACTTCGGCCAGCTGCTCAGGCGTCGTGCCGTACTGGTGCATGTGCCGGGCCGCGGCCAGCGCATAGGCCGCCACCGGCAGCACCGGCTTGTAGGGGCCTTCGAAGGCGTCCGGGCGGGCCGAGCTCTGCAGCTTGCCCGACGCCGTGCGCTGCACCGAGCCGTAGGCGATCAGCGCCGTGTCGATCACGCCCGCGTCCAGCGCCAGCGCCGCTTCCGCCACATGGGTCAGGAAGGCCGAGCCGCCGGTGCGGTTGTTGCCGGTGATCTTCGGGTCCAGCCCCAGCTGCTGGGCGAAGCTGAGGCCGGAGATGTAGTCCTGCGGCAGCCCGATCCACAGCCCGTCGCAATCCGCCGGCGTCAGCCCGGCCTGTTTCAGCGCCTTGACCGAGGCGTGGACGGCGATGTCCATCGCGTCATAGCCATGCGCCTCGCCCATGCCATGGGTCGCCGCGCCGACGATGGCCGTGCGCCCGCGGGGGAACCCGCCCTTGTCCGAAGCCGCCATGCTCACGCCCCCCCGACCGGATGGAACACCAGCAGCGGCGCGCCGTCCTCCTCGATGATCCGCGCCTCCACCTTCATGCCGATCCGCACCTCCTCGGGCGGGATGCCGTCGACGCGGGACATCATGCGCGGCCCCTCCTCCAGGTCGATCAGGGCGACGTTGTAGGAGGGCTTGGGCGGCCGCATCCGCATCACCGAGGTCGAATAGACCACGCCCCGGCCCGAGGCCTCGACCCATTCCAGGTCCGTGTCCCCGGTCCGCGGCTCCGCCACGCGCGGGTGCCAGAACACCTGGCCGGAGGCCCTGGCGCGGGGCAGCATGAAGCGGCCTTCGGCGAGATGGGCGAGCCAGTCGGCCTCCGGCCTGATGCCGGGCGCGGTCGGGGCGGCGTTTGCGGTCATGCGGGGTCTCCTCCCGTTTCTCTGCGGGCCGTGGGCGGACGCAAGCCGCGCCCCGGCCTTCGCGGTTATCCGTGGCGGGCTTCCAACCCGCTCGGGCGCGATCATGCGCCAGCCCCGCCCCGGAGACTTGCGCCATGTCCGCTCCCGCCGCTTCCGCCGCCTCCCCGACCGTGAACCCGATGAGCCTCGAAGGCCGCGCCGTGATCGTCACCGGCGCCGGACAGGGCATCGGCCGGGCGGTGGCGGAGCTGGTCTGCGGGCTGGGCGGCGCGGTCGCGCTGGTCGACATGAACGGCGACGCGCTGTCGGAGGTGCAGGCCGCCCTGCCTGAGGGCCGCGCGATCCGCCTGATCGGCTCCGTCGCCGAACCCGGCTTCGCCGAGGCGGCGGTGGCCGAGACCGTGGACCGCTTCGGCGCCCTGCACGGGCTGGTCAACAACGCCGGCATCACCCGCCCCGCCATGATCGCCAAGATGACCGAGGAGCAGTGGCGCCAGGTGATCGACGTCCACCTGACCGGCGCCTGGCGCTTCATCCAGGCCGCGGGCGCCCACATGATCGCGCGCCACAAGGCGGGGGACGAGACCGGGGGGGCGATCGTCAACATCTCGTCGGACGCCGGCGTGCAGGGGACCATCGGGCAGATCAACTACTCAGTCGCCAAGTCCGGCATCCTCGGGGCCACCATGTCCACGGCCCGCGAATGGGCCCGCTACAACATCCGCGCCAACGCGGTGGCCTTCGGCATGGTCGAGACCCCGATGACCGAAACGGTGCGGAGCGAGAAGTTTCGCGACACCTATCTCGCCCGCGTGCCCATGGGCCGCTGGTCCTCGGTGCAGGAGGCGGCGAACCCGATCTGCTTCCTGCTGTCGGACGCGTCCTCCTACATCACCGGGCAGCGGATCTCGGCCAATGGCGGCAGCCAGATGAACCCGTGACGGGCCCGGTCCGGGGCGGCATGATCGGGGGGCTTGCTCCTCCTCCCCCCGCCCCGGACCCCGCCCGATGACCCTGCCCGTTCCCGCCTGCGACACGCTCTTCGACAACGCCCTGCTGCCCGACGGACGCCGCGCCGGCTTCGCGGTGACGGGCGGGCGCATCGCGGCGGTGCTGGAGGCGGGGGCGCCACGGCCCGAAGCCGCCGCCACGGCGGACTTCGCCGGCCGGCTGGTCTGCGCGGGCTTCGTGGAAGGGCATGTCCACCTCGACACCTCCTTCCACGGCGACGCCTGGTTCCCTCACAAGCCCAACACCGCCGGCTTCGACGTGCGCGAGCGGGTGCGCTTCCAGAACGAGAACCTCGCGACCGCCGCGCCGCTGGCCGACCGCGCCCGCGCGCAGATGGAGCTTTGTCTCGCGCAGGGCTCCACCCGGATGCGCTCGCACCTGATCGTGGACGCGGCCCGCGGCCTCGCCCATGCCGAGGCGCTGCTCGCCCTGCGCGAGGCGTGGGCCGGGCTCATCGACCTCCAGCTCTGCGCCTTCCCGCAATCGGGGATCCTCTCCGAACCCGGCGTGGCGGAGCTGATGGACGCGGCCATGGGGCTGGGCTGCGACGTGGTCGGCGGGCTCGACCCCGCGGGTTTCGACGGCGACCTGGAGGGGCATCTCGACGTGGTGTTCGGGCTGGCGGAGAAGCACGGCGCGCCCGTCGACATCCACCTGCATGACGCCGGCCATCTGGGGGTGTTCGAGATCGAGCGCATCGCGGCGCGGACCGAGGCCCTGGGCATGCAGGGCCTCGTCGCCATCTCCCACGCCTACGGGCTGGGCGACGTGCCGGAGCCGGTCCAGCGCCGCGCCGCCGACCGGCTGGCCAAAGCGGGGGTGGCGATCATGACCAACGCGCCGGGCGCCCGCCCCCTGCCCCCGGTGGCGCTCTTGCGCGCGGCGGGGGTCACGGTGTTCTCGGGCTGCGACAACATCCGGGATTCCTGGTGGCCCTGGGGCGACGGCGACATGCTGGGGCGGGCCAACATGATCGGCTACCGCTCCGGCTTCGCGGTCGACGCGGCGCTGGAGGCCTGTTTCGACATCGCGACCGAAGGCGGGGCCGCGGCCCTCGGCCTGACCGATTACGGGCTGAGGGAGGGCGCGCCCGCCGATTTCGTCGCCATCGCCGCCCGCCACCCGGCCGAGGCCGTCGCCGCCCGCCCCCGCGACCGGCAGGTGTGGAAGGCGGGCCGGCTCATCGCCGAAAACGGGGCGATGGTCGCGTAAGGCGGAGATCGGCCCGCCCCGCTGAACCGGCGCCCATCTCCCCGGCGCCCCGGACCTGATCCGGGGCCTCGCGCGGGGCGGCCGGCGTCGGGAGGCCCCGGGTCGAGCCCGGGGCGCACCGCCTCCCGGCCTCCGCACGCCCCGCCCGCTCAGGCGTTCTTGATGGTCAGCCCGCCGTCCACGGGGATCGCGACCCCGGTGATGTAGCTCGCCGCCGGCAGCACCAGCGAGAGCGTGATGTTGGCCACCTCCTCCGGGATCCCGTAGCGGCCCAGCGCGGTGCGCCGCTTGGCGAAGATCGCCTTGTGCTCGTCGGGGATGTGGTCGGTGATCCCGGTCAGGATCGGGCCGGGGCAGATGCAGTTGACGGTGATCCCCTCCCGCCCGAAATCCACCGCCAGCGCCCGGGTCAGGCCGATGACCCCGGTCTTGGCCGCCACATAGGGCGAATTGCCCTTGGTCGCCCCCCAGCCCTCGGTCGAGGCGATGTTGACGATCCGCGCCGCGTCCGACTTCCGCAGCCAGGGCAGCCCGGCCCGGATCATCCGCTGATGGGCCGAGAGCATGCCGGCGAGGCTCATCGACCAGGCCTCCTCATAGGCCTCGTCGTCCTCGAAGGCCGGATGGCGGGAGAAGCCGGCGTTGTTGATCAGGATGTCGAGACCGCCCAGGTCCTCCGCCAGCGCCGGCACGCTTTCGCGGATCGCGTCGGCGTCCGACACGTCCAGCGCCATCGGCACGGCGCGCCCGATGCCCTCGCCCCCCGGCTCGGCGCGCGCGGCGTCGATCTCCGCCGCCACCGCCTCGCAGGCCTCGGGGCGCAGGTCGGTGACGGCCACATCCGCCCCCTCGCGCGCCAGCAGGTGGGCGGTGGCCCGGCCCATGCCGCTCGCCGCCCCGGTGACGATGGCGCGGCGCCCGCGGATCGAACGGTTCAGTGCGCGATAGGGCTGCATGGTCGTCTCCCGGCTGGCGGGGGGCGCGCCCCCCGGTTGGGTCGGAGGGGCCGTCCCTCCGCTTCGGTCGGAGCCTGCCCCCGCCCCCGCCCGGCGGGCTTGCGTCAAGCGTCGGACGCGAGCGACTCCCGAGTCTGCGTTGGGCCTCCGCCCTCACGCCGGCCCCGCGCCCCGCGCCCCTCGCCTCTCTCCCCGCAGAGAAAATTCTCGCCGGCTCGCTTGAATACCGAACGTTCTGTAATAAATCCCCGCCAACGCCGCCGAGGAGACCGCCCCATGCCCCGCCCCCAGACCGTCGAGGACGACGCCCTGCTCGCCCGCCTGGCCGGCGTGTTCTGCGACCGGGGCTTCGACGGCGCCTCGCTGACCCACCTGTCCGAGGCCGCGGGGCTGCGCAAGGCCAGCCTCTACCACCGCTTTCCCGGCGGCAAACGCCAGATGGCCGAAGAGGTGCTGGCCCATGCCGGCGACCGGCTCGACGCCCTCACGCTCGACCTCTCCCGCGGGCCCGGAACTCCGGCGGAGCGGGCGGCGAAGCTGGCGGAGGGGCTGGACGCCTTCTACGCCCACGGCGCCAAGGCCTGCCTGCTCAACATGCTCGCCGCCCCGCGCGACGAGGACGGGCCCTTCGTGGACGGCGTGCGCGCCGCCTTCGACACGCTGATCGGCGCCTTCGCCGCCCTGGCGGAGGACGCCGGCGCCCCCCCGGAAGAGGCCCGCGCCCGCGCCGAGCGCGCCGCGATGCTTCTGCATGGCGGGCTGGTGGTGTCGCGCGGCATGCGCTCCTCCGCCCCCTGGACCCGCGCCCTCGACGCCCTGCGCGACGAGCTGGCCCCCGCCTCCCTCGCAGCCTGACCCGGATTTCGCCATGACCGCGCATTACCGCAACCTGATGCAGGGCCCCAACGCCCACGCCGTGCGCGCCGACCTGCTCGGCCGCCCCTCCGCGCCCGAGGCGGAGGAGGCGCCCGCCCCCGACCGCCTCGGCCCCGACGAGCGCGCCTTCATCGAGGCCCGCGACTCCTTCTTCATGGGAACCAACGGCGAGACCGGCTGGCCCTACATGCAGCATCGCGGCGGCCCCGCGGGCTTCGTCAACGTGCTGTCGGAGACGGACTTCGCCTTCCCCGACTTCCGCGGCAACCGGCAATACATCTCGGTCGGCGCGCTCGCCGGCGACGACCGGGCCGCGTTCTTCTTCCTCGACCCCGCCCGCCAGGCCCGGCTCAAGCTGATCGGCCGCGCCAGGGCCGTGGACCTGAAGGACGACCCCGTGCTCGCCGCCCGGCTCGCCCTGCCTGACTACCCCTCGCCCGAGCGTCCCGCCCGGGTCGAACGCGCCATCGTGGTGCGCGTGGAGGCGTTCGACTGGAACTGCCCCCAGCACATCACCCCCCGCTTCTCGGCCGCCGAGATCGCGCCCGCCATCGCGAAGCTGCAGGCTCGCATCGCGGCGCTGGAGGCCGAGCTCGCCGCATCCCGCGGCTGACCCACCCCGAGAGAGGAGGACCGACCATGAAGATCACGCGCAAAGGCTCCGCCGCCTGGACCGGCGGCCTGAAGGACGGCAAGGGCAAGCTCTCGACCGAGAGCGGGGCGCTTGACGGCCATCCCTACGGCTTCGCCACCCGGTTCGAGGGCGTGAAGGGCTCCAACCCCGAGGAGCTGATCGGCGTGGCCCATGCCGGCTGCTTCACCATGGCCCTGTCGCTGATCCTCGGCGAAGCCGGGCTGACCGCGACCCAGATGGACACCACCGCCGCGGTGACGCTGGAGAAGCTGGACTCGGGCTTCGAGGTGACCGGCATCGCCCTGACCCTGAAGGCTTCGATCCCCGGCACGGACGACGCGACCTTCCAGGAGCTGGCGGCCAAGGCCAAGGCCAACTGCCCGATCTCCAAGCTGATGAACGCGCCGATCACGCTGACCGCCACGCTGGCGTGACGCCGGCTGCGGCGCAGCCCGACCGCGACCCAAGCGGCCCGCCTCCCCAGGCGGGCCGTTTTTTGTTGCGGCGCCCATTGCGGGCAGATGCCCGCGTCTATACATTCCTAAAAGGAACGCACAAACCGGCGCCCCGCCCATAGCCCGCAGGAGCCCCCTATGACCGCCCGAGACATCGTCCTCGCCCACCCGGCCCGCACCGCCATCGGCGGCTTCGGCGGCGCGTTGCAGGCGGTCCCCGCCACCGAGCTCGGCGCCGCCGCGATCCGCGCCACGCTCGACCGCGCGGGTCTCGCGCCCGATGTCCCGGCCCTCGCGATCATGGGCCAGGTGGTGCAGGCCGGGGCCGGCATGAACCCGGCCCGTCAGGCGGCGATCCATGGCGGCCTGCCCGTCGAAACCCCCGCCCTTACCGTCAACCGGGTCTGCGGCTCCGGCGCCCAGGCCATCGTGTCGGCGGCGCAGGAGATCGCGCTCGGCCATGCCGACGTCGCGGTGGCGGGCGGGATGGAGAACATGGACCTCGCCCCCCACCTGATGCCCTCGGCCCGGCGCGGGGTGCGGATGGGCGACGCGCCGGTCTACGACGCCATGCTGCGCGACGGGCTGCACGACGCCTTCTCCGGCAAGCATTCCGGCTGGCATACGGAAGATCTCGTCTCCGCCATGCAGATCACCCGCGACGCGCAGGACGCCTGGGCGGCGCGGTCGCAACAGCGGTTCTCCGCCGCCCGGGACGCGGGGAAGTTCGACGCCGAAATCCTCCCCGTCGACGTCCCGACCCGCAAGGGGACGGAGACCTTCGCCCGCGACGAGGCCCCGCGTCCCGACACCACGCCCGAGGTCCTCTCCCGCCTCCGCCCGGCCTTCCGGGAGGGCGGCACGATCACCGCCGGCAACGCGCCGGGGCTGAACGCGGGCGCCTCCGCCATGCTGGTCATGGACCGCGCCGCCGCCGAGGCCCGCGACGTCGCGCCCATGGGCCGGCTCGTGGCCTGGGGCGTCGCCGCGCTGGCGCCCGAGATGTTCGGCCTCGCCCCCGCCCCCGCCATCCGGCAGGCGCTGGACCGCGCCGGCTGGCGGCTTTCGGACCTGGAGCGGGTGGAGATCAACGAGGCCTACGCCGCCGTGCCGCTGGCGGTGATGAAGGACCTCGGCCTGCCCGAGGACGTGACCAACCCCGAGGGCGGCGCCGTCGCCCACGGCCACCCCATCGGCGCCACCGGCGCGATCCTGGTCACCCGGCTGCTGCACGGGATGCGCCGGGACGGCCAGCGCCGCGGCATGGTCAGCCTGTGCATCGGCGGGGGCCAGGGCATCGCCCTGGCGCTCGAAGCGATGTGAGGACCTGACCGGCCGGGCCGGCGAGGGCCTCCCCCCGAGCCGGCCCGGCGACTTCCCTTCCAGATCCGGAGACCCCAGATGACCCGCACGAAAGCCCTCGTGACCGGCGCCACCGGCGGCATCGGCGCCGTCTACGCCGACCGCCTCGCCGCCCGCGGCCACGACCTGATCCTCACGGGACGCGACCACGCCCGCCTCTCCGCCCTCGCCGAGCGTCTGGGCGCGCGGGCGGAGGTGGAGACCATCGCCGCCGATCTCGACGACCCGGCCGACCTTTCGGCGCTGGCCCTGCGGCTGGAGCGCGACCCCTCGATTTCGGTTCTGGTCAACAACGCCGGGATCGCCGGCGGCGGTCTGGCGCTGACCGGCGACGCGGAGGCGCATGACCGGCTGATCCGGCTCAACGTGCTCGCCGCCACCCGCCTCGCCACCGCGGCGGCGCGCAATTTCTCGGCGAAGAACCGCGGCACGATCATCAATATCGGCTCGGTCACCTCGCTGATCCCGGAACGCTTCCCCGGCGTCTACCCTGCCACCAAGGCCTATCTGCTGACCTTCTCCCAGGCGCTGGCCGCCGAACTCGCGCCCTACGGCGTGCGGGTGCAGGCGGTGCTGCCCGGCGCGACGCGGACCGAGATCTGGGACCGCGCCGGAATGCCGATCGCCAACCTGCCGGCCGAGATCCTGATGGACGCGGACGAGATGGTGGACGCCGCCCTCGCCGGGCTGGATCAGGGGGAGCTGGTCACGATCCCCTCCCTGCCCGACGCCGCCGACTGGCAGCGGCTGGAGGCGGCGCGCGCCGCGCTCGGCCCCAACCTGTCGCGCGATCGCGCCGCCGACCGCCTGCGCGCCGGCGTGCCGGCCTGATCCGGGGGGCGGGGGCGGGGGGGCGGCCCTCGTCGCCCTCGCCCGCCTTCCTTCACCCGCCTTCCGTCACCCGCCCCACAGCACCAGCGCCACGATGCCCAGCGCCACCAGCACGACGCCCAGGATCTCGCGCCGCGTCGGCCGTTCGCGGAACATGATGACCGAGGCGGCGACCATGAAGATCACCTCCACCTGGCCCAGCGCCCGCACATGCGCCGCGCTTTGCAGGGTGAAGGCGGCGAACCAGCCGAGCGAGCCCAGCATTCCCGCCAGCCCCACCCAGGACGAGGCCCGCCAGGATCCCGCCAGCGCCCGCGCGTCCGCCGGCTTGCGCAGGGCGAGGAAGGCCACCACCAGCACCGCCTGGAAGGTGGTCACCTCCGCCAGCGTGGTCGCCGCGCGCAGGATCACGTCGCCCGAGCCCAGCGACAGCGCCGCGCCGCGATAGGCCACCGCCGACAGGCCGAACAGGCCTCCGGAGACGATCCCGATCAGCGCGCTTCGGCCCGAGACGCCGGCCTCCGCCACCCGCCCCGCGGGCAGGGAGATCAGCACCACCCCCGCGAGGCTGATGGCGATGCCCGCCGCCGCGCCCGCGGTCAGCCGGTCGCCCAGCAGGACCACGCCGATCAGCGCGGTCTGCACCGTCTCGGTCTTTGTCAGGCCGGTGGCCACCGCGAAATTGCGCATCGAAAACAGGTGGATCAGCAGCCAGGTCGCCGCGATCTGCGCCACCCCCCCCACCGCCGCATAGGCGTGGAATTCCGCCGGCGCCGCGGGGATCGCGTCCCCCCGCCCCCAGACCAGCGCGCCCAGCAGCGCCAGCGCCAGCGGGGCCGCGAAGACGAAGCGCGCGCCCGTCGCCCCCTCCACCGACAGGGTGGCGCGAAGCCGCTTCTGCAACGCGGAGCGCAGGTTCTGGCAGAAGGCGGCGGCGATGGTGATGGGGATCCAGAGTTCCATGGCGCCACAAGGCGGCCGGCGCCGCGCCCGCGCAAGGGCGCGGAGCGAAAACCCGCTTTGCCGCTGGCGCAGACCTTGCCGGCCGGCCGGTTCGAAACCGCCCGCGGGAGGCTCGTGAGGCTCCGGCGCCCGCCCCGGAGGTTCGGACAAGCCCCCCGCCCGCCCGAT
>JAYZWL010000103.1:0-46769 GCA_036154955.1 Pseudomonadota bacterium | reverse complement strand
CGCCCCGCCCCCTGCCGGACCGGGGTGGGTGGGCGGGAGGTCCGGCAGGGGGCGGGGCGGACGGCGGGACGGGGGGCGCGGGCGGGGGCCATCAATGCGCTTCCAGGCTCAGGCCCATCAGCCGTTCCTGCATCCCGCGGTCCCCGGCCAGTTCGGCCATCGTCCCGGCATGGATCACCCGCCCCTCATCCATCACCGCCACCGTGTCGCCCAGCGCGCGCGCGACCGAGAAATTCTGCTCCACCATCAGGATCGTCGCCCCGGTCTCCTTCAACGCCCTCAGCGCGCCGACGAGGCTGCGCACGATGGCCGGCGCGAGGCCCTTGGAGGGTTCGTCGATCAGGATCAGCCGCCGCGGCTCGATCATCGCGCGGGCCACCGACAGCATCTGCTTCTGCCCGCCCGACAGGTTCCCCGCCGGGTTCTTCCAGAAGGTGCGCAGCGGCGGGAAGGCCTGGAACACCGCTTCGAGCCGCGCCCCCTCGGGCCGGCTCTCGCGGGCGGCGAGGATCATGTTCTCCTCCACCGTCAGGTCGGTGAAGATCCCCATGCTCTCGGGCACGTCGGCGATGCCGGCGCGGGCGCGGCGCGGGGTCGGCCAGGCGGTGATGTCCTCGCTCCCGAAGCGGATGGCCCCGGCCGAGGCCTTCCAGTGCCCGATGACGGTGCGCAGCGTGGTGGTCTTGCCCGCCCCGTTGCGGCCCAGCAGCATGGTCACGCCCCCTTCGGGAACCTCAAGGTCCACCCCGTGCAGGATGTGATAGCGGCCGATATGGGTCTGCACGCCCGAAAGGCTCAGCAGCGGCTCAGGCATCGGGGGTCTCCGTGGGCGAAGGCTCGGGGGCGGGCTCGGTCAGGTCGCGGCCCAGATAGGCTTCCTGCACCACGTCCGAGGCGATGACCTCCGCCGGCTCCCCGTCGGCGGCGAGCGCGCCGTTGTGCAGGACGATGATCCGGTCGGCGAGCTTGCCGATCACGTCCATCTTGTGCTCGACCAGCAGGATCGCCTTGCCGGCGTCGGCCTTCAGCTCCGCGATCAGGTCGAGCACGACGGGCGCCTCGTCGGCGGACATGCCGGCGGTGGGCTCGTCGAACATGTAGACCAGCGGGTCGAGCGCGATGAGGATCGCCACCTCCAGCTTGCGCTGGTCGCCATGGCTGAGCGCGGCGACGGTCTGGGAGGCGAGCCCCGCCAGCCGCACCCGGGCGAGGATGGCATCGGCCTCCGCCGCGAGCTCCCGGTCGTCGGCGGCGAGCGAGACCAGCCGGAAGCCGCGCCCCAGCCGGGCCTGCACGGCGAGGCGCACGTTCTCGGCCACCGTCAGGTTCGGAAACAGGTTGGTGAGCTGGAAAGCCCGGCCCAGCCCCGCGCGGGTGCGGGCGGAGGCGGGGGCGCGGGTGATGTCGCGGCCGGCCAGCCGCACGGTTCCGGAGGTGGCGGGGATCTGGCCGGAGATCAGGTTGAAATAGGTGGTCTTGCCGGCCCCGTTGGGGCCGACGATGGCGACCAGCTCCCCCGGCGCGAAGGCGCAGGTGACGGCGTCCACGGCGACATGGCCGCCGAAGCGCACGGTCAGGCCGTCGGTTTCCATACCGGGGGCTGGGGGCTTGGGGCGCGTCCGGTCAGGCGGGAACGGGGGGGCGGCGTGGCCGACCCCGGAAGGGGCCGGCCGCGCCCGAAAGCTCTGCTCTGGCGGGCCGGGGCCCGCTCAGTTCCGGACCGGGATCGGCAGGTCGTCGATGGTCAGTTCGCGCACCAGCTCGGGGATGCCGTAATCCACGCCGTCCTCGACCTTCGTGCGGAAGTGATACATGGACTGCAGCGCCTGGTGATCCTCCTTGCGGAACACCATCTTGCCCTTCGGCGTCTCCCACTCCATGCCTTCCATGGCGGCGATCAGGTCTTCGGTGTCGGTGGAGCCGGCCTTCTTCAGCGCCTCCACCACCGCGATGCCGGCGGCCATGCCGCCCGCGGTGAAGAAGTCGGGCGGGCCGTCGAAGCGGGCCATATGCTCCTTCACCAGCCAGTCGTTCACCGGGTTCTTGGGGATGTCGTAATAGTAATACGTGGCCCCCTCCATGCCCGGCAGTTCGCGATAGGCCTTGAGCGCGGCGAGGATGTTTCCGCCCGTGGCGATCTCCACCCCGAAGCGGGACGGGTCCATGGCGTTGATCTTGCCCATCGGGTTGCCGCCGCCCGCCCAGATGATGAAGAGCTTCTTGGACTTGGCCTCGACCCCGTCCATGGCCTGGAAGATGCGCTCGGCCGCGGCGGTGAAATCGGTGGTGTCGGTGGGCACGTATTCCTCATGCGCCAGCGTCGCCCCGGTGCCGGCCAGCGCCTCCCGGAACGCCGCCACGCCGTCGCGTCCGAAGGCGTAGTCCTGGGCGAGCGTCGCGATCGCCACGCCCTCGGCCCCGATGGCGATGGCGTTGGCCACCGCGTCCTGGGAGGAGTTGCGCCCGGTGCGGAAGATGAAGCGGTTCCAGTTCTCGCCGGTGATCGAGTCCGCCACCGCCGGCTCCACGATCAGGATCTTCTCATACTCCTCCGCGACGGGGAGCATGGCGAGCGCCACGCCCGACGACACCGGGCCGACGGCCAGCGTCACCTCGTCGTCGCCATAGGCCTCGGCCAGCAGGGCCTTGCCGATGTCGGGCTTGAGCTGAGTGTCCTTCTCGATCACCTCGATCTTCTCGCCGTTGACCTCCATGGTCCCGCCGGTGGCGTATTCGAGACCGAGCATCAGCCCGTTATGCGACTGGGCGGCATAGGCCTCCAGCGGGCCGGTCTTGCCGTAGACATGAGCGATCTTGATCTGGGCCTGGGCGGCGGTGCCGGCGATGAGGCCGGCCGCGACCAGGGCCGCGGCGCGCGCGACTGCGTGCATGGCGTTCTCCCTCCCTGTTTGCGGGAGACCGGGCGCGGGAATGAAACGCCGCGCCGCCCCCCGGGAGGCGAGCCTAGGGGCGCTTCGTTGGGGATGGCAAATGAAGATTTCACTGATGATACGCAGGCGACCGACCGGACGCGGCGTCATCGGGAAACAATGACCGCGTCGCCGCCGCGGAGGTTCCGCGCCGCCCGCGCCCCGCGCTCGACGCCGGCCCCCGCGGCTGGCATAGACGAAGACGCGCAGCCGGACGGAGCCCGACATGACCGAGACCATCCCCCACCTGACCCTCGTCGATCACCCGCTGGTGCAGCACAAGCTGACCCTGATGCGGGAGAGGTCGACCTCCACCGCCTCCTTCCGCCAGCTTCTGCGCGAGATTTCGCTGCTGCTGGGCTACGAGGCGCTGAAGGACCTGCCGATGACCTCGATGGTCATCGAGACCCCGCTGACCGAGATGCGCGCCCCGGTGCTGGCCGGCAAGAAGCTGGCGCTGATCTCGATCCTGCGGGCGGGCAACGGGCTGCTGGACGGGATCCTGGAGCTGGCGCCGGCGGCGCGGGTGGGTTTCGTGGGCCTCTACCGGGACGAGGAGACGCTGAAGCCGGTGCAGTATTACTGCAAGGTGCCCGCCGACCTCGCCGACCGTCCGGTGCTGGTGGTGGACCCGATGCTGGCCACGGGCAATTCCTCGGTCGCCGCGGTGGATCTGCTCAAGGAGAAGGGGGCGCAGGACATCCGCTTCCTGTGCCTGCTGGCGGCGCCCGAGGGCGTGGCCCGGATGAAGGAGGCGCATCCCGACGTGCGCATCGTCACCGCCGCGCTCGACGAGAAGCTGAACGAGAAGGGCTATATCGTGCCCGGCCTCGGCGACGCCGGCGACCGGATGTTCGGGACCAAGTGAGGCGGTCAGCGCCGATCGTTTCCATTCCGGACCCGATAAGTTCCCGCCGGGCCGGCTGACGGCGCGGCGGGGGCGGGCTTATCTGGGGGGCGACATTCCCGCGTAGGAGCCCGCCCATGTCCATCCGCCCCGTGAAGCGCGAAGCCCTCGCCCAGCCGACCATGGAGGGCGCGGGCGTGCACCTGCACCGCGCCTTCGGCTTCGCCGATCCCAAGGAAGTCGACCCGTTCCTGCTGTTCGACGACTTCCGCAACGACATCCCCGACCTCTACCGCGCCGGCTTCCCCTGGCATCCGCATCGGGGGATCGAGACCATCACCTATGTCCTCGCCGGGCGGGTGGAGCACGCCGACAGCCTCGGCAACCGCGGCACGCTGGGGCCGGGGGACGTGCAGTGGATGACCGCCGGCTCCGGGATCATGCATCAGGAGATGCCCCGCGGGAACCGCGCCGGCCAGATGCACGGCTTCCAGCTCTGGGCCAACCTGCCGTCCTCGCTGAAGATGACCACGCCCAATTACCAGGACGTGCCGGGGACCGAGATCCCGGTGCGCACCGAGGACGACGGCACGGTGATCCGCGTGGTCACCGGCGACTGGCGTGGGATCCGGGGGCCGGTGGACGGGATCGCGGCGGATCCGCGTTACCTCGACATCTCCGTGCCGCCCAACACCGTCAAGCGCATCAAGGTGGAGGTGGAACGGCGCGCCTTCGCCTACATCTTCGCCGGTGCGGGCACGTTCAAGGGCGCCTCGAAACCCGTCGGCGTGCTGCTGGAGAAGGAATATCAGGGGGAGGAGCTGAACATCCGCGACCTCTCCGGCGACCGGACGCTGGTGGTCTTCGACCGCGGCGACGAGGTGGAGATCCGCTCCGGTCCCGAGGGGGTGCGCTTCCTGCTCGTCTCCGGCAAGCCGATCCAGGAGCCGGTGGCCTGGCACGGGCCGATCGTGATGAACACCCGCGCCGAGCTGGAGCAGGCGATGAAGGATCTCCGGAATCGCACCTTCATCCGGGAGCAGGCGAAGGGGATCTGAGCCGGGCGGGGACCGGCGTCCCGGGCTTGACCCGGGACCTCCCGCCGTCCGCCGCCCGCGCGAGGCCCCGGATCAAGTCCGGGGCGCCCGCGCCGCTTCCGGGCGTGGCGGCGGCGTCGTTTCCTGACGCGAGACGGGCCGGCCGTTCGCGGCCGGCCTTTTCGTCCGCGGCGTCAACTTTTTGTTCACCATCCCGCGCGAGGCTGGCTTCGGTCGGATTTTCACTTTGTTCTTGTAAAGTTCTCATGTTAAGCATGGGGAACGCATCAAGAACGAACCCGCCCGTTGGACAAGCTCCCGCGGCTGTGGGAAACAAGGATGGCAGGCAATGGCGCAGAGCATTCTCGAACTCACGGGCAAGGGCGGCATGGACAAGCAGAAGGCCCTGGAAAGCGCGCTCGCCCAGATCGAGCGCAATTTCGGCAAGGGCTCCATCATGAAGCTGGGCGAACGCTCGGTGATGGATATCGAAGCGATTTCAACGGGCTCCATCGGGCTGGACATCGCGCTGGGGGTGGGCGGCCTGCCCAAGGGCCGGATCATCGAGATCTACGGGCCCGAGTCGTCGGGCAAGACCACGCTGGCGCTGCACGTCATCGCGGAGGAGCAGAAGAAGGGCGGCATCTGCGCCTTCGTGGACGCCGAACACGCGCTCGACCCCTCCTATGCGCGCAAGCTGGGCGTGGACGTGGACGAGCTGCTGATCTCCCAGCCCGACGCCGGCGAGCAGGCGCTGGAGATCACCGACACGCTGGTCCGCTCCGGCGCCGTCTCGGTGGTGGTGGTCGACTCGGTCGCCGCGCTGACCCCGAAGTCGGAGCTTGAGGGCGACATGGGCGACAGCTCGGTCGGCGTGCAGGCCCGGCTGATGAGCCAGGCGATGCGCAAGCTCACCGGCTCCATCGCCCGCTCCAAGTGCATGGTCATCTTCATCAACCAGATCCGCATGAAGATCGGCGTCATGTTCGGCAGCCCGGAGACGACGACCGGCGGCAACGCGCTGAAGTTCTACTCCTCGGTCCGGCTCGACATCCGCCGCATCGGCGCGATCAAGGACCGCGACGAGGTGGTCGGCAACGCCACCCGCGTCAAGATCGTGAAGAACAAGGTGGCGCCGCCGTTCAAGCAGGTCGAATTCGACATCATGTATGGCGAGGGCATCTCCAAGCTGGGCGAGCTGATCGATCTCGGGGTGAAGGCCGGAGTGGTGGAGAAATCCGGCTCCTGGTTCTCCTTCGCCGATCAGCGCATCGGTCAGGGGCGCGAGAACGCCAAGACCTTCCTGCGCGAGAACCGCGACGTGGCGCTGGAGATCGAGGACAAGATCCGCGCCGCCCACGGGCTGGACTTCGACGTGAGCCCCGGCGACGAGCCCGGGGACGATGTGCTGGAGGCCTGAGCCGCCTGTAGGCCTGAGCCTCACGGACCGGGCGCCCGATCGGAACCCGCCCCGGGCTCGACCCGGGGCCTCCCCATCCCGCCGTCCCGCGCGAGGGCCCGGATCAGGTCCGGGGCGCGCGCGGCCGCCGCTCCGAATGGGTCGCGGCGGTTCAGGGGTCCTCCCCCCGCATGTCCGTGGCCTCGCTCAAGCCCCGCGTCCGCCCCGGCCGCGGGGCTTTTCTACGGCGACCGCGAAGGCCGGCCGGTTGTGGCGCGCGGGACGCTGCGGCGGCGGATGCGCCGGGGTTGTGAGTTTCGTCGCTTGCCTCGGGCCCGGACGTGGGGTCATGTGCCCGCATTCCGCAAGTCGACGTCGAGAGAGGGCGCGCCATGACCAATCCGCTGTCGGGCGCCGCGTCCTGGCTTTATCACCTCGGCGACGTGAACCGGGCCCGCGCCGCCGAGATCGCCGCCCAGGACCCCGACCTGGTGGTCACCGAGTGGGCCTCCTACGCCCGCGAGGAAGCCCCCTATGGCGACCGCATCCTCGACGCCCTGCGCGAGGGGGATCCGGAGCGGCTGGTGGTCTCCTACATCTCCATCGGCGAGGCGGAGCCGTATCGCTACTACTGGCGCAAGGCGTGGGAGACGAGCCCGCCGGCCTGGCTGGACGAGGTCAACCCGGAATGGGTCGACAACATCCGGGTGAAATACTGGATGGCGGATTGGCAGGAGATCGTCTTCGACTATGCCGACCGCATCTTCGAGGCGGGGTTCGACGGGCTCTATCTCGATATCGTCTCGGCTTACGAGTATTTCGAGGAGGTCGCGCCGCGCGCCCGCGACTACCGCGCCGACATGGTGGCCTTCGTCGCCGCCCTGCGCGAAAGGGCCGATGACTGGACCGAGGCCACCGGCCGGACCCGCGTCGTCATCGCCCAGAACGCCGAGGAGCTGATCGAGGAGGCCGGCTACGCCGACATCGTCCACGGCATCGCCCGCGAGGACATGCGGTTCTACTACGAATACGGCCGCGCCGGTCAGTTCGAGGCGCAGCCGGTCGGCGAATACCGCTATGCGCTCAACCTGCTGAAGGAGGCGGAGGCGCAGGGGGTGGAGACCTTCGCGGTCGAATACATCCCGGAGGCGCAGGAGACCAAGGCGGCGGCGGCGCTGGAGGCGGAGGCCGACGACCTCGCGGCCGCCGGCATCCCGCTCTATGTCGCCGGCGGACGGGATCTTGACGAGGTATACGCCCAGCCCGGCGGCGGCGACGGATCGCAGACGCCCCCCGGCGATCCCGACCCGGGCGGCTGGATCGAGGGCGGCGCCCGCGGCGACGAGATCGACGGGACCCGGCGCGACGACCGCATCCGCGGGCTGGGCGGGGCGGACGAGCTGGAGGGGCTCGGCGGCGACGACCTTCTGGTCGGCGGACGGGGCGGCGACGCGCTGCTCGGCGGCGGCGGAAACGACCGGCTGACCGGCGGCGCGGGGGCCGACGAGCTTTACGGCGGGCGGGGGCGCGACCGGCTTGCGGGCGGCGGCGGCGACGACTGGCTGGACGGCGGCGACGGGCTCGACCGGTTGACCGGCGGGCGCGGGGCGGATGTGTTCGTGCTGTCCGCGGGCCGCGACCGGGTGCGGGATTTCGACCCGGACGAGGACGAGATCGCCATGATTTCCGACGACGGGGTCGGGCAGGGCTTCCGCCTGCGCGAAACCGCGAAGGGCGTGATGGTGACCGGCGACGACGGGGAGCGGATGCTGCTGGAGGGGATCGCGCGGGGCGCGCTCGACGCCGATCACTTCTTCTTCGACCTCTGACGGCGCGCGTCCGGGCGGGCGGGGATGCGCCCCGGGCCCGACCCGAAGCCGACGGGGCCTCCGGGTCCGTGCATGACGGGGTTGCGATGGGGCGGGGTTGCATCGGGACGGGGGCGGTTTAGAATTATTCTAAAATGACGCCCCCCCGAGGAGACCCCATGTTCGGTTTCGCTTCCGCCCGACGCCGTTTCGCCGACCTCTCGGAGGCCGAGATCCTGGCGCTGGCCATCGCCTCCGAGGAGGACGACGCCCGCATCTACGCCACCTTCGCCGCTCGCCTGCGCGATGCGCATCCGGCCTCGGCCGCGGTGTTCGACGGCATGGCGGCGGAGGAAGACGCGCATCGCGCCCGGCTGATCGACGCCTACAAGGCGCGCTTCGACGGGCCGATTCCCCTGATCCGGCGGGAGCACGTGGCGGGCTGGCTGGCGCGCCGGCCGATCTGGCTGTCGCAGACGCTGAGCCTCGAGACCCTGCGCGGCGAGGCCCGGCGGATGGAGCAGGCGGCGGCGGCCTTCTACGACCGCGCCGCCGCCCGCAGCGCCGACCCCGACACCCGCCGGCTGCTGGGCGACCTCGCGGCCGCGGAGCGGGGGCACGAGCGGACGGCGGGTGCGCTGGAGGCGGCGCATCTCGACCCCGGGACCCGGGCGGAGGAGGACGCGGCCGACCGTCGCCGCTTCATTCTGACCTGGGTGCAGCCGGGGCTGGCGGGGCTGATGGACGGCTCGGTCTCGACCCTCGCCCCGATCTTCGCCACCGCCTTCGCCACGCAGGATCCCTGGGTGACGTTCCAGGTCGGGCTGGCGGCCTCGGTGGGCGCGGGGATCTCCATGGGGTTCACCGAGGCCGCGTCGGACGACGGGGTGATCTCGGGCCGCGGCTCTCCGGTCAAGCGGGGGATCGCGGCGGGGGTGATGACGGCGCTGGGGGGGCTGGGGCACGCGCTGCCCTACCTGATACCGGATTTCGTCACCGCGACCGCCATCGCCTTCGTCATCGTGTTCGTGGAGCTGTGGGCGATCGCCTGGATCCAGAACCGCTGGATGGAGACGCCGTTCCTGCGCGCCGCCCTGCAGGTGGTGGTGGGCGGGGCGCTGGTGCGGGGGGCGGGGGGGCTGATCGGCGAGATTTCGGGGGCGGGCGCCGTGCGGCCGCGGGCGCCGCAACGACCCGGGCGCGAGCCGGGGCCGGGCGCCCGCGGCGCAGGGCGGGGACGGCGCCGGGGCGCGCCCGGGCCGGACGGCCGTCGGCGGGACCGCTTGCCGCCACGGGCCGCCGGCGGCTAGGCTGCTTGCGCTGCGTGACTGGCGGGTGAGGATGGGCGACCATCGGGGAGCGCGGCCGCGCGTCGCCGTCCGCCTGGGCCTTTTCCAGCTCCGACCGGAGGGAGGCCCGCCATGGAGGACGCGCCGCTTTTTCTAATGACATCGTTGGCCCTGGTGGGGTCGCCGGGGCCGAACACGCTGGGGCTCGCCGCTTTGGGCGCGGCCTGGGGGATGCGCCGCGGGTTGGGATTCATGGCGGGGATGGACCTCGGCATGGCCGTGCTGGTGGGCGCGGTCGGCTCGGGGCTATGGGCGGCGATGGCGGCTGTGCCGGGGCTGGCGCCGGCGGCGACGGCGGCGGCGAGCCTGTGGCTTCTGTATCTGGCCTGGCGAATCGCCATGGCGCCGCCGCTGGGGGTGCGGGACGCGCAAGACCGTCAGGCGCGGCCCCCGTCCTGGCGGGCGGGCGCGCTGCTGTCGCTGGGAAACCCCAAGGCGTGGCTGGCGGTGGCGGCGGTGGTCTCGCGCTACGCCCCGCCCGAGGCCGGGGCGGGCGAGGCGGCCGCGAAGGGCGCCGCGCTGTGGGCGCTGATCGTGGCGGTGAACCTGGGTTGGCTCGCGGCCGGCGCGGCGCTGGGGCGGGCGGCGCGCACGCCTGCGCGGGGCCGGGCGCTGAACCGGGTCTTCGCGGTCCTGCTCGCCCTGTCGGTGATCGGGGCGGCGCTGCTGTAGCCGCCCGCCCCGCCCCGGTCAGGCTCAGGCGGTGAATCCGAAGCCCTCGGGGTCGCGCACCGCGCGGCCATCGACGATGGCGAGAAGGCCGGTGATGAACCGCACCAGCGCCCAGATCACCCACAGCGCCAGCAGCGCGTAGCCCACCAGCACGATGGCCAGCAGCCCGCCCAGCACGCAGGCGGCGAGGCCGATCCAGAACGAGCGGATCTGGAACTCGAAATGGCTGGCGGCGACCGCGTCGGCCTCGCCCCGCTTCACATAGGCCAGCACCAGGCCGGCGAGCGCGCAGAGCGGGATGAAGAAGCCTGCGAGGTAGAGGGCGTAGACGATCTTGGCGATGTCGCGCGAGTCGTAGGGGCGCGCCTTGGCGCGCCCTGCATGGTCGGGGCGGGGGGCGGAGGGTCCGGTGATGTCGCTCATGGCGCGGGGCTCCCTTGCTCGGTCGATAGGTGGGCCGCGGAAAGTGGGCCGCGGAGGCCCTTGAGACCCTATCTGGAACCGAATTCGGCGATTTCCGGGCGCCCGGCCGAAAGCGGCGCGAAAAAAAGCGAAGCCGAAATGGAAAGGGCCCGCGCGCGGCGGGCCCTTGCGGTTCCGTTCAGGCGGGCGGCGATCAGCCGGCCAGCGCCTTGTTGAGGTTCTCGTCCACCTTCTCCAGGAAGCCCATGGTGGTCAGCCACTTCTGGTCGGGGCCGACCAGCAGGGCGAGGTCCTTGGTCATGAAGCCCGACTCGACCGTGTCGACCACGACCTTCTCCATGGTGGTGGCGAAGTTCAGCAGGGCTGCGTTGTCGTCCAGCTTGGCGCGGTGCTTCAGGCCGCCGGTCCAGGCGAAGATCGAGGCGATGGAGTTGGTCGAGGTCTCCTTGCCCGCCTGGTGCTGACGGTAGTGGCGGGTGACGGTGCCGTGCGCGGCCTCGGCCTCGACGATCTTCCCGTCCGGCGTCATCAGCTGCGAGGTCATCAGGCCGAGCGAGCCGAAGCCCTGGGCCACCGTGTCGGACTGCACGTCGCCGTCGTAGTTCTTGCAGGCCCAGACATAGCCGCCGGACCACTTCATGGCGCAGGCCACCATGTCGTCGATCAGGCGATGCTCGTAGGTGATGCCGGCCTTCTTGAACTTGTCCTCGAACTCCTCTTCGTAGACCTTCTGGAACAGGTCCTTGAAGCGCCCGTCATAGGCTTTCATGATGGTGTTCTTGGTGGACAGGTAGACCGGCCAGCCGCGGGCCAGCCCGTAGTTCATCGAGGCGCGGGCGAAGTCGATGATCGACTCGTCGAGGTTGTACATGGCCATGGTCACGCCGGAGCCGGGGGCCTGGAAGACCTCCTTCTCGATGACCTCGCCGTCCTCGCCCACGAACTTGATGGTCAGCTTGCCCTTGCCGGGGAAGCGGAAGTCGGTGGCGCGATACTGGTCGCCGAAGGCGTGACGGCCGACGACGATGGGCTGGGTCCAGCCCGGCACCAGGCGCGGCACGTTCTTGCAGATGATCGGCTCGCGGAAGATCACGCCGCCGAGGATGTTGCGGATGGTGCCGTTCGGCGAGCGATACATCGCCTTGAGCCCGAACTCCTCCACCCGCTGCTCATCGGGGGTGATGGTGGCGCATTTCACGCCGACGCCGACTTCCTTGATCTTCTCGGCCGCGTCGATGGTGATCTGGTCGTCGGTGCGGTCCCGCTCCTCGATGCCGAGGTCGTAATACAGGAGATCGACGTCGAGATAGGGCAGGATCAGCTTCTTCTTGATGAAGTCCCAGATGATCCGGGTCATCTCGTCGCCGTCGAGCTCGACGACGGGGTTTGCGACCTTGATCTTGCTCATGCGGCTCTCCATTGGCCTCGGCCCGGACGGGGCGGGGAGGGCCGCGCCGGGCAGGCGCCGGTCGCGGCCGATGCAATTGGTATGCAGCGGAATACAATCGCGCGGGCCGGGGCGCAAGCGCGCGGCGCGCGGGAGTGCTGCGCTGCGTCGCGACCTGACGCCGCGACCGGGCGACAGTATCAGCCCGGGTGCGGACTTCGAGGGCGCAGCGGTGTCGCGGCGAAATTTTTTTGGCGCGAAACCGCGGGAAACCGCGCCGGCGGAGGCCGCGCCCGAGACGCCGCGACCCCGCGCCGGTTTGCCTTCCATCCCGGGCCGGCGCAGAACGCGGCCTCACGCTCAGGAGCCCGCCCAGGAGCCCGACATGTCCGCGCCCGCCTTCACGCCCACGCCGATCGCCTTCGACCCCGCCGATCCGGTCGAACGCCGCTTCGCCTTCCTGATGGAGGCCGACCGGCTCAAGGAGGTCGAGCGCGCGGGCCGCGTGGCGGGCGGGCGGCCCGAGAATTCGGCCGAGCATTCCTGGCACCTCGCGCTTTACGCCCTCGCCCTCGCCCCCGAAGCGCCGGAGGGGGTGAGCCTCGACCGGGTGATCCGGATGCTGCTGATCCACGACCTGGTGGAGATCGACGCCGGCGACACGCCCTTTCACGGAGAGAAGCGGCCCGACCTCGACGCGATCGAGGACGCGGCCGCCGCCCGCATCTTCGGACTGCTGCCGGAGGCGGAGGGGGCGGCCCTGCTGGCGCTCTGGCGGGAATTCGAGGCGGCGGAGAGCCCCGACGCCCGCTTCGCCAAGGCGCTGGATCGGGTGCAGCCGGTGCTCCTGAACCTCGCCACCAATGGGGGGACCTGGCCGGATTTCAACGTGGGCGAGGCGCAGGTGCTCGACCGCTGCGGGCCGCCGATCACCAAGGGCGCGCCGGGGCTCTGGCCGTGGATCCGCGACCGGATCAAGGCGCATTTCGCCGGGCGGGCGGGGTAGGGGCTACTTCGCCGGCAACCCGCCCACGAAATCCAGCGCCAGCCCGATCAGCACGGCGGCATGGGCGGGGGAGAGCGCGGTTCCCCGGGGCACGGCGGCGAAATCGGCCATGCGGCGGCCGCGCATCACCATCGGCTCGGCGCCGGGCAGGGCGAGCGCCTTCTCCATGCCGGCGGCGCCGACCCGCGCGAAGGCGCCGTGGCCGCCGTTGGCGCCCCGCGCCACGGCCAGCATATGGCCGCGCCACATCAGGCAGCAGCCCCCGAACATGCGCTTTTCCAGCACCTCCAGGTCGGCTTCGCCCAGCGCCGCGCGCAGGGCGGCCAGCACTTCGGGATCATGGGCCATCGCGCCTCCTTTCCTCCGCTTCGCCCCGATAATGGCCCCGAGCGCGGCCCCGGCAACCCCTCCCTCGCCGCCTGCGGGCTTGCCCCGGGGCCCGGAGCGGCGTAACCGCCGGGCCCAGACGCAGGAGACCACGACCATGAGCGGCACCGACAGCGCCAGGACCCCCGTGACCGAGGCCCATCAGCCCGTCTTCGTGCTGGTGCGCCCGCAGCTGGGCGAGAACATCGGCGCGGCGGCCCGCGCGATGTGGAATTTCGGGCTCGACCAGATGCGCATCGTCGACCCGCGCGACGGCTGGCCCAACAGCCGCGCCATCGCGCTGGCCTCGGGGGCGAGCCGGGTGCTCGACCGCATGAAGCTGACCGAGACGGTGCCGGCGGCGCTGGAAGACCTTGAATACGTCTACGCCACCACCGCGCGGCCCCGCGAGCTGACCCGCTCCATCTTCACGCCCGAGGGCGCGATGCGCGACGCCTATGAGCGGATCCGCGCCGGCCAGAAGGTCGGCGTCATGTTCGGGCCGGAGCGCACGGGCCTGGAGACGGAGGACGTGGTCCGCGCCCAGGCCACGATCTCGGTCCCCGCCAACCCGGCCTTCGCCTCGCTCAACCTCGCGCAATGCGTGCTGCTGACCGGCTACGAGTGGCGCCGCCAGGCGACGGAGCTGGAGCACGAGGTGTTCGAGACCCAGCGCGGCGAGATCGCGTCCCGCGTCATGGTCGACCGGATGATCGAGCATCTGGAGGACGAATTGGAAGGCGCGCATTTCTTCTTCCCCGAGGAGAAGGCGCGCTCCATCCGCCAGAACATCCGCAACCTGTTCTCCCGCGCGCCGCTGACCGACCAGGACGTGCGCACCATGCGCGGCGTGATCCGGGCGCTGGCCGAAGGGCCCAAGCGGCTGCGCGCCCGCGCCCTGCAGCGCGAGGCGGGGGCGCGGGAGAAGGACTGAAGGGGAGAGGGCTGGCGGGGAGAGTGCCGGCGCCCGGCGCGCCCCGGGCTTGACCCGGGGCCTCGCGACCGGCGTCGCCGGCGCGGGGGCGGCGGGATGAGCGCTGTCCGCATCATCGCTTCGCGACCGGCGCCCGCGGCCCCTGTCCCGGCCTGGCCCGAGCCCCGACCCGGCCCCGAAAGCGCCGCCATGCTCCCGCCTTGGTCGGCGGGGATAGTGAACCGTGAGTCGCCGCGCCGGTGTCGCGGCGCAGTCCCGATGCGGAGGAACCACCTTGATGAGACGCGCGCTCGCGGCCGGCCTGGCGCTGGCCCTCGCCGGCGTCGCCGGCGGATGCGCGCCGGCGCCGACCGGAACCGTCGTCGCCTCGCCGCGCGTGGCCTGGGCGGAGCCGGTGGTGGTCTCGCCCAGCTGGTGGGTGATGATGACCAGCGCCCGGCCCTACTACTACGACCCGTATTGGGGATACCGTCGCCCCCCTCCGCCCCCGCCGCCGCATTATCACGGCCCGAAACGGGGCGGGCATGACGGCAGGGACTGGCATGACGGAAAAGGCGGGCATGACGGCAGGGGCGGCCACGACCGGGGCCCGCGCGCGGACCGCGGCCCGAAACGCGGCGGGCAGGGCGGTGGCCGGGATCGGGACCGCGCCGACCGCGGCGGCGACGCCCGCCCCCCGCGCGAGCGCGACGACCGTCCCGCGGCGCATCGCGGCGGCGGGCGGGACCCGCGCGGCGGCGCGAGGGACGAGCGCGTGGCCGGCCGCCTGGACGACCTGCAGCGCGGCGGCCTCGGCGGGCTGAAGACCCCCGGTCAGCGCCGCGCCTACGACTGATCCCGCGCCCGCGCGACGATCGCTCCGCGCCCGAGCGGCGACGCGAAGCCCGGCGACCGGGCCCCGGCGAAATCTTCGGCCCGCTCCCTCCATGGGGCGGGCCTTTTTTCCGCGATGCGGACGGCTCGCCCGCGAAGCGCCCGATTTCCCGCGGGTCCTCGCCGCATTGGGCGCCGATCTCCTGAAGGGACGACCCGAAAGGCGGGCGCCGCGCGCGCCTCGCCGGGAAAGGAGACGACCATGACCACGAAACGCATGATCCTGGGCGGGCTGGCGCTCGTCATCGCCGGAGCCGCCGCCGCCCCCGCCTTCGCGGACGATCGCGGCGTGCCGCCGGGCCTGGCCAAGAAGGGCGTGAGCGAGCGGGAATGGCGGGCCTTCAAGGACGGAGGCCGCGAAGGAAGCCGCGACGGGGACCGCCGGCAGGACGGCCGCTATGACCGGGATCGCCGCGGCGCGCTGGAGGAATGGCGCGTGCGCGGCGACCGCGACCGCCGCCTCGACGGGGATCGCCGGGGCGAGCGGCAGGACTGGCAGGTCTACAACGACGACGACCTGCCGATCGGCGGCGGCGCCTATGGCGGCGACCGCAATCTTGACCGGCGCTGGGGCGGCTGACCGGAGCGACGCGCCGACGCCCGATCCGGCCCGTCCCGCCCGCGCAGGGCGGGCCGGGCCCGCGCCCGGACGCTCCGGAAACCGCATCGACCGAAACCGCATCGGCCCCTGAAACGCCCCATTGCCGCCCGCGACTCCGCCTCATTTCGCGCCAGCTTGCAGGGAAGAACGACCGGAAACGGCGTCGGCCGCCCTCCGGGACCGGCCCGCGCCGACACGAAAGGAGACGACCCATGACCCGAGCCAGGATGTCCGCGCCCAGCCGCATGGCGCTCGCCGCCCTCGCCCTCGCCGTGGCGGGCGGCGCCGCGGCTCCGGCGCTCGCCGGCCCTCCGGGCGGCGTGCCGCCGGGGCTGGCCAAGAAGGGCGTCAGCGCCAAGGAGTGGAAGCGCTCCAAGGGCCATGACGACCACTACGACCGCGACCGCGACCGGGTGGTGGTGATCGACCGGCGCGACGACTATCGCGATCGGAACCGCGACCGGGTGATCGTGATCGGCCAGCCGATCCCGCGCGGCGTGGATTACGTGGTGATCCGCGACTACGACCGCTACCGCCTGGCGCCCCCGCCGCGCGGCTACAGCTACTACCAGGCAGACGGCCGGATCTGGCGGGTGGCCGACGCCACCAACAAGGTGGCCCAGGCGCTGGGGGCGGTGTCGGCGCTGCTGCGCTGAATCGGCATCCCGCCTCGAACCACGGTTTCGCACACCCGCCCGGCGCCGCTCCGGGCGGGTTTTCGCTGCGCGTCCGGCGGGCAGCGGCGCCCCGTCGCTCTTGCCTCCGGGGGGCGTTCGGGGTGATCTGCGCCCGCCATAGACAGGCGCGCCGGGGCAGGGGCCTCGGCGCGCCCGACGCTCTCGCCGCGCCGCCCTTCCTGCCAGGCGCGCGAGGCGCGCAAGCCGGCCAGGAGGCGCGAAGCCATGTCCAAGCCCCGCTCGATCTTCGAGGATGTTTCGGCCGACGGCCCCGCAGCCGCCCGCGCCCCGGCCCCGAAACCCGGAGAGGCCGACGCCCGCCGCCGGGCCTCGCGCCGGGCGATCTCGGTCTGGCTGTTCGTGCTGGCGGCCATGGTCGCGGCCATGGTCTTCGTCGGCGGCCTGACCCGGCTGACCGACAGCGGCCTGTCGATCACCGAGTGGAAGCCGATCACCGGCGCCATCCCGCCGCTCACCGCCGGGGACTGGCAGGCCGAATTCGACCTCTACCGCGCCAGCCCCGAATACGCGCTGGTCAACGCGGGCATGAGCCTCTCGGAATTCCAGTTCATCTACTGGTGGGAATGGGGCCACCGGCAGCTCGGCCGGCTGGTGGGGCTGGTCTGGGCGGCGGGGTTCTTCTGGTTCCTCGCCCGCCGCATGATCCCCGCGGGCTGGACCTGGCGGCTGGCGCTTCCCGGCGCGCTGGGCGGGCTTCAGGGCGCGATCGGCTGGTGGATGGTCGCCTCGGGGCTGGAGGGGACGATGACCGACGTCGCCTCCTACCGGCTGGCCACGCATCTGGGGCTGGCGGTGGCGATCTTCGGGCTGCTGCTGCACCTGGGCTGGACCGTGCGCCTGTCGGGGACCGAGCTTCTGCAGGCCCGCCGGCGGCGGATGGAGGGGCCGATGCGCTTCGCCTCCGTCCTGGCGGCGGCGGTCTTCGCGCAGATCCTGCTGGGCGCGCTGGTGGCGGGGATCGACGCCGGGCGCGGCTATATCGACTGGCCGCTGATGGGAGGAGAGTTCCTGCCCTCCGAGTCCTTCGGCTATGTCCCGCTGTGGACCAACTTCTTCGAGAACCCGGCCCTGGTGCAGTTCAATCACCGGATGCTGGGCTACGCGGTCTTCGTGCTGGGCGCCGTCTTCTGGTGGCGGATGCGCAAGGCGCCCCATGCCGGGCTGCGCCGGCGGGCCGACTGGGTGATGGGGATGCTTCTGGCGCAGATGGTGCTGGGCGTGGCGACGGTGATGCACGCCGCGCCGCTGGGCCTGTCGCTGATCCACCAGGTCGGGGCGCTGACCCTGTTCGGGCTCGCCCTGCGCGCGCGCCACGAGGCCGGCTGGCCGGCGGAGGAGCGGATCGCCCGCGGGCGGGGCTGAGGCAGGGGCTGAACCGGCGTTGACGCTGCGTCCTTCATGGCGCCGGATGCAAGCGGACCCCGCGGCCGACTGGCCGCGGCGCGCTCGACGGACTGTTCGCGTCCGCGCGACGTTCGCGGTTTCGTGAGCGGCATTCCGCACGCCCCGGCGCAAACGTCGCTTTCCTGCCGCATTCCCCGTGATAGCGTTTTCCACGCCCGCCAGACGGCGCGGAAACGTCAGCCAGGGAGTCACCCAAGCTCATGCCCAGCAAGCTTTCTCCGACCGCCGCCGCCGCCCTCGGCGCGGCCCTGCTCGCCCTGACCGGGGCCGGGCTTTCCGCCGCCTCCGCCGCCGACGCGCCCGCGCTGGGCGACAAGGCGGCGATCCGTCAGGCGATGATGAAGGACACCGGCGCCGCGATGGGCGTGATGGCCCGCATCGCCAAGGGCGAGGCCGAGTTCAACGCCGAAGCCGTGCTGGGCGCGCTGCGCACGATGAACGCGGTGTCGCTGGGCCTTCACGACCAGTTCCCCGAGGGTTCGGAGACCGCGACCTCCGAAGCCGGGCCGAAGATCTGGGCCGAGCCCGACGCCTTCGAGGCCGCCGTGGCCAAGTTCGTCGCCGACACCACCGCCGCGGTGGCGCTGGCCCCGACGGATGCGGAGGGCATGAAGCAGGCGATGGGCCTGGTCGGCGCCAACTGCAAGGGCTGCCATACCGACTTCCGCGTGAAGAAGAACTGAGCGTGGCGCGTCGCGCGCTTCTGACCGTCGCGGGGCTCGCGGCGGCCGGCCTCGCCGCCGCCTGGTGGCTGACCGCGCCCCGGCCGATCTCGGCCGCCGCGATCCCCGCCGGCTGGTCTCCGGGCGCGGAGGCGGTGGCGCGGGGGGAACGGCTGTTCCGGCTCGGCTCCTGCGCCTCCTGCCACGCCGATCCGGAGGCGACGGGCGAGGCGCGGCTGGTCCTCAAGGGCGGCCGGCGGTTCGAGACGGGGTTCGGGACCTTCGTCGCCCCCAACATCTCCCAGGATGCGGCCGCGGGCATCGGCGCCTGGGGGCCGGCGCAGTTCGCCTCCGCCTTCCTGCGCGGCGTGGGGGCGGAGGGCGAGCACCTTTACCCGGCCTTCCCCTGGGCCTCCTACGGGCGGCTGGAGCTGACCGACGCGCTGGACCTTTTCGCCTATCTGCGCACGCTGCCCGGCGATCCCACCCCGTCGCAGCCGCATGAGCTGGGCTTCCCCTTCTCGGTCCGCGCCGGGCTGGGGGCGTGGAAGCTGCTCTATTTCGACCCGGACTGGGTGGTGAAAACCGGACTCTCGCCCGAGGCGGAGCGCGGCCGCCGGCTGGTGGAGGGCATCGGCCATTGCGGCGAGTGCCACACGCCCCGCGACGCGCTGGGCGGGCCGGACCTGGCGCGCTGGATGGGCGGCGGGCCCAATCCGGACGGCCCGGGGTCGATCCCCGACATCAGCCCCTCGGGCCTGGAGGGCTGGTCGGAAGAGGACATCGCCTATTTCCTCGAAAGCGGCTTCACCCCGGACTACGACAGCGTCGGCGGCTCCATGGCCCCTGTGGTGGCGGAGACGGCGACGCTGGAGGCGCGGGACCGGGCCGACATCGCCGCCTATCTGCGGGCGATCCCGGCGGCGAACTGAGCCTGCGGCCGGGGCGGCGCCGCCTCGCCGGCCGGACGGGCGCCCCGGGCCTGACCCGGGGCCTCGCGGCGCGGCCGACCCGCGGCGGCGCGCCGGATGCTGCGGACCGCCGCGATTTCCGGCCGATTTCACGGAATTCCGCCGGAAATCGCTGCGCCGCGGCAACCATGTCGATTGACGGCGCCGCCCCCGCCGGTCTAGGTCCGGCCCGAACGGCCCCATCCGCGGCAAACACGGGAGGCTCCCATGGCGCAGCTGCTGCATCTGGTGTTCGGAGGCGAGCTGGTCTCGCCGTCCTCGAACGAGTTCACGGACGTCGACAAGATCGACATCGTCGGGATCTTCCCCAACTACGCCTCCGCCTTCACCGCCTGGAAGGCCGCGGCGCAGCGCAGCGTGGATGACGCGCACAGCCGCTACTTCATCGCCCACCTGCACCGGCTGCAGGACGAGGCCAAGAAGGACTCGCCCACCGAAAAGCTGGGCTGAACGGGGCGCGCGCGCCTCTCGCCTTCCCATGCTTCGTCAGGTCCGGGCCAATCCGCTTCTGCGCTCTCTCGTGGCCCGCCTCGGCGCGGGCTATATCCGGCTGGTCGACGCGACCAGCCGTTGGGAGGTGGAGGGGGCGGCGTCCCGCGCCCTGATCCGCGGCGCCTCGGGCCGGTGGATCGTGCCGGTCTGGCATGGCCGCCTGCTGATCGTGCCGGCGGAGAAGACGCGGGCGATGAACGTGCTGGCGCTGATCTCCGCCAACCGGGACGGGGAGATCATCGCCCAATGCGTCGAACGCTTCGGCGCCGCGGTGCTGCGCGGCTCGTCCCGCGACAAGCGCAAGCCGGAGAAGGACAAGGGCGGCGCCGCGATGGCGGCGGAGGCGATAGAGCGTCTGTCGGCCGCCTCCGACATGGTGCTGGTGCTGACCCCGGACGGGCCGCGCGGGCCGCGGATGCGCGCCAAGCCCGGCGTCGCGGGGCTGGCCATCGCCACCGGGGTTCCGGTGATCCCCTTCGCCTATGCGGTGCGCGGCGGCTGGGTGCTCGGCTCCTGGGACCGGTTCGTGCTGCCCTTGCCCTTCGGCCGCGGGGCCAAGGTGTTCGGCGACCCGATCGCCCCGCCGCAGGATGCGGGCCACGCGGCGCAGGAGGCGTTCCGGCGGGAGGTCGAGGCGGCGCTGAACGCCGTGGCCGCGCGGGCCGACCTTCTGGCCGGCCGCGCGCCGATCGAGCCGGATCCGGAGCCCGGTTTCATCGCCGAAGGCGACGCCGGCGTCTCGCCCGGTCCGGCCGCGGCGTGAACCGCGCGTCCCGCTCCGCCCCGCCGCGTCCCCGTCCGCCGCGTTCGGTCGCGCTCGGCCTTTATCTCGCGCTGTCCCGCGTGGCGGAGCCGGCCCTGCGCGCGCTGCTCGCCCGGCGGGCGCGGCGGGGCAAGGAGGATGCGGCGCGGCTGGGGGAGCGGCTGGGGCGGGCCTCCGTCCCCCGGCCGAACGGCCCGCTGGTCTGGCTGCATGGCGCGAGCGTGGGGGAGTCGCTCGCCGCCCTGCCGCTGATCGAGGCGCTGCGCGCCACGCGCCCCGGGCTGGGCGTGCTGATGACCACCGGCACCGTCACCTCCGCCGCGATGATGGCCGACCGGCTGCCCGACGGGGCGATCCACCAGTTCGTCCCGGTCGATGCGGGGCCGGCGGTGGACCGGTTCCTCGCCCATTGGCGGCCCGATGCGGGCGTCTGGGTGGAAAGCGAGCTGTGGCCGGCGCTGCTGCACGGGGCCTGGGCCTCGGGCGCGGGGCTGGCGCTGGTCAACGCGCGGGTGTCGGAGCGGTCGGCGCGGGGCTGGCGCTGGGCGCCGGGGATGATCCGCGGGCTGCTCATGCGCTTCGACGCGGTGCTGGCGCAGGACGCCGCCATCGCGCGCCGGCTGGCCGGGCTGGGCGCGCCGGAGGACCGGCTGCGCGTCGCGGGCTCCCTCAAGGCCGGCGCCGCGCCCTCTGACCGGCCGGAGGTGCGGGCGGCGCTGGCCGCCGCGCTGGCCGGGCGGCCCTGCTGGCTCGCCGCCTCCACCCATCCCGGCGAGGAGGCCGCGGCGGCGGAGGCCCACAGGCTCGCCGCCGCCCGCATTCCCGGCCTGATCGCCCTGATCGCGCCTCGCCACCCCGAGCGGGGGCCCGAGATCGCGGAGGCGCTGCGCGCGACCGGCCTGCGCGTCTCCCGCCGCGGGGCGGGGGAGGCGCCTGGGCCGGGGGACGACGTGCACCTGCTCGACACGCTGGGGGAGATGGGGGCCTGGTTCCGGCTGGCCCCGGTCAGCTTCGTCGGCGGTTCCTTCGCCCCGGTCGGCGGGCACAATCCGCATGAGCCGGCGGCGCTGGGCTCGGCCATCCTGCACGGGCCTCTGGTGGCGAATTTCGCGGAGGATTACGCGGCCCTGCGCGCTTCGGGCGGCGCGGTGGAGGTGACGGGCCCCGCCGCGCTGGCCGAGGCGCTCGTCCGGCTGGTCCCCGACGCTCCGGCGCGCGCGGACCTGTGCGAGGCGGCGCGCGCCGCGCTGGGCGACGGGCGCGGGGCGGTGGAGATGACGCGGGACGCGGTGCTGGCCCTTCTGGAGGGGCGGGGATGAGGCTGAGCACCCCCCGCTTCTGGTTCCGCCCGCCGGACCGCCCCGGCTGGCTGGCGCGGCTGCTGTCGCCGCTGGGCGCGATCTACGCCGCCGCCACCGCGCGGCGGGTGGCGCGGCCGGGCTGGCGGGCGCCGGTCCCGGTGATCTGCCTCGGCAACCTGACCGCGGGCGGGGCCGGCAAGACGCCCGCCGCCATCGCGGTGCTGCAGGAGCTGGCGGCGCTGGGGGTCGAGGCGCACGCGATCTCCCGCGGGCATGGCGGGACCGCGGGGCAGGGGGGGCCGCACCGCGTGGACCTCGCCCGCGACCTGGCGGAGGCGGTGGGGGACGAACCCCTGCTGCTCGCCGCCTTCGCGCCCACCTGGGTCTGCCGCGACCGGGCCGAGGCGGCGCGCGCCGCGGTCGCCGCCGGCGCGCAGGCGCTGGTGATGGACGACGGCTTCCAGAACCCGGGGCTGGTCAAGGACCTGTCGATCCTGGTGGTCGACGCCGCCGCGGGTTTCGGCAACGGGCTGTGCATCCCCGCCGGGCCGCTGCGGGAGCCGGTGGCGGCGGGGCTGGCCCGCGCCGACCTGGTGCTGTCGGTTGGCCCCGCACCCGCCCGCGCCGCGCTGCGCGCCGCCTGGCCGGCGCTGGAGGCGCTGCCTGTGATCGAGGGCGAGGTGGTCGCCCGCCCCATCGGCATCGACTGGTCGCAGGAGCGGGTGGTGGCCTTCGCCGGCATCGCGCGCCCTGAGAAGTTCTTCGCCACCCTGCGCGGCCTGGGGGCGGAGATCGTGGCCGCCCACGCCTTCCCCGACCACGCCCCCTTCGCCCCGCGCGCCCTGCGCCGGCTGGAGGCGGAGGCGGCGAAGGCCGGCGCGCGGCTGGTCACCACCGAGAAGGACGCGGTGCGCCTGCCGCCCGCGTTCCGGGGCAAGGCCATGCCGCTTCCGGTTGTATTGCAACTGGTTGGTCATGCTGAGTTCAGACAGCGCCTCAACCTGGCGACCTTGCCGCGAAATGGCCGCAATTCGGCCTGACCTCCGCCGCGAGCGCTGAGAAGAAGTGAAGCGTCCCTCGGTCGTGATCCTGTCCGTCACGACATTTCCGGGGCGCGCCCGGGGCCGGCTTGTCCGACCTCGCGCGCGCCCCTTTTTTTCGGCCCGCCGACTTGGGGGGCGGAGGGCCGACGGGTCGTCCTTCGAACGAGTGAGCGAGACGGCGACGACCCGGCTCCTGCATGACTTGAACGCGCCTGCGCGGCGGCTCCGTCGCGCCGAGCGGGAAACGCCGCGTATCCGAAAACGAAACCGGCCCCGCCGCTCGCGCGACGGGGCCGGTGGCGTCTGAGGCGCCTGGGATCAGGCGGCGGCGACGGCCCGCTTGGTCATCACCTTGATCAGGTGGGCGCGATAGTCCGGCGTGGCGTGGATGTCGGTCATCAGCCCGTCGGGCGACACGGTCAGCCCGTCCAGCGCCGCGGCGGAGAAGTCGGACGACAGCGCCGCCTCGGCCTCGGTCCAGCGGAACACGCCCTCTTCGGAGGCGCCGGTGACCGCGACCCGCACGCCATCGGCATACTTGGCCACGAACACGCCGACCATCGCGAAGCGGGAGGCGGGTTGCACGAACTTCTGGTAGCTCGCCTTCTCGGGGATCGGGAAGCGAACCTCGGTGACGATCTCGCCTTCCTCCAGCGCCGTGGCGAACAGGCCCTGGAAATAGTCGTCGGCCCCGATCTCCCGCGCGCCGTCCGGTCCGGTCAGCACCAGCGTGGCCCCGCAGGCCAGCGCCGCGGCCGGGTAGCAGGCGGCCGGGTCGTTGTTGGCGAGGCTGCCGCCGATGGTGCCGCGATGGCGCACCGCCGGGTCGCCGATATTGCCGGCGAGATGGGCGAGCGCGGGGAAGGCGCCTGCGGTCAGCTCCTCGACCTTCGCATGCGGGGTCGCGCCCTTCACCGTCACCGTGTCGCCGTCCACCGCGACGCCGACCAGTTCCGGCAGCCCGGCTAGGCTGACCAGCGAGGCGGGCTGGGCGAGCCGCTGCTTGAGGGTGGGAATGAGGGTCTGGCCGCCGCCGAGGGGCTGGGCCTCTTCCGCCTTCAGCGCCTCGATCGCCTCGGCCAGCGAGGCGGGTTTGACGAATTCGAACTCGTACATGGCTGGGTCTCCTGCCTGGCGCTGGCTTATTCGGCGGGGGCGGCGAGCCGGCCGGCCGCGTCCTGGATCGCCTTGACGATGTTCTGGTAGCCGGTGCAGCGGCACAGGTTGCCTTCGAGATACTCGCGGATCTCGGCCTCGGTCGGATTGGCGTTGCGCTTGAGCAGGTCGGCGGCGGTCATCACCATGCCGGGCGTGCAGAAGCCGCACTGCAGCCCGTGATTGTCGCGGAACGCGGCCTGGATCGGGTGCAGTTCGTCGGCGGAGGGGGCGAGCCCCTCGATGGTGGTCACCTCGGCGCCCGCGGCCTCGGCCGCGAACATGGTGCATGCTTTCACCGACTGGCCGTCCACATGCACCACGCAGGCGCCGCACTGGGACGTGTCGCAGCCCACATGGGTTCCGGTCAGGCCCAGCGTCTCGCGCAGGAACTGCACCAGCAGGGTGCGGCCCTCGGCCTCGGCGCTGACGGCCTTGCCGTTCACGGTCATCGAAATCGTCGGCATCGCCGATCCCTCCCCTTGAATGTCGTGCGCGCCGGCGGGCGCGGCGGTGTCGGTTGCGCGCACATCGGCGCGGTCTGGCGGGGCGCTCAGCCGGTGATGCGCTTCAGCCAGCTGCGTTTCTCTTCGACGGGCTTGTCGAGCGTGGCCTCGGCGCCTGCCTCGTCCACCCCTTCCACCACCTTCTGGAACTGGTCGAAGAACTTGTCGGCGGTGGCCTTGGCGAAGCCGCCGATGACCCGGGAGCCGAGCTGGGCGAGCTTGCCGCCGACCTTGGCCTCGGCGTCGTAGTCGAGCTGGGTGCCCTCCGGAACCTCGGTCAGCACGACCGCGGCGCCGCCCTTGGCGAAGCCGGCGGCCCCGCCCTTGCCTTCGCCGACCAGCTTGTAGCTTTCGCCCTCGACCACGTCCTCAAGCCGGACCTCGCCCTTGAAGGTGGCCTTCACCGGGCCGACCTTCTGGGTGACCGTGGCGGCGAAGCCGGTCTCCGGGCTGCCTTCGAGGCTGTCGCAGCCGGGGATGCAGGCCTTGAGCACCTCCGGGTCGTTCAGCGCCGCCCAGACGGCGGCGCGGGGGGCTGCGATGACGCGCGTTCCCTTGAGCTCCACTTCGCTCTCCCATGACTTCGGGGACAGGGGCGGCGGGCATGGCCGCGCGCCCGGCGACAGATAAGCGCCTCGGGCGGGGGGGGCGCAACCCCCAAGGTCGCCTCAGGGCCTGCGAAGGCGTCGCGGGACGGGGCGGACGCCGCATCGCGGGGCGCAGACGGGGCGAGGATCGGCGAAGCGTGGAATCGAAACGGCCCGCCTGGAGGGGCGGGCCGCGATCCGGTTCGCAGGGACGCTCGCGCCGCCTCAGGCGTCGCGGCGGCGCTTGCGGGCGACGTAGCCCAGCCCGCCCAGCGCGGCGACCATCAGCGGCAGGGCCGCGGGCAGGGGAACGGCCGGCATCGAAGCGGTCCAGCTCACCTCGAAGGTCTGGTAGCCCTGCTTCAGATCGTTGAACTCCACCGACAGGTAGGCCACGGTCGAAGCCGGCGCCAGCAGCGACACCGCGGGCGACACGTAGCTGCCGCCATTGGTCCCGGTGTTGTAATTGGCGCGCGAGAAGATGGTCTTCGACCCGGTCGAGCCGTAGCCCGTGCTCGGCCCGATGCTGGCGCTGTAGAGATCCGAGATGAACTCCGGCCCGCCGGCGCCTTCGTGGAGCGTGCCGGTGACGGTGATGTCGTAGTCGTAGGCCGCGTCCGCGGTCATTTCCCAGAAGAAGCCGAAATAGTCGACGGCCCCGTATTCGTCCGCATCCGGCAGAACCGACTGCACGTCGTATTCGATGACGAAGGCCCCGCTGGCGCCCGTCAGCGCGTAGCTGCCGACCGGGCTGCCGAGATACTGGGTCGTCGCCGACGCGCCGACCGGCATGACGGCCAGGGTCGCGATCGTTGCGATGGTCTTGAACAGGTTCATTTGCACCCCCGGACCCGAAGGTCCCTTCCACACCCGATGAACGTTAGCCCCAACCATCGATTCACATCAAGCGACGGATAGGGTTTACGGCGAACTTTCAGGATCTCTTCGGTTCGCCGCGTCCGGTCCCCTCCCCCGAGGGGCGTCGCCGTCCCGGAACGCGGTTCCGGGACGGCGGGCTTGCGCGCCTCAGTAGCAGAGGCAGTCCTGAAGGTCGTAGCCGACCACGAACACCTGGCCGTTGGCGTCGTAGCCGCCCGAGCCGTTGTCCGACACCGGCTGGAAGATCAGCCCCAGCACGTCGCCGTTCGCCCCGGTGGGGACGAAGCCGTCGCCGTTGGCCATGGCGGCGTCATACATGGTCTGGGCCGCGGCCGAGAGCTGGATGCCCGGCGTGGCGCGGGAGGTGTCGATGCCGCCCACGTCGTCCATGAGCTGCCAGATGGCGCTCTGGATGTCGGTGTAGGTGTAGCCCTGGTCCTCGTAACGCTGGCTGAGCAGCCAGTTGAGGTTGTCCAGGTTCTCCTCCTTGTCGACCACGTCGCCGCCGTCGAAGTTGGTGTCGGGCAGGTCGCCGGTCGAGGTGTAGACCAGCGCGTCGGTGGCGTTGTAGTTCGCCGGCCGGGTGCGGTCGACGCAGTAGGCCGGGCCGAACAGGCCGTCGATGCCATGGTCGGTGAGGCCGAGCGCGCCGAGGTCGAGCAGGGTGGTCGCCGCCGCTTCGTCGAAGTCGACCGCCGCGTTGACCGTGCCGACCAGGAAGGTCGCCGGGTCGATGACCTGCGCCAGGTCGAGCGTCGCGATCAGCGGGTTCTCGTTGTCGATCAGCTCGACCGCGTTGACCCCGCCGCAGACGTCGATGTCCACGCGGCCGATATCGGTCGCGCCTTCGTCGTCGCTGATGACGTATTCGAAGAAGTCCGCGCCCTTCTGGCCGACCAGCAGCTTGTCGAAATCGTCGCCGGTCCCGCTGAGGTCATACTCGAACGCATCGCCGACCCGGGTGACCACCGCGCCGCTGTCGAGCGTATGGCTGTCGCCGTCGTTCATGAACACGACGCCGGAGTCGGTCTTGAGGCCGACCAGGCCCCAGACCTCGTCCGGATCGGCGTCGGAGTCGTTGAGCAGGACGTCGATGGTGGTGGTCGAGTAGGAGCACAGGCCGCCCAGGTCGTCCTCGGCGATCGGGGCCGAGTTGGCCTCGGCGCCGCCGCCGCAGGGCAGCTCGCCGGCGTTGCCGCCGATCTTCTCGGAGTCGCAGCGCGCCCCGCCCTCGTAGCCCACCGAGGTCAGGCGCACGGCGAAGTCCTGATAGCGGAAGTCGTCGAGGCTCATCCCGTCGGGATGCGAGATCACGAAGGAGGTGGAGCGGATGTCGTCCTTGCCGATGCCCGAGGTGCCGAACTCCACGCCCGCGTCGTAGCGGCCAAGGCCGGACACGTTGGCGCCGTTGCCCAGATCCTTGACCCGGTCCTCGGAGAACTGGCTGTCGGTGACGTCGTCGCCGGTCACGGTCAGGCCGCGGATCTTGTCCTCGTCGGCCACGTGGAAGAACAGGCCGCGCAGGTCGCCGACCTTGGCGCTGTCGTCGGCGACCGACACGTCGATCTTGACCGAGCCGTCGGGCAGCTCGGTGAGGAAGACCTCGATGTCGAGCCCGTCCTGCGACAGGGTGAAGTGGCAGGCGTCGCCGCCCGACGGCGGCGGGGTGTCGTCGACGTCGGCGACCTCGACCTTGACGCAGGCCTCGTCCGACCCGCCTTCGCCGTCGGAGACGGAGACCTTGACCTCGTAGACGTTGTCGCCGTCTGCATCGAGCGGCGCCTCGAAGTCGGGCGCGTCGATGAAGCTCAGCTCGCCGGTGGCCGGATCGACGGTGAAGAAGGCCGCGTCGTCGCCGCCGGAGATGGCGTAGGTCAGCGCGTCGCCGTCCGCGTCGGTGGCGTCGAGGTCGATGACCGCGAGGGTGTTCTCGTCGATGGTCACGTCGATGCAGGCGTCGCAGTCGTCCAGGAACACCGGATCGGCGTTGACATAGCAACCGCCCCAGCCGCCCCAGCCGCCGCCGGAATGGCCGCCGCCGTAGCCGCCGCCCGAGTGGCCGCCCGAGCCGCCGCCCCAGCCGCAGTCATCCCAGTCCGACCCGCCCCAGCCGCCGGAGCCGCCCTTGCCGCCCCAGCCGTCGTCGCACCAGCTCGACCCGCCCTTGGAGCCGCCGTGATCGCTCTTGGAGCCGCCCTTGGAGCCGCCGTAGCCCCAGTCGCAATCGTTGGAGCTGGAATGGCCGCCATAGCCGGAGCCGCCCTTCGACCCGCCCTTGGAGCCGCCGCCGTTCCAGTCGCAGTCGTCGTAGGAGGCGCCCCAGGACGACCCGCCCTTGGAGTCGCCTTTCGACGATCCGCCATACGAGGAGCCCCAGGACGATCCGCCCTTGCTCGACCCGCCATAGGAATTGCTGGAATAGCCCCAGTCGCAATTGCCGGAAGAATAGCTCTTGGAGCTGTAGGAGCCGTAAGACGACCCGTACGAAGAGTACCCGTAAGTCACCGCAGATGTCCCCATAGGCGTACGGTCGGACGCCCTGAACAAGGGCGGACCGCACGAGTCCCCAGAACGCCGTCGGGACCCCCCCGACGGAGCACGCAAACCATGAGACGCAGAGACGCTTTGTTCGGATGATCCTGCGACGTCTCCGTGTCTGCCCCAGAGCACGGATCGGCTGGATCTCACCTGTCGCCGGCCAACGCGGCCGTCGAACGCTACGGAGCCTCTATACTGCCGATTAACAGAAAATGAAATGCCCTTGAGGTTAATGCCGCTACGTAAAAATTCAGGTTCATTTGCAGTGTATTATCGTGAATCGGGCGAGATCTGGGCAGGCGTCGAAACAGGCCTCCATGGGCCAGGTCGTTGTCGGGACGGTGAAATTTGGGATGCGATCCCATGTCCGGCGCAGGGAGGGATGGCCCGACCCGGGGTCAGGACTCCTCCCCGCCGCGAACATGAAATCAGCGTTAATGCGCGCGCAGGCCAATAATTCGTTTCAAGTTGCACCGTTCTGTCGAGGTGAGTCGCCTCCGGCGCCGGAATGGTGAAGACGACCGCGGCGAATCCGCTTGCGGCTCGGCCCGGTCCGGGGTTCTGATGAACGAGGCGTCTCCCGCGCGCCCTCGACCGGCCGCGCTCCGGCGGGGCGCGCGCGGCGCCGTGCGTTTTGCGGCCGGCGCTCCCGCCGATCGGCAGCGGCGTGTCGGCGGCCATCGGCCGCTCGCCTCCGCCGTCGCCTTTCCGGCGCCGGGTCCCGCCGTTCCCGACCTGCCGCGCCCGCTTCGCCGCCGACCACGATAGGACCCGCATGGCCTCTCTCTTCCGCCAGATCGTCGTGCTCGCCGTCCTCGCCGGCGGCGCGGGCTGGGCGATCCAGACCCAGTTTCCCGACGAGGCCGCCGGCGGCGCCGAGGCCCGAAAGCGTCCCCCCGTCGCGGTGGCCGTGGCCGAGGCGCAGGCGGGGGAGGTGGAGCGGGTGGTCTCCGCCATCGGCACCGGCCGGGCGCTGCGCTCGGTCGAACTGCGCTTCACCGATACCGGGCGGGTGGAGGAGCTGATGTTCCGCGACGGCGACCCGGTGCAGTCCGGCGCGGTGCTGGCGCGTCTGGATTCCGCCGCCGAACAGGCCGCGCTGGCCGAGGCCGAAGCCTCGCTGGAGGAGGCGCAGGCCGCCTATGACCGCGCGCAGACCTTGCGCGAGCAGGGCCGCGTGACCACCGCCGCCTTTGACGTGGCCGACGGTCTGCTGAAACGCGCCCGGGCCCGCAAGGCCGCGGCGGAGGCGGATCTCGACGCCCGCTTCCTGCGCGCCCCCTTCTCCGGCGTGGTCGGCTTCGCGGCCATCGACCCGGGCGCGGTCGTGTCCTCGGGCGCCAATATCGCGACGCTCGACGACATCTCGGAGCTGGAGGTCGAGTTCGCTGTGCCCGAGCGCTATTTCGGCGAGGTGGCCCAGGGCGACGCGGTGCGCGCCGCCACCTCCATCTTCCCCGGCGAGTCGTTCCAGGGCCAGGTCCGCGCCATCGACCGCCGGGTGGACGAGGTCAGCCGCGCCTTCCGGGTCCGCGCCCGCTTTCCCAACGCCGGCCTGCGGCTGCCCGCCGGCGCCTTCATGCAGGTGGAGCTGGTGCTCGACGCCCGCATGGGCGTGATCGCGCCGGAAGAGGCGCTGGTGACCGAGGCCGGCGCCGTGCATGTCTTCGTGCTGACCGCCGAGGACCGGATCGAGCGGCGCGAGGTCACGGTGGGCGCCCGGCGGGCGGGGGAGGCGGAGATCCTCACCGGCCTGGAGCCCGGCGAACGGGTGGTGACCCGCGGCGTGCAGAAGGTGCGCGACGGGGTTCCGGCCCGCGCCCTGCAGACCGAAGGCGCCCTGCGTCCCGAGGCGCGCGCGACCGAACCCGCGCCCCCGGCGGAGCGGGCGGAAACCGGTCCCGCCGCCTCCCGGTCCAACGGCTGAGCCCGGAGCGCGCGTCATGTCCTTCCCCGGCTTCTTCATCCGCCGCCCGGTCTTCGCGGCGGTCCTGTCCATGCTGGTGGTGGTGATCGGGCTGGTGTCGCTGACCCGCCTGCCGGTGCGCGAGCTGCCCGACGTGGACGCGGCCACCGTCACCATCCAGACCTCCTGGCGCGGGGCGGCGCCCTCGGTCGTCGACACCCAGATCACCGAGATCGTGGAAAGCGCCGTGGCGGGGGTGGCCGGCGTGGACCGCATCGCCTCGTCCTCCGAACGGGGCGACAGCCGGGTGGTGGTCACCTTCGTCACCTCGCGCGACGTGGACGACGCGGCCAACGACGTGCGCGGCGCAGTGGGGCGCATCGTCAACCAATTGCCGGAGGAGGCGGACGACCCCCGGGTCTACAAGAACGACTCCAACTCCGACCCGGTGATGCGGCTGGGCATCGTCTCCGACCGTCACGACCCGCCGCGGATCACCGACTACGCGGAACGCTACATCGTCGACCGGCTGGCCACGCTGGACGGGGTGGCGGCGGTGACCATCAACGGCCAGCGCCGCTACGCCATCCGCATCGCGCTCGACCCCGCCGCAATGGCCGCGCGCCGGCTGACCGCGACCGAGGTGGCGACTGCGCTGCGCGCCAACAACGTGGAGCTTCCGGCCGGCGACGTCATCTCGCTCTGGCGTCAGTTCCAGGTGCGCGCCGCGACCCGGCTGGACGATCCGGAGGATTTCCGGCGGCTGGTGGTCTCGGTGGTGGACGGGGTGCCGGTCCGGCTGGGCGAGATCGCCGAGGTGGCGGTGGGCTCGGAGAACGACGAGACCATCGTCCGCTCCGAGGGCCGCAACTCCGTCGGCCTCAGCGTGCAGCGGCAGAGCCAGGCCAATACCATCGCCATCTCCAAGGCGGTGCGGGCGGAGCTGGAGCATATCCGCGACTCCATGCCCGAGGGGATGGAGATCTTCGTGAGCTCCGACGACGCGGTGTTCATCCAGTCCTCGATCGAGGAGGTGGTCAAGACGCTGGTCATCGCGGTCGGGCTGGTGGTGCTGGTGATCTTCGTGTTCCTCGGCAGCCCCCGCGCCACGCTGGCGCCGGCGGTGGTGATCCCGGTGGCGCTGATCGGGGCGGTGGCGGGGATCTACGCCTTCGGCTTCTCGATCAACATCCTGACGCTCTTCGCGCTGATCCTGGCCATCGGCATCGTGGTCGACGACGCCATCGTGGTGCTGGAGAACATCCAGCGCCGGGTGGAGCGGGGCGAGCCGCCGGCGGCCGCCGCCCTGCGCGGGTCGGATCAGGTGGTGTTCGCGGTGCTGGCCACCTCGATCACGCTGATCTCGGTCTTCGTGCCGATCTCCTTCCTCGACGGGCAGGTGGGGCGGCTGTTCACCGAATTCGGCATCGTCATGGCGGTGGCCGTCGCCTTCTCCACCTTCGTCGCGCTGACCCTGACCCCGGTGCTGTGCCACCGGGTGCTGCGCCAGGGATCCGGCGGGATGCTGGAGCGGGGGGTGAACCGGGTCTTCGCCGCGATCGAGGCCGGCTATCGCGCGCTGCTGCGCGGGGTGATGGGCTATCCGCTGGTGGTGATCGCGGTGGCGCTGGCCATCGCCGGCTCCGCCGCCTGGCTGAACGAGCGGCTGTCGCGGGAACTGTCCCCGCGGGAGGACCGGGGCGTGTTCTTCGTCTCGGTCACCGCGCCGCAGGGGGCCACCGTCGCCTATACCGACCGGGAGGTGGCGGAGGTGGAGAAAAAGCTCCTCCCCCTGCTCGACACCGGGGAGGCGGCGCGGATCTACTCGATCATCGGCTTTCGCGGCGACACCCACCGGGCCTTCGCCGTGGTCCGCCTGACCGACTGGAAGGCCCGCGCCAGGACGAGCCAGGAGATCGTGGCATCGCTGGTCGGGCCGGTGTCGTCGCTGCCGGGCGCGCGGGCGTTTCCGGTGAACCCGTCGGGGCTGGGCCTGCGCGGTTCGAGCTCTCCGTTGCAGGTGAAGGTGCTGGGGCCGGATTTCCTGTCGGTGCAGGAATGGTCCAAGACCCTGATGGACGCGCTGGCCGAACAGCCGGGCCTGCGCAACCTGCAGACCGATTACGAGGAGACGCAGCCCGAACTGCGCATCGAGGTCGACCGGGCGCTGGCCGACGATCTGGGCGTCTCCATCGAGGACATCGGCGCGACGCTTCAGACCTTCTTCGCCGGCCGCGAGGTGACCGGCTGGATCGAGCGCGGCCGCGAATACCCGGTCATCCTCCAGGCCAAGGAGGACAGCCGGCGCACCGCCGACGATCTCGGCTCGATGTATGTCCGCTCCAAGACCACCGGGGCGCTGATCCCGCTGTCGGCGCTGGTCCGGCCGTCGGAGGGGGCGGCCTCGCCCGAGCTGTCGCGGTTCAACCGCCTGCCGGCCATCGAGCTTTCGGCGGCGCTGGAGGAAGGCTACGACCTCGGCGCCGCGGTGGAGACGGTGCTCGACACCGCCGCCCGCGTGCTGCCGGCCGAGGCCCAGATCGCCTTCGACGGCCAGAGCCGGGAGTTCCAGGAGACGTCGGGCGGCGCGGTGTGGACCTTCGTCTTCGCGATCCTCGTGGTCTATCTGGTGCTGGCCGCGCAGTTCGAAAGCTTCGTCGATCCGCTGGTGATCCTGCTGACCGTGCCGCTGGGCCTGACCGGCGCCTTCGCGACGCTGTGGCTCTTCGACCAGTCGCTCAACATCTACACCCAGGTGGGGCTGGTCCTGCTGATCGGGTTGATGGCCAAGAACGGCATCCTGATCGTGGAATTCGCCAACCAGCTCCGCGACGAGGGCATGTCGGTGCGCGAAGCGGCGCTGGAGGGGGCGGTGGCCCGCCTGCGGCCGGTGGCGATGACGGTGATCTCCACCCTGCTGGGCGCGCTGCCGCTGGTCTGGTCGACCGGCGCGGGCTCGGAGGCGCGGGCGGCGATCGGGCTGGTGATCATCGGCGGCTTCGGCATCGCCTCGCTGCTGACCCTGTTCCTGACCCCGGTGCTCTACGACCTGATGGTCCGCCACACCCGGGCGCGCAGCCATGTCGCGCAGGAGCTGGAAAAGGCGCTGGCCCATCGCGAGCCCTCGGCCCCGGCGGAGTAGGGCCGCGGCTCTATCGCAGCGCAACAACGCCCCTTGCGCGGCCAATGAGCCGCGTCTAGGCTGATTCCGACCCGTTGGGAGACGCTGGCGACGGCGCGAGGCAGACCACCGCCCGCGACGCCGCCAGGGCCGAAGGAGCAACCGCCCCGGAAACTCTCAGGCGAAAGGACCGGCGGGGTCGATCGGAACGCTGGAGAGAGGCGCGGAGGCGCCCGCCGAAGGGATAGCGATCTCAGGCGGAAGGACAGCGGGGGCGGACCGGCGCGCGGGCGAACCGCGGCCGGCGCTGCGCGCATCGACTTTGGGGGGCGAATGAACGATCACCACGACAAGACCGACACCGGCAAGTCCGGCGACGGGCAGGGCGAGGCGCTGGCCCGCACCCCGCTGAGCGCCCTGCATGAGAGCCTCGGCGCCCGCATGGCGCCTTTCGCCGGCTGGCTGATGCCGGTGCAGTATCCCTCGGGCATTCTGCGCGAGCATGCGGCGGCGCGCGAGGGCGCGGCGCTGTTCGACGTCTCGCATATGTGCCAGGTGATCCTGCGCCCGCGCTCCGGCAAGCTGGAGGACGCGGCGCTGGCGCTGGAAAGCCTCGCGCCGATCTCGGTGGCGGGGCTGGCCGCGGACCGGCAGCGCTACGGGCTGTTCACCGCGCCCGACGGCGGGATCCTCGACGATTTCATGGTCGCCAATCGCGGCGACCACCTGTTCCTGGTGGTGAACGCGGCGCGGCGGGACCATGACCTCGCCCATCTGCGCGCCCATCTGTCGGAGACCTGCGAGGTCGAGGAGCTGACCGACCGCGCCCTCATCGCCCTGCAGGGCCCGAAGGCGGAGGCGGCGGCCGCGGCGCTGGGGGCCTCGGTCGCCTCGATGAAGTTCATGGACGTGGCCGAGACCGCGCTCGCCGGCGTGCCCTGCCTCGTCTCCCGCTCCGGCTATACCGGGGAGGACGGGTTCGAGATCTCGCTCCCCGCCGACCGGGCCGAGGGCGTGGCCGAGGCGTTGCTGGAACAGGCGGGCGTCGCCCCCGCGGGCCTCGGCGCCCGCGACAGCTTGCGGCTGGAAGCGGGGCTCTGCCTCTACGGCTCCGACATAGACGAAACCACCACCCCGGCGGAGGCGGGCCTCGGCTGGGCGATCCAGAAGATCCGCCGCACGGGCGGCGCCCGCGAAGGCGGCTTCCCCGGCGCGGACCGCATCCTGCCCGAGCTGGAGACGGGCCCCGCCCGCCTGCGCGTCGGCCTGTTGCCCGAGGGCCGCGCGCCCATGCGCCCGCCCACCGCGATCTTCGCCGCCGAGGACGCCGCCGAGCCCGTGGGCGCGGTGGTCTCCGGCGCCTTCGGGCCCACGCTGGGCGGGCCGATGGCCATGGCCTACGTGCCCGCCGCGCTCGCCGTCCCCGGAACCCGGCTGTTCGGCGAGGTGCGCGGCAGGCGCCTGCCGGCCCTGGTCGCCGACCTTCCCTTCGTCCCCCACCGTTACAAGCGCTGAGACCCCGTGATGACCAAATTCACCGAAGACCACGAATGGCTGGACCTCGACGGCGACGTCGTGACCGTCGGCATCACCGAGCACGCCGCCGAGCAGCTGGGCGACATCGTGTTCATCGAACTGCCGGAGCTGGGCGACGAGGTCGCGGCGGGCGCCGAGGTGGTGACCATCGAATCCGTGAAGGCCGCCTCCGACATCGCCGCCCCTCTGGATGGCGAGATCGTGGAGATCAATTCCAAGATCGTGGAGACCCCGGGACTGGTGAACGAGGACCCGACCGGCGACGGCTGGTTCTTCAAGATCAAGATCGCGGACGTGGGCGCGCTGGACGAGTTCATGGACGAGGACGAATACAAGGCGATGATCGATTGAGCCCCCAGGACGGATCCATGCCCTTCAGCTTCACCGATTACGACCCCTACGACTTCGCCAATCGCCGCCATATCGGGCCCTCGCCGGCCGAGATGGAGGAGATGCTGGCGACCATCGGGGTCGGCTCCCTCGACGCGCTGATCGACGCCACCGTGCCCTCGGCCATCCGCCAGGCGGCGCCGCTGGATTTCGGCCCGGCCCTGTCCGAGCGCGAGGTCCTGTTCCGCCTGCGCCAGACCGCGAACAAGAACCGGGTCATGGTTTCGATGATCGGGCAGGGGTTCCACGGCGCCGTGACCCCGCCCTGCATCCAGCGCAACATCCTGGAAAACCCCGCCTGGTACACGGCCTACACGCCCTACCAGCCGGAGATTTCCCAGGGCCGGCTTGAGGCGCTGCTGAACTTCCAGACCATGATGTGCGACCTGACCGGGCTCGACATCGCCAACGCCTCGCTGCTGGACGAACCCACAGCGGCGGCGGAGGCGATGGCGCTGTGCCGGCGTCAGTCGAAGTCGAAGGCCGGCGCGTTCTTCGTGGACGCGGGCTGCCTGCCGCAGACCATCAACGTGGTGAAGACCCGGGCCGAGCCGCTGGGCATCGAGGTGATCGTGGGCGATCCCGCGACGCTGGCGCCCGAGACCGTGTTCGGCGCGCTGTTCCAGTATCCCGGCGTCAACGGCGCGGTGCGCGATTTCACCGACGAAATCGCCGCGCTGCACGCCGCCAAGGCGCTGGCGGTGGTGGCCGCCGATCCGCTGGCGCTCACCCTGCTGAAAAGCCCCGGAGAGATGGGGGCGGACGTCGCGGTCGGCTCCACCCAGCGTTTCGGCGTGCCGATGGGCGCGGGCGGGCCGCATGCCGCCTACATGGCCTGCCTCGACGCCCACAAGCGCGCCCTGCCGGGCCGCATCGTGGGCGTGTCGGTGGATGCGCGGGGCAACCGGGCCTACCGCCTGTCGCTCCAGACCCGCGAGCAGCATATCCGGCGCGAGAAGGCGACCTCCAACGTCTGCACGGCGCAGGCGCTGCTGGCGGTCATGGCCTCGATGTATGCGGTGTTCCACGGCCCGCAGGGGCTCAAGGCCATCGCCCAGCGGGTGCATCTGAAGGCCGTGCGCATGGCCGAGGGGCTGGAGGCGCTGCGCTTCACCGTCGGGCCCGACGCCTTCTTCGACACCGTTCTGGTCACGGTCGGCGCGCTTCAGGGCGTGATCATCCGCGCCGCGGCGGCGGAGGGCGTGAACCTGCGCGCCGTCGACGGGGACAAGATCGCCATCACGCTCGACGAGCTGGTGCGCGAGGCGGACATAGAGGCGGTGTTCCGCGCCTTCGGCGGCGACATGGCGGCGTCGGGCCCTGCGCCCGCGCCGCGGCTGCCCGAGGCTCTGCTGCGGCAGTCGGACTATCTCACCCACCCGGTCTTCCACATGAACCGGGCCGAGGCCGAGATGACCCGCTACATGCGCCGGCTCGCCGACCGGGACCTCGCGCTCGACCGCGCGATGATCCCGCTGGGCTCCTGCACCATGAAGCTCAACGCCACCGCCGAGATGCTGGCCATCACCTGGCCGGAATTCTCCAATATCCACCCGCTCGCCCCGATCGAGCAGCGGGCGGGCTACGCCGAGCTGGTCGAGGATCTGTCGGAGAAGCTCTGTGAAGCCACGGGCTACGACGCCATGTCCATGCAGCCCAATTCGGGCGCGCAGGGCGAATATGCGGGGCTGCTGACCATCCGCGCCTACCATGCCTCGCGGGGCGAGGGGGCGCGGGACGTCTGCCTGATCCCGACTTCGGCCCATGGCACCAACCCGGCCTCCGCCCAGATGGTCGGCTGGAAGGTGGTGCCGGTGAAGGCGCGGGAGAACGGCGACATCGACGTGGAGGACTTCAAGGCCCAGGCCGCGAAGCACGAAGGCCGGGTCGCCGCCTGCATGATCACCTATCCCTCGACCCATGGCGTGTTCGAGGAGACGGTGCGCGAGGTCTGCCGCATCACCCACGAGGCGGGCGGGCAGGTCTACATGGACGGCGCCAACCTGAACGCCATGGTCGGGCTGGCGCGGCCGGGGGACATCGGCTCGGACGTGAGCCATCTCAACCTGCACAAGACCTTCTGCATCCCGCATGGCGGCGGCGGTCCCGGCATGGGGCCGATCGGGGTGGGCGCGCATCTGGCGCCCTTCCTGCCCGGCCACCCGGTGACGGGGACGGGGGCGGTGTCGGGCTCGGAATGGGGCTCGGCCTCGATCCTGCCGATCTCCTGGGCCTACTGCCTGATGATGGGCGGGGAGGGGCTGACCCAGGCGACGCGGGTCGCGATCCTCAACGCCAACTACATCGCCGCAAGGCTCTCGGGCGCCTACAAGGTGCTCTATGCCGGGCCCGCGGGGCACGTGGCGCATGAGCTGATCCTGGATACGCGGCCGCTGGCGGACCTCGCCGGCGTGCAGGTGGACGACATCGCCAAGCGGCTGATGGACTGCGGCTTCCATGCCCCGACCATGAGCTTCCCCGTGGCGGGCTGCCTGATGATCGAGCCGACGGAATCCGAGCCCAAGGCCGAGCTGGACCGCTTCTGCGACGCCATGCTGGCGATCCGGGCCGAGGCGCAGGCCATCGAGGACGGGACGCTGGACCGGGAGAACAACCCGCTCAAGCGCGCGCCGCATACGGTCGAGGATCTGGTGGGCGAGTGGGACCGGCCCTACAGCCGCGAACAGGCCTGCTTCCCGCCGGGGGCGTTCCGGGTGGACAAGTACTGGCCGCCGGTGAACCGGGTGGACAACGTCTATGGCGACCGAAACCTGGTCTGCACCTGCCCGCCGATGGAGACCTATGCCGAGGCCGCGGAATAGGCTGAGACGACCGTCTCACCGCCCCGCAAGGCGCTGAAAAAAAAGGGGCGGGCCGCCATGGCCCGCCCCTTTTCGTTCCCGCGCGGTCCGGCCGCCGGCCTTACGCCGCGACCATCGCCCCCCGCGCCCGGCCGCGGCGGATCCCCATGGCCAGCCCGCCGACCAGCGCCAGGTTGGCCGCCCCCGCCAGCGCCGCCAGCGCGAAGGTGGCCCGATAGTCGCCGGTCAGGTCGTAGAGCAGCCCGCCCACCCAGCCGCCGGTCCCGTGGCCCGCCCAGCCGAAGGCGAGGATCGCGCCCATCGCGCCGGCCCGGCGGCTGGCGGTGGTCAGAGCGCGGGCGGAGGTCAGCACCCCGGTCATCACGCCCGCATAGCCGAAGCCGTAGAGCACCGCGTAGACCAGAAACCCGTCCAGCTCCCGGAAGAAGGTGAAGCCGAACACCATCGCCGTCTGCCAGGCGGAAGCGGCCATATAGGCCCTCAGCGCCCCGATCCGGTCGGCGAGCGCCCCGAAGAACAACCGCCCCGCGATGCCGGCGCAGAGCATGGCCATCATCACGCCCCCCGCCTCGGCCCCGGAGATGCCGCAGCCCTGCATGTAGGGCGCGAGATGCATCAGCGGCACCGACATGCAGGTGCAGCAGCCCAGCACCGCCGCGCACATCACCGCCACCACCAGCCGATGGGGCAGGGGGGTGGCTTCGGGCTCCGGCGCGGCCGGGCCGCCGGTCGCGGCCGGCGCCGGCGGCTGGCGGGTCAGCAGGGCCAGCGGCACGAGCAGCGCCAGCGCGGTTCCGCCCAGCACGCCGAAGGCCCCGCGCCAGCCCAGGCTGTCGATCAGCAGCGCCGACACGAAGGGCACGCCCCCCTGTCCCAGCGCCTGCCCGGCCGAGGCGATGCCGATGGCCAGCCCCGCCCCGGTCACGAACCACGCGCCGACCAGCGCGATCAGCGGCGCGAAGAAGGCCGCGCCGCCGAAGGCCCCGGCGAGGAAGAACAGCGCGTAGAACTGCCACAGCGCCTCGGCCCGCGAGGCCGCCATCAGGCAGGCGCCGAGCGCCACGGCCCCGATCACGCAGACCGGGCGCACCCCCCAGCGGTCCGAGAGCCGGCCCATCAGCACGCCGCCCGCCGCCAGCCCGGCGAGGCCGGCGGTGTTGATCAGGCCGATATCGCCGCGCGCCCAGCCGAATTCCAGCTCCAGCGGCAGGAAGAACACCGACAGGCCGTTGACCAGCGTGCCCATCGACACCGCGAGGATGATCGCCGCCGCCGACACGATCACCCAGCGATAGGCGGGCTCCGCCTGCGTCTCCGCGATCCCTGTCATCTGGTCCCCTCCCCGGCGCGCCGCGCGATGCTTCGTTCGCCTTACCGAATAGGCGGCGGAGGGCTCGCCTGACAAGCGGCATTCCCCACAAGGGAGCCGGGAAAATGCAAACGCCCGGCGGAGCGGCTCCGCCGGGCGTTCGGGTCCTGCGTCAGGCGGCGGGTCGCGCCCCGCCGGGCCCAATCAGCTCGCGATCAGATCGCGGCCTGGGTCACGAACTTGGTGACCAGATAGGCTTCGATCGCCTCCGACCCGCCCTCGGTGCCGTGGCCCGAATCCCGGACGCCGCCGAAGGGCACTTCGGGAAGCGCCAGCCCGTTGTGGTTGATGGTGGTCATCCCCGCCTCGACCGAGCGGCCCAGCCGGTCCGCCGTCGCCTGCGACCCGGTGAAGGCGTAGGAGGCGAGGCCGAAGGGCAGGCGGTTCGATTCCTCGATCACCTCGTCGAGGTCCTTGAACCGGTTGATGATCGCGACCGGGCCGAAAGGCTCCTCGTTCATGATGCGGCTGTCGATCCCGGCCCCGGCGATGACGGTGGGCTGGAAGAAGTTGCCCACGTTGCCGATGCGCTCGCCGCCGGTGGTCACCTCGGCCCCCCGCTCGCGCGCGTCGCCGATCAGGGCGTCCAGCGCGGGGATCCGGCGCTCATTGGCCAGCGGGCCCATCTGGGTGTCCTTGTCGAAGCCGTTGCCGACCTTGATCGCCGAGGCCATGGCGGTGAAGTCGGCGACGAACTTGTCGTAGACCTTCTCCTGCACCAGGAAGCGGGTCGGGGACACGCAGACCTGTCCGGCGTTGCGATACTTGGACATCGCCAGCACCTTGGTCGCGACGTCGAGATTGGCGTCGTCGAACACGATGGCGGGCGCATGGCCGCCCAGCTCCATCGTCGCCCGCTTCATGTGCTGCCCGGCGAGGCCGGCGAGCATCTTTCCGACCGGGGTGGAGCCGGTGAAGGTGATCTTGCGGATCACCGGATGCGGGATCAGGTATTCCGAAATCTCGGCCGGCACGCCGTAGACCAGCCCGATGACGCCCTTGGGCACGCCCGCGTCGACGAAGGCCTGGATCAGGGCCGCGGGGGAGGCCGGGGTCTCCTCCGGCGCCTTGACGATGATCGAGCAGCCGGCGGCGAGCGCGGCCGACAGCTTCCGCACCACCTGGTTGATCGGGAAGTTCCACGGCGTGAAGGCGGCGACCGGGCCGACCGGCAGCTTGATCGCCATCTGCATCACGCCCGGCGCGCGGGCCGGGATGATCTGGCCGTAGGTGCGGCGAGCCTCTTCGGCGAACCAGTCGATGATGTCGGCGCCGGCCAGCGTCTCGCCCTTGGCCTCGGCCAGCGGCTTGCCCTGCTCGAAGGTCATCATGCGGGCGATGGCGTCCGCGTTGGCGCGCAGGTTGTCGGCGGCCTTGCGCATGATCTTGGCGCGCTCATAGGCCGACACGGCGGACCAGGTCGCGAAGCCGGCCTTGGCCGCTTCCAGCGCCGCGTCGAGATCGACCTTGGTGGCGTGGGCGACCGTGCCGATCACCTCGTCGGTGGCGGGGTCGAGCACGTCGATGGTCCGGCCCTCGGCGCCGCCGCGCCATTCGCCGTCGATCAGGAGCTGGGTGTTGGGATAATCGGTCATCGGCTCTCCTCCGGGCGGGTCTGGTCGCCCGCCGCGTCTTGGTTCCGTCGCCGGGATCGGCCCGGGCAGGGCCGACAGGACGCGCCTGCGGGGGCGCGGAGTCAATCCCCGATCCGGCGTCAGGCGACAAGAGATATGATGAGTCCCGCAGGGCCGCGCAAGGATTCGTCCCGTGGTCCGGCTGCAAGAACCACGATGCGGGCGACGCCGCGCGGGCGGGGTGATATGATGACATGCCGGCGTCATGGCCCGCGTTGGTAGGCGCGGAGGGATTTGAACCCCCAACCAAGCCGTTATGAGCGGCCTGCTCTAACCGTTGAGCTACGCGCCCCCGTCGCTCGGCCCCCCCTCGATAGCCTCGCCTGAGCAGGAGGGTCAATCGGGCGCGACCGCCGCGCCCGGGGCGGCGACCCGGTAGGGCAGCAGGTCGCGCCGGGCCGGGTCGACCTCGATCGCGGCCTTCAGCGGCGGCACCGAGCGTTGGTGGCAGTTCGCCCGCTCGCAGATCCGGCAGCTGATCCCGATGGGCTCGTAGGAGGCCGGCGAGGCGAGGTCGAGATCGTCGGCATAGACCAGGGCGCCGGCATGCCGCACCTCGCAGCCCCAGCCGATGGCGTAGCGGCGCGTCGGCCGGCGGTAGCCTCCGCCGGGCTTGGTCACGTCGCGCGCGAGGCACAGGTAGCGCACCCCGTCCGGCGTCTCCGCAAGCTGGCGGATCAGGCGGCCCGGGGTTTCGAAGGCCTGGTGCACGTTCCATAGCGGGCAGGCCGACCCATAGCGCGCGAATTGCAGCCGCGTGGCCGAGTGGCGCTTGGTGATCGTCCCCGCCTGGTCCACGCGCACGAAGAAGAAGGGCAGCCCCGACGCCCCCTTGCGCTGCAGGGTCGAAAGCCGGTGCGCCACCTGCTCCAGGCTCGCGCCGAAACGTTCGGCCAGAAGCTCGATGTCGTGCCGCGTCTCCTGCGCCGCGGCGAGGAACGGGCCGTAGGGCATGACGGCCGCGCCGGCGAAATAGTTGGCGAGCCCGATCTTGCAGATCGCCCGCGCCTCCGCCGAGCCGAAGCCCGCGAGGTCCAGCGTCGCCTCGATCAGGTCGGCATGGGCGGTCAGCGCGATCTGGACGCAGAGCTGGAACAGCCGCGTGGCCGGGGCGACGCGGGTGGAGAGGGTCAGGCGGTCGCCCTCCAGCCGGCGCAGCTCGGGCACGTCGGCGGCGCGCGCGGCGATGCCGTGGCGCGCCTCCAGCCAGGCGGCGGCGCTGGCCAGCGGGTCGCGGGCCCCGGGGCCCAGCCCCGCGGCGGCGGCGAAGCTTTCGGCGGCGCGGTCCACCGCGTCGATATAGTTGTCGCAATAGTGGAAGAAGTCGCGCACCTCCTCCCACGGCTGGGGGGCGAGCGCGTCCTCCCGCCCCAGCGCGTCGTCGAGGGAGGCCAGCCGCTCGCCCCGCTGCCGATAGGCCCGGTGCAGCGCGAGGAAGGCCCGCGCCAGGCCCGGCGCGTTGGAGGCCGCGAGCTCCAGGTCCGCCGGCGGCGGCTGGGCGCCGGAGAACACCGGATCGGCCAGCGCCTCGCGCATGTCGGCGGTCAGCCGCTCGGTCTCGCCCAGCGACAAAGTGGTCAGGGAGCGTCCGAACCGGTCGGCAAGCGCCAGCAGCACCGCGGCGGAGACCGGGCGATGGTTGTTCTCCATCTGATTGAGATAGCTCAGGGAAACGCCGACGGCATCGGCGAAGGCGGCCTGGGTCAGCCCCGCGTTGCGCCGGGCCTCGCGCAGTTGGGCGCCTGCGTAAAGCTTGCGGGCGCGTGTCATTTCGCAATGATGGTTGCAGGGAGCATCTGTGGGCCGCCTCGGCTGGACTTCGCAACTTCGCAATTTGCAATAGTCCGGTGCGGCGAGGTTCGCAACTCCGCCGAACTGTGGTTTCCGGGCGCGGGGCGCGGCGTTAGGGTGCGCGACCGACCGGAGAGGGAAAGGGCGCGCGATGAACGACATCCTTGCGGAACTTGAGCTGCGGCGTCAGACGGCCCGGCTGGGCGGCGGCCAGAAGCGGATCGACAGCCAGCACGCCAAGGGCAAGCTGACCGCGCGCGAGCGGATCGACCTGTTTCTCGACGAGGGATCGTTCGAGGAATACGACATGTTCGTCGCTCACCGCTGCACCGATTTCGGGATGGAGGAAGACCGGCCCTACGGCGACGGCGTCGTCACCGGCTGGGGCACCGTCAACGGCCGCATGGTCTATGTCTTCTCCCAGGATTTCACCGTGTTCGGCGGCTCGCTCAGCGAGACCCACGCCCAGAAGATCTGCAAGATCATGGACATGGCGATGCGCAACGGCGCGCCGGTGATCGGGCTGAACGACTCGGGCGGCGCGCGCATCCAGGAGGGAGTCGCCTCGCTCGCCGGCTACGCGGACGTGTTCCAGCGCAACATCATGGCCTCGGGCGTGGTGCCCCAGATCTCCGTCATCATGGGGCCCTGCGCGGGCGGCGCGGTCTACTCGCCGGCGATGACCGACTTCATCTTCATGGTGCGCGACTCGTCCTACATGTTCGTCACCGGCCCCGACGTGGTGAAGACCGTGACCAACGAGGTCGTGACGGCCGAGGAACTGGGCGGCGCCAAGACCCACACCTCCAAGTCCTCGGTGGCCGACGGCGCCTATGACAACGACGTCGAGGCGCTGATCCAGACCCGCCGCCTGGTCGACTTCCTGCCCCAGTCCAACCGCGAGAAGCCGCCGGTGCGGCCGTTCTTCGACAAGGTGGACCGGGTGGAGCCGTCGCTCGACAGCCTGATCCCGGACAATCCCAACAAGCCCTACGACATGAAGGAGCTGATCCTCAAGGTCGCGGACGAGGCGGATTTCTTCGAGATTCAAGCGGATTACGCGAAGAACATGATCACCGGCTTCATCCGGATGGAGGGCGAGACCGTCGGCGTCGTCGCCAACCAGCCGATGGTGCTGGCGGGGTGCCTGGACATCGACAGCTCCCGCAAGGCGGCGCGCTTCGTGCGGTTCTGCGACTGCTTCAACATTCCGATCCTGACCCTGGTCGACGTGCCGGGCTTCCTGCCGGGGACCGGGCAGGAATACGGCGGGGTCATCAAGCACGGGGCCAAGCTGCTCTTCGCCTATGGCGAGGCGACGGTGCCCAAGGTCACGGTCATCACCCGCAAGGCCTATGGCGGCGCCTATGACGTCATGGCCTCCAAGCACCTGCGGGGCGACGTGAACTACGCCTGGCCGACCGCCGAGATCGCGGTGATGGGCGCGAAGGGCGCGGTGGAGATCCTGTATCGCTCCGAGCTGGGCGATGCGGAGAAGATCGCGGCGCGCACCAAGAACTATGAAGATCGCTTCGCAAACCCCTTCGTGGCCGCGGAAAAAGGCTTCATCGACGAGGTGATCATGCCCCAGTCGACCCGCCGCCGGGTGGCAAGGGCCTTCGCCGCGCTTCGCAACAAGAAGCTCGAGAATCCGTGGAAGAAGCACGACAACATTCCGCTGTGAGCGATCCCATGGAAACCGATATCGCCTCCTCCGACCTGACCCCCGCCCTGGTGCGCGCCCACGCGCTTCAGGTCGCGCGGCGGTGCCTGCGGATCGGCTGGTTCATCAATGCCTTGAACCCGCTTCTTGTCACCACGCCGAAGCCGTCGGAGGCGATCGCGGCGCTGCTCGACGCCATCGTGGCGGAGGGCTGGCAGATCCGGCAGAGCCTGTGGCCGGAGGCGGAGGCCTCCGCCAACCGCGCCGCGGCTCTGCGCGGGATGCTGCGGGTGAAGGACGACGGTTTCACCACGCTTCGCAAGGGCTTGCAGGCCGATACGGCGCATGTGGACCTGCGCATGGACGGGTTCGGCAAGGCCCTGCCAGGGCCGCTGAAGGTCTATGACGCGGCCCAGCACGATCGGGCGCGGGCGGAGGGGCGGCTGCCGTCGCATTTCTTCGTGCTGCGCGAAAGCCGCTATGTTTTCATGGAGATGGACGTCAACATTCAGGCGCTCTGCGCCGAGATCGACGACCTGATCCTGCGCGTCCAGGGGCTCGATCTCGGGGCCAAGAAGGCGGTGGCGGAGATGCATAACAGCTTCTCCTACGCCGCCCGGAAGCCGAAGCGGTGATCGGATCCGTCCAGCATAACAAGGGTTTGCCGTGCGCGGCTGATCCTTCCTGCGAGGTCTGAGCCGATGGCCGGGCCCGCCTTTCACCTGTTCGCCGCCGGGCCGCGCCCGGTCGCGCCGTTCTCCCACGCGGTGGAGAGCGACGGCTGGGTGATCCTGACCGGGCAGATGCCGACCGACCCCGCCGCCCCCGACGCCCCCCTGCCGGAGGGGATCGAGGCGCAGACGATCCGAGTGATGGAAAATCTCAAGATCATCCTGCAAGAGCTTGATCTAGATCTGTCTCACGTCGTGCAGTGCCGCTGCTTCCTGACCGAGTTCGAGCGCGATTACGCCGCCTTCAACGCCACCTACCAGAGCTTCTTCCCCGAGGATCGACGCCCCGCCCGGACCACGGTGGGGGTGACGGCGCTTGCGGTGGGCGCGCTGGTGGAGATCGACTGCATCGCGAGGCGGCCGTGACCGCCGCGCCCCGCCAAGCCGCCTGTCACCGAGCGTGCACAGGGCGTGCGCCGGGCGTATGCCGAGCGAAACGCTCGGGCTTCGCGCAGGCGCGCGGGCGGGACGCATGGACGGCCGAGGCCGGGACGCCTATATTCGGCGCCGTGAATGCGAGCGAGGCGCGCCATGGCCCGACCGTCCGGCAAGACCCCCTACGACCCCAACCGGCTTCCGAAATTCATCCTGCGCCATGCGGTCAACGGCATCGTCGCGGGCTGGACGGCGATGCTGGCGCTGATCTGGCTGGACCTCGGCGGGCTGGGCTCGCGGCTGGCGGCCTCGCCGGACGGAGACCTCGCGACGGCGCTGCTGGCCATCGGCTTCGGCGTGACTTTCGGCTTCGTGGGGATCGGCTACGGGGTGCTGGTGGTGCTGCCGTCGCTCGCCCCCGAACCGCCGGACGAGGACTGAGCGGGTCCCGGCGCCCCGCCGCCGCGTCCGCCCCGAAATCTCCCCGATTTGGGCGAGAATTCCTTGTTTCGCGCAGGGTTCGCGCCGCATTCGACGCCATCATTCCCTCCAGACGAGTTCACTGGATGGGAGACCTGACATGGCCCACGCGACCCGCACCCGCACCCGCACCGCCCGCATCTTCGGCCGTTCGGCCGGCCTCGCCGCGCTGGTCGCGGCCGGGCTCGTCGCCGGCTGCGGCAACTCGACCGGCGAACGCGCGCTCTCGGGCGGCGGCATCGGCGCGGCGCTCGGCGCCGGGGCTGCCGCCGCCACCCGCGGCGCCCACGGCACCGGCGCCCACAGCGGCGGCGCGGCCC
>JAYZWL010000102.1:0-14783 GCA_036154955.1 Pseudomonadota bacterium | reverse complement strand
CGGACCCGCCGGCCCCGCGCCGGACCGCCGCCCTCCGGGCCCTTGCCGGCCGCCCCTTTCCCGTCGCCCGACCGGCGCGCCCCCGGCGACCGGGCCGGGCCAGACTCTCGCCGCTTGACCGACGGGCCGGTCCGGGCCAATCCGTCGCCATGTCCGCGCCCCCGCCCGCCCCTTCCGCCGCAATGGCCGCCTCCGCGACGCCGGATCGCCGCCCGATCCTGATCTGCGGGCCCACCGCCTCCGGCAAATCCGGGCTGGCGCTGGCGCTGGCCGAGCGGCTGGACGGGGTGGTGATCAACGCCGACGCCCTGCAGGTCTATGACGGCTGGCGGGTGCTCACCGCCCGCCCCACGGCGGAGGACGAGGCCCGCGCGCCGCATCGCCTTTACGGCCATGTCCCGCCGACCGAGCCCTATTCCACCGGCCGCTGGCTGGGCGAAGCCGCGGCCGAGATCGCCGCCGCCCGCGCCGCGGGCCGGGTCCCGATCCTCGTCGGGGGGACGGGTCTCTACTTCACCGCCTTGACCGAGGGGCTGGCCGACATCCCCCCGACCCCGCCCGAAATCCGCGCGGCGGCGGAAGCCGAGCTCGCCCGCCTCGGCCTGCCCGCCTTCGCCGAGGCCCTGCGCGCCCGGGACCCTGAGACCCATGCCCGCCTCGACCTCGCCAATCCGCGCCGGGTGCTGCGGGCCTGGGAGGCGCTGGAGACCACGGGCCGCCCGCTCGCCCGCCTGCAGGCCGAGACGCCGGCGCCGCTGCTGCCCCTGTCCGCCGCCCGGGCGGTGCGGCTGATGCCCGACCGCGCCGCGCTCTACGCCGGGATCGACACGCGTTTCGACGTCATGCTGGAGGGCGGCGCGCTGGACGAGGCGCGCGCCGCGATGTCCTGGACCGCGCCGGCCCCGACCGCCATGCAGGCCCTTGGCGCGGCGGAGCTGATCGCGCATCTGCGCGGCGAGATCAGTCTCGCCGAAGCCCGCGACGCCGCCGCCCGGGCCACGCGCCGCTATGCCAAGCGTCAATTGTCATGGGCCCGCAACCGTCTCGCCGTCTGGCCCGCGGCCGCGTCGCCGGCGGAGGCGCTGGCGCGTCTCGCGCCCTGCGCCTGACGGCGGAGCCGCCGCCGGCGTCGCGGCCGGCGCGCATGGCTGTCGCTCGCGATACCCGGCCCGCCCGCATCCCTCCCGTCTTCGCGCGGGCCGCGGAGCCGAGAGGCGAGGCGTCCCGCCCGGAGGCGAACACGTCGCCGGTCAGGGCCGCGCGACCAGGGGCGAGCGGCGGAAGGGTGCGGCGGGGGGGAATGACGGAGGTCCGTGGGGCCTGGGGCCGGGAACCATGCGACCGTGAGACCGTGAGACCGTGAGACCGTGAGACCGGGGGTGGCGGCCGAGGGCGACGAAAGGAAGCCCCCCGGCGCAACGAACAGGCCGCGCCCCCATAAGCCGCGCGCATGAGGAGCGGGCGACGCAAGCTGAACGTCTCCGTGGCGGGCCTCCCCGCCTGCAGCGCGCAGGTCCCGGGGACGGCGCGGCTCATGTCCGCCGCCCTGCGACGAGCGACATGCGGCGGGCGCTCGGCGCCGAGCGTCGTCGTCTCGCCCCGTCCGGCCGCGGACGCGGTGCGAAACCGCGGGCGCAGTCGCCGCGCCGGTCCGGCGCGAGGGCTGCATTCCATGACAGGCCGCGGTCGCCATGCCGGGCCGGACCGCGGCCGCCGTTTCGTGCCGTCCTGCAGGCGCCATGCCCTGCCACCTGCGTGGACGCGGCGCCGGGCAGAGCTCCATGCGCCATGCCGGGCCGGACCGCAGCCACCGTTTCGTGCCGGCCTGCAGGCGCCATGCCCTGCCCCGGGCACGGTCGTCGCGTCGGGCCGAGCCGCGGGCGGCGGGACCGGCGCGGCCGCTCCCGGCCGGCGCGACGAAGCTGATGGGATTGCGGCGGAGCGGCGCCCGCAGCGCCCGCCTCCGAGATCCGCGCCGTCGCTGTCGCGCTCCGCCTCGTCGCGCATTCAGCCCGGGCGGACGCTCTCGGTCGCGGCCCCTCACGGGTTCGAGGTCGGGTCCCATCCCTCGCCGCCCCCCGTCCGCGTCGACCGCTGCGCCGGCCAGCCGGCCGGCACGCAGGGGCGACCCTGCCAGCTGCGCGCCAGCGTCGTCGCCACGCCCATGGCGCGCCAGGCGCAGGGCGGCGCATGGGGCGGACGGGCGCCGTCGCGCAGAAGGGCCGGGCCGATCCAGCCCGAGAACCAGCCGCGGCAGCCGCCTTGCGGACCGATCGGGCCGCCGAGCCTCGCCGCCGCGCGGATATCGACGGCCACGCGGCCGCCCCGCGCCGCGTCGAACAGCCCGCCCTCGCCCCGGCGCCGGGACGTGGCGAACGCCCGACGGTCGTCGAAGCATATGAATTCCGTGTCGACCACCATAGGCGGACCGCGCGGAGAGGCGCGCAGCGCCCAGCGTCCCGACCACGTTCCGTCGAACACGCGGGTCAGGATCATTCCGTTGGGCAGCCGCGTCCCGTCGCCGAACCTCGCGGCGCCGACGCCCACAGCGATGACCGCGCCGAGAACCGCGACGACGAACGCGTTCGGGGCCGCCGCGACGAGGCGCGCGGCCATCAGCGCGCACAACCGCTTGAAGATAGGGAGACGAGGACGAACCATCCGGCCATCAACGCCCGCCATGGTTAACGTCAGGTTTCCCCCGCCGCCTCCCGCACCCGGTAGACGCAGCGGCGGGCGCCGGAGAGCACATGCTCCGCCCGCTCCACCCGCCCGCCCAGCGCCTCGCGGAACAGCGAAAGCTCCGACCGGCAGAAGCCCTGGCAGCGGGCGGCGGCGGCGCAGATCGGGCAATGATCCTCGATCAGCAGCCAGCCGTCGCCGTCGGGCGCGGGTTCGGCCCGGGCCATGTAGCCCTCGCGCGCCCGCGCCTCGGCCAGCGCGCGCACACGGCCGGGAAGGTCCCGCCCCTCGGTCGCCGCGCGATAGGCGGCGCGCGACGCGGCCTCCCTCGCCGCGATCAGCGCCTCCAGCCCCGCCGGGCCGAAGGCCGCCTCCGCCGCCGCGATCAGCTCCAGCGTCAGGTCGGCGTGACGGTCGGGAAACCGGGCGTGGCCGGCCTCGGTCAGCGCCCAGCACCGGCGCGGACGCCCTCGCCCGCCCGAGGCCCGGTCTTCCGCCCGAACCAGCCCGGCCGCGGCCAGCGCCGCGAAGCCCTGCTGCGCGGCCTGCTTCGTCACCCCCAGCGCCGCCCCCGCCTCCGCCGCCGGCAGGGCGCCGCGGCGCTTGACGAGGAACAGCAGCCGGTCGCGCAGCGGTTGCGCCCGGTCGGAAGAAGGGTCGATCATGCGGCTGGCCATTTTAGAAAGCTCATGCTTTACAAAATATCCCGAAGCCAGGACCGACTCAATGCCCGATCCCGCCCCCGCCCCCAGACAAGACGACCACGTCCGCTGGTCCGAGATCCTGACCCGTGAGCACGCCCCCTCGCTGGCGCTGGTGGCGCTGGCGGTGTGGCTGCACGCGGCGACCACGCTGCTGCTGGCCACGATGATCGATTCGATCCTCTCGGACATCGGCGGCGAACGGCTGGTGGCCTGGACGGTCGCGGTCTACCTGGTCGGCTCCATCGTCGCGGGCTCCGTCGCCGGGCTCGCCGCCGGACGCTACGGGCTGCGGCGGCCGATGGCGGGGGCGGCGGCGCTGTTCGCGCTGGGCTGCGCGCTGAACGCGGTCGCGCCCACCATGCCGCTCCTGCTGGCCGGACGGCTGATGGAGGGTCTGGGCGGCGGCGGGCTGATGGCGCTGGCCTTCGTGGCGGTGGGCAAGCTGTTCCCGCCCCGACTGACGGCGCGGGCGCTGGCGGTGGTCTCCACGCTCTGGGGCGCCTCGGCGCTGCTGGGGCCGCTGACCGGGGGGCTGTTCGTGGAATACGCCTCCTGGCGCTGGGGGCTTTGGGCCTTCGCGGGGCAGGCGGCGGCGCTGTCGGTCTGGATCTGGCTGCTGCTGCGGCGCGAGGTCCCGCCCCGCGCCACCGCGCCCCTGCGCCTGCCGCTGGACCGGCTGGCGCTGATCGCCGCCGGCGTGGCGCTGATCGCGGCGGCGGGGCTGGAGCCGGCGCCGCTGCGCTCCTCCCTCTGCCTTCTCGGGGGGGCGGGGGCGCTGTGGGGGGCGCTCCGGCGCGACGCGCGGCGGGGGGAGGGGCGGCTTTACCCTGCGCGCGCCTTCCGGCCTTCGGACCCAGCGGGCGCCGCGCTCCTGATGGTGCTGTGCATGTCCTTCGCGCTGGTGTCGTTCAACGCCTTCGCCCCGGTGATGCTGATGCGCCTGCACGGGCTGCCGCCGATGGCGGCGGGCTACGTGATGGCGGCGGTGCCGGCGGGCTGGTCGACCACGGCGGTCCTGGTCTCGTCCCTGCCGCCGCGCCACGACCCCAGGGCCATCGCCATCGGCATGAGCCTCGTGGCCCTGTCCCTGCCCCTGCTGGCCTTGGTGGTGCCCGAGGGCCCGCCGGCCGCGGTGGCGGCGGTGGCGGCGATGGAGGGGGCGGGCTTCGGCCTGTGCTGGACCTTCCTGCTGCGCCGCGCCCGCGCCTTCGCGGGGCCGGGGGACGAAGCCCGCGTCGCCGCCGCGGTGCCCACCACCCAGCAGCTCGGCTTCGCCGCCGGCGCCGCCTTCGCCGGCCTCGCGGGCAACGCCGCGGGCTTCGCCGCCGGCGCGGACCCCGAGACCCTGCGGACCGTCGCCCGCACCGTCTACCTCGCCCCCCTGCCCGCGGTGGCGCTGGGGCTGTGGGCCATGTCCCGCTTCGTGCGCGCCCGCCTGTCCGAGCCTCCCGGCTCCCGGCCCGGCCGATCCTGACCCCGCGGCCTGCCGCAACGGCGCGCCGCTGAAAATTGCGCGCACGGCCCGCCCCACGCAATTTTCTCCACCCGACCGACGCTTCGGGGTTGACCCCTCCGGCCCGGCCGGTTAATCGGGGCCGGCGGAGCGGAAGCGGAGAGCAGCACCGATGACCGGCATTGCGGTACTTACGACAGGGCGCGACTGACCCGGACGACGAATCGTCCAGGACGCGCCCGCACGCCCCCGCCGCAACGGGGGTTTTTTTGTGCCCGATGACACGCCCCCCGACGCCGCCCCGAACCTGACCAAACGCCAGAGGAAGACCCCGATGTCCCGCGAAATGACCGGCGCCCAGATCGTCGTCCAGGCCCTGAAAGACCAGGGCGTGGACACCGTGTTCGGCTATCCCGGCGGCGCGGTGCTTCCGATCTACGACGAGATCTTCAAGCAGAACGACATCCGCCACATCCTGGTCCGGCACGAGCAGGGCGCGACCCACGCGGCCGAGGGCTATGCGCGGTCCACCGGCAAGCCCGGCGTCGTGCTGGTCACCTCCGGCCCCGGCGCCACCAACGCCGTCACCGGCATGGCCGACGCGCTGCTGGATTCGATCCCGATGATCGTGCTGACCGGCCAGGTTCCGACCTTCCTGATCGGCTCCGACGCGTTCCAGGAGGCCGACACCATCGGCATCACCCGCCCCTGCACCAAGCACAACTGGCTGGTGAAGGAGACGGACGAGCTGGCCGACGTCCTCCACCAGGCCTTCCATGTCGCCACCAACGGCCGTCCCGGCCCGGTGCTGATCGACATTCCCAAGGACGTGCAGTTCGCCACCGGCGTCTATCGCGGGCCCGCGGACATGCCCGCCCTGCCCTACCGCCCGCGCCTGGACGGCGACGCCGAGATGATCGAGCAGGCGGTGGAGATGATCGAGACCGCCGAGCGCCCGATCCTCTACACCGGCGGCGGCGTCATCAACTCGGGCCCCGAGGCCTCCCGCCTGCTGCGCGAACTGGCCGAGGCCACGGGCTTCCCCGTCACCTCCACCCTGATGGGGCTGGGCGCCTATCCCGCCTCCGGCTCCGCCTGGCTGGGGATGCTGGGGATGCACGGCATGTACGAGGCCAACATGGCCATGCATGGCTGCGACGCGATGTTCTGCATCGGGGCCCGCTTCGACGACCGCATCACCGGGCGGCTGGACGCGTTCTCGCCGGGCTCGAAGAAGGTCCATGTCGACATCGACCCGAGCTCGATCAACAAGAACGTCATGGTCGACGTGCCGATCATTGGCGACGTGGCCCATGTGCTCGCCCAGATCCTGGAGCGGTGGAAGGCCCGCGGCTCGAAGCTCCGGCGCGACCGGCTGACCGGCTGGTGGACCCAGATCGACGCCTGGCGGGCCATCAAGTGCCTGACCTACGAAGGCTCCGAAACCGTCATCAAGCCGCAGTATGCGCTGGAGCGGCTGGAGGCGCTGACCAGGGGCCACGACCGCTACGTGACCACCGAGGTCGGCCAGCACCAGATGTGGGCCGCCCAGTTCCTGAACTTCGACGAACCGAACCGCTGGATGACCTCCGGCGGCCTCGGCACCATGGGCTACGGCGTGCCGGCCTCGGTCGGGGTGCAGATCGCGCATCCGGGCGCGCTGGTGATCAACGTGGCCGGCGAGGCGTCCTTCATGATGACCATGCAGGAGCTGTCGACCGCCGTGCAGTATCGCGCCCCGGTCAAGCAGTTCATCCTGAACAACGAGCGTCTGGGCATGGTCCGCCAGTGGCAGCAGCTTCTGCACGGGGAGCGGTATTCCCACACCTACTCGGAGGCCCTGCCCGACTTCGTGAAGCTGGCCGAGGCCTTCGGCGCCAAGGGCATCCGCTGCGAGGACCCCGCCGATCTCGACGCCGCCATCCAGGAGATGATCGATTACGACGGCCCCGTCATCTTCGACTGCCTGGTGGAGAAGCACGAGAACTGCTTCCCCATGATCCCCTCGGGCAAGGCGCATAACGAGATGCTGCTCGGCAAGGCCTCGACCGAGGGCGCGATCGACGCCGGCGGCGGCATGCTGGTCTGACGCCCCGAGGGGGGGAGGCGCGGCGCAAGCCCCCTCCCCCTCCCTCCCCCGCGGGCGGGGGAGGGGGCCGCGTCCCGCGCGCCCCTCCGGGGTCGCCGCCGCGGGACCGGCCGGGCGCCTCCCTCCCCCGCCTGCGGGGGAGGGCCGGGGTGGGGGCCGGCCCGCAAGCGCCGCGCCCCGCGCCGGGTCGGAACCGAACCGACCGAACGGAACAGGATGCGCCGCGACGCCGGAAACCTGACGCCGGACGCCGCGACGCCGAACACGCGACACGGAACAACAGGGCGCGCACGCCGACGCCGCCGCCCCCCGCTGGAGACACCACGCGATGAACGCGCTCAACATCCCCCAAGGCTCCACCGCCCATTCCGCCTACGCGCTCCGCTCCCCCCTCGGCGAGGGGGAGGAGCGGCGCACGCTGGCGGTGCTCGTGGTCAACGAGGCGGGCGTGCTCGCCCGGGTCATCGGCCTGTTCTCCGGCCGCGGCTACAATATCGAGAGCCTGACCGTGGCCGAGACCGACCATGTCTCCCGCCGCTCCCGCATCACCATCGTCACCACCGGCACGCCCGCGGTGATCGCCCAGATCAAGGCGCAGCTGTCCCGCATGGTGGTGGTCCACGACGTCCACGACCTGACCATGGAGGGCCCCTCGGTCGAACGCGAGCTGGCGCTGATCAAGGTCGCCGCCACCGGCGAGGCGCGGGTGGAATCGCTGCGGCTGGCCGACGTGTTCCGCGCCCGGGTGGTCGACACCACCCTGCGCAGCTTCGTGTTCGAGCTCACCGGCCCTTCCGACAAGATCGACGCCTTCGTGGAGCTGATGGCCCCGCTGGGCCTCGTCGACGTGTCCCGCACCGGCGTCGCCGCCATCAAGCGCGGCCCCGAGGGCATGTAAGCCCCCCTCTCCCTCGCCGCCGGACGACCTGCCGCCCCCGCGCCCCCCGCGCGGGGGCGGCTTGCGTTCCGGCCCCGGCCGGGCTTTGCTCCCCGCGAACAGGGAGGGACGCGCCATGACGGGAACCATCGTGATCACCGGGGCGGGATCGGGCATCGGCCGGGCGACCGCCCGCCGCTTCCTCGCCGCCGGCTGGAACGTGGCGCTGGCGGGCCGGCGCGCCGAAGCGCTGGAGGAGACGGCGGAGGGCCATGCCGCGGCGCTGGTCGCGCCCGCCGACGTGACCGACCCGGCCTCGGTCGAGGCGCTCTTCGCCGCGACGCTCGCCCGCTTCGGCCGGGTCGACGCGCTGTTCAACAACGCCGGCCGCGGCTCCCCCCCGAAACCCATCGACGAGATGCCGCTGGAGGACTGGTTCGGCGTCCTGGCCGCGAACCTCACCGGCTCCGTGCTCTGCGCAAGGGCGGCCTTCGGGGCGATGCGCGCGCAGGACCCTCAGGGCGGGCGGATCATCAACAACGGCTCGATCTCCGCCCAGGCGCCGCGGCCGGGCTCGGTCCCCTACACCACCACCAAGCACGCCATCACCGGTCTGACCAAGTCGCTCAGCCTCGACGGCCGCCCCTTCGACATCGCCTGCTGCCAGATCGACATCGGCAACGCCGCCTCCGAGATGACGCAGCGCATGGCGAAGGGCGTCCCGCAGGCCGACGGCTCGGTGAAGCCCGAGCCGCTGATGGATGTGGGGATCGTGGCCGACACCGTGCTCAACATGGCCTCGCTGCCGCTGAGCGCGAACATGCAGTTCGTGACGGTGATGGCGACCAAGATGCCGCTGGTCGGGCGGGGGTGACCACGCCCCTGCGCCCCTCCGCGACTCACCCCTTCCGGGTCTTCGCCATCCGCCAGGCCGCCAGACCCACGCAGGTCGCCACCAGCAGGATCATCAGCGTGGCCAGCGCGTTGATCTCGGGCGTCACGCCGAGACGGACCTTGGAGAACACGACCATCGGCAGGGTGGAGGCGCCCGGTCCCGACACGAAGCTCGCGATCACCAGGTCGTCCAGCGACAGCGTGAAGCTCAGCAGCCAGCCCGAGACCAGCGCCGGGGCCAGCGCCGGCAGGGTCACGTCGAAGAACACCCGCGGCTGGCGGGCGCCGAGATCCATCGCCGCCTCCTCCACCGACACGTCCACGTCCGCCAGCCGCGCCTGCACGATCACCGCCACGAAGGCCATGCAGAAGGTGGAATGGGCGATGACGATGGTGTCGATCCCCCGCTCCGCCGGCCAGCCCAGCAGGCTCTCCATCGAGATGAACAGCAGCAGCAGCGACAGGCCCGTCACCACCTCCGGCATCACGATCGGCGCCGTGGCCATGCCCGACAGCAGCAGCCGGAAGCGGAACCGCCCGAACCGGCTCATCGCATAGCCGATCAGCGTGCCGAACACGGTGCCGATGCTCGCCGCCATCGCCGCCACCTTCAGGCTGACCCAGGCCGCGGTCAGGATCTGGGTGTTGCGCAGAAGCTCCCCATACCACTGCACCGACCAGCCCCCCCAGACCGAGGCGAGCTTGGAGGCGTTGAACGAATAGATCACCATGATCGCCAGCGGCACGTAGAGCAGCGCGAAGCCGATCCCCGCCCCCACCAGCAATGGCCAGCCGCGCTTCATCGGGTCACTCCTTCGCGCCCAGCGCGTTGCGCACGAACATGATCGGGATCACCAGGAAGGCCAGCATGGCGATGGCGACGGAGGAGGCGAGCGGCCAGTCCCGGTTGTTGAAGAACTCGGTCCACAGCACCTTGCCGATCATCAGCTGCTCCGGCCCGCCCAGCAGCGCCGGGATCACGAATTCCCCGACCGAGGGGATGAAGACCAGCAGCGACCCCGCCAGGATCCCCGGGACCGACAGCGGCAGCGTCACGGTCACGAAGGCCTTCCACGGCTTCGCCCCCAGGTCGTAGGCGGCCTCCAGCAGGCTGTCGTCCAGCTTCTCCAGCGTCGAGTAGAGCGGCAGGATCATCAGCGGCAGATAGCCGGTCACGATGCCCGCATAGACCGCGAAGTCGGTCTGCAGCATGGTCACCGGCCCGATGCCGATCAGCCCCAGCGCGGAGTTGATGAAGCCCGTCGGGCTCATCAGCCCGATCAGCGCGTACATGCGCAGCAGGAACGAGGTCCAGAACGGCAGGATCACCAGCATCAGCAGCAGGTTGCGATACTTGGACCGCGCGATCAGCAGCGCCATCGGATAGGCGACGATCAGGCAGATGATGGTGGAGACGAAGGCCACCCAGATCGAGTTCAGATAGGCCGAGATATAGAGGCCGTCCTCGGCCAGGAACGTGTAGTTCCCGAAATTCAGGGTGACGGTCAGCAGCCCGTCGGCCCATTCGAACAGGCTGGAGAAGGGCGGCCGCGCGATCACGCTTTCCGAAAAGCTGACCCGCAGCACCACCAGGAAGGGCATGAGAAAGAACAGGCCCAGCCACAGCACCGGGGCCGCGACCACCAGCGCCCGTCCGCGCCGCACCAGCCAGCTCATGCCCGCGCCCTCCCCCGCCCGCCGCTCAAGAGGTCAGCGCCACGCCGGCGTCGTCGGCCCAGGAGATCCAGACCGTCTCCTCCCAGGTCGGCGCCGCGTCGTCGTGCCGTTCGCGATTGGCCAGCGTCGCCCGCACCCGCAGGCCCGAGGGCAGGACCACCCGGTAGTGGGTCAGCCCGCCCATATAGGCGATGTCCTCCACCACACCCTGCGCCATGCCGCCGATATCCTCGCCCAGCACGCCAGACGGCGGCTCGCGCCGCAGCACCAGCTTTTCGGGCCGCACCGCGACCCACACCGTCTGGCCCACCTGGCAGGACATGCCGTGATGGACATGGATCGGGCCGCCCAGCGCGTCGGAGGCGATGGCGACATGGTCGGGGTGATCCTCGACCACCTGCCCCTCGAAGATGTTCACCGAGCCCACGAAATCCGCGATGAAGCGGTTGCGCGGGAATTCGTAGAGGTCGCGGGGCTTGTCGACCTGCACCAGCTTGCCCTGGTTCATCACGCCGATGCGGGTGCCCAGCGTCATCGCCTCCTCCTGGTCGTGGGTGACCACGATGAAGGTGGTGCCGAGCGTGTCCTGGATGTCCATCAGCTCGAACTGGGTCTCTTCCCGCAGCTTCTTGTCCAGCGCCGACAGCGGCTCGTCCAGCAGCAGCGCCTTGGGCTTCTTGGCCAGCGCCCGGGCCAGCGCCACGCGCTGCCGCTGCCCGCCGGAAAGCTGGTTGGGCCGGCGCGCCCCGAAGGGCGTCAGCTTCACCAGGTCGAGCATGCGCTTCACCTGCGCCTCGATCTCGGCCTTGGGCATGCCGTCCTGCTTCAGCCCGTAGGCGATGTTCTTCTCCACGCTCATGTGCGGGAACAACGCGTAGGACTGGAACATCATGTTGACCGGCCGCTCCCACGGGGGGACCGAGGTCATGTCCTGGCCGTCGATCTCGATGCGGCCGCTGTCGGGGGTCTCGAACCCCGCCAGCATCCGCAGCAGGGTCGACTTGCCCGAGCCCGAGCCGCCCAGGAGGCAGAAGATCTCCCCCTCCGCCACGTCGAGACTGACCTGATCGACGGCCCGGAAGCCGTCGAAGGTCTTGACCACATCCTGGATGCGGATGAAGGCGCGGTCCGATTTCGGACCGCGCAGCACGGCGGGGGCGGGGGCGGCCACGGGGCGCGGCCGCTCAGTGGCCGGTCTTGACCGAGGTCCAGGCCCGGTTCAGCAGCCGGTCCGCCTTCGAGTCGTAGACGACCGAGGTGTAGAGCTTCGCCTTCGCCTCTTCCGTCGGGTAGATGCCCGGGTCGCCGGTGATCTCCGGATCCACCAGCGGCGTCGCCGCGGCGTTGGCGTTGGCGTACCAGACGTAGTTGGTGATGTCGGCCGCGACCTGGGCGTCCATCAGGTAGTTGAGGAAGGTCAGCGCGTTCTCGGGATGCGGGGCGTCGGTGGGGATCGCCAGCATGTCGAACCACATCAGCGCGCCTTCCTTGGGCACCGAATAGGCGATCTCGACGCCATTGTCGGCCTCCGCCGCACGGTCGCGGGCCTGGAACACGTCGCCCGACCAGCCGACCGACAGGCACACGTCGCCATTGGCCAGGTCGTTGATATACTGCGAGGAATGGAAGTAGCGCACATGCGGCGCGATTTCCTTGAGCAGCGCCTCGGCCTTGTCGATGCTCTCCTTGTCCGTCGCGCCCGGGTCGATGCCCAGATAGTTCAGCGCCGCCGGGATCACCTCCACCGGCGCGTCGAGCATCGAGATCCCGCAATCGGCCAGCTTCTCGGCGTTCGCCGGATCGAAGATCAGCGCCCAGCTGTCCACCGGGGCGTCGGCGCCCAGCCGCTCCTCGATCGCCTTGACGTTGTAGCCGATGGCGGTGGTGCCCCACATGTAGACCACGGCGTGCTTGTTGTCGGGATCGAAGGCCGCGACGCGGGCCATGATCTCGGGGTCCATGTTCTTGATGTTCGGCAGCTTGGACTTGTCCAGCTCCTGGAACACGCCGGCCTGGATCTGACGGGCGAGGAACGCCCCGGTCGGCACCACGATGTCGTAGCCGGTGGAGCCGGCCATCAGCTTCGCCTCCAGCACCTCGTTGGAGTCGAACACGTCGTAAGTGACCTTGATCCCGGTCTCCGCCTCGAACTTCTCGATGGTGTCTTCGGCGATGTAGTCCGACCAGTTGTAGACGTAGAGCACCGGCTCCTCGGCGGCCGACGCCGCCGCGGGAACAAGCGCGGGAGCGATGGCGGCGGTCCCCGCCGCGAGCCCGGCCAGAAGGGCGGAAGAGGTTTTCGTGGTCATGCGCATTGGCTCCCCTGTGCGCGGCGCCCGCCCTGCGCGGCGGGCCGGTTCATCGCGAGACTAGGGGCGGTTTTGCGGCCGCGAAAGAGTTAAATTGAGCGCCGAAGTCCCGGCGCGGCGCGGCTTTCGGCGCCCGTCGCCGCGCCGCCGTCCCGGGCGCCCGTCCGGAAGGCGCCGGACCGGCGCCCCGCCTTCGGGTCAGTAGCCCTCGAAGCCCTCGACCAGCCACAGCGAATAGCTGACCGCGCGGTCCTCATGGGTGCGGAACTCGCCGGTGCCCAGCGGCTCGGCCGACAGGAAGCGGCCGGCGATGTCCTCGCCCAGCGCCTCGCCCTCCACCGCCAGCAGGAACAGCCGCGCATCGCCCGGCTCCAGCCGCGAGCGGAACTCGAAATGGTTGGAGACGCGGCCGTCCGGGTCCCAGATCGCCGCGTCGGTGAAGTCCAGCCCGCCCTGGAACAGGCATTCCGACAGCCGCCGGCGGTCGTTGGACAGCAGCGCGTCGGCGCCCTCCCCCTCCATCGCGCTCAGCGCCGCCTCGCAGAACGGGCCGCCGATTCGCATCTTCTTGAAAGGGTCGCCCGCCCGCGGCAGGTCGGTCGCCCAGACCGAATAGACCGCCCCCAGCGCCAGCACCCCGGCCAGCGCGGCGCCGCCGATCCAGGCGTGCAGCCGCAGCGCCCGCCCGCCCCAGTCCCGCGCCAGCAGGAAGCGCGCGGCGAGGATCGAGCCCGCCACATAGGCCGGCGCCGCCCAGTTCGGCTGCGCCTGGCTCAGCAGCGCCTGCACGCACATCGCCCCCAGCAGCGGCGCGGTCTGCCAGGCCAGCAGCCGCGCCTTCCAGTCCGCCCGCGCCTCGGCCTTCGCCATCAGCGCCAGGGCCGCGAGGATGGCGGCGAAGGCGACGGGCCCGATCACCCCGAACTGGGCGCCGAAGAACTCGCCGAACTCGCCCGGATGCACGAGGCCGCGGTCGGGCCGGATCTCGGCGTTCTCGCCCAGATGCGCGAAGGTGACGAAGCCGTTGCCCGCGTTCCACACCAGGTTCGGCCCCAGCGCCGCCAGCCCCGCCGCCAGCGCGATCAGCGCCCCCTTGCGCCGGGTGGGCGCGATGGGCCGTTCGCGGGACAAAAGCGCATAGCCCAGCGCGCCGGCCACGAAGACCCCGCCGGTATACTTGGCCATCATCCCCGCGCCGACGGCCGCGCCCATCACCGCCCACCAGGCGTAGGGCTCCGCCGTCTTCTTGCCGGGCCGGACCTCCGCCACCCGGACCAGGGCATAGAGCGCCAGCGCCCAGCCGGCCATCATCGGCGGATCGGTGGTCATCAGCAGGGCCGAGACCGAGACCCCCGGCGCCGCCGAATAGACCAGCGCCGCCCAGAACCCGGTGCGCGCGTCGAAAAGGCGCCGCGCGGTCAGGAAGATCATCGCCCCGATGGCCAGATGCGCCAGCGGCGCGAAAAAGCGCAGACCGAAGAGCGTGTCGCCGAAGACGGCGGTGGAGGCCTCGATCAGCCAGCCGACCAGCGGCGGCTTGGAATAGTGCCCGAAGGCCAGCTCCCGTCCATAGGCCCAGTATTGCGCCTCGTCGAAATGCACCGGGACAAGAGCGGCGGCGTTGATCGCCAGCCGCAGCAGGCACAGGCCCAGCAGCAGCCACAGCGTCCGTTCGCGCCACAGCGCCGCCTCGGCCGCCTTGCCGCGCGGCCGCCCGGCCGGTTTCGCCGCGGCCCGGGCGGCGCGGCGCGGTTTCGGGGCGTCGGTCCCGTCGGTGGTCATCGGCGCCGTCCTGACATCCTGATTTCGCTGCGTCCCGCGGCCTCGCGATCGCCCTCGCCGCGGCCCGCGCCGCGCTTGGCGGCGGCGGACGCCGGGACGGCGCGCGCGGCCTGCGGCGGGGCGAACGAGGCGGGGCCTCCCCCGACCCGCTTCTGCCCGAGCCCCCGCGCCTTCGCAACCGGACGAGGGGTCGCCCCCGGCGCCCTCCCGCCCTGCGCGGCGCCCCGACCACAGCCGCGGCCCGGCCGGGCCGATGCGACGCCCGTCCCGCCGCCCCGGCGCCGCCCGGCGCCCGGCCGCCACGCCGCGCGGGCGC
>JAYZWL010000101.1:0-20187 GCA_036154955.1 Pseudomonadota bacterium | reverse complement strand
GGCGGGGGCGGCGGGGGCGGGGGCGCCGCCCGGCTACAGAAGCACCAGCCCGGCGAGGCCGAGGAAGCTGAAGAAGCCCACCACATCGGTCACCGTGGTCACGAAGGTGCCCGACGCCAGCGCCGGGTCCGCGCCCGCCCGGTCCAGCGCGATGGGGATCAGGATCCCCGCCAGCCCCGCGGCCACCAGATTGATGACCATCGCCGTGGCGATCACCGCCGCCAGCAGACCGTCGCCGTACCAGACCATCTCCACCACCGCGACCAGCAGCGCGAAGATGATCCCGTTGGCGAAGCCCACCACCGCCTCTCTGGTCACCAGCCGGCGCATGTTGGAGGCGGTCAGGTCGCGGGTGGCCAGCGCACGCACCGCCACCGCCAGCGTCTGCGTCGCCGCGTTGCCGCCCATGGAGGCCACGATCGGCATCAGCACCGCCAGCGCCACGATCTGCTCGATCGTCGCGTCGAACTGCGAGATCACCAGCGAGGCCAGAACCGCGGTGCCGAGATTCACCGCCAGCCACGGGAACCGCAGCTTGGTGATCTCCAGCACCTTGTCCGACAGCGACTCGTCGCCGACGCCCGACAGGCGCTTGAGGTCCTCGTCCGCCTCCTCGTCCAGGGCCTCCATCGCGTCCTCCATGTGGATGACGCCGAGCAGCCGTCCCGCGTCGTCCACCACGGGGGCGGTCGCCATGTGATACTGGTTGAAGCCGTAGGCCACGTCCTCCTGCGGCTCGTCGACCTCCATGACCTCCATCAGGTCGCGCTTGAGCTCGTCGAGCCGGCGTTCGCGCCCCGCGCCCATGATCCGGCTGAGCGGCGCGAGCCCCACCGGCTTCATCGAGGCGTCGACCAGCACCACGTCGTGGAACTGGTCGGGCAGGTCGTCGTCGGCGCGCATGTGGTCGATCATCTGGCCGACCGTCCAGAACGGCGGCGCGGCCACGAAATCGCGGCGCATCATGCGGCCGGCGGTGTAGTCGGGATAGGTCAGCGACTGCTCGACCGCGAGACGCTCGACCGGTTCCAGCGCCTCCAGCACCCGGCCCTGCTGGTCCTCGTCCAGGTCCTCGACCAGGTAGACCACGTCGTCGGCGTCCAGCTCCCGCACCGCGGCGGCGAGGTGGTCGGGATCCATGGCCGCGAGCACGTCGTCGCGGACGTCGTCCTCCAGCTCCGACAGGATCTCGGGGTCGAGGTCGGGGCCCAGCATCCGGACCACGGTTTCGCGGGTGTCGTGGTCGAGCTGCTCGAAAAGGTCCGCCACGTCGGCGGCGTGCAGATCCTCCAGCGCCTCGTCGAGCGCGGCGCGGTCGTTGCTTTCGGCCGCCTCGGTGGCGGCGGAGACCACGTTGGGGTCGAGCTCCCACTCGTCGTCGCGGGCGTCCGTCCCGGCCTCGGCCTCCGTCGCGGCCTCGGGCGGCGCGGCGGCGTCGTCGCGCGGGTCGTCCTCGGCGTCGGGCTTGCGGGGGGGGCCGGCGTCGGTCATGGGCGAACCTCGCGAGGGTGGGAGGGCCAGTAGCGGCGCTTGTAACCCGCAACGTCGCCGATTTGGAAGCGCGGGGACCGATGCTGCGCCTGCGAAAGGCGGTTTTTCCGCCCGCCGCGCGCCGATGCCGCGCAGGCCCGGGCCGGGCGGCGCGGCGGACGGCTCGGGGGCGGTTTCCTCCAAGGGCGCGGTTGACAGCGCGGCCCCGCGCCCCCGTGATGGCGACGGGGGAGGACCGTCGGCGCGACCCGGGCCGGCGGGGGCGTATCGGGAGGCTGGAGTGAGGCAGGGTCGCATCTCCGTCATGCGCGCCGCGGCCGGCGGCCCTGCCGGCGGCGGGGGTCGGCCGGGCCCGGGCGCGGCCGCGCGCGGCGCGAGCCTGCGCGCCCGCGCGGTGGAGGCGCACCGCGCCGGGCGGCTGGACGAGGCCTTCCCGCTCTATCGCGCGCATCTGGCGCTGGCCCCGAACGACGCCCATGCCTGGACCAATCTCGGCGCGCTGCTGCGCCGGCAGGGCCGGCACGAGGCGGCGGCGCTGTGCCAGCGGCGGGCCCATGCGCTGGCGCCCGACGACCTGGCGATTCTCGGCAATCTGGGCAACGCCCTGCACGACGCCGACGCGCTGGACGAGGCGCTGGAGGCGCGCCTAAAGCTGGTCGCCCTGCGCCCGGACCAGGCGGAGGGCCATGCCATGCTCGCCGCCACGCTGCGCAGCCTCGGCCGCGGGCGGGAGGCGGCGGCGGCGGCCGAGGCGGGCCTCGGGCGCTTTCCCGGCGACGGCGAATTGCGGGTGCAGCGGGCGCTGTCGCTGCTGTCGGTCCATGACTGGGCGGCGGGGTTCGAGGCGTTCTCTGCCCGGTGGGAGACCGGCGAGATCATCCGCGCCGCCTGCCCGGTTCCCGAATGGCGGGGCGAGGATCCGGCCGGCAGGCGCATCCTGGTGCTGCCCGAACAGGGTTTCGGCGACGCGCTGCTGATGACCCGCTTCCTGCCGCTGCTGGCGGCGCGGGGGGCGGAGGTGCTGCTGGCGGCGAAGCCCCCGCTTATGCGGCTGTTCGAGGGGCTGGACGGGGTCTCCCGGCTGATGACCACCGGCGAGGCCTGGCCGGACGCGGATCTGAGCGCGCACATGATGGACCTGCCCCGCTGGCTCGGCCTGCCGGCGGAGGGGCCGCCGCCCAGCCCGCCGCTCAACATCCCCGACGACGCGCGGGCGAGGGCGGCGCGGCGGGTCAAGCCCTTCGCCGGGCGGCTGCGGGTCGGCGTGTGCTGGTCGGGTTCGGTCACCTACCGGGCCAATTTCAAGCGCAGTTTCGGGCCCGAGCGGTTCCTGCCGCTGGCCGGCGTGCCGGAGGTGCAGCTGTTCAGCCTCTACAAGGGCCCGCTGCTGGAGGCGTTCCGCGCCGACGCGGCCAGCGCGCTGATCGTGGACGCGGCCGGCGACGACCGGGACTTCGCCGACGCGGCGGCGACGATCCTGGAAATGGACCTGGTGATCACCATGGACACGGCGGTGGCGCATCTGGCCGGCGCGCTGGGCAAGCCGGTGTGGAACCTGCTGGCCTTCTCGCCCTTCTGGCTCTACGGGCCGGAGGGGGCGCGGACGGACTGGCATCCCTCGATGCGGCTGATCCGGCAGAGGCGGCCCGGCGACTGGGACGGGGTGTTCGCCGAGGTCGCCGACAGGCTCGGGCGCGAGGCCGCCCGGTGGCGGGAGGCGCGCGGATGAGCGGCGGCGCGGACATGACCGGCGATGCGGGCGGGGCGCGGGCGCTGGCGGTGCGGGTGGAGATCTCGCCCGGGGAGCTGATCGACAAGATCACCATCCTGGAGATCAAGGCCCGCCGGCTGACCGATCCGGGCCAGCGGTTCAACGTGGCGGCGGAACTGGACGCGCTGATCGCCGCCCGCGACGCCGCCCTGCCCGCGCTGGCGGTGCTGGACGACCTGACCGACCGGCTGCGGGAGATCAACGAGGACCTCTGGGCGGTGGAGGACGACCTGCGCGGCTGCGAGTCGGCGGGGGATTTCGGGGCCGGCTTCGTGGCGCTGGCCCGCTCGGTCTACCGGCTGAACGACGGGCGCGCGGCGGTGAAGCGGCGCATCAACCTGCTGCTCGGCTCGCGGCTGATGGAGGAGAAGTCCTACGGGGGCGGCTGAGATGAGGGCCGCCGGGATGGGGACGCGGCGGGAGGCGTTCGGCCCCTCGCGCCTGCGGCGCATCGGCCCCGCCCGCGCTCCCGCAAGCGGGGCGCCATGGCGGGCCCCCCGCCGACAATTCGCCCCCCGCGCCGAACCCGCGCCCCGGGCTTGACCGGGGGCCTCGCGGGGGCGGTTGCGTCGAGTGGCCCGGGGTCGCGCCCGGGGCGCCCTGCCTGGCGATGCAGGTTCGGAATCCCGGAGCGCGGAGATCGGGGGCGCGGCGCCCGGGAACCCGGCGTCAGGCGTCGTTCCGATGCGGCGCGGCGGCGACATGGGTGCGGGCGCGCATCAGCGCCTCCTCCAGCTCGGCGGCGAGGTCGGCGCGTTCCTCGGGGCTGAGGAAGGCGCCCAGCTCGATCTCCCGCCCCGCGCCCTTCAGGGTCAGGTAGTTCTCCGGTCGGCCGTCGGGGCGCAGCCTGAGGCTGACCCAGTAGGGATTCGCCTCCCAGGTCAGCACCCGGCCCCGCGGCTCCCGGCGCACCACCTCCACCCGGTCGGGCCAGAGGCGCAGCTCCTCGCGCAAGCTGAGGTCGCGGAAATTGCGGCGCAGGAAAAAGCCCAGCGCCGCCAGCGTGACCGCGAGGAAGGGCGCGAGGCCCAGTCCCACCTTCGACCCCAGCAACGGGATCAGCGGCACGCAGAGCATGACCCCGGTCCCGCCCATGACGATGGCGAAGCCGCGCGGGCTCAGCGCCTGGTGGGGCCAGAGCGTCACCGCGTAGAGCGGCGGCTCGGAACGGAAAACGGCCGGGGTCTGGACCCCGGCCGTCTCGATCTCGCGCATCCGTTCGGGATCCCGCTCAGTGATGGGGCTGCTTGTCCCACATGTCGGGGGTCGGCAGCGTCTCGAACGTGTGGGCGGGCGGCGGGTTGGGCAGGGTCCATTCCAGCGTGTCGGCGCCCTCGCCCCAGTAGGAGGGCTCGGTCACCTTCTCGCCCTTCGTGACCGTCACGTAGACGATGTAGAAGAACAGCAGGAACGAGGCGCCGGAGATGAACGCGCCGATCGACGACACCTCGTTCCACAGGTGGAACTGCTCGGGGTAGTCGATGTAGCGGCGCGGCATGCCCTGACGGCCCAGGAAGTGCTGCGGGAAGAAGGTGATGTTGGCGCCGATGAACATCATCCAGAAGTGGATCTTGCCCAGCGTCTCCGGATACTGGCGGCCGGTCATCTTGCCCATCCAGTAATACATGCCGGCGAAGATGCAGAACACCGCGCCCAGCGACATCACGTAGTGGAAGTGGGCGACCACGTAGTAGGTGTCATGGTAGGCGCGGTCGACGCCGGCCTGCGACAGCACCACGCCGGTCACGCCGCCGACGGTGAACAGGAAGATGAAGCCCATCGCCCACAGCATCGGGGTCTTGAAGCTGATCGACCCGCCCCACATGGTGGCGATCCACGAGAAGATCTTGATGCCGGTCGGCACCGCGATGACCATCGTGGCCAGCATGAAATAGGCCTGCTGGGTGTGGGACATGCCCACCGTGTACATGTGGTGCGCCCACACCACGAAGCCCAGCACGCCGATGCCCACCATCGCGTAGACCATGCCCAGATAGCCGAAGACCGGCTTCTTGGAGAAGGTCGAGATGACGTGGGAGACGATGCCGAAGCCCGGCACGATGATCATGTAGACCTCGGGGTGACCGAAGAACCACAGCAGGTGCTGATAGAGGATCGGGTCGCCGCCGCCGGCCGGGTCGAAGAAGGTCGTCCCGAAGTTGCGGTCGGTCAGCAGCATGGTGATGGCGCCGGCCAGCACGGGCAGCGACAGCAGGATCAGGAAGGCGGTCACGAAGATCGACCAGGCGAACAGCGGGGTTTTGTGCAGGGTCATGCCCGGCGCCCGCATGTTCAGGAAGGTGGTGATCATATTGATCGCGCCGAGGATCGACGAGGCGCCCGAGACGTGCACCGCGAAGATCGCGAGATCCATGGAATAGCCGCCTTCGCGCACCGACAGCGGCGCGTAGAGCACCCAGCCCACGCCGGAGCCGAGCTGCTGGTCGCCGCCCGGCGACACCACCGACAGCACCGCGAGCGAGGAGCCCGCGAAATACATCCAGAAGCTGAGGTTGTTCATGCGCGGGAACGCCATGTCCGGCGCGCCGATCATCAGCGGCATGAAGTAGTTGCCGAAGCCGCCGAACAGCGCCGGGATCACCACGAAGAACATCATCAGGATGCCGTGGGCGGTGATCATCACGTTCCACAGATGGCCGTTCGGCGTGATGCCGTCTTCCATCAGCATGTACTGGACGCCGGGCTCCATCAGCTCCAGACGCATGTACATGGTGAAGGCCACCGAGATCAGCCCGAGCACCGCGGAGGTGATCAGGTAGAGGATCCCGATGTCCTTGTGGTTGGTCGAAAGGAACCACCGGGTGAAGAACCCCGGGTGGTGGTCGTCATGCGCGTGAGCCGCTGCATCCGCCATGTCTGCACTCCTGCCGCGTAGCCCGCGGAGCGCGCGCGAGATGCGCTCCGACAGGGTCCGGGGGTCCCACCCCGGCGTGGTCTCTCGGCGGACGTCGCCGCCCCCCTTCATGGCGATACGACGGCGACGCGCCACCGGATCAGCCCTCGGCCGGAACCCATAGCTCCGGAAGCCTGTGCGGACCATAGGCATTTTGTCCGCAGGGTCCACGCGGCGAATTGCCGGCGCCGCGCGGGTTCCGACATATTCACATACCCGCATTCACCGTCCGGCGCCATGCGCGAGTCGCGTCGCTCGGTCGAAACGCGGATGCGGGCGTCGGGCGCGCCCGGCGCGAGCGCCGACGTCGAGCGGCGGGCGTTCGTCGGGCGGGCGTTCGTCGGGCGGGGGGCCCGCCGGACAGTCAGCCGGCGGAGGCGATGTCGACGCGAGAAGGCGCCGGCGCGTCGCCGAACACCTCCTCGAAGGCGGCGCGCAGGGCCATGTCGAGCTCCGGCATGGTCGTGGTCAGGCCCAGGTCGGCGAAGCTGGTCACGCCGTGGGCCGAAATCCCGCAAGGGACGATGCCCGAAAAGTGCTCCAGGTCCGGCTCCAGGTTGATCGACACGCCGTGAAAGCTGACCCAGCCGCGCAGGCGCAGGCCGATGGCGGCGATCTTGTCCTCGGCCGGCGTCCCGTCGGCCTGCGCGGGCTTGTCGGGGCGCGGCACCCAGACGCCGACCCGGTCGGGCCGGGTCTCGCCGCGGATGTTGAAGGCGGCGAGGGTGCGAATCACCCAGGTCTCCAGGCGCCGCACGAAGACGCGGACGTCCCGGCCGCGGCGGTTGAGGTCCAGCATCGCGTAGGCCACCCGCTGCCCCGGGCCGTGATAGGTGTATTCGCCGCCGCGCCGCGCCTCGAACACCGGGAAGCGGTCGGGGGCGAGCAGATCCTCCGGCCGGGCCGAGGTGCCGGCGGTGTAGAGCGGCGGATGCTCCAGCAGCCAGACCAGTTCGTCGGCCTCGCCGGCGCGGATCGCGGCCACCCGCGCCTCCATCTCCGCCAGCGCCTCGGGGAAAGCGACGGGGGCGTCGGAGATGCGCCATTCGGTCATCGTGGGTCTCCGGGCGGGGGACGCGGCGGGCGCCGGATCGCGAAACGGTCGGGCGCGGTTCGGGCGACGGCGGCGTCGCCCCGCCCGATATGGCCCCCGCGGGCGGCGCCGGCAAGCGCCGGGCGCATGACGCAGGGTCCGTCGGTCGCGCCCGCCCCCCCCGCACGTCGCCCGTTCGCCCCGTGTCGCCGCGCCCCGGACCGACCCGCGCGAAATCGTCGGCGGAGGGCTTCACAAGCCCCGCAGCGGGTGCTAATCACCCGCCGCCTGATGGAGCCGCGGTCGTGGCGGAATTGGTAGACGCGCAGCGTTGAGGTCGCTGTGGGGTAACTCCCGTGGAAGTTCGAGTCTTCTCGACCGCACCATCAGGCGGGACCGCCCGAAAGGGAGCAGGGTCTCCTGTCGATCCCGGAGGATCGCGACGCTCCCGACCCATCGCATGTTCGGTACGCCGACGTCCGCCGATGCGGCACGACGCCTCCGGCGGGCGCGCCCGTTTTTGCGAACCGAACGGATTCGGGCGCCCCGGCCGCCGTCGCCAGGCGGGGCTTCAACGCAGCGCATGGCGCGGCCGGTCCCGAGGCGTCGAACGCCGTGCGTCGCCGATGCGGAGGCGTCGGGCCGGTTGAACGACAGGGCGGCGGCGCCGTCGACCGTCCGGGGGCGAGCCGCGAGGCCCCGTGTCGGACGCGGGGCCGACCGCCCCCCCGCTAAGGGCCCCCGCCCCCTCTCAAGATCCCCGACTCAGGCGCCGGCTCAGCCCCCCGCCGCGCCGGCCGCTTCGGCCTCGGCCGCGAACCGCTCCACCAGCAGGAACTTCTGCACCTTGCCGGTGGGGGTGCGGGGCAGCGCCTCGCGCTCGAGGATGAAGCGCTTGGGGACCTTGAAACCGGCCAGATGCGCGCGGCAATGCGCCTCCAGCGCGCCGGGCTGGGCCTCCCCCACCACCAGCGCCGTCACCGCCTCGCCCCAGAGCGGGTCGGGCAGGCCGAAGACGGCGCAATCCTCCACGCCCGGCGCGCGCAGCAGCACCTCCTCCACCTCCGCCGCGTGGACGTTCTGGCCGCCGGTGACGATCATGTCCTTGCGCCGCCCGTGAATATGCAGGTAGCCGGCGGCGTCGAGCGCGCCGAGATCGCCGGTATGGATCCAGCCGTCGCGGAAGGTCTCCGCCGTCTTCTCCGGGTTCTCGAAATAGGCGCTGGCGGCGCCGGGGGAGCGGCCGAGGATCTCTCCGGTCTCTCCCGCAGGCAGGTCGCGCCCGGCCTCGTCCACAACCCGCACCTCCGCGAACAGGATCGGGCGGCCGACCGAGGCGGGGGCGCGCAGCCGGTCCTCGGGGGTGGAGACGACGAGGGCCCCCGTCTCCTGCATCCCGTAATATTCGTAGACCCGCGGGCAGAGCCGCGCCTCGGTCGCCGCGCGCACCGGCTCGGGCAGGATGGCGCCGGCGAAGACAAGGCCGCGGAGCGAGGACAGGTCCGTCGCCCCCTCCCCCCGCCGGTCCTGTTCGGCCAGCATCATCGAGGCCATGGTCGGCACCAGATTGGCGATGGTGACCCGATGCCGGGCGATGAGATCCAGCGCGGCGCCCGCCTCGAAATTCGCCAGCACGTTGGGGATCCGCCACATTAGCCCCGCCGCGATCCAGCCGAAGCCGACGCGGCCGAAGGCGGGGAACACGGTCATCGCCACGTCGCGCCCCGACATGCCGAAGGCGTGGAACATCGGGGCGAGGGTGGCGTTGTTGTACTGGGTCAGCAGGTAGGACTTGGGCAGGCCGGTGGTGCCGGAGGTGAGGTTGAAATACTGGGGGTCGTCCTCCTCCACCTCCACCGCCGGCGGGGTCGCGGGGGCGGCGGCGAGCAGCGGCTCGTAGGCCAGCTCCCCCGGCCCGGCGCCTGCGCCGATGCGCACGGTCAGGCGGCGGGGGGTGGCGAAGCGGGCGACCTCCGGGGCGAACCGGTCCTCGTGGATCAGCCCCGTGGCGCCCATGGCGGCGAGCAGCGCGTCCATCTCCGGCGCCGCCAGCCGGTAGTTGAGCGGCACGCCGACGATGCCGGCGCGGGCCAGGGCGAAGTAGATCTCCACGATCTCCGCGCGGTTGGACACGAGGAAGCCCAGCACGTCGCCCTTGCGGAACCCCTGCGCCAGCAGCGCGTTGGCGAGCCGGTTGGCCCGGGCGTCGAGCTCGGCGAAGGCGAAGGTCCGCCCGGTTCCCGCGCAGATCACCGCGGGCGCGTCGGGGGCGTGCAGGGCGGCGTCGGCGAGCAGGGCGCCGACCACCATCTTGCCGATGGAGCGTCGCATGGTCCGGTCTCCTCCCAGTTCGGACGCGGCGCCGGGAAGGGAACGCGCCGCGGACGGGCGGCAGGGTGGCCGCTCCCGCCCGCCGTGTCTTGCGTCGCCGCGGGTCGCGCGCAGGCTGCGCACCGGCCCCGCATCCGGGAAAGCGCGGGGCCCGCTGCGAACCGCCCGCGCCCGGATGCGGGACCGGAGCCGCTTGACGACGCCCGGCGGACGGGCGATGACCGGACAACCCCGCGCCCCAGCCTTCCGCCCGGTCCCGCGACGCCCATCCGCATGACTGGCCGCGCCCGCCCGCCCCGTTCGTCACGGGGGCCGCGCCGGCGCCGGGAGGCTCCCATGTCCCTGTCCGAATCCCCGGCGTCGTTCCGCGCGCCGCACGACCCCGCCGCGCTCGACTACGCCGCCCTTCTGGGCGCGATGGCCCCCGCTCCCGGCGCCTCCGCCCCGCGAGCCCGCGACCTGGCGGCGAAGCTGGGCGTGCCCGAGGCGGCGTTGCTGGAGGCCCGGCGCGGGAGCGGAGAGACCCGCCGCCTCGCCCGACCCGACGCGCCGGAGGGCTTCGGCCGCCTGCTCGCCCGGCTCGCCGCCGCCGGGGACGTGATGGCGCTGACCCGCAACGAGGCCTGCGTGCATGAGCGGCACGGGACCTACCGGGACCTGTCCTTCCACGGCCCGACCGGGCTCGCGCTGGGCGAGATCGACCTGCGCCTGTTCCTCGGCCGCTGGGCTTTCGGCTATGCGCTGTCGGAAGAAATCGCGTCGGGGCCGCGGCTGAGCCTGCAGTTCTTCGACGCGGCCGGGGAGGCGATCCACAAGATCTACTCGACCCCCGCCACCGACCTCGCGGCGCTGGAGTCCGTGGCCGCGGACTTCGCCGATCCCGACGCCGCCCCCGCCCGCTTCGCCGCCCCCGCCCCCGCCGCCCGGCCGACCCCGGACGCGGAGATCGACGTCGAGGCGCTGCGCGCCGGCTGGGCGGGCATGGCCGACATCCACGAATTCCACGGCCTCCTGCGCGACCACAAGGCCAGCGTGGCCCAGGCCATGCGGCTGGCGGGGCCGGAACTGGCGCGGGAGGTTCCGGCCGACGCGCTGCTCAAGGTGCTGGAGGGGGCGTCGGCCTCGGGCCAGCCGATCATGGTCTTCGCCGCCAATCCCGGCTGCGTGCAGATCCATACCGGGCCGGTGCGCACCATCAAGGTGATGGGGCCGTGGGTGAACGTGCTCGACCCCCGCTTCAACCTGCATCTGCGGTCGGATCTGGTGGACCGGGCCTGGATCTCGCGCAAGCCGACCGACACCGGCGAGGTGCATTCGCTGGAGCTGTTCGACGCGGGCGGGGAGCGCATCGCCCAGCTGTTCGGCGCCCGCAAGCCGGGCCAGCCGGAGCGGGACGACTGGCGCGCGCTGCTGGAGGCGGCGGCGGGCGAGGCCGGGATGCCCCGCGCGGCGGGGACGGGGACGGGGACGGCGGCGGGAGCGGACGCATGATCGGCCGCCGCGCCTTCCTGTCCCGGGCCGGGACCGCGGCCGGCGCCGCGGCGCTGGCCGGGGCCCTGCCCGCCGCGCTCCTTCCCCGCGCCGGGCGCGCGGCGGAGGCGTCGCGGGTGATCGTCGCCGGCGGCGACCTGACCGAGATCGCCTTCGCGCTGGGCGCGGGCGGGCGGATCGCGGGGGTGGACAGCACCTCCACCTATCCCGCCGAGGCCGCGTCCCTGCCTCAGGTGGGCTACCTGCGCCGGCTGGCGCCCGAGGGGCTGCTGTCGCTCGCCCCCGACCTGCTGATCGCCGCCCCCGACGCCGGCCCGCCGGAGGCGCTGGCCGCGCTCTCCGCCGCCGGGGTGACGGTGGAGACGGGGCCGGAGGGCGAGGGGCCCGAGGTGGTGCCGCTCAAGATCGCCTTCATGGGCCGCGCGCTGGGGCGGGAGGCGGAGGCGGAGGCGCTGGCCGCCGACTTCTCCGCCCGCATGGCGCGGCTGGAGGAGGCGCTGGCGGTGGTCGGGGACCGGCCGACGGTGCTGTGCCTGCTGACCGCGGGCCGCGGCGCGCCGATGGCGGCGGGCGAGGGCACGGCGGCGGCGGCCATGATCGCGCTGGCCCGCGGGCGCAACGCGGTGACGGGCTACGAGGGCTATCGCCCCCTGTCGGCGGAGGCGGCGGTGGCGGCGGCGCCGGACGTGCTGCTGCTGCCCGCCCATGCGGCGGCGGCGATGGGCGGCGCCGACGCGGCGCTGGACCGGCCGGAGATCGCGGCGACGCCCGCCGGCCGCGCCCGCCGGGCGGTGACCATGGACGGCATGGCGCTGCTGGGCTTCGGCCTGCGCACGCCCGAAGCCGCGGCGGAGCTGGCCCGCGCCCTGCACCCGGACCTGCCCCTCGACCCGGACCTGGCGCCGGGCCTGCCGGGATGAGCCTGGCGCCCGCCGGCTCCTCCCGCCCCGCCCGCGGCCTCCGCGCCGCCCTGCCCGGCCGCGCGGCGCTGGCGCTGCCGGCGCTGGGGGTCCTGGCGGCGGCGCTGGCGCTGGCGGAGCTGGTCTACGGGCCCGTGCACCTGTCTCCCGCCCGGATCTGGGCGGCGCTGCGAGGCGAGGGCGACGCGGCGGCGCAGGCCATCCTGATGCAGATCCGCCTGCCCCGGCTGGGGCTGGGCGTCGCCGCGGGCGCGGCGCTGGCCCTGTCGGGCGCAGCCCTGCAGGGCGTGCTGCGCAACCCGCTGGCCGATCCGGGCCTGATCGGAGTCACCGGGGGCGCGGCGGCGGCGGCGGTGGCGATGATCGTGCTGGGGGGCGGGCTGGTCGGCGGGCTGGTCGAGGCGGCGCCCTGGCTCTCCGCCGGCTGGGCGCTGCCGATGGCGGCCTTCGCCGGGGCCTCGGCCGTCACCGCCTTCGTCTTCGCCGCGGCCCGGGCGCAGGGGACCACCTCGGTCGCCACGCTGATCCTGGCGGGCGTGGCGGTCAACGCCATCGCCTTCGCCTTCATCGGCGCGATGAGCTTCATTTCCGACGACGCGCAGCTGCGCGAGCTGACCTTCTGGAACCTCGGCGGGCTGGGCGGGGCGGCGCCGGGGCCGATCCTCGCCGCCGGCGCGGCCGCCGCCGCGGCGGGGATCGGGCTGATGCGCCTCGCCCGCGGGCTGGACCTGCTGCAGCTGGGCGAGCGGGCGGCCTTCCATGCCGGGCTGGACGTGGAGCGCGCCAAATTCGCCGCCGCCGCCTGGTCGGCGCTGGCGGTGGGCGCGGTGACCGCGGCCGCCGGGCCCATCGGCTTCGTGGGTCTGGTCGGCCCGCATCTGGCGCGGCTGCTGGTCGGGCCCGGCCATGCCCGCCTGCTGCCCGCCGCGGCGCTCGCCGGCGTGTCGCTGGTGCTGGGCGCGGACCTGGTGGTGCGCACCGCGGTTCCCCCTGCGGAGCCGCCGATCGGGCTCGCCACCAGCCTGATCGGCGGGCCGTTCTTCCTGTGGCTGCTGGTGCGTCGTCAGCGACGGGGAGGCGGCGATGCCTGAGAGATCCGATGCTTGAAGCCCGCGACCTGACCGTGCGCCGGGGCGGGCGCCTCGCGCTTTCCGGCGTCACCCTCGCCCTGCGGCCGGGCGAGGTGCTGGCGGTCTGCGGCCCCAACGGCGCCGGCAAGTCGACCCTGTGGTCGGCGCTGGCCGGCGACCTCGCGCCCTCGGGCGGGGAGGTGCGGATCGACGGCGACCCGCTTTCCGCCCTCTCCGCCGCCGAACTCGCCCGACGCCGCGCGGCGCTGGAGCAGAGCCCGAGCCTCGCCCCCGGCTTCACCGCGCGGGAGCTGGCGGGCCTCGGCCTGATCTCCCGCGCCACGCCCCCGGCGGAGGCGGCGGCGCGGGTCGCCCGGGCGCTGGCCGCGGTCGGGCTGTCGGGGATGGAGGACCGGCGGGCCGAAGCCCTGTCGGGCGGAGAGCGCGCCCGCGCCCATTTCGCCCGCGCGCTGGTGCAGGTGGACAGCGGGCGGGAGCCGGGGCCGGACGGCGCGCCGCCGGGCGGCCGCTATCTGCTGCTGGACGAGCCGACGGCGGCGCTGGACCTCGCCCGGCAGGCGCAGGCGATGCGGCTGGCGCGGGCGGCGGCGCAGGCGGGGACGGGGGTGCTGGCGGTGCTGCACGACCTGAACCTCGCCGCGGCCTTCGCCGACCGCATCGCGCTTCTGGCCGGCGGCCGGCTGGCGATCTGCGCCCCGCCGGACGCGGCGCTGGACGGCCCGCGCCTCACCGCGCTCTACGGCGCCCCGATTCGGGTGGAGCGCGGCGCCTCGGGCCGGCTGGCGGTGATCACGGATTTCGCGGCGGCCTGAATCGGGTTCGCCCGGCGCCCCGGACCAGATCCGGGGCCTTGCGCGGGACGGCCGGCGTCGCGAGGCCCCGGGTCAGGCCCGGGGCGCCCCTCGGCGGCGGCGGAGGGTCAAGCGGCGGAACCGCCCCCTCAGAACGCCATGCGCAGCGACAAAAGGAAGGTCCGCCCGGGCGCCGGATAGGCGGTGGAACCGAGCGGGTCCACGTAAGCCTGATCGGTGATGTTGGCGACCGAGGCGGTGAGCTGGGCGTGTTCGTTCAGCCGCAGGCTCGCCCAGGCGTCGAAGATCGTGCTCTGCTCCAGCTCATAGCCCGAATAGATGTCCGCGGAGCCGCCGGTATGCAGCACCCGTCCGCCGAGCGTGAGCCGGTCGTCCCAGAACCGGGCCTGGGCGGTGAAGCTGAGCCGCACCGGCGGCGGCGAGGTGATGGTCGCGGTCACCGGCCGCAGGTCGGTGGTCCCGTCCCAGGGCCGCGCGTCGTAGCGCCCGTCCAGGTCGGTGTCGATCACCTCCAGGCTCAGCCCGAAATCGTAGCGACCGAAGGCGTAGTCGCCCGACACCTCCAGCCCCTGCGTATTGGCCTGCCCCTGCACGTTCACATAGCCGGTGTATTGCTGGAGCCCATTGCCGAAATCCCCGTAGACCGTCTCGGAAGAGATGTAGTCCCGGATCTCCCGGTGATAGACCGTGGCCTTGATCCGGCCCCGGTCGTCCTGGGTCAGCAGCCCCTCGCGCGTGGCGGAGATCCCGGCTTCGAAGGTCTGCGAGCGCTCCGGCTTCAGATGCGGATTGGGGGCGAAGTAAAGCGCGAAGCCGATATGCGAGCCGCCGAACACCGATTCCGGCAGGGTCGCGGGGCGCCAGCCCTCCGAATAGTCGGCGAAGAGCTCGATCCCCGGCGCCGGCAGCACCGAGGCCCCGAAGGACGGCAACACCGCCATGCCGTCCTGGTCCACCGGCATGTCGGCGTAGCCGGTCCCGTCATGGACGCTGGCCGTGCCCGACAGCGCGTAGGCGTCGGCGCGCAGCCCGGCGCGCAGGCGCAGCCAGTCGGCGGGCGCGAGCGTGGCGCGCGCGAAGGCGCCGCCGACCTGCCGGTCACCCTCGGGATTGGCGCCGGAGAACCACACCCCGTCCGGGTCGTCGCTTGCGGTTTCGGCCAGGGCGACGGTGGTGGTGGCGTCGGAGAACCCCTCCAGCCCGAAGGACAGGTCGAGCCCGCCGAGCGGCGTGGCGATCTTCATCCGCTCGGTGACCGAGCCGCCGAAGGTGTCCAGCCCGTAGTCCACCGCGAAGCCGTCATAGGAGGTGCGGGCCGGGCGGATCTGGGCGTTGGTCACGCCGTTCCACCAGGCCAGCGCCTCCAGTTCGTGCCCGGCGCCGGCGGGCGTCCAGTCGAAGCGGGCGGCGGCGGTGCGCGAGGCGGTCTCCTGCGTATCGACGACCCCGGTGGAGCTGGTCTCGAAATCCGCCTTGTAGTCCAGGTAGGACAAGGTCAGCGCGGTGTCGGGCGTCGGCTCGACCACCAGCTTGGCGAGCGCCGAGCGGGTGGTGGAGCCCGCGAAGGCGACGGAGCTGTCGGCGTCGTAGACCCGCGTCGGCGACTGGCGCACCACGCCCGCCTCGCCCACGTCATAGGCGCCGAGCCGGTGGCGGCTGTAGGCGAGAAGGCCCGAGACCCGCTCCGTCGGCCGGAAGGCCAGCGCGCCCATCCCGTCGAAATAGGCGCCGTTGTCGCCGGTCCCCGCCGAGCCCTCCGCGCCCCAGTCCGCGCCGGGGGCGAGCAGGTCGTCGGGGTCGAGCGTGCGGAAATTGACCGCGCCGGCCAGCGCGCCGGCGCCCCCGACCTCGGCGGAGACCGATTTGTCGAGCGCCACCTCCCGCAGCAGGTTCGGGTCGACATAGGCCAGCGCCGACGTGCCGTGCCCGGCCTGCTGGAAATTCTGGCGGGCGCCGTCGATCATGGTGGTGACGCGGCCGCGGCTCTGCAGCCCGCGCACGTTCACGGCGATGCCGGGATTGGTGGGGTCCTGCACCACGTCGGCGCCCGCCACCTCGTCCAGCAGGCCGGTGGCGCCGCGGGGCCCGGCGCGGCGGATGCGATCGACCCCCACCGTCTCGGCGGAGCGGGGGGCGTCGGGATCCTCGGCGTCGCCGGCGACGGCGATGGGGGTCAGCTCCAGCGGCGCGAGCGCGGCTTCCGGCGGGGTCTGGACGGCCGAAGCAGGCGCGTCCGCCTGCGCCAGCGCGCCGGTCGTGTGAAGGGCGGCGGCGAGAATCGCCGCAAGTCTCGGTCCAGCCATCGGGTCCCCCGGGATCGCGTCGTCTGCCTGTCCGGGGACGCGCGCGGAAGGTCCGCGCGGCGCGGGGATGGGTGGATGTCTCGGGCCCCGAGCGGGCCCGCGCCTCGCTTTTCCCCCGCTTTTCCGGGACGGTCAACCGGCGCCGCGGCTTCCGCAGGGAATTAGTTGACAGTTTAACTTGGATTTCATTAGGTGCGGGTCGCCAGGCGCGCCGCGCCGCCCCTTTCTCCGCGCCCGCGCCAGGGGCGGAGCCGGGCGAAGCCGGAGCCCAGCCCGCGGACTTTCCGCGCCGGGAGCCTCCGGCCGACCGCCCGCCCACTCCCATCCGATGACCCGAACGCGCGCGCCCGTCGCCCGTCCGGCCCCCTGCGCCGGCCACCGCCGGCCGCGAGACACTTGCGCCGGCCACCGCCGGCCGGAGGACCCATGACCACGATCATCACCGCCCATTCCGCGACCGCCACCGACCTCCAGGCCTATCTGGACGCCTTCGACGCCGAGTTCGCGCTGTCGGGCTTCGGCGCCTTCTCCCAGGGGATCTCGGGCGACTACATGGGCGGCGTCTCCGCCATCACCGACGTCGCCGTCGAGGGCGACCAGGCCTTCGCCGTGCGCGGCGGGCTGGAATACGACATGGCCACCCACACCCTGGGCGGCACGGCGACGGGCGTGGAGTTCGGGACCGGCGGCTCGCAGGACCCCGACACCGGCGCGCTGAGCTTCGCGTCGCTCGACTTCTCCTTCGCGTTCTCCGAGGAGATGACCGACGGGACCGAGGTGCGCGCCCTGCTGGTCGACCTGATGCGCAATTCCGACGGCGTCGAGGGCCCCACCAGCACCCTGCGCGGACTGGTCGAGGCGGACTCGATCGAGTTCAAGGGCGCGGCCGGCGACGATGTGTTCGTTGGCGGCGGCCAGGCGGACGTGCTGGTCGGCGCCAGGGGCGCGGACATGCTGCGGGGCGGCGGCGGCGCGGACGTGCTGAACGGCAATCGCGGCGCCGATGAGCTCTACGGCAACGCCAAGGCCGACGTGCTGAACGGCGGCGGCGGCGCGGACCTGCTGGTCGGCGGCCGCGGCAAGGACGAGCTGACCGGCGGCAAGGGCGCCGACACCTTCCAGTTCACCGGCAAGTATGGCCGGGACACCGTCACCGACTTCGGCACGGGGCGCGACGTGCTGGCCTTCTCGTCGAACGACGTTGCCGATTTCGACGCGGTGATGGAGGTCGCCCGCCAGCGCGGCGACGACGTGGTGATCAACACCGACGCGGGCCTGGTGCGGCTGCTGGACACCGACCTGGACAGCCTCGGCGCCAACGACTTCGACTTCATCTGAGCGGCCTTCGGGCGCCAGGGGTCGGCGCGCGCCGGCCCGCCGCCTCCCCGACCATCGCGACGCGCGGGCCTTCCGGGGCCCGCGCGTTTTGCTTTTTGGGGTAAGGGGGCGTCTCCCCATCCGCGTCCACGCGGGGCGACGGGCGTCGCGAGGCCCAGGGTCAAGCCCGGGGCGCCCGGATATGACGGCGAGGAGGGAGGCGCCGCGGGCGCGGGCGCGCGAGTCGCGGCCTGCGCGGCTGTCAGCGCAGGCGGAAGCTGACCGGGATGACGAAGGCGAAGCGGGGGCCGGCCAGCGCCTCGGGCGCGCCGGGGAACCGGCCCACGGCCTGCACCGCCGCCAGCGCCGCGTCGTCCAGCGCCGCGGCGCCGGAGCCGCCGTCGACCCGCGCGGCGGAAAGGCGGCCGTCCCGCTCCACCGTCAGGGCGATGCGGGCCACGCCCTCCACCCCGCGGCGGCGGGCGACGGAAGGATAGGCCTTGCGCCGCTCGATCTCCGCCCGGATGCGGGCGCCCCATTCGAGGATCAGCGACCGGCGCAGCCCCGCGTCCTGCGAGGCGCCGTCGCCCTGCGTGGCCGAGCCGGCGGTCCCGGCGCCGCCGTCGGGCGCGCCCGCGGCCCCGGGCGGGCGTCCGTCGCCGCCGGCGCTGGCCGGGGCGGCCGCGGCCTGGCGGGCAGGCTTTTCGGCAGGTTTCGGAGACGGTTTCGCGGCGGGCGCGGGCGCCTTCGCGACCTGTCGCTCCGGCTCCGGCTCCCGCGCGGGCTTCGCCGCGGGCGGCGGCGGGCGGCGCGCCGGCGGGGTCGCGGCCGCGGGGGCGGCGGCGGTGTCCTGCGGAGGGTCGGGCTGGGCCTCGGGCTCGGGCTCGGGTTCCGGCTCCGGTTTCGGCGGGGGAACCGGCGCGGCGAGGTCGAAGGACGGCGCCGGGCTGGGCGCGCGCGGGGGCGCAGCCTCCGGCCGCGGGGCGTCGGGGACGGGCGCGGCTTCCGCCGGCGTCTCCGGCGTCGCGGGCGCGTCGGGCGGCGTGACGGGCGCGGCTTCCGGGCTGCGCATGGCCAGCGTCTCGGGCGGGGCGGCGGGGGCGGGCGGGGTCGGGGCGTCGGGCTCGGCCGCGTCGGGCGGGGTGTCCCAGGCCTCGATCAGCGCGGCGAGGTCGGCGGAGGGCGCCGCGATCTCGCCCGCCGCGCCCGATCCGCCGCCGCCGCCCCCGCCCGAAGCCGCGCCGCCGCCGCCGCTTTCCGGCCCCAGCACCGCCAGCGCCGCGCCGGCGCCGTGCAGGCCAAGCGACAGGGCGGCGAAGACCACGAGCTCGGTCGCGCGCCGTCCGGTCCGGCCTCCGCGCATCCCGCTCATTCGGCCCGCCTCAGCGCGAGCCGCGCCTCATCCACCCCCAGCGCCCTGAGCCGGGCCAGCAGGGCGGCGAGCCGCGCGCCGTCGAGCCCGGCGTCGGCCCGGATCTCCAGCCGCGGCAGGCCGGGGCCGACGGCCCGGCGCGCCCGGGCCAGCGCGTCCAGCGCCGCGTCCCCGCCGACGCCGTTCCAGGCCAGCTGGCCCTGCGCGCCCACATGCAGCGGCGCGCGCGCCGCCTCCCGCGCCGCCCGATCGGCGGAGGCGGAGGCGGGGGGCGAGACCTCGAAGGGCGACGGCGTGGTCAGCGTCGCGGTCATCATGAAGAAGCACAGCAGCAGGAACACCACGTTGATCATGGCGACCACCGGTTCCCCGGTGGAGCGGCGCGGCGGCGGGCCCAGGTCCATCGCGACCTCTCCCCTATTCGGCCAGCGCGATGCGCCGGGCGCCGGCGGCGCGGACCAGGTCCATCGCCTCGGTCAGCCGCTGAAGGTCGGCGCCGCCGCGGGCGCGCACCACCACCACCGCCTCGGGCCCGGGCAGCAGGGCGGCGAGCCGGGCGGTCAGCGCCTCCGGCGTCAGGACCACGCCGTTCAGCCGGAAGCCGTCGGGCAGCGCCTCCACCAGCCGCGGGGCGCCCTGGTAACCGCCGCCCCCGGCCCCGGAGGCGGCGACGGGGATCGCGCCCTCGGTCCCGAAGCGGGAGGCGAGCATGAAGAACACCAGCAGCAGGAACACCACGTCGATCATCGGGGTCAGCCCGATGCGGCGGCGCGGCGGAGGGGGCGCGGCGAGCAGCGTCATCGCTCAGGCGGCCCGCCAGGCTTCGGGCGCGTCCGCGGCGGGCGCGCGGGCCGGCGCGGCCGGGGCCAGCGCCGCTTCGGCCTGCGGCGGGGTCGGCGCGGCGGGGCGGGCGAAGATGCCGGAGCCCAGCGCCTCCAGGTCATGCCGCAGCCGGTCGGCGGCCGCGTCGAAGGCGCTGAGCGCGGCGGTCACCGGGATCGCCACCGCCATGCCCATGGCCGTGGTCAGCAGCGCCTCCCAGATGCCGCCGGCGAGGATGGAGGGGTCGGCGCCGCCGCCGGCCTCCTGCAGCTGGCGGAACGCCTCGATCATGCCGAGCACGGTGCCCAGCAGGCCCAGCAGCGGCGATACGGTGGCGATCAGCTCCAGCGCGCGGGAGCCGGACTGGACCGCGTGCAGGGTCTCGCGCCCCTCGCGCGCGGCGGCTTCGCGGGCATGGGCCTCCGACAGCCCGTCGCGATGCAGGGCGCGCAGGGCGGCGGCGGCGAAGCGGGCGCGGGCGCCGCGCCCGGCCTCGGCCGCGGCGAGGGCGGCGGCGGG
>JAYZWL010000100.1:0-3655 GCA_036154955.1 Pseudomonadota bacterium | reverse complement strand
GCCCCGGGCTTGACCCGGGGCCTCGCGACGCTGGCGACCCGCGCGAGGCCCCGGGTCGAGCCCGGGGCGCGCGACACTCGCCCGGCCCGCCCCCGCCGGCGCCCCCGTCCGCCTTCCTGCGCGCATTCTCCCAACGGCGCACTGGCGCGCGGCCCCCTGCCGGTCTTATGTAACGGGGACACGCACCCGACCGAGGGAGGCCCCCATGTCCGTCGCAGATCACGACCGCATCCCCGAAATCGCGCTCGGCTGGATCGCCGAAGGCAAGCGCGCCGCGCTCGCCACCGTCGTCCAGACCTGGGGCTCCGCCCCCCGCCCCACGGGCAGCCAGCTGGTGATCTCCGGCGCCGGCGAGATCATGGGCTCCGTCTCCGGCGGCTGCGTCGAGGGCGCGGTGATCGTGGAGGCGCTGGACGCGCTGGAGGACGGCGAATGCCGCATCCTCGAATACGGCGTGTCGGATGACGAGGCCTTCGCCGTCGGCCTCGCCTGCGGCGGGACCATCCGCATCATGGTGGAGCCGATCGATGTCGGGAAGGGCCCGACCTCCGCCCTTCTGAAAACGCTCGTCGACGCCCGCGCCGGGCGGGAGGCCGCGGTCTACGCCGTCGACACCGCCACGTGGGAGCGGCGGATCATCGCCGCCGGCGCCCCCGATCCGCTGGCCGCAGCCGTGGCCCAGCGGCTCGCCACCGACAAGTCCGGCTTCGAGATGACCGAGGCCGGCGCCGTGTTCCTCGGCGTCCACAACCCGCCCCTGCGCCTGATCGTGGTCGGCGCGGTGCATATCGCCCAGGCGCTGATGCCCATGGCCCGGCTCGCCGGCTACGACGCCTCGCTGGTCGATCCGCGCGACGCCTTCGGCTCCGCCGCCCGCTTCCCGGGCGAGACCATCCTGCACGACTGGCCGGACGAGGCGCTGGACGCGCTGGGTCTCGACGCCCGCACCGCGGTCATCACCCTGACCCACGACCCCAAGCTGGACGATCCGGCGATCCGCCGGGCGATCCGCTCCCCCGCCTTCTACCTGGGCTGCCTCGGCTCGAAGAAGACCCATGCCAAGCGGGTGGCGCGGTTGCAGGAGGCCGGGTTCTCGGAGGACGAGATCGGACGCATCGACAGCCCGCTGGGCGCCGATATCGGCTCCGCCACCCCGGCGGAGATCGCGATTTCCGCCCTCGCCCAGCTGACCGAGCGGCTGCGACGGCCGGAAACCCGGCCCCCCGAATCTCACCAGGGCGCCGCGCCCCGCCAGGACGCCGCCGCATGAGGTTCGGGCCCCTTCCCCTCGCCGAGGCCGAAGGGGCCATCCTCGCCCATTCCCTGACCGCGGGGGGCCGGCGGCTGAAGAAGGGCTCGCGGCTCGCCGCCGACGACCTCGCCGCCCTGCGCGGGGCCGGCTGGGCGGAGGTGACCGCGGCGCGGCTCGAACCCGACGACATGACCGAGGACGAGGCGGCGGCGGCGCTGGGCGCGGCGCTCGCCCCCGACCCGCTGGCGCTGGGGGCGAGCCTGTCGGCGCCGTTCACCGGGCGGGTCAACCTGCTGGCGCTCAACACCGGCCTTCTGCGGGTGAACCGCGACCTGATCGACGCGGCCAACGGGGTGGACGAGGCGATCACGCTCGCCACCCTCCCCGACCACGCCCGCCTGCATCCGCGCCAGATGGCGGCGACGGTCAAGATCATCCCCTACGCCGTCCCTCGCGCCGCGGTGGCGGAGGCCGCCGCCATCCTGCGCCGGGGCGAGGCGCTGCGCTGCCACCCGGTGCGCCTGCGCCGGGCGAGCCTGGTGCTGACCACGGTGCCGGGACTCAAGCCCAGCCTGCTCGACAAGGGGTCGGAGGCGCTGCGCGCCCGGCTCGCGGGGCTGGGGATGAGCGCGGCGGACGAGGCGCGCTGCGCCCACCGGGTCGAGGACATCGCCGATGCCCTGCGCGCCGCCACCGGCGACCTGGTGCTGATCCTCGGCGGCTCGGCCCCCTCCGACCCCCGCGACGCGGCGCCGGCGGCGGTGGTCGCGGCGGGGGGGCGGATGATCCGCTTCGGGATGCCGGTGGATCCGGGCAACCTCACCTTCCTCGCCGATCTGGGCGGGCGGAAGGTGCTGGGACTGCCGGGCTCCGCGCGCTCCCCGGCGCTGTCGGGCTCGGACTGGATCCTGGAGCGTCTCGCCTGCGGGCTGGAGGTGACGGGGGCCGAGATCGCCGGCATGGGCGTCGGCGGCCTGCTGAAGGAGATCCCGTCCCGCCCGCAGCCCCGCTCCGGCGGGGCCGGCGCCTCGGAACGCCCGGTGGTCGCGGCGCTGCTGCTGGCGGCGGGCGCGTCCTCGCGCATGGAGGGCGCCGACAAGCTGATGGAGGAGGTGGGCGGCGAGCCGATCCTGCGCCGCGCCGCCCGCGCCCTGATCGACAGCGACGCGGCCGAGGTCATCGCCGTCCTGCGCCCCGGCGACGCCGCGAGGCGCAAGGCGCTGGAGGGGCTCGCCCTGCGCATCGTGGAGAACCCGCAGGCGGCGGAGGGCATGGCCGCCTCGATCCGCGCCGGGCTCGCCGCCGCGCGGCCCGACGCGGACGCGGCCCTGCTGGCGCTGGCCGACATGCCGGAGGTCGGGGCCGCCCACGTGGACGCGGTGATCGCCGCCTTCGACCCGGCCCGCGGCCACGCCATCGCCCGGGCCGCGGACGAGGCCGGGCGGCCGGGTCATCCGGTGCTGTTCGGCCGGCGCTTTTTCGAAAGCCTGTCGCGGCTCAGCGGCGACGACGGGGCGCGGGACGTGCTGCGCGCCAACGCCGATTTCGTGGCCCTGGTCCCCACGCCGGGCCGGGCCGCGCGGCTCGACCTCGACACGCCGGAGGCCTGGGCCGCCTGGCGGGCGGGGCAGGCGCAGGGCGAGGGGCAGGGGGGCGAGGGCCAGGGGCGGGGGAGCCGCTGACTTTCGACCCGGCGGGCCCGAGGCTCGCCTGCGTCAGGGCAGCTTCAGCGTCGCCGTGGTGCCGTCGGACAGGACCCGCACCCCGTCGGCGGAAATCGACGTGACCTTCCAGCCCGCCGCCTGGTCGCCGACCCCGGCTCGCTGCACCCGCCCGTCGGGCAACAGCAAAAGCGCCCGGGGCGAGGCGGCGGAGCCGTAGACGCCCAGCAGCGTGAGGTTCCCCGCCACCAGCCGCCCGCGCTCCGCCCCGCCCGCGGGTCTGGGGTCGGAGCCGGGGCGCACCGCTCCGACCCCGGGGGCCCGGGCCTGGATCGCGGGGGCGGGGCGCAGCGAGGTGGCCGGCGCCGCCGCCTTGGGCCGGGGCGGGATCTTCGCCGGCCGCGGCCGGGGCAGGACCAGCGGTTCCGCCGGCTCCAGCGCCGCGGCGCGCAGGGCCGGTTCCGGCGCCTCCGCCTGCGGGGCGGCCGGGGCGGCCGCTGGCGCGGCGGCGACGGGCGTGGCGGCCTGCGCCCCGCGGCGGGGATTGGGCCGCGACACCTGCAGGCCCGCTTCGGGCGGGGGGAAGCCCGCCGCCTCCGCCGTCGCCGCCGGTTCGGGCGCCGCGGCGAGGTCCGCGGGCGGGGGCGTGGCGGGCGCGGTTCCCGCCGGCGCGGCGGCGTCGGGTTCCGGGCTGGGCGCGGCGTCGGGCAGCGCCGCCGGCGCCTGCGCCGCAGGGGCGAGC
>JAYZWL010000099.1:0-76314 GCA_036154955.1 Pseudomonadota bacterium | reverse complement strand
GCTCCGAGCCCGGCGCCCCCGCCATGGCCGGCGGCATCGTCGGCGACGTCGACACCGTGCGCGAGGCGCAGCTCGTCCTGCAGCGCCTCGGCGACGAGCCGGGCCCGGCCGACGGCATCGCCGGCCCCATGACCCGGGGCGCGCTCGAGCGGTTCGTCGCCCGCTGCGCCGACAGCCGCCTCGGCCCCGAGATTACCCGCGAGACGTTCATCGCCCTGCAGGCGGCATGGGCCGCGATGGGCGCAGCCTGAGAAGGAGACCCGCATGGACACCCTCACCACCATCATCGACGCGCTCCCGGCGTGGCTGAACGCCCTGGCGCTGCTCATCACCGCGGCGGCGGCCATCGCGACGCTGACGCCTTCCAAGTCGGATGACCGGCTGATCAACGCCGCGCTCAAGCTGGTGAACCTGCTGGCGCTGAACGTGGCGCGGGCGAAGAACGCGGATGCGGGCGGGGCGACCAAGGCGCCGGGAACGCTGGACCTGTCCGGCGCGCAGCTCAAGGGGAGCAAGGGGGAGCGGCGATATGCTGACGATCAACGGAACTGAACTCGGGGCCGCGTGGAGCTTGGCCGTGCTCGCGGCTGTCGCGTGGCCTTGGCTCATCGGCGTCGCCGCGCTGGTGCGGCGCGGCCTCCGCTTCCTTCGGCCCAGGTAGGGAGGGGCGTCCCATGTGGTTCATCGCTGCGGCCTGCCTCGACCCGAGACTTTGGCGCTTCGGCCGGCAGGTGCGGACCGACGATTCCGGCGGCCACCTGGTGACCTGGTGGTGCGCCGGTCCGATCGCATTTGCGGCCGAGCGCGAGGGCTAGGCTTGGGACTAGCCTCATTGCCACTATCTTGGTGAGGCAATCCGCCGGTGCGCTCGCATTCTTTGGAGGCCGATGCCGTGTTGTCGCTTCCAGCGGAGTCCGGTGGAAAGCGCCGTGTTAATCCACTATATGCTATATTCGTCCAATGTGAGGACGAGGGCAGGTTTGGTTGGCGCTTGACGTGGGGGCTGGCGCTGATCTGAATGCCATATCAGGCTGATCGAGCCGCTGTTGCCGCAGCGTCGACTCAATACCTAATCAGGGGACTCGCGTATGTCTGTCGTTGTCAAGATCAATCAGGACGCCTTTCGCCGGGGCGTCAATGAGGCACTGACACTGCGACCGCTTCGTGATGCTGCCATCGCGCTTGTTAAAGAGTGCCAGTCAGGCAAGGGAGCGGGCGCTCGCGAAGCGGGCAAGGCCGCTGAGGGTAAGGTCAAATCTGGCGGCTACTCGCTAGCGAAAAATACGAAGAAGTGACCGGCGGCGTTCCTGCTTCTCCGGGAGGTGCGAATGGGCAAGGTGCTCGCGAGGGAACATCGCGCTACCTTTCTGTCGGGAACATTAACTACAATGAGAGCGACATACGTGCTCTAAAGGATCTGGCGGAGGTAGACCCAGATCTTGCTAAACGCGTTGTCGACCAGAAAGACGAGGCTGATAAGCGAGATCATGCCAGCTTTCGACTGGGATTAATTGTTGCTGCCGTAATCACTACAGTTGCAATTGTTACGGTTGGCGCGGCCATAGTTTTGCTGGGAGTGATCCCGTCACTCATATTTATCGTGGCGCTATTGATCATTACCGTCTTGGTGAGGGCGATTCTCACTGGGCAATGGTCTGACGCCAGCTGGATAGGTCGAGCCATGGCTTCAATCGTAAATGGGCTAGGTGGGCGTCCAGGTGGGGGAGGCGATGCCGGATGAGTGCATGCATGACTCCCGCATTGTCAGCGCTAAAAACGCGCGGGAGATCATCCAGGTAGCTGCCATCGCGGTGAAGGTAGGCCACAGGGCCGCGCTCCAAAGGGGGCGCGGCCCTGTGGCGTTTCAGGCGCTCCGGAGAGCCGCCGACGCCGCCTCGGCGAGGAAGCGGCTTCGATTGCTCGCGACCGCGTCGATGCGCTCGAGCGGGTCTTCGGGAAGCGTGACGGAGATCTGCTTGGACCGACCAGGGAGCAACTCGGGCGCGAAGGCGATGCGTTCGGCGCCGGCTCGCATGTCGGCGGCGTTCTCGGCGACCGGCGTCGGCGTGGGGGCATCCTCGCCGTCTTCGAGCATAGCTTCGAAAGCGGCATCGAGGGCTTCGCTCGCATGGACGACGGCTTCCTCGACTGTCGCGCCGATGGTGCAGTCGGGGAAGTCCGGGAACACGGCGCCGAACGCGCTGTCCTCGCCGCCGTGGATCACGATGGGGTAGGGCTTGATCAGCATGACCTGTCTTCTGCAGTGAAGGCAGTTTCCATGAAGGGTGCTCGTTCTTCTCGTGGCCTTGAGCCGTTGAGCGCGAAGCACTCAGTTGATGGCGGCGCATTGAGTGGGGGTGCGCTCTACGCCGTGGACTGTGTGCTGTGCACTTCGCAGCGCTGCAAAGTCGCCTTCCCCGCGATTGCGACTTATGAGAAAACCGAATCAGCAAGTTGGCAGTTACGTCCCGGCAAGGCGGTGGGAAACCACTCTGTGTCTGTCGCTTGTGGTGCTGGGGCGAGCGATCGCCCGCCCCAGTCCCTGCTTGGCTCACTCGAAGCCGGGCAACTTCGGCTGCTTCGGCGGCGGCTTCTTCCGGATGCGAATCCGGAACGCAGTCAGGCCGTAGTGCCGAGCGTAGATCCGCTTCCCGTTACGGGTGCGGATCGACGAGCGGAAGATGAAATCTTCCGTGTCTTCGGGGGGCATGCCCCCGAGGGTCGAGTTGTCCATAGGGGTCTCCTATATGGACGGTGACCGCCTCTCGTGTCTGCGCTTTCCAGGCTTACAGGACACGAGAGGCGGCTTCGCAGCGTGATCAGGTCATCCGAACACACCCGAAACGGGCTTGAAGGTGTGCACCTCCGCAGACTTTTCTGCTGGCGGCTGCGCCTCCTTCGATTTCGCAAACTTCGTCAGCTTGTAGACTGAGTCTTCAAGGACGATCACGTCCTGGCTCTTTAGGCGGCTAAGCTGGCTGGAGACTGACGTTTTTTCGATCCGTTCGCCGTCGCGCTTGTAGGCGACATCGACCACGGTGTTCGCCGTCAGGCCGGTGGCGCCGACCTCTTCCAGCATATCGAGCACTCGCGTTTTGATACTCGAGCGCGGCGTGCGCCGGGCGCTGACGGAGGCGCCTCCCTCGCCTGTCACGGCGCGAATGGCCATCTCCACGCCTTCGAGGCGCGCCTGAAGGCGAGCAATCTCATCGTTCAGCCGGTCGCGAAGCTCCAGCTGGGGCTTAAGGCTTTTCGGGATCTTGGACATGGTGCCTCCGCAAGTTGGTGTGCAGTGTCCCGCTCGGCTTCGAAAGAACACCGCCCGGCAAGGCTCCCGCAATTGGTGCGGGTGTGTCTGTCTGGCCTAATGCAGGTCCAATACCGCTAGGATACAGCGGGGCGAGCATACTAGGGAAGGCCCGTGCTACGGGGGCGCCGGGAATCTTCCCATTGACATTTTGCAAACCATTGATCTGTAAATGAAAAAAGTTGCTGAAGTGCCTTCCCGTGTCTGACGGGGGGCGAGTCCGGGTCCGCATCTAAGTTGTTGAAATTGCTTTGGTATGGGCGGGGGTTCGAACCTACGACGGTCCTAACGCATTGATGCGTGATGCGCTTGACTGGGCCGTTGCGGCCGCAGATTCCGCGAATCGCCCATCGCCCTCGTTCGAGGTTTTCGCAACATGATGTGGGTATCCGCGTTTTCCCGCTAGGAGTGGGGGGCGGAGGGCGCATCGCCTGTTGTTGTCGCCCACGCCCATCCTTCCCAACGGTCCCCTGTAGCCCGCACATGCGAATAGCGCTGGAGGCTCTGCCAGCTCCGGTGGCCTGACACGCTGGCGGCCTGGGGGATCGTCCGCCCCATCTCGAACAGCCGGCTCACCCCTTCGTGCCGCAGGTCGTGAAAGTGCAGGTCGTCGATCTCGAGCAGCTTGCATGCCCGGGTGAACGCGGCGCTGACGGCATCGGTCGAGTAGGGGAAGATCCGCGACTCGTCGGGCTTGCGCGGCCGCGCCTGGATAATGCGCAGGGCCTCGGCCGGCAGCTCGCACCAGGTGTCGTTGCCGGCCTTCTCGCCGGGGTGCTTCATGTCCCGCACCAGCACGCGGCCGTGCTCGGCCTCGAGGTCGTCCCAGCGGATCGACAGAATCTCCGACTGGCGGCGGGTCGAGAACAGGGCGAAGGCGACGACCTGGTGCATGGGCAGGCTCCGACCCCGGCGCCAGCGGTCCTCGAAATGCGCCATCAGCCGGTCCATCTCGTCGCGTGTGGGGCGGCGGTCTCGCGACCGACTCTTCGCGGTCAGCCCGAGACGCTTGCAGACCGCCATCGCGTCCCGCATCGCTTCGCGGTCCAGCGGCATCCCCCAGGCTGGACGAGCGACGGCGAAGATGGCCGACAGGTGAGATAGGTAGTTCAGGACCGTCGAGGGGCCGCGGCCGTCGGCGAGCGCGCGCGCGAAGTCGACAAGATCGTCGCTGGCGACGTCCTCGCAGGCCATCTCCGCCAGGCTGAATCCCTTGATCGCTTCCAGCACCTGCGCCTTGGTCTTGCCGATCCCGCGGCGGTTCTCGGCGAGATACTTGTCGATCGCGTCGCCGACCGTCTTGCCCTTGATGCGGGCGGACTTGAGGCCGCCCGGGGCGCGGAGCTCCTTCTCTCTCTTGTCCATCCAGGCTTTCGCGGTCGTGCGGCGATCGAAGGTCCGCGCCTCTTGGTGGACGATCCGGCCCTTGTCCTTTATGACGATCTGCGCGCGGAAGGCGGCGGAGCCATCTGCGCGCCGGCGTTCGACGATCGTGCCCATATCGGTAGTCCAAGCCCGGATTCGGTAGTCCCTTGGACGCTAGAAAATCCGACAACGCCGGGCAATGCTGAAAAATAACGGAAAATCACGGCGCGATGCGCGCGGAATGCAAGGCGAACATGGCCGATAAGTCGTTGATTTCGAACGCAAGAAAGCTTTCCGTGGCCCCGATGATGGATTGGACCGACCGTCATTGTCGGGTCCTGCACCGGCTCCTGTCCCGCCGGGCGCTGCTTTACACCGAGATGGTCGTGGCCTCGGCGATCACCCGGGGCGATGCGGCGCGGCATCTGGATTTCTCGCCGGAGCGGGAGGGGGCGGTGGCCCTGCAGCTCGGCGGCTCCGACCCCGCGACGTTGGCCGAGGCGGTGCGCGTCGCCTGCGGCTATCCCTATGTCGAGATCAACCTCAATGTCGGATGCCCCTCGGACAAGGTGCAGACCGGCGCCTTCGGGGCCTGCCTGATGCGCGATCCCGGGCTGGTCGCCGACTGCGTGGCGGCGATGGCGGCGGCGAGCCGCGCCGAAGGCGGGCCGGAGGTCACGGTGAAATGCCGGATCGGGGTGGACGACCAGGAGCCCTCGCAGGCGTTGCCGGCGTTCGTCGACCGGGTCTCCGACGCGGGCGTCCGCCATTTCGCGATCCATGCCCGCAAGGCCTGGCTGCAGGGGCTGAGCCCCAAGGAGAACCGGGACATCCCGCCGCTGGATTATCCGCTGGCGCTGGCCCAGAAGGCGCGCCGCCCGGATCTGGAGATCGCGGTGAATGGCGGGATCGCGTCGCTGGACGCGGCCGAGGCGTTTCTCGCGCAAGGCGCGGACGGGGTGATGATCGGACGCGCGGCCTGGCATGACCCGGGCGCGATCCTCGCCGCCGCGGACCGGCGCATCTTCGGCGAGGCGGGGCCGGACGCCACCCCCGACGCCGCGGCCCGGGCCATGATCGACTATGCCGAGGAGGCGATGGCCCGGGGCGAGCGGCTGCACCGGGTGCTGCGCCCGATGCTGGGGCTCTTCGCGGGCCGCAAGGGGGCGCGGCGCTGGCGGCAGACGCTGTCCTCGGCCTCGACGCGCCCGGAGGCGGGGCCGGAGCTGATCGAAGAGGCCCTCGCCGCGGTCGCCCCGGCCGAGGCCGCCTGAGGCGGGGGGCGGGCAGGGGGCCGCGCGCCCTGCGCTTGGCTCGGATCCACGGGTCCGGACGAACGCCGCGCGGCCCTGCCGTCGGCCGAGGCCATGACCGGGGCGGCGCGGCGCGAGCCGTAGCCGCTGGCGACTGGCCCGAGGCTGACGCGAGGCGCGGGCCCGCGGACCGGGCCGAAGCGCGCGCGGTGTTGCGCCCGAGGTGACGATGACATGCCGCCGCCGGAGCCGCCCCTCGCGAGGAGGGGAAGGCGTGACGGCGGCGCAGGCGCGGGACGCGCGACCGGCGACCGTCACGGATCCGCGCCCATGGCGAGCGCCGACGGCGAGGTCGACGGCGAGGTCGATGGTCGCCGGGCGTCGCGGTTCCTCGCGCGTAGAGCCCCGCCCTGGCGCGGGTTCGAAGCCGCGTCAGGGCGGGGCCGGGCGATTGCGCGCCTGACCGACGACGCGCCCGGCGGAGGTCGAACCGGACCGTTCGGCCCGAGCCCGAAATCATCCCGGGTTCGCGCGCAGGCATCCACCGCCCCGCACGCCCCCCTCGCCTCCGCCCCCTGCATGCCTCCGCCCCTGCGCGCCTCCGTCCCCGCGCACCGCCGACCTTTCGCGCCTCCGGCCCCGGTCGACTTCGCCCCTGCATGGCTTCGCTCCTGCGCGCGCCTTCTGGACGAAGTCGTCGTCGAGCGCTCCGCCGTCCGGGCGCAGCTCCGCCCGATCCCGAGCCGTCCCGGCGCAGTCCGGCCTCCGGCCCGCCGCAGCCGCCATTGACCGAACAAAAGAAAGGCCGGCCCCGTTCCCCGGGGGCCGGCCTGACGGCTTGGCCGTCAGACGATGCGCGAACAGCGCGCCGTCGCTTCGGACTTGCCCGTCCGAAAATGGTGATCGCCGGCCAGACGCTTGGGAGCGAGGGGTGGGGTGGGTGGTGCCGCGCCCGGCCGGCGATCTTTCTCGTTGCTCCAACTTGACCCTACATCGAGCAGGGGAGAGTCGGCAACAAGAAACTCAACCTTTGCGTGTTTCGCTGTGGTCCGTTCAAAGACCCTCCGATTTTCGGCTGCGAGCTTGATTAACCCGCCGACAAGGTCAATCTCCCGTAAAACGGTGAAGAGAGGGTTAAGACATGACCGTGGATTCGCTGGTCACCATCCCCGAGCCGCGCAGGCGCGAGAAGCTCGAAGGCGGGGTGCGGCTGGTCATGGAAACCGACTACACCGCCGCCGGAGACCAGCCCACGGCCATCGCGGAGCTGTCGGCCGGCATCGCGTCGGGCGACCATGACCAGGTGCTGCTGGGCGCGACCGGCACCGGCAAGACGTTCACCATGGCCAAGGTCATCGAACAGACCCAGCGCCCGGCGATCATCCTCGCCCCGAACAAGACGCTGGCCGCGCAACTTTACGGCGAGTTCAAGCGGTTCTTTCCCAACAATGCCGTCGAGTATTTCGTATCGTATTACGACTATTACCAGCCCGAGGCCTATGTGCCGCGATCGGACACCTACATCGCCAAGGAATCCCAGATCAACGAGCAGATCGACCGGATGCGCCACGCCGCCACCCGCGCCCTGCTGGAGCGGGACGACGTCATCATCGTCGCCTCGGTGAGCTGCATCTACGGCATCGGCGCGGTCGAGACCTACGGCGCGATGACCCAGGATCTGGTCTCGGGAAATGATTACGATTTGAGACAGGTGATGCGCGAGCTGACCGCGCAGCAATATCGCCGCAACGACGCCGCTTTCGCACGCGGCGCCTTCCGGGTCCGGGGCGATTCCCTCGAAGTCTGGCCGGCGCATCTGGAGGACCGCGCCTGGCGATTCTCCTTCTTCGGCGACCAGCTCGAATCGATCGTCGAATTCGACCCGCTTACCGGGGAGCGGATGGCCGACCTCCAGAAGGTCCGCATCTACGCCAACAGCCACTACGTGACCCCCCGTCCCACCATGCAGCAGGCGGTGAAGGGCATCCGGGAGGAGCTTCGCCAGACCTTGGACCGGCTGATCGGCGACGGGCGCCTGCTGGAGGCCCAGCGGCTGGAGCAGCGCACCAATCACGACCTGGAGATGCTGGAGGCGACCGGGGTCTGCAACGGCATCGAGAACTATTCGCGCTATCTCACCGGGCGCGGGCCGGGGGAGCCGCCGCCGACGCTGTTCGAATACATTCCCGACAACGCCATCGTCTTCGCCGACGAGAGCCATGTCACCGTCCCGCAGCTCGGCGGCATGTATCGCGGCGACTACCGGCGCAAGTTCACGCTGGCCGAACACGGCTTCCGCCTGCCGTCCTGCATGGACAACCGCCCGCTCAAGTTCGAGGAATGGGACGCGATGCGGCCGCAGTCGGTCTTCGTCTCGGCCACGCCGTCCTCCTGGGAACTGGAGCAGGCCGGCGGCGTCTTCGTCGAGCAGGTGATCCGCCCCACCGGCCTCATCGACCCGCCGGTGGAGATCCGGCCGGTGGAGACCCAGGTCGACGACCTGCTGGACGAGGTCCGCAAGGTGGCGCTGGCCGGCGGCCGGGTGCTGTGCACCACGCTGACCAAGCGCATGGCCGAGGACCTGACCGAATACATGCACGAACAGGGCATCCGCGTGCGCTACATGCATTCGGACATCGACACGATCGAGCGGATCGAGATCCTGCGCGACCTCCGCCTCGGGGCCTTCGATGTGCTGATCGGCATCAACCTGCTGCGCGAGGGGCTCGACATCCCCGAATGCGCGCTGGTGGCGATCCTGGATGCGGACAAGGAGGGGTTCCTGCGCTCCGAGACCTCGCTGATCCAGACCATCGGGCGCGCGGCGCGCAACGCCGACGGGCGGGTGATCATGTATGCCGACCGCATCACCGGCTCCATGGAGCGCGCGATGCGCGAGACCGATCGGCGGCGCGAGAAGCAGAAGGCCTATAACGAAGCGCACGGGATCACCCCCCAGACGATCCGCAAGAACATCGAGGATGTGCTGGAGGGCGTGTGGAAGGGCGACACCGACGCCGCCCGCATCACCGCGCAGGTCGAGAAGGGACCGAAGGCGGGGGCCAACCTGCAGGCCCATCTGGAGGCGCTGCGCAAGGACATGATGAAGGCCGCCGAGAACCTGGAGTTCGAGGAGGCCGCCCGCCTGCGCGACGAGGTCAAGCGGCTGGAGGCGGTGGAGCTCGCCGTGGCCGACGACCCGCTGGCCCGTCAGGCGGAGATCGACGACGCGGTGGAGGAGGCGACGAAATCCCGCGGCCGCTCCTCCGCCGGCAAGGCGGGCACGCGGACCTATCGGGGCAAGAGCCAGAAGCGCCGCTGAGCCGCGCGACGGCCCGGACGAGGGCGGGGACCGGGCGCCCGCGCGGCGCGGAACCGGGCGGGCCTGGCCGAGACGTCGCGGGACGGCGCGGGGTCGCGTGCGGCGGGCGGGCGGGGCTCGGGACTCTCCAGCGAACAGGGCGCGCCTGTTCTCCGGACCCGCCCGTCGCGAAGGGATGCCTGGGCGACCCGGCGCGGGCGGTCAAGGACAAGCCGCGCTGCGCGCGGTCGCTGCGCGATCCCTGACCGCCCGCGCCGCGCCGCCCTTTCCGGCATCCGCGACGGACGGCTCCGGAGAACAGGCGCTTCGCACGAGTCTTGCGCAGGGGGCTTGCGCGGGGGGCGGGGTCTGGCGGCGGGGCGGCCTGGCGGAACGGAGACGGGCCGCGCGGGCGACCGGTTTCCGCGCTCGTCCGGGTCGCCGCGCGGCCTCGACCGCAGGTCATCGGCGCCGGGGCGTGGGCTTCAGCGGAACAGGAACACCGGGATCCGGCAGCCGCGGAGCAGTTCCTCGGTGGTCGAGCCGAGGATCATGGCGCGGATGCGGGAATGGCCGTAGGCGCCCATGACCATCAGGTCGGCGCCCCAGCGCTCCGCCTCCTCGGCGACGGCGGCGGCGGGCGCGCCCTCGATCATCGCCGTCTCCGCCTCGATCCCGGCGCCGGCCAGCATCGCGCGCGCGCCTTCGAGGCCGCGCCGCGCCTCCGCCGTGTCGGCGCCGGCGCGCACCAGCCGGAAGCGGAGGCCCTGCGCGGTGGGACTGCGGGACATGTGGTCCACCGCCTTCAGGCAGCTCGGACCGCCGTCGAAGGCGACCAGCACCTTCCCGATCTCGCCGAAGGCCCGGCTCGCCACGAAGACCGGCCGGTCGGCCGAGCGCGCCACGCGCTCCAGGTTCGAGCCGAGATGGCCGGAAGCGAAATCCGCCGCCTCGCCCCGCTTGCCTATCACCAGCATGTCCACAGGCGCGCCGGGCGCGGCGCAGGCCTCCGTCACCTCCTCCAGCAGGTCGCCGATGCGCAGGCGGGTGGTCACTTCCGTCACGCCGGCCTTGCGCAGGATGGCCTCGGCGTCCTCCAGGATCGCCCGCCCCCGCGCCTGGCCCAGCCTGGACATGCGGGCGTCGAGCTCCGCCAGCTCCTCCAGCAGCGAGGTGCGCGCGCCCAGCGCCAGCGCCCCGCTGAGGTCCGCCGTGCCCGGCGACCGCCGCCCGATGACATGCAGCAGCTCCACCGAGCGCCCGGAGCGCGTCGCCAGCCACGCCGCATGTTCGCAGACCGAGGCCGAGTATTCCGACCCGTCGACCAGGGCCACCAGTTTGCCGCTCATCGCTCTTCCCCTCTCGCCTCGTCCGCCAGCCTGCGCCGACCGGGCCTGGCTTGTCACGCCCCCCGGACGCGCCCCCCGGGCTCAGTGCCCCGACAGCGCGTCCATGGCGCCCGGCTTGTCGTGGATCGCCAGCTTGTCGACGATGGTCTCGGAGGCGGCGTTGAGGCCGAGGATGTCGACCTCCGCCCCTTCGCGCCGGAACTTCAGCACGATCATGTCCAGCGCCGCCACCGAGGAGATGTCCCAGATATGCGCCCGGCTCACGTCGATGGTGACCCGGTCCAGCGCCTCGCGGAAGTCGAAGGCCTTGGCGAAGCGGTCGGCGGAGGCGAAGAACACCTGCCCCTCCACCACATAGGTCCGGTGACGCCCGTCCGCCGACAGCTCCGAGCGCACGGCGAAGATCTGCGCGATCTTGGCGGCGAAGAAGATGCCCGACAGAAGCACGCCCACCAGCACCCCGATGGCGAGGTTGTGGGTCCAGACCACGCAGATCACGGTGGCCAGCATCACCACCGACGAGGACCGCGGATGCGTGCGCAGGTCGCGGATCGAGGACCAGGAGAAGGTGCCGACCGAGACCATGATCATGATCGCCACCAGCGCGGCCATCGGGATCCGCCCCACCCAGTCGCCCAGGATGACGATCATGAACAGCAGCATGATCCCGGCGAAGAAGCAGCTCAGCCGCCCGCGCCCGCCGGATTTCACGTTGATCATCGACTGGCCGATCATGGCGCAGCCGGCCATGCCGCCGATGAAGCCGGTGCAGAAATTGGCGATGCCCTGGCCGATGCATTCCCGGTTCTTGTCGGACGGCGTGTCGGTCAGGTCGTCGACCAGCGAGGCGGTCATCAGGCTTTCCAGCAGGCCCACCGCCGCCACCGCCGCCGAATAGGGCAGGATGATCTGCAGCGTCTCCAGCGTCAGCGGGATGTCGGGCAGCAGGAAGACGGGGAAGCTGTCGGGCAGCGCGCCCATGTCCGAGACCGTGCGGATGTCGAAGCCGAAGGCCAGCGACGCCGCGGTCAACACCAGGATGCAGATCAGCGGCGAGGGCACGGCCTTGGTCACGTAGGGAAACAGGTAGATGATGGCGAGGCCGGCGGCGACCATCACATAGGTCAGCCAGGGCACGCCGATCAGCTCGGGCAGCTGCGCCATGAAGATCAGGATGGCGAGCGCGTTGACGAAGCCGGTCATCACCGAGCGCGAGACGAAGCGCATCAGGTCGCCCAGCCGCGCGTAGCCCGCCCCGATCTGCAGCACGCCTGCCAGCACCGTGGCGGCGAGCAGGTATTGCAGCCCGTGGTCGCGCACCAGCGTCACCATCAGCACCGCCGTCGCCGCCGTGGCCGCCGAGATCATCCCCGGCCGCCCGCCGGTCAGCGCGGTCAGCACCGCGATGGAGAAGGAGGCGTAGAGCCCGACCTTGGGGTCCACGCCCGCGATGATCGAAAAGGCGATGGCCTCGGGGATCAGCGCCAGCGCGACGACGAGGCCGGACAGCAGGTCTCCGCGCGGGTTACGCAGCCATTCCTCGCGATAGGCGGAAAGGTCGAACATGGGGCCTCCGGCGGTCGGCGGGCGGAAGGGGGGCGGGCGCGGACGCGCTCCGGCGCCGGGCGGGGGACCCGGCCCCGGACGGGCCCGGGCGCGGGCGTCCCCGTGCCTTACGCGCAAATCATGCTGCGACGCAACGGAGGCGGCGGACTTGCGACCTTCGGCCCGCCTTCCGGACATGAAAAAGCCCCGCTCGGAGGGAGGGCCGAGCGGGGCGGGTAGACCTTTCCGCATACGCCAGGGAGGAGGCGCGTCGCGGCGGTCCTGCGGACGTCGTCGGGAGGGAGGACCCGACGTCGCCATCCGTATGGAGCCCCGTCCGGAGGGAGGGCCGGACGAGGCGGGCGACCGGCCGCCTGCGCCAGGGAGGAGGCGCGTCGCGGCGGTCTCTGCGACGAAGCCGGGAGGGAGGACCCGACGCCGTCGTTTCGAATGAGCGCCCCGTTCGGAGGGAGGACCGAACGGGGCTTTCGACGCTGCCGCCGGCGCCAGGGAGGAGCGCGCCGGTCGGCGGTCATTCGGACGACGTCGGGAGGGAGGACCCTTCGCCATCCGTCATTCCCGGGCCGTGCGGGGAGGGAGGACCCCTGCGCCCCGGGAAATCTCGTCTGCGCGCCTATCTATGCAGGCGCGCGCCGATCGCAACGCCTCAGGCGGCGCGGCCGGCGGCGCCGTGGCCCGCGCCGAACAGGCCGCGGACGCGGGCCTGGATGCCGGCGAGGATCTGGCGCAGGGTTTCGGCGCGCATGCGGCGGGCTTCGAGGTCGATGCGGGCCATGTCGATGCGATAGTCGTTGGTCATGTCAGGTCTCCTTCATCGCCGCCTCGCGCCTCGCGTCGGTCGTCCCGGGTGGTCCGGCCTTTTCGTCAGGCCCTGTCCGGGTCGGTCGGCGGTCGCGTCGGGGGCGGCTCGTCTCGTTCCGTTGAGAAGATAATCGGGGTTCCTGATGGTTTTGTGCAGTGCATCAATTTCGAAACCCGCTCTGCATTCAGCGCATGGCTCAGCCCAAGTCCTGCGCTGAGCGGCGCCCTGAATTCATTCAAGATGTTGAAAACGCGAAGTCATGCGTGTCGTGAAACTTTACGATGAGTAACCATCGCTGTCCGAATCGGAGGTCGGCCGCGAGCGGGGTCGCGATCCCGAATCCCGTGCGTCGACAGTCGACCGGCCGCCTCGGGGCGGCTGGTTGATGCTGCGGTTGCGAAGGCGGGTTCGGATCAGCCGCGGACCAGCGCGCCCGGAAGGGTTCCGGGGGCGGAGGCGGTCTCCAGCCAGGCGGTCATATGCGCGGCGAGCGAGCGGAAGCAGACCAGTTCGAACGCCTCCGGAGCCTCGGCCACCTGCCCGAAGGCCGCGGCGACCTGCCCCAGCCGCGTGCGGCGGAAATCGCCCTTCCCGAAGGCGTCCGGGTGCAGGTCGACGGGCGCGGCCTTGGCCAGAACCTCGCGCGCGCCGGGGCCCTCCAGCCGGAACAGGGCGCGGGCGTCGGACAGGTCCACGGCCAGCGCGAAGCGGTCGCCGAAGCCCGTGGTCAGCGCCTCCAGCGTCGCGGGAACCTCCGCGACGGGCAGGAACAGCAGCAACTCGTCGGGGCTCATCCAGGCGAGCCGCCGGTCGCCTTCGGCCTCGATCCGGCGGGGGGCGGGAACCGCCAGGCCCGCGGCCTCGCGCACCGTCCCGGTCAGGGCCGCGTCGCCGAGGTCCAGCCGCAGCCCGATCATGCCGCGGCCCGCCACGCGCGCCCAGCGCACCAAGGTCTCAGCCATTCTGCCGCTCCCCCTCCGGATCGAAGAACACCGGCGACACGATCTTCGCCGGGATCGGCGCGCCGGCGCCGTCGGACATGCGCACCGTCTCGCCCATCCGTTCCGGCCCGCGTTCCAGCAGCGCCATGGCGATGGAGCGGCCGAGCGTCGGCGACCAGTAGGTGGAGGTGACGTGGCCCGCGGTGCGCGCGCGCCCGTCCTCCTTCAGGTCCTCCAGCGCATGGGCGCCGTCGGGGATCACCACCGACGGGTCCTCCGTCTCCAGCCCCACCAGCCGCAGTCGGTCGGGGCGGGTGAGGTCGGAGCGTTCCATGCCCCGCTTGCCGATGAAATCGGCCTTCTTCTTCGACACCGCCCAGCCGAGCCCGAGGTCCAGCGGCGTGACGGTCCCGTCGGTCTCGTCGCCGATCATGATGAAACCCTTTTCGGCGCGGAGCACATGCATCGCCTCGGTGCCGTAAGGGGTGATGCCGAATTCGGCCCCCGCCTTCGCCACCGCCTCCCACATCTCCAGCCCCCGACCGGCGGACACGGCGAGCTCGAAGCTCAGCTCGCCCGAGAAGCTGATCCGGTAGACCCGCGCGGGGATCCCGGCCAGCGCGCCTTCGGTCCAGCCGAGGAAGGGCAGCGCCTGCCCGTCCACCGCCATGCCGCCGAGCTTTTCCAGCACGTCGCGCGCCTTCGGCCCGGCGACGGCGATCTGGGCGTATTGCTCGGTCAGGTTGGCGACATGGACCTTGAGGTCCCACCACTCGGTCTGAAGCCACTCCTCCATCCAGGCATGCACCCGGTCGGCGCCGCCGGTGGTGGTGTGGACGAGAAACGCGTCCTCCGAAAGCCGCGCCGTCACCCCGTCGTCGAACAGGAAGCCCTGCTCGGTGCACATCAGCCCGTAGCGGCATTTGCCGGGTTTCAGCGTGGACATCATGTTGGTGTAGAGCAGGTCGAGGAATTTCCCCGCGTCCGGCCCCTTCACCAGCAGCTTGCCGAGCGTCGAGGCGTCCATCATGCCGACGCCGCCGCGCACGGCCTCGATCTCCCGGGTCACGGCGTCCTTCACGCTTTCGCCCTCGCGGGGATAGGCGTAGGGGCGCCGCCAGTCGGCGACCGGCTCCCAATGCGCGCCGTGGCGGTCGTGCCAGCCGTCCATGGCGGTGCGGCGGGTCGGCTTGAACAGCGGCCCGCGCGCCTCGCCGGCCAGCGCGCCCAGCGTCAGGGGCGTGTAGGGCGGGCGGAAGGTGGTCGTCCCCACCTCGGGGATCGCGGCGCCGCGGGCCTCGGCCAGGATCGCCAGCCCGGCGATGTTGGAGGTCTTGCCCTGGTCGGTGGCCATGCCCAGCGTGGTGTAGCGCTTGGCGTGCTCCACGCTCTCGTAGCCCTCGCGGGCGGCGAGCTGCACGTCGGCGACCTTCACGTCGTTCTGGAAGTCGAGGAAGGCCTTGGCGGCGAGCTTCGGCGGCATTTTCGCCGGCGAGGTCCAGAGCGGGCGCATCGGCCCCTCGGCCTCCGCCTCCGCCTCCGGGGGGGCGGCGTCGGTCCCGTCCACGGCGCGCAGGCCGGCGGCATGGGCGTCGTCCATGGCGTCGGCCGCGCGCAGGCGGCCGGCGGCGGTCCCGGCGGGGATCACGAAGCCCTCGCCCGCGCCGTCCAGCGGCGGGCGGTCGGGATCGGGGCGGAACATCGCGTCGGCCTCGTCCCAGACCAGCTTGCCGCCGCAATGGCTCCACAGGTGGACCACCGGCGACCAGCCGCCGGACATGGCCACGCAGTCGCAGTCGATCCGGTCCTCGGCCCGGCCGTCGCCGTCGACGCGGCCGATCTCGACGCCCGTCACCTTCATCCGGCCCAGCGCGCGCATCACGCCCATGCCGGCGCGGATGGGGATCCCCGCGGCGCGGGCCGCCTCCACCAGCGGGCCCGAGGGCGCGTCGCGGGCGTCGAGCACCGCCGGAACCTCCAGCCCCGCCGCTTTCAGCGCCAGCGCCGTGCGGTAGCCGTCGTCGTTGTTGGTGGCCAGCACCGTGCGATCCCCGCAGGCCACGCCCCAGAGGTCGAGGTAGTCGCGCACCGCGCCGGCCAGCATCACGCCCGGCCGGTCGTTGCCCGCGAAAGCCAGCGGCCGCTCGATGGCGCCGGTGGCGGTGACGATGCGCCGGGCGCGCACCCGCCACAGCCGCTCGCGCAGGCCGGAGGCTGCGGCGGGGCGGGCGATCCGCTCCGACACCAGCGCATATCCGTGGTCGTAGACCCCCGCCGCCTGAGCGTTGAGCCGCAGCGTCGCGTTGGGCAGGTCGGTCAGGCGCGCCACCGCATCCGCCACCCAGTCCGCGGCCGGGCGTCCGTCCACGATCACGCCGTCGGTCGCCGCGCGCCCGCCCCACCAGCCCGACTGCTCCACCACCAGCACCCGCGCGCCCGAGCCGGCGGCGGCCAGCGCCGCGGCGAGGCCGGAGACCCCGCCGCCCGCCACCAGCACGTCATAGGTCGCGTAGAAATATTCGTAGCGGTCCGGATCCGGACCTTCGGGGGCGCGGCCGAGGCCGGCGGCGTTGCGGATCACCGGTTCGAACAGGTGTTTCCAGGCCCGGCGCGGGTGGATGAAGGTCTTGTAGTAGAACCCCGCCGGGAACAACGGCGCGGCGAAGGCGTTCAGCTCGCCCACGTCCAGCTCCAGCGAGGGCCAGTGGTTCTGGCTCGCCGCCTCCAGCCCCGCGTCCAGCGGCTGGGTGGTGGCGCGGGTGTTGGGCGCGGCGGAGGCGCCGGCGCCGATGGCTGCCAGCGCGTTGGGCTCCTCGAACCCGCTCGCCACCGCGCCGCGGGGCCGGTGATACTTGAAGGAGCGGCCCATCAGCGCCTCGCCGTTGGCGAGCAGGGCGGAGGCGAGCGTGTCGCCCGCGACCCCCGTGAAGGCGCGGCCGTTCCAGCGGAACGGGACAGGGCGGGCGCGGTCGATCAGGCGGCCGCGGCCGGGCAGACGGCGGGGCATCAGGCGTCTCCCCCGGTTCCGGCGGCGGGCGTCCAGCCGGGGCGGCGGGCGCGGATGCGGTCGAGGATCGCCTCGGGCGGCGCGGTCACGTCGGCGGGATAGGCGCCGAACACCTCCAGCGTCGCGGTGCAGCGGGCGACGTGGAACCACTTCCCGCAGCCGAAGGCATGGCGCCACCGCTCGAAATGCACGCCTTTGGGATTGGCGCGCTCGAACAGGTAGCCCGCGAAGGCGTCGTCGGAGGCGCCGGGGCCGAACCGCTTCAGATGCGCCTCGCCGCCGGGGTGGAACTCCGTCTCCTCGGCGGAGACGCCGCAATGCGGGCAGGTCAGCAGCAGCATGGCAGGGCTTTCGGCCACGAGAAAGCGGCCCGCGGCGCGGATCGCGCGGCGCAGGCGGCGGGCAGGGCGGAGCGGGAGCGGGGCGCGGCGCGAACGCCGGAAGGCGCGCCGCGCCCAAGGGGGCGGGCGGCGCGCCGGCGGGTCCGGGAGACCCCGGACCGGGAGAGGGAGGCGTCAGCCGTCCTTGTTGACGTCCACGTCGGGCAGCTTGATGGTGACCGAGGGCTCGTCCGAACCGAAGGGCGCCTGTCCCGTATAGGCCATGTAACCGAGCCCGGCGACGGCCACGAGAAGGCCGCCGACCACGAAAGCCAGAACCGAATTCGAACCGTTGCCGTTGTTGCCGGCCATGACGTCGTCTCCTTGCGTTCATTGTCGCTGTCGTTGACATGAACACATGGCGCGGCGCCCGAAGCCGTCGAGGAATGCGGCGCGAATACCCCGGCTGCGGCGGAAATATGGCGGGCGGCGCGGGCCATCAATGCGCCACCGCCGCGGCGACGGATTCGTCGATCATCCGCCCCTCGCGGAACCGCTCCAGCCCGAAAGGCCCGGCCACCGGGTCCGAGCCGTTGGCCACCATCGCCGCCGTCGCCCAGCCCGAGCCGGGGATCGCCTTGAACCCGCCGGTGCCCCAGCCGCAATTGACCCAGATCCCCGGCACCGGCGTCGCGCCGATGATCGGAGAGCGGTCGCCGGTCATGTCCACGATCCCCCCCCATTGCCGCAGCATCCGCAGGCGGGAGATGATTGGAAACGTCTCGATCAGCGCGCGCACCGTCTCTTCGACATGCTGGAAGGACCCGCGCTGGGTGTAGTTGTTGAAGCCGTCCGCGCCGCCGCCGATGACCAGTTCGCCCTTGTCGGACTGGCTCATGTAGCCGTGAACGGTGTTGGCCATCACCACGCAGTCGATCACCGGCTTGATCGGCTCGGAGACCAGCGCCTGCAGCGCCACCGATTCCACCGGCAGGCGGAAGCCCGCCATCTCGGCCAGCACGCCGGAATGGCCGGCGACCACGATGCAGAGCTTGCGCGTGCGGATCGGGCCGCGGGTGGTCCGCACGCCGGTCACGCCGGTCGCGTCGCGGTCGATGCCGGTGACCTCGCAGTTCTGGATGATGTCGACGCCCATCTCGGACGCGCCCCGCGCATAGCCCCAGGCCACCGCGTCGTGGCGCGCCGTGCCGCCGCGGGCCTGCCAGAGCCCCCCCAGCACCGGGTAGCGCGGCCCGTCGATGTTGAGGATCGGCACGATCTGCGCGCAGCGCTTCGCGTCGACCATCTCGGTCTCGATCCCCTGGGCGCGGTTGGCGTGGGCGGTGCGTTCATAGGCCCGCTTCTCATGCTCGGTCTGGGCCAGCATCAGCACGCCGCGGGGGCTGAACATGATGTTGAAGTTCAGCTCCTGGCTCAGGGTCTCATAGAGCCCGCGGGCCAGCTCGTAGATCGCCGCCGAGGGGTCGCGCAGGTAGTTCGACCGGATGATGGTGGTGTTGCGCCCGGTGTTGCCGCCGCCCAGCCAGCCCTTCTCCAGCACCGCCACCCGGCGGACGCCGTGGTTCTTCGCGAGGTAATAGGCGGTGGCCAGCCCATGGCCGCCGCCGCCGACGACGATGACGTCATATTCCGCCTTCGGCTCGGGCGAGGCCCAGGCGCGCTGCCAGTCCTGATGATGGCTGAGCGCGTTGCGGGCCAGCGCGAAGACCGAGTAGCGGGTCATGGATCGGGTCTCCTGATCGCGGGAAGGCGGGCGGGATCGTGCTTCCCGACCGTATCGCCCGGACCGGCCCCGGCAAGGGCGCGCGAATGCGCCGTCCTGTCATGCGAACGCGACAGCGCGCTTCCACCGCATCGGCGCGGTCCCCTTCTGAACGGCCCTGCCGCGGCTTCGCGCCTCACGCGGGCGTCGGTGGACGCGGGGGCGGCGCGGGGTTAAGTCCGGATCCGTGTTTCCGCGCCCGCCCGCCCGCCCGTTCGCTCGCCCGTTCGCCCGCTCCGGAGCCCGTCCCGCATGGAATTCTGGCTCGTCGCCCTGCTGCTGTCGCTGATCTGCGGCGCCTGGCTCGCGCGGCCGCTGCTGGCCGGCCGGGCCCCGGCCGCGCCGCGGGCCGCCCATGACCTGCAGGTGTTCCGCGACCAGCTTCGGGCGGTGGAGCGCGACGTGGCCCGCGGCGTGCTGCCGGAGGCGGAGGCGGAGGGCGCGCGGGCCGAGATCTCCCGCCGCCTGCTCGCCGCCGCGGCGGAGGCGGAGGCCGCCGCCCCGGCCGGCCCCGCGCCCGCCGGCGCCTCGCGCGCGCTGGCGGTCCTGCTGGGCGCGCTGCTGGTGGCCGGCGGCTTCGGGACCTATGCGCTGATCGGGGCGCCCGGCCTGCCGGACCGCCCGCTCGCCCAGCGCCTGGCCGAGATCCGCGCCGCCGAACCGCCCCGCCCCTCCCAGGCGGAGGCCGAGCGGATGGAGGCGGAGCGCCTCGCCAACCTCGCCCCCGCGGAGGCGCCGGCCCAACCCGGGCCCGACGCGGAGGAGACCGCCCGCCTGCGCGACCTGGTTGGCCGGCTGCGCGACATTCTTGAGGACCGTCCCGACGACGTGCGCGGCCGCCGCCTGCTGGCCGACAGCCTGCTGCGGCTGGAGGATCCGAAGGGCGCCCAGGCCGCGATGCGCGAGGCGGTTGAGCTTCAGGGCGGCGCCCCGGCTCCCGCCGACCGCGCCGCGCTGGCCGAGACCATGATCCTGTCCGCCGGCGGCTATGTCTCGCCCGAGGCGGAGCGCGAGCTGGGCCTCGCCCTGCAGGCCGAGCCCGGGCAGCCGGTGGCGCGCTATTACGCGGGTCTGGCGCTGGCCCAGACCGGGCGCTACGGGCTGGCGCTTCGTTTCTGGCGGGCGCTGCTGCGCGAGGGGCCGCAGGACGCGCCCTGGATCGCCCCGATCCGCGCCCAGATCGGCGAGCTTGAGCGCATCGCCGCCGCCGCGGGCGACCTTCCGCCGGACACCGCGCCCGCGCTCCCCGGCCCCTCGGCCGAGGACGTGCAGGCCGCGCAGGACCTGTCGCCCGAGGACCGCGCCGCGATGATCGAGGGCATGGTGGCCCGCCTGGAAGGCCGGCTGGCGGAGGAGGGCGGCGCGCCGGCCGACTGGGCGCGCCTGATCTCCGCCTACGGCGTGCTCAACCGCCCCGAGGACGCGCGCCGCATCTGGCAGGACGCGGAGCGGGTCTTCGCGGAAGCGCCCGAGGCGCTGAACCGCCTGCGCGGCGCCGCGGTCGACGCGGGCGTGACGGAGGCCGCCGAGTGACCGCGCCCTACGCGCCCATTCTCGAATCCTCCCAGGCCGCCGATTTCGCCGCGGCGCTGGTCCCGGGCGGGCAGCTCGTGGGTCTCGACCTCGGCGACCGCACCATCGGGACGGCGGTGTCGGACGGGGGCTTTCACATCGCCTCGCCCCTCTCCACCGTGCGGCGCAAGAAGTTCGGCGCCGACGTGGCGCGGCTGATCGAGTCGCTGGACGGGCGGTCCATCGCCGGCTGGGTGCTCGGCCTGCCGGTGAACATGTCGGGCGACGAGGGGCCGCGCTGCCAGTCCACCCGCGCCTTCGCCCGCAACTTCGCCCGCCTGCGGCCCGAGCCGATCCTGCTCTGGGACGAGCGGCTGTCCACCGTGGCGGCGGAACGCGCGCTGCTGGAGGCCGACGCCTCCCGTCGCCGCCGGGCCGAGGTGATCGACCACGTCGCCGCCGCCTATATCCTGCAGGGCGCGCTGGACCGGCTGGCGGCGCTGCGCGCGCAGGAGGGCGGGGCATGAGCGACGAGATCTGGAAGCGGGACGAGATCGAGAGCCCCTGCACCAAGGTCTGCGTGATCCACCCGGCCGCCCGGATCTGCGTCGGCTGCCACCGGACCGGCGACGAGATCGCCGCCTGGTCCCGGTTGACGCCCGAGCGCCGGCGCGAGGTCATGGCCGAGCTTCCCGCCCGCGCGTCCCGCCTGCGCGACGCCGCCAACCGCCCCTCCCGCCGCCGCGATCGCTGAGCGGACCGCCGCCGGGGGCGGGCGGGGGCGAGGACGTCCCGGCCGCGTCGCTCCCCCGCGCCGCGCGCAAGCCCTTTCGCATCGCCCATGAGGCCGGCGGCGAGCGTCGGCGCGCCGAAGGTCGACGCGGCAGTCCGACCCGCCCCCCGGCGGTCCCGCCTCCGACCTGGACCGGCGCGGCGTGGGCCGATCGCCCACGAGAACCTGTTTGGGGCTGCGTTTCCGCCAAAGGGTCGGCCGTAGACCGTAGGCCGTAGACCGTGGCTCGCGGCTCGCGGTTGCGCCTACGGTCGGGACATCGCGGCCGCGGACGTCGCGCTTCATCGCGACCCGCTCCGATCCGCCGGCGCGCCGGCCCGGGCGACGCCGCCGCGCCCCGGCCGGTCGGCGCCGTGCGCATCCGGTTCGGCATGAGCGGCGCGGCACGGGCGCGATCGCGACGGCGGGCGCGTCGCGGTCGATGGCGCGCGCCGCCTGCGGGCGTCCGATCCGCCCGGCGCGGCCGGGTCGGGCGGCCGGCTTTCCCCAGCGACGCCGTCGCGTGGTCCGCGGGCGCCGCGCCGGGGCGCCGCATGGCGATCGTCGTGAGGGAGGGACGTCCCGGGGCAGCCGCCGCCGCCCGACGCCCGCGGCGTTTCCGGTCGCGCCGCGGCCTTGTGTCCGCCGCCGGCGTCGTTCGGCGCATCCGGCGTCGAGGCTCGCGCCGCCGCCGCTCTTCCGACACGCGAGCCCGAGGTCCGAAGCTCGCGACAGGCGTCCTGCGCGCCCCGGTCGACGCCTTGCGCCCGGCGCCGCAGTTCCATCCCTGGATCCGCGACGCCGGTCGAACGGGCGGAGCCGGACCGCTCCAATCAGGTTGGTCCTGCCGGTCCCGGACGGAGCCTCCACCCCTGGGGCCTCCGATCCGCGACCTGCGCCCGGGGCAGTCCATGCCCGTCGGCCGCGATCCGTTCCGCGTCGTGCTGATGATCCGGCGCTTTGTCCGGCGATGGGTTCGGATCGCCGGCGTTCAGCCGGCCGAAGCCCGTGTCTCGCCTCCGTCGCGGTCCGTCCCGTCCCGTCGCCCCGGCCACCCCTGGCCCGATGCGTCGCGCGGTCCGGCCCGCGGCGCGTTCCGCGCCGGAGGGCCTTCGCGAAGCCGGAAGCCCGCGCTTCCGTCCGCTCGCCCTCGTTATCGACCGATTCCATTTCCGAAGGGTTTCCGCCGGCCCGATTCGGCGCCGAAACGCGGCCGCTAAAGGCATGACTCCATGGCGAAACGGAACCTTTACTTAATGCGTCCCGAATTGGGGCGGTCGCCGGTCGTCCCCTTCGCCGTCGCCCGCGTCCGGCCCCGTCCCGTCCCGCCGCCGCCGCCCCGCGACGCCCCGGCGCTTGCCAGGCGCCGCCGCGCCGGGTCATATCCCGCGATCCGGCCGAGGAGACCTGCCATGTTCGCGCGCATCTACAAACCCGCGAAGACCGCCATGCAGTCGGGCGTCGCCCGCACCGCCAACTGGGTGCTGGAATTCGCGCCCGAGGAAGCAAAGCGCATCGACCCGCTGATGGGCTGGACCGGCTCCGGCGACACCCAGGGGCAGGTCCGCATCGAGTTTCCGACCAAGGAGGCCGCGGTCGACTACGCCGCCAAGCACGGCATCGCCGCGCAGGTGACCGAACCGCAAAGCCGCAAGCCCAATGTCCGGCCCCGCGGCTACGGCTCCAACTTCGCGCATGACCGCAAGGGCGCCTGGACGCACTGACGCGAGGCGCGGGGGCCGTCCGGCCCCTCCGCTCAGCTCCGGGTGATCCAGCCGCCGCCCAGCACCCGGGTCCCCTCGGGCGCGTAGAACACGCAGGCCTGGCCCGGCGCCACGCCCTGTTCGGCCGCCGCCAGCTCCACCTCCGCCCGGCCGCCGCCCAGCGGGCGGACGCGCGCGGGCGCGGAGGGGCGGGTGGAGCGGACGCGGGCCTCGATCTCCCATCCGCCCTCGGGCGCGTCCTCGAAGGCGCCGTCGCCCAGCCAGTTGACCTCCGCCACCGGGATCCGGCGCAGGCCCAGCGCCTCGCGCGGGCCGACGATGACGCGGCGGGTCTCGGGCTCCAGCCGGATGACGTGCAGCGGTTCGGGTGCGGAGACGCCCAGCCCCCGCCGCTGGCCGACCGTGTAGCGGATCAGGCCCTGATGCTCGCCCAGCACGCGGCCGTCGAGATGCACGATCTCGCCGGGCTGGCCGGCGCCCGGGCGCAGCTTCTCGATCACCGCGGCGTAGTTGCCATTGGGCACGAAGCAGATGTCCTGGCTGTCCGGCTTGTCGGCCACGCCCAGTCCGAATTCCGCGGCGAGCGCGCGGGTCTCGGCCTTGGAGGCGAGCCCCCCCAGCGGGAAGCGCAGGCGGGCCAGCTGCTCGCGCGTGGTGGCGAAGAGGAAATAGCTCTGGTCCCGGGCGGGGTCCGCGGCGCGGTGCAGCTCCGGCCCGTGGGCGCCGTCGAAGCGGCGCACGTAGTGGCCCGTGGCCATCACGTCGGCATCCAGGTCCCGGGCCGTGTCCAGCAGATCGCGGAACTTCACCCGCTCGTTGCAGCGCACGCAGGGAATCGGGGTGGCGCCAGCGAGATAGGAATCGGCGAAGTCGTCGATCACCGCCTCCCGGAACCGGGATTCGTAGTCGAGCACGTAGTGGGGGAAGCCCATGGTCTCGGCCACCCGGCGGGCGTCGTGGATGTCGCGGCCGGCGCAGCAGGCCCCCTTGCGGGCCAGCGCGGCGCCGTGGTCGTAGAGCTGAAGGGTCACGCCGACCACGTCGTAGCCCTCGCGCGACAGCATCGCGGCGACCACGGAACTGTCCACGCCCCCCGACATGGCGGCGACCACGCGGGTTTCGCCCGGCGCCTTGGGCAGGCCCAGCGAGTTGGGGACAGGTGATTCGGCCGGTCGGTCGAGGGCCATGGGAGCCTCCGTTTTCTCAGCGTTTCATAGGGTCCGGGCGGGGCGCCAGCAAGGCGCAAGGCGGCCGCGGCGCCTGAATTTCCGGCGATTCACCCTCGCGAAACCCCGTCCGGTTAGCGTCAGCGCCGGGTGAGTGAAACTGTGGTGGAGCGAGAATATGCGTATCGACACGACCGAAGTCCCGACCTCCGTGGTCGGGCCCGATGGCGCGCGGATCACGCGCAAGGACCTGCCGTCCCCGACCACGCGGCGCTGGGTGGCGCGGCGCAAGGCGGCGGTGGTGGCCGCGGTCAAGGGCGGCCTGATCACGGTGGAAGAGGCCTGCGAGACCTGGGACCTGTCGGCGGAGGAGCTGGACGGCTGGCTGACCGCCGTGTCCGCGCACGGCATCAACGCCCTGCGGACCACGGCCCTGCAGCGCTACCGATCCACCAGAAGTTGAAAACTTGTCTTAACTCGCGTTAAGGTGGTAGCAATTCGTTTACCTTTGTGACGGAAGGTGGATCCACGCCAACCCGAACCTGCACGGAGGAGCGTTCATGCGCGTCCTGTTGATCGAGGATGATCCCGCCACGTCGCAGAGCATCGAACTGATGCTCCGCAACGCGAATCTCAACGTCTACGCCACCGACCTTGGCGAGGAAGGGATCGATCTCGCCAAGCTCTACGATTACGACCTGATCCTGCTGGATCTGAACCTGCCGGACATGACCGGCTACGACGTGCTCAAGAAGCTGCGCGTGGCCAAGATCGACACGCCGATCCTGATCCTGTCGGGGCTCGACGATACCGACAACAAGATCAAGGGCTTCGGCTTCGGCGCCGACGATTACCTGACCAAGCCCTTCAACCGGGAGGAGCTGATCGCGCGCATTCACGCGATCGTCCGCCGCTCGAAAGGCCATGCGCAGAGCATCATCGAAACCGGCAAGATCAAGGTCAACCTGGACGGCAAGACCGTGGAGGTCGACGGCCATCCGGTGCACCTCACGGGGAAGGAATACCAGATCCTGGAGCTCCTCTCCCTGCGCAAGGGCACCACGCTGACCAAGGAGATGTTTCTGAACCATCTCTACGGCGGCATGGACGAACCTGAACTGAAGATCATCGACGTGTTCATCTGCAAGTTGCGCAAGAAGCTCTCGGGCGCGACGGGCGGAGAGAACAATATCGAGACGGTCTGGGGCCGCGGCTACGTGCTGCGCGATCCCACGCCGATGGCCGAACCGCTGGCCGCCAGCGCCGGCTGACTTCGGGACCCGGGTTGACGGGAGGATCGCCGGCCCGACATTGAGCCTCTGCGAAGACGCGAGGACCCCATGTCGCCCGAGAACGTGCAGGATGCCGATCCTTCCGCCCCTGGCCCCACCGGATCCGCCCCCGACGGGGCGGTTGACGAGGGCGCGTCCGGAACCGGCCTCGCGCCGCAGGAGCGTGCGAAGGACGCCGCGCCGGACCTGACGGCGGGGCCCTACGCGTCCGTGCCGGTCGAGGATCTGGACGACGCCGCGGCGGGGGCGGAGCTCGCCAGGCTGGCGGACCTCGCCGCCCGGCTCGACGCGGCCTATCACCAGGCCGACGCGCCGCTGGTCTCCGACGCCGACTACGACGCCCTGAAGCGCCGCAACCGCGCGATCGAGACGCGATTCCCGGAGCTTAAACGCGACGACAGCCCCTCGGAACGGGTCGGCGCCGCGCCGGCGGAGGGATTCGGGACCGTCCGCCACCGGGTGCGGATGATGTCGCTGGGCAACGCCTTCGCCGACGAGGATGTGGAGAAGTTCGTGACCGGCCTGCGCCGCTTCCTCGGCCTCGGGCCCGAGGACCCGCTGGCGCTGGTGGCGGAGCCCAAGATCGACGGCCTGTCCCTGTCCCTGCGCTATGAGAACGGCGTGCTGGTGGAGGCCGCCACCCGCGGCGACGGCGAGACCGGGGAGAACGTCACCGCCAACGCCCGCACCGTCTCGGATATTCCCGAAACGCTTGAGAACGCGCCCGAAATCCTGGAGGTCCGCGGCGAGGTCTACATGACCCACGCCGACTTCGCCGCGCTGAACGAGCGGCAGGAGGAGGCCGGCGCCAAGACCTTCGCCAACCCGCGCAACGCCGCCGCGGGCAGCCTGCGCCAACTCGATTCGGCCGTCACCGCCCAGCGCCCGCTGCGCTTCTTCGCCTATAGCTGGGGCGAGGTCTCCGAACCCCTCGCCGACACCCAGGCCGACGTGCTGGAGCGTTACAGGGCTTTGGGATTCCAGGTGAATCCCCGCGCCGCGCGGGTCGAAACCCCCGAAGCCGCGCTGGCGCATTACCGGGAGATCGAGGCCGCCCGCGCCAGCCTCGGCTACGATATCGACGGCGTCGTCTACAAGGTCGACCGGCTCGACTACCAGGAGCGTCTGGGCTTCCGCGCGGCCACCCCGCGCTGGGCCATCGCCCACAAGTTCCCCGCCGAGATCGCGACCACCGTGCTGGAGGACATCGAGATCCAGGTCGGCCGCACCGGCGCCCTGTCCCCCGTCGCCCGCCTGCGCCCGGTGACGGTGGGGGGCGTCGTGGTCTCCAACGCCACGCTGCACAACGAGGATTACATCGCCGGCCGCGGCAACGGCGGCGAGCCGATCCGCGAGGGGCGCGACCTGCGCGTCGGCGACACGGTGACGGTCTACCGGGCGGGCGACGTGATCCCCAAGGTGATGGACGTGGACCTCGCCCGCCGACCCGCCGGCGCCGCGCCCTGGACCCCGCCCGAAACCTGCCCGGCCTGCGGCTCCCCCGCCGTTCGCGAACCGGGCGAGGCGGCGCGCCGCTGCACCGGCGGGTTGGTCTGCCCGGCCCAGCGGGTCGAGCGGCTGAAGCATTTCGTGTCGCGCAACGCGCTGGATATCGAGGGGCTGGGGGCCAAGCAGGTGGAGCTGTTCCACGCCCTGGGCTGGATCGTGGAGCCCGCCGACATCTTCGATCTGGCCGAGCGCGACGGCGAGCGCGCCAAGCTTCTGCGCCCGTCCCGCGCCGCGCCCGATGCGGCGGCCTTCGTCGAAGGGCTTGCGGGGGCGGAGCGGCTGGCCGACCTGGTCGCGGAATACCGCGTTCTTCTGGCGCCGCTGGGCCATGACCTGCCCGAAGACGACCTGCCCGCCGCTCGCGATGCGCTGGTCGGGGCGCTCGCCACGCTCTCGGTCACGCCGCTGGCGGAGATCAAGGGGTTCGGAGAGACCTCGGCCCGCAACCTGTTCAACGCCATCGACGGCCGTCGCGAGGTCGAGCTTCAGCGTCTGATCTTCGGCCTGGGCATCCGCCATGTGGGCGAGGTCGCGGCGCTGGACCTCGCCCGGCTCTACGGAAGCTGGGAGGCGCTGGCGCACGGACTGGACGCCGCGCGCCCCGCGGCGCTGGCGCATCGGGAGGCCGACGCCGCCGAGATCGCGGAACGCGAAGCCGCCAAGCAGGAGGGCCGCCGCGCCGCCATCGCCAAGGCCCGGACCGCCGCCTGGGAAAAGGCCGCCCCGCCGCCGGAGGCCGAGGCCGCCTGGCGCCACCTGGTCGACGCCGACGGCATCGGCCCGATCCTCGCCCTGTCCCTGTCCGACGGGCTGGCGGGAGCGGAGGAGCGGGGCGCCATCGACCGGCTGCTCGCCCATCTCTCGCCGAAAGCGCCCGAGGCGCGGGCCGAGGGCAGCCCCGTCGCCGGCAAGACGCTCGTCTTCACCGGCACGCTGGAGAAGATGACCCGCGCCGAAGCCAAGGCCCGGGCGGAGGCGCTGGGGGCGAAGGTGGCGGGTTCGGTCTCGGCCAGGACCGACCTGGTGATCGCGGGGCCGGGCGCGGGATCGAAGCTGAAGAAGGCGGAGGAGCTGGGGGTCGAGGTGATCTCGGAGGACGACTGGATCGCGCTCGCCGCGCGCTGATCGGCGCGCGCGGCTCAACCTCAGGTCGTGAAATATGACATTTGTGATATCCTTGCGGGCGTCATAAATACGTCTCATGACCGAAATCGAGCTGAAATTCCTGCTGGACGAGGCGGGCGACGCCGCCTTGCGCCGCGCCTCCGCCCTGCGCGCCATGGCCGAGGGGCCGGCGAAGAAGGCGCGGCTGCGCTCGATCTATTTCGACACGCCGGACCAGGCGCTGCGCCGGGCGCGGATCGCGCTGCGCCTGCGCAAGGTCGGGCGCGGCTGGGTGCAGACCGTCAAGCGCGGCTCGGGCGCCGGGGCGGGGCTTTATGCGGTCGAGGAGGACGAGGCGCCGGCGCCGGGCGGTCGGCTTGATCTCGGGCTGATCGCCGACGCCGACCTGCGCGCGGCGGTGGAGGCCGCGATCGGCGAGGCCCCGCTGTCGCCGGTGTTCGAGACGCTGATCGACCGCACCGCCCGGATCCTCGTCGCCGAAGGCGGGCGGGCGGAACTGGCGCTCGATGTCGGGGAGATCGTCGCCGGCGGCGTCCGCGCGCCCCTGCGCGAAGCGGAGCTGGAGCTGAAATCCGGCCAGCCCGCGGCGCTTTACGCCATGGCGCGGGGGCTGTTCGACAAGGTCCCGGCGCGGTTCTCCGAACGCTCCAAATCCGCGCGGGGCTATGCGCTGGCGGCGGGGGAGGCGGCGGTTCCCGACCCCGCCCCGCGCCACGCCGCCCCGCCGCCGCTGGTCCCCGGCGAGACCTGCGAGGCCGCCGCTGCGCGGATGCTGCGCGATTGCCTGGGCCAGGTGGACGCCAACGTCGCCTGCGTGCTGGCCGGCGACGGGATCGGCGGGCCGCACCAGCTTCGCGTCGGCCTGCGCCGGCTGCGCAGCCTGTTCGCGATTTTCCGGGCGGAGCTGGACGGCCCGGCGCTGCGCGCGCTGAACGAGGCGGCCCGCGACATCGCGGGGGAGGCCGGGCGGCTGCGCGATCTCGACGTGCTGGCCGAGGAGATGCTGCCCCGCGCCGTCGCGGCGGCGCAGACCGACGCGGCGGGGCTCGCCGCGCTCGCCGCCGCCATCGAGCCGCGCCGCGAGGCCGCCCGCGCCGCGCTCCGCGCCCGGCTGGCGGCGCCCCAGACGCGGCGGTTCCTCATCGACCTCTCGGCTTTCGTGGAGCTGCGCGGCTGGCTGCGCCCGCATGACTACGGGCAGACGGCGCTGCTGGCGCGGCCGGTGGAGGCGGCGGCGCGGGCCGGGCTCGACAAGCGCTGGAAGAAGGCGCGGCGGGCGGCGGAGGGGCTGGAAACGCTCTCCATCGAGGCCCGTCACGAGCTGCGCAAGGAACTGAAGAAACTGCGCTACGGGGTGGATTTCTTCGCCCCGCTCTATGCCGCCGAGGCGGTGCAGCCCTATCGCAAGCCGCTGAAGAAGCTGCAGAACCTGTTCGGGGCGCTGAACGACGCGGCGATGGTGGAAGCGGTGCTGACCACGTCAGGCGCGCCCGCGGAGGCCGACCCCGCCGCCCAGCGGGCCGCGGGGCGGATGCTGGGCCGGTTCGAGTCGAAGGCCGAGCAGGACTGGCGCCGCGCGCGGGAGATGTGGGACCTGCTGGCGGAGGCGCCGCGCTTCTGGCGATAGGCGCGCGGGGCGGAGCGCAGTCCGCCCTGCGGGCCCGCGGCGGTCCCACCGGCGCCGCCCTCGCCCGGCCGCGCGGGCGCCCGGGGACCACCGTCGCGCGGGTCGTCGCGCGGCCCCCGGACCCCGCGGTCAGTGTCCGGAGGGGTCGCCCATCGGGTCGCCGCCATTGCCCCGCCAGCGCATCGCGGCGGAGGCGGTGGCGAGCAGGGCGCCGGTGTCGTCCTCGATCTTGCCGGCCGCGAAGAAGCTGCGCCGCCCGCCGCCGGAGATCCAGGCCGTCGCCCGCATCGTGCTCCCCTTCAGCTGGCCCACATAGTTCATGGTCAGCGACAGGGTCATCGCCCGCCGCACCCGCCCCGGATAGGGGCAGAAGCACGAGGCGAAGCCGAAGGAGGTGTCCATCAGCGTCGCCAGCACCCCGCCATGGGGAATGCCGTGGCGGTTGTAGTGCTTGCGCTCCACCGGCAGTTCCACGACCGCGTGGTTCTCGCGCCATTCGACGATCCGGAACCCGATCAGCTCCTGATAGGGATAGGGCGGCTCGGCGGCGATGGGGTCGTAGGTCGGGTCGGGCTGCGGGAGGGGCGCGTGGTCCTGGGGCATGCGGGTCCTTGGTCGGTGCGGGGGTCGATACGGGTCGGAAGGGCGCCGGCGGCGGGAAGGTCGCCGCGGCGCGAAGGATATCCGCGGGGTGCGCGGATGGCGGGTTGCGGATCAGCGTTCCCGACGCGAGTATCCCGGTCAATCCGGCCCGCGGTCGCGGGGGCGCGGCGCGATGCCCGACCCCGCGTGCGACGGGCGCAGAGATCTGGAGGAGACCGAGATGACCGAACCGGGCGGAATGCGCGCGGCGGACCTGCTGGCGCGCTGTCTTGAGGCGCATGGCTTCGACCGCATGTTCTGCGTGCCGGGGGAAAGCTATCTGAGCTTTCTCGACGCGCTGGAGGACTCCTCCATCCAGACCGTCGTCTGCCGTCATGAGGGCGGCGCCGGACTGATGGCCGCGGCCGACGCCAAGCTGACCGGGCGCCCGGGGCTCTGCGCCGCGTCGCGGGGGCCGGGGGCCACCAACATCTCCATCGCCGTGCATCTGGCCGAGCAGGACGGCGTGCCGCTGGTGGTGCTGCTGGGCCAGGTGGCGCGGTGGGAGCGCGGGCGCGGCGCCTTCCAGGAGGTCGACTACAACCAGATGTTCGGCGGCATGGCCAAGTTCGTGCGCGAGGTGAACGACCCCGCCCAGCTGCCCGAGACCGTCGCCCGCGCCGTGCAGGCCGCCTGTTCGCCGACCCCCGGCCCGGCGGTGATCGTGCTGCCCGAGGACATGCTGGAGGAGATCACCTCCGCCCCCGTCGTGCGGCCGATGCCGATCCCGCGCGCGGGCGTGTCCCCGTCGGATATCGACCGGGCGATGGCGATGCTGGCCGGGGCCGAGCGTCCGCTGATCATCGCCGGCCACGGCGTCGGCTCGGACGAGGGGCGCAAGGCGCTGGCCCGCGCCGCGGAGGCGCACGGGATCCCGGTGGCGCTGACCTTCAAGAACCAGCACCTCTTCGACAACGCCTCGCCACTTTACGCGGGCCACCTGGGCTTCAAGCTGCCGCCGGCGGTGATCGAGCCGCTGAAGAAGGCCGATCTGGTGATCGCGGTGGGCACGCGGCTGGCGGACACGCCGACGCAGGGCTGGAGCTTCCCCAAGGCGCCGTTCCCCGATCAGCCGCTGATCCATGTCCACGCGGACGCGGGCGTCATCGGCCAGGTGATCGCGGCGGAGATGGGGGTGGCCGCCGACCCGGTCGCCTTCCTCGAAGGGCTGGCGGAGCGCAACGCGGAGCTCCCGCCCGCCCGCGCCGAATGGGCGAAGGGCGTCAACGCCAACGCCCGGGCGATGCGCGACAAGGCGCCGGAGGCGCGGCCCGACGGGCTCGACTTCGGCCATATGATCCGGGCGCTGGCGGCCAAGGCCCCCAAGGACGCGATCCTGACCATGGACGCGGGCAATTTCTCGGGCTGGATCCATTCGGAATGGCCCTGGGACGGGACCAGCCAGGCGCTGGGCGCGGCCGGCGGGGCCATGGGGCTGGGCGTGCCGGCGGCGATCGCGGCCTCCCTGCGCTTCCCGGGCCGCAAGGTGCTGGGCTTCTGCGGCGACGGCGGCGTGCTGATGACGGGATCGGAACTCGCCACCGCGGCGGCGCAGGGGGCGACGCCGATCATCGTGATCTCCGACAACGGCTATTACGGCACCATCCGCCTGCATCAGGAGAAGGCCTTCCCCGGCCGGATCGCGGGCACGCGGCTGGTGAACCCGGACTTCGCCGCCTGGGGCCGGGCCTTCGGGGCGCTGGGCCTGACCGTGACCACGCCGGAGGAGGCCGCCGAGGCGGTGGACAAGGCGCTGGCCCATGACGGGCCGGTGGTGATCCACGCCCGGGCCTCGGTCGAGGCGATCTCGCCCTTCGCCACCATCTCCGGCATCCGCGCCGCGGCGACCAAGGCCGCGGAATAACCGGCCCGGGTCGGGGCCCCGCGCGGGTCCCGGCCCTCCCTTGCGGGGCGCTATTGACGCCGCCGCCTCCGCCTCCCTACCGTTGCGACCAACGATGACGGCCGACCCGCGAAGAACGGGCGACCCCGGGAGGAAAACCAGCATGACCGACCCCGCCGGCGCGCGGCGCCCTCACCCGTGGGAGGCGCATTACCCCGAGGGCGTGCGCTGGGACGTCGCGCCGACCGACGAGACCATCCCCGACGCCTTCGCCGCGGCGGTGGAGCGTTACGCGGACCGGGTGGCGCTGTCCTATCGCGGGCCGGACCTGACCTATGCGGAGCTGGGCCGGCGCGCCTGGCAGGCGGCGAACGCGCTGATCGCCGAGGGGTTCGGGCGCGGGGACACGCTGGCGCTCTACCTGCCCAACACGCTGTGGCATCCGTTCTTCTACTACGGCGCGCTGGCGGCGGGGGGGCGGGTCGCGCATCTCAGCGCGCTGGATCCGCTGCGGGTGCTGACCCACAAGGCGACGGATTCCGGCTCCCGCATCCTGGTGACGCTGAACCTGCCCGACCTGGTGAAGATGGCGCTGCGGCTCCTGGACGACGGCGCGGTGGAGAAGGTGATCCTCTGCGACGAGGCGGCGTTCGGTCCGTTCCCGATCCCGCTGGCGCCGAAGCCTGACCGGGCGGACGTGGTGGACGCGGGCGCGTTCCTCTCCGGCGCGCCGGCCACGCGGCCCGCCTGCGGATCCTCCCCCGACGACGTGGCGCTGCTGCAATACACCGGCGGCACCACCGGACTGCCGAAGGGGGCGATGCTGACCCATCGCAACCTCGTGGGGGCGGTGCGGTCCTACAACGCCTGGACCGCCGCCGACCCGGCGCTGGCGGAGGAGGGGGCGACGCTCTGCGTCCTGCCCCTGTTCCACATCTACGCGCTGGCGGTGGTGCTGATGCGCACCACGGAGACGGGGGGCAGGATCGTGCTGCGCATGCGCTTCGACCCCGATCAGGCCTTCGACGATATCGAGCGGCACAAGATCACCTATTTCCCCGCCGTGCCGACCATCTGGATCGCCATGGCCGCGCATCCGGGGATGGAGACGCGGGACATCTCCAGCCTGTCCAACGCCGGCTCCGGCGGCGCGCCGCTGCCCGTGGAGGTCGGGCGGCGGTTCGAGATGAAGGCCGGCCTGCCCCTGCTGGGCGGCTGGGGGATGACGGAGACCTGCGGGGCCGGAACCTCGGTCCCCGAGGGCGCCCAGTCCGCCCGCCCCGGCACCATCGGCGTGCCGCTGCCGGGGATGACCATGCGGATCGTCGACCATGGCGAGCCGACGCGGGAGCTCGCCCCCGGCGAGGTCGGAGAGATCGCGATCCGCGGCATCCCCGTCACCCCGGGCTACTGGAACCGCCAGGACGCCACGGCGCAGAGCCATGTGGACGGCTGGTTTCTGACCGGCGACATGGGCCGGATGGATGCGGACGGGTTCTTCTACCTGGTGGATCGCAAGTCGGACCTGATCATCTCCGGCGGGTTCAACGTCTATCCGCAGATGATCGAGCAGGCGGTCTACGAGCATCCCGACGTCGCCGAATGCTCGGTGATCGGCGTGCCGGACCCCTATCGAGGGGAAAGCGCCAAGGCCTTCGTGACCCTCAAGGCGGGCGCGGCGCCGTTCTCGCTGGAGTCCTTGCAGGCGTTTCTGGAGGACCGGCTGGGCCGGCACGAGATCCCGCGCGCGCTGGAATTCCGTGACGCGCTGCCCCGCACGCCGGTCGGCAAGCTCAGCCGCAAGGAGCTGCGGGACGAAGAGGCGGCGAAGCGGGCGGCGGAGGCGGCCGCCGAATAGGCGTCAGCGAACGGGCAGCCCGGCGTAGAGCGCGGCGTAGCGGTCCGCCATGCGGGCGGCGTCGAAACGGGCGCGGGTCCGGGCCTGAAGCGGTCCGGCCAGCGCCACGCGGGCGGCGTCGTCGTCCAGCAGCGCGGTGAGGCGGGGGGCGAGGGCGGCGGGCTCCGCCGGCGTCAGGCAGGCGTCGGCGGCCTCGCCCAGAATCTCCCGCGTCGGCGGGATGTCGAAGCCGGTCAGCAGGGCGCCGGACATGATCGCCTCGATCGCCACGGTCGGCAGCCCCTCCCAGCGGGAGGTCATCACCACCAGCTTGGCGCGGCGCATCAGGGCCAGCGTCTCCTCCGGCGGCAGGCCGTCGTGGCGGGTGACGTCCGCCAGCGCCAGTTCGGCCAGGCGCGCGTCGACGGTTTCGGCCAGCTCGCCGGCGGCGACCATGACCACGCGCGGGGCGCCGGGGACCAGGGCCGCGGTCTCCACGAAGGCCTCGGGCCATTTCTGGTAGACCAGCCGGCCGACGAACAGCAGGTCCACGTCGCGCGGGTCCTCCGGCGCGGCGGGGGGGATGGTCATGCCGTTCTCGATCACCACCGCCGGGCCGCGATGGCGCAGGCCGTGGGCGCGGGCGAGCGCGGCGTCGGCCTCCGACACGAAGGCGGTGGCGTCGACGCGGCGGGCCAGCAGGTGTTCGATCCGCGACCGCAGACCCAGCGGGCCGGGCTGGGCCAGTCCGTGGAAGCCGTGCACCGTGTAGACCACCCGCAGGTCCCGCCGGAACGCGCCGGCCAGCGCCGCGGCCATCGCGGCGCGGGAGCCATGGGCGTGGATCACGTCGCCCTTCGCCGCCCCGGACGCGATGGCCTTCGCCATCTTCGTCAGCGAGCCGCGCCCGGGAAAGGCGCCGAAGCGGTGGGGGAGATCGGCGAACAGGGCGCGCTGGCGGGGCTCGGTGTTCTCGGGAAGCAGCACCACATGCCCCGCCCCGTCTCCGCGCGCCCTGAAGGCGCCGACCAGCCGGGCGATCATCACCCCGCCGCCGCCGAGTTCGTGGTCGGGCATGATGTGGTGAACCGTCATCCGTCTCCCCTCGTCGCGGCGGTTTGCGCGCCCACAGGGTTAACGCGACGCCGCGGTCCGCGCCAAGGACGCGACGCCGCGGGCGGAGGGCGATGCGGGACCGGACGACGATCACGGCCGCGCGAGGCGCCCAAAGGGAAGCCGTCAGTGTCGGACAGAAAAGGCGCGCGATTGCTGACAACAGGACGACATACGCGCAAGTATGCGCGCCATACCTCCGAAAACCGCCTTAAATGCGATTGTCGCAGCCTGTTTCGTCTGGTTTATTCGCCCCAGTCGCCATGTCGGGGGGGAGCCCGGCGCGGCGCGTTCCACAGGGAGGGACTCATGGAAAGACGCCAATTTCTGACTGGCGCCGCGCTCGGCGGCGTCGCCGCGGCCGGCCTGGCCGCCCCCGCCATCGCGCAGAGCCGCAAGGAGATGATCATCGTCTCCACCTGGGGCCGGGATTTCCCGGGCCTCGGCACCTCGGCCCAGCGTCTGGCGGCCCGGATCACCGAGCTGACCGAAGGCCGGATCGTCACCCAGTACTTCGCCGCCGGCGAGCGGGTCGGCGCCTTCGACAGCTTCGACGAGGTGGCCTCCGGCAACGCCCAGGCCTATATCGGCGCGGACTACTACTGGATCGGCAAGCATCCGGCCTGGGGTTACTTCACCTCGGTCCCGTTCGGCATGACCAACTCCGAGTGGAACGCCTGGATCAAGTTCAAGAACGGCCAGGCGCTCTGGGACGAGCTGGCCGGCGAGTTCGGGCTGAAGTGCCTGCCCTGCGGCGCCACCGGCACCCAGGCGGGCGGCTGGTTCAACAAGCTGATCGAGACCCCGGACGACCTCAAGGGCCTCAAGATGCGCATCCCCGGCCTCGGCGGCTCGGTGATGTCGAAGCTGGGCGTGTCCACCGTGTCGCTGCCCGGCGGCCAGATCTACGAGAACCTCGTCTCCGGCGCCATCGAGGCGACCGAGTGGGTGGGGCCGTATAACGACTACTTCATGAAGCTCTACGAAGCGGCCAAGTATTACTACACCGCCGGCATGCACGAGCCGGGCGGCGGCCTGTCCTTCGGCATGAACGCCTCGTTCTGGGGCGGTCTGTCCGACTGGGAGAAGGCCATGCTGACCGCGGCCTGCTACGAAGAGCTCGCCAACCAGGCCGAAGAGGCGATCGCCAACAACGGCGTTTACCTCGACCGGCTGGTGAAGGAGCACGGCGTCCAGGTCGAGAACTTCTCGGACGAGGTCTGGGATGCGTTCGGCGAGGCCTCCGAGGAGGTCTTCGAGGAGACGGCGGATCACTCCCCGCTCGCCAAGAAGATCAACGATGACTTCCAGGCCAGCCTGAAAGAGATCGGCGCCTTCATGAAGAACTTCGAGATCGGCTTCGTGAACCAGCGCAACCGGGTGCTCGGCCTCTGAGCCGCGCCTGAGCGGCCGGCGCCTCTGGGGGGCGCCGGCCGACGTGGAATGACCCAGGGCGCGACGGCGGGGAGGCCGTCCGCCCTTTCGTTTTCAGGGAGGGCGCCCGACGCCCGCGCGACCCGGACGGCGCCTGCCATGGCGCCGGGCGGGCGGGTGCGGCGGGGCGTGCGCAGTCGCCATATGCCCAAGACCGAGCCCCGTTCCGACACCGCCCCCGCGCGCGCCCGACCGGCGCGGCGCGAATCGGCGGCCGGGGGGATGTCGAGGGTGACGTTGCGGCGCCTGAAGCCGCTGACGCGGCGGCATTTTCCGGCCGGGGCGATCCGCCGGCTGAAAATTGCGCGAGATGATACGGTTTCCTTCGGATTCTCACTCCCGCCGCATTGTGACGACCGGGACGCTCCGTTAATCCCGCGGCCGACAGGGGATCGGGCGACAGGCCCGGCCCGCATCGGCTCCAAGGGAGAACGCCATGGAACGTCGTCGGTTTCTCACGGGCGCGGCGCTGGGCGGCGCCGCCGCGGTTTCGCTGGCCGCGCCGGCCATCGCGCAGGCGCGCAAGGAGATGATCATCGTCTCCACCTGGCCCCGGGACTTCCCGGGCGTGGGCATGTCGGCGCAGCGGCTGGCCGACCGGATCACCACGCTGTCGGACGGCGCGATCGTGACCCAGTATTTCGCGGCCGGCGAGCGGGTCGGGGCGTTCGACGCCTTCGACGAGGTCGCCTCGGGCAACGCGCAGGCCTATTCGGCGGCGGAATACTACTGGGCCGGCAAGCATCCGTCCTTCTCCTACTTCTCGTCGGTGCCGTTCGGCATGACCAACCCCGAATGGTCGGCCTGGCTGAAGCATCTGGGCGGGCAGGCCCTGTGGGACGAGCTGTCGGGCGAGTTCGGCGTGAAGGCGCTGCCGGCGGGCTCCACCGGCTCGCAGGCCGGCGGCTGGTTCAACAAGGAGATCGAGTCCGTGGACGATCTCCGCGGGCTGAAGATGCGCATTCCGGGCCTCGGCGGCTCGGTGATGTCGAAGCTCGGCGTCTCGGTGGTGTCGCTGCCTGGCGGGCAGATCTACGAGGCGCTGGTCTCGGGCGCGATCGAGGCGACGGAGTGGGTCGGGCCCTACAACGACTACTTCATGAAGTTCTTCGACGCCGCGAAATACTACTACACCGGCGGGATGCACGAGCCGGGCGGCGGCATGGCGCTGGGCATGAACGCGGCCTGGTGGGGCGGCCTGACGGACTACGAGAAGGCGGTCATCACGGCGGCGACCGAGCAGGAATTCGCCTATTCCTACGACGAGGCGACGGCCCTGAACGGCCAGTATCTGCGCCGCATGGTCGAGGAGCACGGGGTCGAGCTGCGCGACTTCTCGGAGGATGCGTGGGACGGCTTCGGCGAGGCGGCGGCCGAGGTCTTCGAGGAGACGGCGGCGCATTCGGACCTGGCGGCGCGCATCGACGCGGGCTTCCAGCAGAGCCTGCGCGACCTGGCCGGCTACATGAAGGGCTTCGAGGTGTCCTTCGTCAAAGAGCGGAACCGCGTGCTCGGGGTCTGACCGACGGTCCGATCCTGACGCCGCGTCCGGCGCGCCCCGCGCGCCGGATCGCGGTCATCCGCTTGACTTCCGACGCGGACGGGGGTTTTCCCCCGTCCGCGAAACGTTTTCAGGGGTGGAGGATCGGATGATCGCGGCCACGGATTCCCTTCGGCGCCTCGGGCGCGCCGGGGGCAATGACGGCGTAGACCGGCTGTTCCGGTTCATCGCCTGGGCGAACCTGTTCTGTCTCGGCGTCTTCGTGCTGGAGACCTGGCTGACGCTGATCGTCGGCATACCCGGCCCCGGCGAGGCGCTGGCCGGCGCCGGCGACGTCCGGGCCTGGATCCTGCTGCTGCTCTACCCGATCGGGATCGCCGCGGCCGCCGTCTTCGTGTTCCGCACCCCGGTCATCGGCCTGCGCGAGGATGCGGACCGCATCACCGCCTTCAATTTCTGGGTGATCCGAGGCGCGTTCTTCGCGGTGCTCTATGTGGGCCTCGCCGATGCGGTGATCTCGTTCCTGCGGGTCGAGGAGATCCTGCCGAGCCTGGTGGGCGAGAGCCTGGCCAACGACCTGGCCCGCCCGCTCTATCGCGGCCCGGTGGTGCACATCCCGCTGCTGGCGCTGGGCTTCCTGACCGCCTTCTTCACCCGCACCCTGGGCTTCACCTGGCTGGCGCTGCTGATCGTGGCGGCGGAGCTGATGATCGTGCTCTCCCGCTTCATCTTCGCCTACGAGCAGGCGTTCATGGGCGACCTCGTGCGGTTCTGGTACGCGGCCCTGTTCCTCTTCGCCTCCGCCTACACGCTGCTGGAGGAGGGGCATGTGCGCGTGGACGTGTTCTACGCCGGCTTCTCCTCCCGCACCAAGGGGCTGGTGAACGCGGTCGGGGCGCTGCTGCTGGGCATCGTCCTGTGCTGGACGATCATGATGCTGGGCATGACCTCGCGCACCTCGATCATCATGGCGCCGCTGCTGAACTTCGAGGTCACGCAGACCGGGTTCGGCATGTATGTCAAATACCTGATGGCCGGGTTCCTGGCGATCTTCGCCATGACCATGCTGATCCAGTTCTGCGCCATGCTGCTCGACGCCGTCGCCGACCGGCGCGGCGATCCGGGCGCGCGCGAGCACGAAGGCGCCTCGGCCTCCTGAGCCGGGACAGGGGATAGAGAGACCATGGAAGTACTTTTCATCTTCGTGCTGATCGCCCTGATGGCCTTCGCGCTCGGCTCCGGCTTTCCGGTGGCCTTCGCGCTGCCGGGCTCGGCGATCATCGCCATCGGCGCCGCGGCGCTGACCGGCTACGTGCTGGAGGGCTCGACCGACGCCTATTTCGCGGTCGGAGGGCCGGCGCAATGGCTGTCGGCGGGCGTGACCAACCTGCGCGGCGTCTACTGGGAGGTGGAGCGCGACACGCTGATCGCCATTCCGCTCTTCATCTTCATGGGCATCATGCTGCAGCGGTCCAAGATCGCCGAGGACCTGCTGGTGGCCATGGCGCAGCTGTTCGGCCCGATCCCCGGCGGCCTGGGCATCTCGGTGGTGTTCGTGGGCGCGCTGCTGGCGGCGACCACCGGCATCGTCGGCGCGACCGTGGTGGCCATGGGCCTGATCTCGCTGCCCGCGATGATGCGCAACGGCTATTCCAAGCCGCTGGCCACCGGCACCATCGCCGCGTCCGGCACGCTGGGGCAGATCATTCCGCCCTCCATCGTGCTGATCATCCTCGCCGACCAGCTGGCTTCGGCCACCGACCAGGCGTCGAACGCGCGCAAGGCGCTCTACAAGGCCGCGACAGGCGAGATCTCCATGCCCTCGGAGCTGGACGTGTCGGGCACCTCGGCCGGCGAGATGTTCCTCGGGGCCTTCGTGCCGGGGATGCTGCTGGTCGGCCTCTACATGGCCTTCATCCTCGGCTTCGCCATCCTGCGCCCCAAGCTCGCCCCCGCCGTGCCGTTCGAGGGCGAGCGCGACGCGAAGTTCTGGGGGCGCACCATCCTGATCCTGGTGCCGCCGCTGGCGCTGATCTTCCTGGTGCTGGGCTCGATCATCGCGGGCGTGGCGACGGTGAACCAGGCCGGCGCCATCGGGGCGGCGGGCGCGCTGATCATGGCCGGCTACCGCCTGCGCGAAGATGAGCCGGGCGCCTACACGCCGGCGATCATCGCGGTGGTCTCGCTGGTGGCGCTGTTCCTCATCGGCCAGAACTGGTCGCTGAACATCAAGGCGCTGGGGCCGGACGACGACCAGACCGGGCTTTATCTGGCGCTGCTGGCGACCGCTGGCCTGCTGACCGCGCTGGTCTGGTCCGGCCTGCGGGTGATGAAGATCGAGGACACGCTGCAGGGCGTGATGCTGGAGACGGCCAAGACCACCAGCCTCGTGTTCATCATCCTGCTGGGCGCGGCGGTGCTGACCGCGGCCTTCCGCGCCTTCGGCGGCGAGGAGATCGTGCGCCACTTCCTGCAGGGGCTGCCCGGCGGGTTCTGGTCGCAGTTCATCATCGTCATGGCGGTGATCTTCGTGCTGGGCTTCTTCCTCGATTTCATCGAGATCGCGGTGGTCGTGGTGCCGATCGTGGCCCCGATCCTGCTGGCCGACCCGACCGCGAACATCACCGCGGTCTGGCTGGGCGTGATGATCGGGCTGAACATCCAGACCTCGTTCCTCACCCCGCCCTTCGGCTTCGCGCTGTTCTACCTGCGCGGCGTGGCCCCGGCCGCGGTCAAGACCACCGACATCTACAAGGGCGTGGTGGCGTTCATTTCGCTGCAGCTGATCGCGCTGGCCATCGTCGGGCTGTATCCGCCGCTGGTGAACTATCTGCCCAACCGGGTCGGGCTGACGGCCGAAACCGCGCCGCCGCCCCGCAACCCGCGGCTGCAGATGTGCCTGGAGGATCACGCGATGTCGGTGATCCGGCGGGACGAGTCCTCGATCCGCTCGGTGATCTCGACCGCGAGGGGGCTGGACCTGTCCTACCTGCCGGACCGGACGGCGAAGGACCTCGCCGCCGGCTTCGACAGCGCCGAGACCGCGCTGACGCTGCTGCCCGAGGCCGACGTCGCCGCCGGCAGGGTGGACGCGGCCTCGGTGGACTACCGGCCGCTGCACGACCGGGTGCGCCTGCTGGAGCGGGATATCCGCCGCGACGAGGCGGAGATCGAGGAGCTTCGGACCGCGATCAACCGGATGATCGGCGAAGGCCCGCGGGTCGAGGCCGAGAAGGCCGAGATGGCGGCCCGGATCGAGACGATCAAGCTGGAGATGGAGGAGCTGCGCGCGCGGATCCCCGCCGAGTGGCCCGACGCCTACAAGGCCTTCGCCGAGGTCAACAAGGAGGAGCAGAACCTCCGCCGGCAGTATCGCCGGGCCGGGGAGGAGAGCGCGTCGGCGGCGATCCAGACGCTGGCGCTGATCCGCGCCGCGGACGCGCTGCGCGACATCCGCCCGGCGCTGGAGGCGTTCCGCGACCGCATCGGCAAGACGCCGGCCGCGGACCTGGTGGACCCGGTGAGCGAACTGCGTTCGGCCGTGGGGAACATCGACGGGGCCTCGGACGTGCGGTCGGGCGTGAACGAGGCCCGCAAGGCGCTGCGTTCGGACAATCCCGACGAGGCGGCGGCGCTGGCCGGCATGGACGAGGCGATCGCGGCGCTGGACGCCGAACTCGCCTGGCGGGCGCGGGCGGAGAAGGACCTCGCGCCCGGCCTGCAGGCCTATGTCGACGGCATCGGCGGCTCGGTCGGCGTGCGGGCGCTGGACCGGATGCCGGAAGAGGTGGCGCTGTCGGTGGCGGCCTGCGAATCCTCGCACCGCAACCTGTCGCTCAACTTCTGAGCCGGGCGCCCGGGGGACCGGGCGACCGGGACGAGATCAGGCGGGCCGCCTCCCATGCGGGGGCGGCCCGTCGCCGTTTCCGGGGGCGTGCGGGCTGGGAGGCGATTTCAGGGCCGCGGCTCGACTCCGCGATCCGCCGGGCGCAAAATGAGAACATATCAGGAACATTCCTGCTCGAGTCGTCTGCCGAGGCCCCGATGTCCCGACGCCGAATCCTCTGCCTGTGGCTGCCCCTGCTGGCGGCGGAGCGTGAGTTGCGCCGTCCGGGGCTGGCCCATCACGGGCTGACGGCGGAGGAAGAGGGAGAGGAGGGGGGCGAGGGCCGGCCGCCCTTCGCGGTGGCGGAGGATCTCGCCTCCGGCCTGCGGCTGGTCTCGGTCAACCGGGCGGCGGCGGCGGCGGGGCTTTCGCCCGGCATGGCGCTGACCGACGCGCGGGCCATGATCCCCGGCCTCGCCACCCGGATGCGCGACCGCGGGGCGGAGACCCGGTTCCGCGCCGGCCTGCTGCGTTGGGCGCAGCGCTTCTCCCCCTGGGCGGCGGCGGAGGCGGTGGAGGACACGCCGGAGCGGGGCGGCGAAGGGGGCCTCGCGCTCGATATCACCGGCTGCGCGCATCTGTTCGGCGGCGAGGCGGAGATGGCGGCGCGCATGGTGCGGGAACTGGCGGACCTGGGCCTCAGCGCCCGGGCCGGGATCGCCGACAGCCGCGGCGGGGCCTGGGCGCTGGCCCGGTTCGGCGGCGAGGCGCCGGGGCCCTCGCGGGAGGCGGCGGGCGACGCCATCCGCCAGGACGCCCATGCGACGCGGGTGCGCTCCCCTTCCCGCGCGACGGAGCGACGGGGCGGCTGGGCCGGGACCTGGGGGCGGGCCCGGCGCGGCGGCGATGCGGAGGCGGGGGGCGCCCGCCCGCCGGTGGCCATCGCGCCGCCTGGCGGCTCGCGCGTCGCGCTCGCGCCCCTGCCGGTGGCCTGCCTGCGCCTGCCGCCGGCCACGGTCGCGGCGCTGATGCGGCTGGGGCTGCGGGCGGTGGGCGACCTTTACGGGATGCCGCGCGCCGCCCTCGCCCGCCGCTTCGGGGCGGAGCTTCCGGCCCGGCTCGACCAGGCGCTGGGGGCGGCGCCGGAGCCCGTCTCCCCCGCCCCGCCGCCGCGGCTGCACGCGGCGCGTCTGACCCTGCCCGAGCCCATCGGCCTGCGCGCGGATCTGGAGGCGGCGCTGGCCCGGCTGCTCGTCCGGCTCTGCGCCCGGCGGGAGGAGGAGGGGCTGGGCGCGCGCCGCCTGCGCCTCGCCATCCGCCGGGTGGACGGGGGGGAGCAGGCGCGGGAGGTGGGGCTGGCGCGCGCCGGGCGCGACCCGGCCCGGCTGGCGGGCCTGTTCGACCGGGCGCTGGGGGAGTTCGACGCGGGCTTCGGCGTGGACGCGGTGCGGCTGGAGGCGGTGCTGGTCGAGCCGCTCTCGGACCTGCGCCCGCGCGGGCATTTCGAGGCGCGGGCCGAGGCGCAGGCCCGCGCCGCGCCCGGCGGCGGCGCGGATTTCGCCGACCTGCTGGGCCGGCTCGGCGCCCGCATCGGGCTGGAGCGGCTGATGCGCCTGCAACCCGGCGACAGCCACCTGCCGGAGAAATGCGCCCATCTCGCCGCCGCCGCCTGGTCCTCGCCCCCCGCCTCCGGCTGGCGCGCCGCGGCCCCGCCCGGAACCCGGCCGCTGACCCTGTTCGACCCGGAGCCGATCCGCCTGACCGTCCCAGGCCGCCCGCCGCAGGCCTTCGTCTGGCGGCGGGGGGAGCGGCGGGTGCAGGTCGCCACGGGGCCGGAGCGGATCGCGCCGGAATGGTGGCTGGACGACCCCGCCTGGCGCAGCGGCCCGCGGGATTACTGGCGGGTGGAGACCGAGACGGGGGAGCGGCTGTGGATCTTCGAGGCCCGCGGCGGCGACGGGCCGGACCGGTCCAACGGCTGGTTCCTGCACGGGGTCTTCGCCTGACGGCGGCCCCGTGCGCCCGGGGGGGCCGGTCCTTCGTCCTCAGCCCCGCCAGAACGCGGCGGTGAACAGCACGTAGACCCCCATCAGCTCCAGCCTGCCCAGCAGCATCCCGATCGCCAGCAGCCACTTGGCCGCGTCCGACAGCGGCGCGAAATTGCCCGCGGGCCCGATGATCTCGCCCAGCCCCGGCCCGATATTGCCCAGCGCCGTCGCCGCCCCGGAAATCGCGGTGACGGAGTCGTAGCCCAGCATCCCCATGGAGACCGAGAGCAGCGCCAGCGTCAGGAAGAACAGGAACAGGAACCCCATGACCGAGGAGATCACATCCTCGTCCACCGCCCGCCCCGCGAAGCGCGGCGCGAAGACGCCGTGGGGGGAGTGGATGCGCTGGATCTGGCTCCAGACCGCGGCGGCGACGATCTGGTATCGGAAGATCTTGACCGAGCAGCAGGTCGACCCCGCGCAGCCCCCCACCAGCCCCATCAGGAAAAAGGCCGCGGCGGGGAAGGACCCCCACTCGATATAGTTCTCCGACGCGTAGCCGGTGCCGGTGATGATCGAGACGGTGTTGAACAGCGTCTCGCGCAGGTGCTGTTCGAACCCGGCCGCATGGGGGACCGGATCGGTGACCATGCGGAAGGCGAGGATCGACAGCGCGAAGGCGAGGATGGCGAACAGGAAGGCGCGCACCTGCTCGTCCCGGAAGATCGGGCGGGCGGAGCCGGAGGCGAGCTGCACCAGCCGCACGAAGGGCAGGGAGGCCAGCAGCATGAACACCGAGGAGACGTATTCCACCGCCCCCGAGAAATGCCCCAGCGAGGCGTCGTAATTGGCGAAGCCGCCGGTGGAGACCGAGGTCATCGCGTGCACCACCGCGTCGAACATCGACATCCCGCAGGCGGAATAGGCCAGGATGCAGGCCAGAGTCAGCCCGGCGTAGAGCCAGGAGATGGAGATGGCGATCTCCCCCGCCCGGGGCAGGATCTTGCCGAAGGTGTCGAAGGCCTCGGAGCGGAACACCTGCATCCCCCCGACCCGCAGCGCGGGCAGGAAGGCCATCGCGACCACCACGATGCCGACGCCGCCGAACCATTGCAGCATCCCGCGCCAGAGCAGCGCGCCCTTGGGGAAGTCGTCGAGGCCGGAGAACACGGTGGAGCCGGTGGTGGTGAAGCCGGACATCGCCTCGAAGAAGGCGTCGGTCACGGTCGCGCCGGGGGCTCCGAAGATGAAGGGCAGGGCCCCGAACACCGGCAGCAGCAGCCAGCACAGCGAGGTCAGCAGGAAGGTCTCCTGGATCGACAGCCCGCGCCGGGCCCCCGGCGCGCGGGACGCGGCGGCGATCAGCCCGCCGGTGATCACGCACAGGAAGGCCGACACGCCGAAGCCGCGCCAGTTGGCGTCGTTTCCGACCAGGTCCGCGGCCATCGGCGCCAGCATCGACAGCCCGAGGGCCGCGACCAGCAGGCCGATGAGGTGAAAGGCGGAGCGCAGGTCGGGCATGTCGGACCGATGCATCGCCCGGCCCCGCCCCGCCTGTCAACGCGAAGCGTCAGGCCGGCTCAGCCGTTCCCGCCCGCGTCGCCCGCTCCGTCCTCTCCCGACACCGCGACGCGGGCCAGCGCCGCGACCAGGTCGGTGCGGGTGACGATGCCCAGCACCCGGCCATGGGCCAGAACCGGGACCGCCTCGACCTCGCCGTCGGCCATCAGCGGCAGCAGCGCCGCGATGGGCGTCGCCAGGGTGGCGCGGGGGCCGGCGACGGACATGATCTCAGCCGCGCGGGGCGGACGCTCGCGCCGCCGGTCCGCCAGCCGCGCCATCGCCGCGCCGAAGCCTCGATGCAGGCGCAGCGCGTCGTTCCGGGCGCGCTCGATCAGGTGGATCTGGAAGATCACGCCCAGGAATCGCCCGTCCTCGCCGACCACGGGCAGGGAGGCGAAGCGGCGGCGGCGGAACAGGTCCGCGATCTCCGCCAGCGGCGCGTCGGGCCCGACCGTGACCGGGTCGCGGGACATGATGTCGGCGGCCAGCAGCGGCCCGGCGCGGCGGGCGGCGGCTTCCAGCTCCGCGGCGCCGATCAGGCGGGCGAGGTCCCCGGCGCCGAGATTGAGGCTTTGCCGGTAGCGGTCGAGGATGCCGGTCAGCTCCGCCTCGCCCAGCCCGAGCCGGCGCATCGGCGCAGGCGGCGCGGCGCCGGCGCCCTCCGGCAGGCGATGGGGATAGCGCCGCCCGGTCAGGCGGGCGTAGGCGGCGGCGACGATCACCAGCAGCACGGTGCCCGCGGCCACCGGGGTCAGGGCGAAGGCGAAGCCCTGATCGGCGATGGCGTCGGGGCTGAGCGCGGCGGTCATCGCCACCGCGCCGGCGGGCGGGTGGACGGCCCGGCACAGCAGGGTTGCGGCGATGGCGAGCGCCACCGCCAGGGCCGTCCGCAGGGTGGGGTCGGGAACCGACAGGCAGACCGCGACCCCGACCAGGGCGGCGACCGTGTTGCCGACGATGGCGGACCAGGGCTGGGCGAGCGGGCTGTTGGGCACGGCGAACAGCAGCACCGAGGTCGCCCCGAACGGCGCGATCAGCGCCAGCCCCAGCCGCGCGTCCGCCCAGGGCCAGCGCGCGGCCAGCCCCGCGACCCCCAGCCCGACCAGGGCCCCGATCCCGGCGCGCGCCGCCTCGGCCGGCGGCGCGGCGGACACCGCGGGCCCGAGCGCGCGGAGGGAGCGAAGAAGGCGGCGCGTCATCTCTGGAGTCCGGCGCGAGGCCGCGCGGGGCCGCGGCGGAAGACGTTGATACCCCGCGCGATCCTCCGGGTCACCCGTCGCCGGTCGAGGCGGACCGACCCGATATCCGGACCGGAGGCCGCGGCGCCGCGCGACGGGCGGGGCGGGGCGGGGCGGTTCCGCAAGCCGGGCGCCTCCGCGGCGCGGAGGCGGGGGCCTGCAGCCCCCTGCGCAGGCCTCCGCCTGCGCGCCCGGCGGGCGCGCGCCCTCCGTCCGGTCCGCAGGGCGGCCGGGGCGGCCGGTCCCGCCCGCCTCAGCCCGGCGCGCAGGTCCGGCGGGCCAGCGCCGCCCACCACGCGACGCCGGCGGGGATGGCCGCGTCGTTGAAGTCGTAACCCGGATTGTGCAGCGAGGCGCCGTGCGGCCCCTCGGTCCCGTTGCCGAGAAAGGCCATGGCCCCGGGGCGATGGGCCAGCATCGCCGCGAAATCCTCCGCCCCGCCGATGCGGCCGTGGTCCGGCCTCACGGCCAGCCCAGCGGCTTCCGCCGCCTCCAGGCACAGCGCCGCGTCTCCGGGCCGATTGACCAGCGGCGCGAAGGACTGGGCGGCGGTCATCTCCGCCCGCGCTCCGACCGCGGCCGCGGCCCCCTCCGCCGCCATGCGCATCCGGGCGCGCAGCAGGTCGCGCGTCTCCACCGAATAGCCGCGGCAATCGCCGGTGATCCGCACGTTGGAGGCCAGCACGTTGCGCGCCCCGTCGGTCTCGAACCCGGTGACCGAGACCACGGCGAAATCATCCGGATCCACGCCGCGCGCCACCACCGTCTGCAGCGCGCCGACCACCGCGGCCCCGGCCACGATGGCGTCGACCGCCCGGTGCGGGGCGGAGGCGTGGCCGCCCGCGCCCGTCACCCGGATCTCGAAATTGTCCTCGAAGGCCATCGCGGGGCCGGACTGGATGGCGAGCGTCCCCGCGGGCAGGCCGGGCATGTTGTGCAGGCCGTAGACCGCCTCCATGGGGAAGCGGTCGAACAGGCCGTCGGCGATCATCGCCAGCGCGCCGAGGCCGTTCTCTTCGTCCGGCTGGAAGATGAAATGCGCGGTCCCCGCGAAGCCCGGATCGGCGGAAAGCGCCAGCGCGGCGCCCAGCAGCATCGTGGAATGCCCGTCATGGCCGCAGCCATGGAAGGCGCCCGGCCGCGTCGAGGCGTGGGGCAGGCCCGTCGCCTCCGCGATCGGCAGCGCGTCCATGTCAGCGCGGAAGCCCACCGCGCGCCCGGCGCCGCGGGAGAGGGTGGCGACCACGCCATGCCCGCCCACGCCCCGGGTCACGACGAGTCCCGCCGCCTCCAGCCGCTCGGCGATACGGGCCGCGGTGCGGGCGGTGTCGGCGCCGGGCTCCGGGTGGCGGTGCAGGTCCCGGCGGAAGGCGGTCAGCTCCGCGATCAGGTCGTTCGGAAGGGCGGAGGCCGGCGCGGCCGCGGCGACGCTCATTCCGGACGGCCGAGGGCGGCGCGCGCCTGCGCCTCCGCCCAGGCCATCGTCGCCCGCCACGGGCCGGCGGCGAAGCTGATCCGCGCCGCCCCGCAGGCCGCCAGCGCCGCCGCCTCCGCCGCCCCGCCTCGGCAGAGCAGGTTGACCGGCAGCGGGCAGGCCTCGACCAGTCGCGCGGCGAGCTCGGGGTCGGCGAGGCCGATGGGATAGAAGCTCCCCGCCCCGGCCTCGGCATAGGCGGCGGCGCGCTCCAGCGCCTCGGGGACCAGGGCGGCGTGGCGGGCGGGGTCCTTCTCCTGCAGGAACAGGTCGGTGCGGGCGTTGACGAACAGCGGCGTCCCCGCCGCCTCCGCCCCGCCCAGGAAGGCGCGCAGCCGGGCCGCCTGCGCGTGGGGGGCGCGGGTCCCGCCCTCCGGCGTCCCGTCCTCGATATTCGCGCCCACCGCTCCGGTGGCGGCCAGCGCGGCGGCGGCGGCGGCGAGCCCCGCCTCGTCGGCCGCATAGCCCCGCTCGAAATCCACGCTCAGCGGCAGGGCGACCGAGGCCGTGATGCGCTCGGCCAGCGTCAGCAGGAAGGGCAGGGGGATCGCCTCCCCGTCCGGGTAGCCATGGGCGCCGGCGACGGACAGCGACCCGGTGGCCAGCGCCGCGGCCCCCGCCGCCTCCACCGCCCGGGCCGAGCCCGCGTCCCAGATGTTCCACAGGCGCACCGGATCGCCCTTGCGGTGCAGGGCGGCGAAGGCGGCGAGGCGGTCCTTGCGCGAAGGAGGGGCGGCGCGGTCGGTCATGGTCCTGTCTCCGAAGCGGCGGCGGCGTGCCGGGCCTCATGCGCCAGCAGCCAGGTCTTGCGCCACAAAAGCCCGCCATAGCCGGTCAGCGAGCCGTCGGCCCCGATCACCCGGTGGCAGGGCACGACGACGGCCATGGGGTTGGCGCCGTTGGCCTGGGCGACGGCGCGGGTGGCGGCGGGGTTGCCTATGGCCTCGGCCAGCGCGGCGTAGGAGATCGGGCGCCCCGGCGCGATCCGCCTCAGCGCGTCCCAGACCGATTGCCGGAACGGCGTGCCGGTGCGGGCCACAGGGACGGAGAGGCTCAGGTCCCGCCCCTCGAAATAGGCGGCGAGCGCGGCCCGCGTCGCCTCCATCGCCGGGGTGGTCCCGCGGCGGATGACGGCGCGGGCGGCGGCGCGCAGGGCGCGGATCTCTCCGGGCAGGGCGGCGCGTTCGGCGAATTCGAGCACGTGCAGAACATGGGCGTCGGCGATGGCCAGCATCGGCCCGATGGGCGTGGCGATCCAGTCGGCATGGAGCGCGGCCCGGTCGGGCGCGGCGCCCCGGGGCGGGGGCTCGTCCAGCAGGCGTTCGATTTCGGCCAGCACCTCCGCCGAGGCCGCGGCGGCGGGGTCGGGCGGCGGCTCGGGCCGGGAGGCGCGGGGCGAGGGGGCGAGCGCGCGGGCGAGCTGCAGGAACCCGATCCCCAGCCGCCGCCGGAACCGCTTGCGGATGTCGGCGGGGTCGAGGCCGAGGCCCGCCACGTCCGCCTCCCGCCAGCGCCGTCGCGGATCGGCCTCCAGCATCGCGACCAGCCGGGCGACGTCGCTGTCGGGGGCGGCTGCGGCGGCCAGCGGGCGGCAGTCCGGGCAGGGGGCGAAGCCGGCGCCGAGGCAGGCGGAAAGGCTGTCGCGAAAGGCGCGCTCGGCCCGGTCGGGCGGAACGCGGGCGCAGGCGAAGCGGTGGAACAGCCCGGCGGCGGGGTCGAGCACCCAGGCGAAGCCCTCGAAGGCGCGGTCGCCGGCGTCGAGCGCGTCGTGCAGGGCGTCGGAGGGGGGCAGGGTCAGCATGGCCCGCACAGGCATAGCCGATTCCCGGCTCCTGTCGCCCCGGAAAGCGAGGGCGCCCGTCGTCTCGCGCCCGCCCGACGCCGACTGCGCGTCATGGTCCCGCCAAGCCCCTTGTCGCCAAGCCGCTCACCAGCCCTCCCGCGCCCCCGGTCCCGCGCGCCGCGGGCGCCCGGGCGCCGCCGGCGGGACCGGCGCGCGGCGCCTTCGCGGGCCGCGCGCCGGGCGGGCGTCAGTTGGCTTCGAGCGCCTGCAGCAGGTCCTCCACCAGGTCCTGCGGGTCTTCCAGCCCGCAGCTCAGCCGCATCAGCCCGCCGGTGATGCCGAGGCCGAGCCGCTGCTCCTCCGACAGCCGCTGATGGGTGGTGGTGGTCGGGTGGGTCACGATGCTCTTGGAATCGCCGAGATTGTTGGAGATCAGGATGATCTTCAGCGCGTTCATCGCGTGGAAGGCGGCCTCCTTGCCGCCCTCGATCTCGAAGGCGACCATGGTGCCGCCGGTCTCCATCTGCCGCTTGGCCAGCGCGTGCTGCGGATGGTCCTCGCGGCCCGGATAGATCACCTTTTTGACCCGCGGATGCGCGGCCAGCGCGTCGGCCACGATCGCCGCGGTCGCCGCCTGGGCGCGGCAGCGGAGGTCCAGCGTCTCCATTCCCTTGAGCATCACCCAGGCGTTGAACGGGCTGATCGCCCCGCCGGTATGCTTCATGTAGGGGTCGAACTCGCCGCGGATGAAGTCTTCCGTCCCCAGCACGATGCCGCCCAGGCAGCGGCCCTGCCCGTCGATATGCTTGGTCGCGGAATAGAGGACGATGTCCGCCCCCAGCGCCAGCGGCCGCTGGAAGCAGGGGGTGGCGAAGACGTTGTCCACGATCAGCCGGGCGCCGACCGAATGCACGATCTCGGCCACCGCGGCGATGTCGATCATCTCCAGCGTCGGGTTCGACGGGCTTTCGATCAGCGCGCATTTCGTCGTCGGGCGCACCGCGGCCCGCCAGGCGTCCAGGTCGGTCCCCTCCACGAAGCTGCACTCCACCCCGAAGCGGGGCAGCAGGGTTTCGAGGATGTAGAGGCAGGAGCCGAACAGCGCCTTGGCCGCGACCACGTGGTCCCCGGCCTTGAGCTGGCAGAACAGGGCCGCGTTGACCGCCGCCATGCCCGAGGCGGTGGCGAAGGCGTCCTCCGCCCCCTCCAGCGCCATGACGCGCTCTTCGAACATCCGCACGGTGGGGTTGCCGTAGCGGGCGTAGATGAAGCCCGGCGCCTCGCCCAGGAACCGGGCCTCGGCCGCCTCGGCGCTGTCATAGGCGAAGCCCTGGGTGAGGTAGAGCGCCTCCGACATCTCGCCGTGATGGGACCGGGCGGTCCCGCCATGGACGAGGGCGGTGCGGGGGCGGAGGGGGGGAGGTGTGTCGGTCATTCGCGTTTCCGGGGCGCGCGCCCCGTCTCCTCGACGAAATCCGACCGGTCTCAAAGAAGGGGGGGCGGCGGGCGGTTTCCCGCGCCCGACCTCTTTAGCGGAATGTTTAACGAGGCCCGCAAGCCGGTCTGCCAAATCGCCTCGCCCCACCGGGTAAGGCCAAACCGGCGGGCGGTCAAGGCCGCGAACCCGGCGGGCGAACCGGTGGATTTCACGCGAATTTTCGGAAAATTCGCCCGCCGTCGCGCTTCGGTCACCGAATGGCAACTCCCGTGTTGCAAACTCGCGCTATCGGACCGGCGACGCGGCAGAACGACCGCGGCGGGACCGAGCGGGACATCACCATGGCGCTGTTGCACGTCACGGCGAGGGCAGGGGGGCTCCTCGTTCGGGATGCGTGCGGGCGGGACGCCGACCTGGCGCGGGCGCTGGGTCGGGTCCCCCGCGGGGCCCCCGTGGTCATCCTGCTGCACGGCTACCGCTACCGCCCCGGCGACCCGGCGCGCGACCCCCATGCCCAGCTTTACGGCGGCGTCGACCCGGATCCGGAGATTCGGGCGCGGGGCGCGCTGGCCGACTGGCCGGCGGCCCTGGGCTTTTCGCGCGACCTGCGGGGCGACGGGCTGTGCCTCGGCTTCGGCTGGGACGCTTGCGAGCCCCATGGCGCGAGCCTGGCGCGGGAGGCGCGCAACGGCTTCGCCTCGGTCTACGCGCGCGCCGCAGGCGCAGGCGCGGCGCTGGCGGCGCTGATCGGCTGCATCGGCGCGGCGCGGCCGGACCTGCGGGTGGACCTTTTCGCGCATTCGCTGGGCGCGCGGGTGGCGCTGGCGGCCATCGCCGCGCGCATGGTCCGGGGCCGGGTGGGGCGGGCGATCCTGCTGGGCGCGGCGGAGGACGCGGGCGTCGCGGCCCGCGCCATGGCGGCCGGGCAGGGGGAGCGGCGGGGCCGGGGCCTCGCCGTCTATCACTTCGCCGCCCGGCACAACGACGCCTTCGACCTGCTGTTCGAGGCCGCCGCCCCCCGCATCGAGGGACGCCGCCCGCAGGCGCTGGGCCGGGCGGGGCCGGCGCCTGGCGTCGGCGCCGCCGCCGGGGGCGCGCGGGCGGACTGGATCGACCTGCAGCTGGACTCGGCCGCCTTCCACGCCTGGGCCGCCCGGCGGGGCGCGCCGCTGGCGCCGTCCTCCCGCCGGGTCTGTCACTGGAGCTTCTACACCCGCCCCGGCGCCATGGAGCTTTACCGCGCCATCCTGCGCGACCGGGGCGCCTGGTCGATCCCCGCGATGCGGGCCGCCGGGGCGCCGGAGGGGCTGGAGGCGCGCTGGTCCGGCCTCGCCCCGCTGCGCGCGCCCCGGATGGATCCCAGGACCGAGGGGCGGACGGAGGCGCGGCCCGACGCCCGCGCGCCGCGGCGCCGGGGCCGCTGGCTGCCCGCGGCGCTGCGGGCGCTGGCCTGGTCCGGCATGCGCACGGGTCCCGGGCCGGAGGGCGGCGCGGCCGCCTGAAGGGCGGAGCGGGCGTTCGCGTTCGCGTGTCCGCGCCCGACGGCTTGTCCGCGGCGCGCCGCCGCCCCTAGTGTGACCGACGCGAAGCGCCCGCGCCCGAGGCCGCCGCAGGGGAGGAACCCGTCATGACCGCGCCCATCGAGCTGTATTACTGGCCCACGCCCAACGGCTGGAAGGTCTCCATCGCGCTGGAGGAGATGGGGCTCCCCTACAACGTCAACCTGGTGAACATCGGCAAGGGCGAGCAGTTCGCCCCCGATTTCCTGCGCCTGTCGCCCAACAACCGGATGCCGGCGATCCTGGATCCCGAGGGGCCGGACGGCGCCCCGATCTCGGTGTTCGAAAGCGGCGCGATCCTGCAATATCTCGCCCGCAAGACCGGGAAATTCGGCGGCGCGACCGAGCGGGAGCGGGTCGAGGTCGAGCAATGGCTGATGTGGCAGATGGGCGGGGTCGGGCCGATGGCCGGGCAGGCCCACCATTTCCTCGCCTACGCGCCGACGCTGGAGCCGCCGCAGGTCCTGCCCTACGCGCAGGACCGCTACCGCAACGAGGTCGGCCGGCTCTACGGCGTGCTGGACGGGCGGCTGGCGGACCGGCCTTTCGTGGCCGGCGATTTCCTGTCGATCGCCGACATGGCGATCTTCCCCTGGGCGAGCCTGTGGGAGAAGCAGGAGCAGGACCTCACGGCCTTCCCCAACATGGCGGCGTGGCTGGAGCGGCTGGCGGCGAGGCCCGGCTTCGACACGGGCCGCAACCTGGCCATAGAGCTGCGCGCCCAGCGGGCCCCGGGGGCGAACAAGGTGCTGTTCGGGCAGACCCGGCGGGCGCCGGCGGGGTGACGTGCGGGAGACCGCCCGCGGTTTCCCGAAGAGGGTTCTTCGAGCATCGCGAGGCCCCGGATCAGGTCCGGGGCGCGGTCCCGCGAGCCTTCGGCGGGAGGCGACCGGCGGAGGGTCAGCCCTCGGGCGCGGGCTCCGCGACGGGCGTCTGGTCCGCGACGGGGGCGAACAGCGGCCTGGGGTCGGGGCGCGGGTCCTTCTCCGGCACGAAGAAGCTCGCCGTGCAGCGCACGCAGACCTTGCCGTCGGCGTCCATCAGGTCGCCTTCGAGGAACACCACCGAGCGGCCGCGGCGCAGGATGCGGGCCTTGGTCTCGATCCGGCCGGGCTTCACCGGGCGCAGGAACTGCGTGGTCAGATCCACCGTCACCCCGTAGCGGCCCAGCGTGGCCCCGACCAACGGGCCGAAGGTGTCGTCGACCATCGCCGACAGGATCCCGCCCTGGATGACGCCGGCGGGGTTGCGGAATTCCGGCTTGCCGTCGAAGGCGAGGCGCAGGGTCATCGCCTCCCGGTCATAGGCCACGAAGGTCCAGCCCAGCAGCTGCGAAGCGGGCGAGGGGATGCGGGTCTTGAACGGGTTTTCGTCGGACATGAGGCTTCCTGATCGGGCGGGTGGGACGGGGGCGGCGCGCGCCCCAGACAGGCGGCGAAGAGGCTGCGGGGTCAACGGGCGGCCTTGTCGCGGAGGGGAGGCGGCGGAGACGGGGCGGACGGCGGGGTCGGACCTGACGTCAACTTGTTCATGAAGCTTTATGAAACGGGCGGAAAGCGGTTGCCCTGCCGCGCCCCACGCGACATGCTCCGGCCTCGCGCAGCGACGGCGGGCGGCCGTCGCGCGCCTCCGCGCAGGACGCGACGACGCGAGACGCGTCCGCGGGCGATGCGACGTTGCGAGCCGCGCGCGGCTGGGCGCGGCCGGGCGTGGACAGGAACGAGGGGAGAACGGCTTGGGGGCTGGTCGGTGATGGCGTCTGACCGCGACGCGCAGGCAGCGGCGCGCGCCCCCGGGCGCGTGGGCGACGCCCCGTCGGCCGCGGCGCCTGCGTCGTCCGCGGCGTCGGGCGCCCCGCTGCTCGACGTCCGCGGCCTGGGCGTGCGCTTCGGCGACGCGGCCGCCGGGCTCGACGTGGTCTCCGGCGTCGACTTCCACCTGATGCGCGGCGAGACGCTGGCCATCGTCGGCGAGAGCGGTTCGGGCAAGACCGTGTCGGGCAAGGCCCTGCTGCGCATCCTGCCCAAGGGGGCTTCCGTCTCCGCCGGGTCGGCGATGTTCGCCGGCCGCGACGGCGCCGCTCCGCGCGACCTGCTGGCGCTGAGCCGGGCGGAGATGCGCAAGATCCGCGGCGGCCGGATCTCGATGATCTTTCAGGAGCCGATGAGCTCCCTCTCCCCCCTGCACACCGTCGGCGACCAGACGGCGGAGGCGGTGCGCCTGCACACCGACCTGCGCGGCGCCGCGGTGCGCGACCGCTGCCTGGAGATCTTCGACCAGGTCGGCTTCCCCGACCCCGCCCGCGCCTTCGACGCCTATCCGTTCGAGCTGTCGGGCGGGCTGCGCCAGCGGGCGATGATCGCCATGGCGCTGGTCTGCGGCCCCGACCTGATGATCGCGGACGAGCCGACCACCGCGCTCGACGTCACCACCCAGGCGCAGGTGCTCGACCTGATCAAGCGGCTGCAGGCGGAGATGGGGCTCGCGGTGATCCTGGTGACCCATGACCTCGGCGTCGTCGCCAACATGGCCGACCGGGTGGTGGTGATGCGCAAGGGACGGGTGGTGGAAACCGGCTCGACCGCCGACATTCTGGAGCGTCCCGGCCACGGCTACACCCGCGCCCTGATCGCCGCGGCGCCGGAATTGCCGGTGGGCAAGCCGGTCCATTCGGGGGGCGTGCCCGACCCGATCTTCTGGGCGCGCAACCTGTCCAAGACCTATGAGGGCCGCCGCTCGGGCTTCGGCGCGCCGCCGCCCGCGATCAAGGCGGTGCAGGACGTGGAGCTGGCGGTGGGCCGGGGCGAGACGCTGGCGGTGGTCGGCGAAAGCGGCTCCGGCAAGTCGACCATCGCCAAGCTGATGCTGCGGGCGGAGGAGCCGGACGAGGGCGCCGTCGTCGGCTACCGGGGCGCCGACGGGCGGGAGCTTGACGTGACCGCGCTGTCGGGCGCCGCCCTCAAGGCGTTCCGGTCCCGGGTGCAGATCGTGTTCCAGGACCCCTATGCCAGCCTCAGCCCCCGCATGGCGGTGATGGACATCCTGACCGAGCCGCTGCGCGTCCACCGCAAGGGCGGCGACCGCGACCGGCGGGAGCGGGCGGCGGAGATGATGCGCAAGGTGGGGCTGTCGCCCGAGCACCTGTCGCGCTTTCCCCACGCCTTCTCGGGCGGGCAGCGGCAGCGCATCTCCATCGCCCGGGCGCTGATGCTGGAGCCGGAGCTTCTGGTCTGCGACGAGCCGACCTCGGCGCTCGACGTCTCGGTGCAGGCGCAGGTGCTGGCGCTGCTCAAGGAGCTTCGCGACGAGATGGGGCTGAGCTACCTGTTCATCTCCCATGACCTGACCGTGGTGGCCGACCTCGCCGACCGGGTGGCGGTGATGCGCCGCGGCCGGATCGTGGAGCAGGGGCCCGCGACGCTGCTGTTCGAGAATCCGCAACATCCCTACACCCGCGCCCTGATCGCCGCCTCGCCGGAGCCGGATCTCAGCCGGCGGCTGGACCTGGCGGCGGTGGCGCAGGGGGCGGGCGCGCCGGAGACCTGGCCCGAGCCCTTCGCCTATTCCGGCGACCGGGCTCCGGGACTGGTGGAAGTCGCCCCCGGACATTTCGTAAGGTGCGCCGCATGATGACGACTCCTCGCCTCCGTCCTCCGACCCGCCCGCTGCTTCGCGCCGCGCTGGCCGCGCTGGCCGTGACGCTCGCGGCGCTGGCCCCCGGCCGGTCCGCGGCGGAACTGGCGTTGCAGGAAAGCCCGGCGCTCGCCGCCTCGGTGGCCGACGGCTCGCTTCCCGCCGTGGCGCAGCGGCTGCCGGAAGAGCCGCTGGTGGTCGACCTCGCGGCCAAGGGGCGCGAGTTCGGCGTGCAGGGCGGCACGATCCGCACCATCTTCACCCGGTCCCGCGACATCCGCTACATGGTGGTCTACGGCTACGCCCGGCTGGTGGGCTGGACCCAGGACTACGCGCTCGCCCCCGACATCCTGCGGGCGGTGGAGGTGGAGGAGGGGCGGCGCTTCACCTTCCACCTGCGCAAGGGCCACAAGTGGTCCGATGGAACCCCCTTCACCACCGAGGACCTGCGCTACTGGTGGGAGGACGTGGCGAACAACCCCGAACTCGCCCCCTCCGGCCCGCCGGAGCTGATGATCGTCGACGGCAAGCCGGCGAAGGTCACGGTGATTTCTGAGACCGAGATCCGCTACGAGTGGGACGCGCCGAACCCGCGCTTCCTGCCGGCGCTGGCCGATGCGCGGCCGCCGTTCATCTACCGCCCGGCGCATTACATGAAGACCTACCACGCCAAATACGCCGACGTGGACAAGCTGGCCGAGATGATGCGCAAGACCAAGTCGCGCAACTGGGCGCAGCTCCACAACAAGATGGACAACATGTACAACTTCGACAATCCGGAGCTGCCCACCCTGCAGCCCTGGGTGAACCGGTCGGAGTCGAACGGGCAGCGCTACGTCCTCACCCGCAACCCGTTCTACCATCGCGTCGACGCGCATGGCGTGCAGCTTCCCTACGCAGACAAGGTGGAGACGGAGATCGCGGCCGCCGGGCTCGTCGCGTCCAAGGTCACGCTGGGGGAGAGCGACCTTCAGGTGCGCTCGCTGACCTTCTCGGACGCGCCGGTGCTCAAGAAGGGCGAGCCGACGGGGGGCTACGCGACCTATCTGTGGTCGAACGGCGCGGGGTCGGAGATCGCGCTCTATCCCAACCTGAACTACGAGGAGCCGGCGTTCCGCGACCTGTTCCGCAACGTGGAGTTCCGCCGGGCCCTGTCGCTCGCCATCGACCGCAAGGCGATCAACAAGTCGCTTTTTTACGGGCTGGCGAAGGAGCGGGCGGTGGCGCCGCTGGAGCGCAGCCCGTTCTACACCGACGCCCGCGCCCACGCCTGGGCGGACTACGACCCCGACAAGGCCTCCGCCATGCTGGACGCGCTGGGGCTCGACCGGCGCGACGGCGACGGCACGCGGCTTCTGCCCGACGGCCAGCGGCTGGAGATCGTGGTGGAGACGGCGGGGGAGCGGACGGAGGAATCCGACGCGCTGGAACTGGTCGCGGAAAGCTGGCGGGAGGTGGGGATCAAGCTGGTGTTCCGCCCGCTCGACCGGGACATCCTGCGCAACTCCGCCTATCAGGGCGCGGCGATGATGCCGGTCTGGTATGGCTGGAACAACGGCATCCCGACGGCGGAGACGCCGCCCGACGATCTCGCCCCGGTGGACCAGGCCAATTTCTCCTGGCCGATGTGGGGGCAGTATTTCCAGACCCGCGGCAAGGCCGGCGAGCCGCCGCAATTGCCGGAGGCGCAGCGCCTGCTGGACCTGCACAAGGCCTGGTCGGAGGCCGGGGACGACGCGGGGCGCGCGGCCGCGTGGAACGAGATGCTGGACATCCACGCCGACCAGGTCTTCGCCATCGGGCTGATCTCCTCCGCGCCGCAGCCGATCATCGTGTCCAACCGGCTGCGCAACGTGCCCAAGCAGGCGATCTGGACCTGGGATCCGGGCGCCCATATGGGCGTGCATCGCATGGACGAGTTCTTTTTCCAGCCGTGACCGTCGCCCGCCGCCTCCCTCTTCTCGCCCTCCTCCTCGCGGGGGCCGCCGGGACGGACGCTCGGCCTGCGGCCGTCGCCCCGCCCGCCGTCCCTTCCGCCGCCGGCTCGGGGGGGCGCTGAGACCATGGCCGCCTACGCGATCCGCCGGTTCTGGACGATGCTCTGGACCCTGCTGCTGGTCTCGATCCTGATCTTCTGGATCGTGAACCTGCCGCCGGGCGACGTGCTGACCAACCAGATCCAGCAGCTTCAGGCCTCGGGCGAGGCGGCGTCGGTCTCCAAGGCGCGGTTCCTGATGCGGGAATACGCGCTCGACCGTCCGATGTGGGAGCAATACCTGATCTGGATGGGGTTCTGGCCGGGGCCGCATGGCTTTTCGGGGATCCTCCAGGGCGATCTGGGCTGGTCGTTCGAGCTCGACAAGCCGGTGTCGGAGGTGGTGGCCGAGGCGCTGTGGATGACCATCGCGCTCAACGCCTTCGCCATCGTCTTCGTCTATCTGGTGGCGTTGCCGCTGGGCGCGATCGCCGCCGTCAAGGCCAACACCTGGGTCGACTACCTCGCGACCTTCGTGGGCTATATCGGGCTGGCCACGCCGAACTTCCTGCTGGCGCTGATCCTTTACCACAAGGGCGCGCAATGGTTCGGGCTGCCGGTCGGGGGCCTGATGGACAAGCGATACGCCGACCAGCCGATGAGCGTCGAGAAGATGGGCGACATCCTGGTTCACATGATCGTGCCGATCATCGTCATCGGCACGTCGGGCATGGCCGCCATGGTCCGCCGCCTGCGCGCCAACCTGCTGGACGAGCTGGGCAAGCCCTATGTGGTCACCGCCAGGGCCAAGGGGGTGAGCCGGGTGAACACGGTGGTGAAGTATCCGCTGCGCATGGCGCTCAACCCGTTCGTGGCCGATATCGGCAACCTGCTGCCCAGCCTGGTGTCGGGCTCGGTCCTGGTGTCGCTGGTCATGGGCCTTCAGACCATCGGGCCGATCCTTCTCGCGGCCCTGCGCAGCCAGGACTATTTCCTGTCGGGCTTCATCCTGCTGTTCGTCTCGGTGCTGACGCTGGCCGGCATGCTGGTGTCGGACCTGCTGCTGGCGGTGCTGGATCCGCGGATCCGCTTCTCGGGGCGGCGGCGATGAGCGGCGGGGCGGGCGACGGCGACCGGCAGGCGGGCGATCCGCATGCGCTGGGCGGGGCCGGGGGCGATTTGGGCCGCCGGCCCGGGCACTGGGTCTCGGACGAGCCCTGGGACGCGGAGGCGGACCTGCAGGCGCTGGACCGCAAGGACCTCGACGCCTCCACCACCGCGCTGATCTGGCGACGGTTCAAACGCAACCGGCTGGCGGCGATCTCGGGCCTGTTCCTGCTGGCGATCTACCTCGCGCTGCCGGTGGTGGGGCTGTTCGCGCCCTATCACCCGCAGGCGCGCAACACCGACGCGATCTACGCCCCGCCGCAGGAGCTGGACTGGTTCGAGGCGGGGAGCCTGCTGGTCACCTACCCGATGGTGTCCGAGATCGACATGTCGACCTTCCAGCCCAAGTTCACGCCGGATTACTCGGACCCGCGGCCGGTGCGCTGGGTCACGACCTGCGGCGATCCGTGGAGCTTTCTGGGGCTGGCCGAGACCTCGTTCCGCCTGGTCTGCCCGCCGGTGGGCGCGGACCTCTACCTGATCGGGGCGGACCGGCTGGGACGGGACATCTTCTCCCGCCTGCTGCACGGGGCGCAGCTGTCGCTGACCGTGGGGCTGATCGGGGTGACGATCAGCTTCGCCATCGGCATGTTCCTCGGCGGCTTCGCCGGCTATTTCGGCGGCTGGCTGGACGCGGCGGTGCAGCGGTCGATCGAGATCATCCGCTCCATGCCCGAACTGCCGATCTGGCTGGCGCTGTCCGCCGCCATCCCCGCCAACTGGGGGCCGGTGGCGGTGTTCTTCATGATCTCGGTGATCCTCGGCCTGCTGGACTGGCCGGGGCTGGCGCGGGCGGTGCGCTCCAAGTTCCTCGCGCTGCGCGAGGAGGATTACGTTCGCGCGGCCGAGCTTATGGGCGCCTCGACGGGGCGGATCGTGACCAGCCACATGATGCCGAACTTCATGTCCCACCTGGTCGCCTCGGCCACGCTGTCGATCCCGACCATGATCCTGGGCGAGACGGCTTTGTCGCTGCTCGGCCTCGGCCTGCGCCCGCCGGCGGTGAGCTGGGGGCTGATGCTCAACGACGCGCTCGACCTGACGGCGGTGGAGATCTACCCGTGGCTGCTCGCCCCGATGATCCCCGTCATCCTGGTGGTGCTGGCCTTCAACTTCCTCGGCGACGGGCTGCGGGACGCGCTGGACCCCTATTCCTGAGCCGGGCCGCGCGGGAGCCGTCCCGGGAGCCTTGGCCGGGCGCCCGCGCGGCGGATCGCCCGGGCGCCTGGCTCACAGGTCTTCGAGGATCAGCCGGACGCTTTCGGCCGCGCCGTCGGCCCTGAGCGGCGCGGCGATGCGCGGGCCCTCGGCCAGCGCGTGAACCCGCTTGGCCAGCGTCCGAGGCGTCAGGGCGCCGATGCGGGCGGCGGCGAGGCCGGGGAGGCGGGCGAAGGCCTCGGCGCGGATAAGCTGCTCCTGCTCGCCGCCCTCCTCCATCGGGACCAGCAGGGCGGGGGTGGGCGAGAGCGCGGCCTCCACCGCGGTGTTGTAGCCCGCGAGGCTGACCGAGACCGCGGCCCGGCCCAGCATCGCCCGGTAGTCGGGACGGGCGGGCTCGGCCTGCGCGGGGCCCAGCGCGGCGAGCCGCGCGGCCTCCGCCCGCGCATCCGCGCCCCCGACCAGCAGTCGCCAGCGCAGGGGGGAGAGGGCGGCGGCCCGCGCCGCCATCTCCAGCAACGCCCGTCCGATGGCGCCGCCGCCGGTGGCGACCAGCACCTCGCCCGCGCCCGGGCCCGGCGAGGGCGGCGGCGGGGGGGCGCAGACATAGCCGGTGTAGCGCAGGGGCAGCGCGGCGGCGTCGGGAGATGCCCCGCCATCGGGCCCCGGCCAGCTGGCCGAAAGCGGGATGGCATCCGGGTCCCCATGCACCAGCACCGCGCGGAACGGAGCCAGCGCCGCCAGCGTGCGGGCGACGCGTTTCGGCTTTGAGGGCGGTTCCAGCACGTCGCGGATCGAGACATAGGCGGGGGCGCGGCCCGCCGCCTCCAGCGCGGTTTCGAACTCGGCGGCGAGCGACCGGCGGCCGAACGGGTGCAGTTCGCAGACCAGCGCGTCGGGCGCGGCCTTGCGCAGGGTCGCGTCGATCAGGGCGCGGCGGGCGGCGTGATCCGCCGGCTCCGCCGGGCGACCGTCGGCGCGCAGCAGGTTGCGGTAGTCGAGCCCGTCCGACGCGAGCGGCGGCAACTGGCGCAGGTCCACGCCCGAGGCGTCGACATGAGCGAGCGGCCGGCCGCCCGAGATCACCAGCGCCTCCGCCCCCGCCTGCGTCGCCGCGCGGGCCAGCGCCAGGGTGCGGACCAGATGGCCGGAGCCCATCAGGTGGGTGACCAGGAAGGCGATCCGCGGGCGGGCGCGGGTCATCGCGCGGCCAGCTTTTCGGGCGCCGCGACGGCGACCGGGCGGCCCGCGCGCAGCGTCACCGGATGCACCGCCGCGCGCTTGATGCGGAACGGCTCCGGGCCGCGATAGGCCCAGCCGGTGGCGACGGCCAGCAGGGCGCGCATCACCCCGCGATGGCAGACCACCAGCGCCGGGCCGGGAAGCCCGGCCAGCACGGCGCCGGCGCGGGCGGCGACCTCGGCCGGGGTCTCGCCGCCGGGGGGGCGGAAGTCCCAGCCCCAGTCCTCCACCGGGCGATACGGGCAGGCGGGGTCGGCGAGAAGCTCCGCGCCGATCCGCCCCTCCCAGTCGCCGAAGCTCATCTCGATCAGGCGGTCGTCGGTGCGGATCGCCGCCTCGGGGACCAGCGCGCGGGCGGTCTCCATCGCCCGGCCGAGCGGCGAGCAGATCACCGGCAGGCCGCGCCAGCGGTCGGGCAGGGCGCGGCCGGCGATCTCGGCGCGCGAGGCGGCGGAGAGGGGGATGTCGGAGCGGCCCTGCAACCGCCCCTCCCGGTTCCAGTCGGTCGGGAAATGGCGCAGGAGGCCGATCTCGAAGGTCGGAGTTCCGGTCATCGGCCGCGGCCTTCGATCAGGGGGAGCAGCAGGGCGCGCAGCCGGGCCGCCGCGGCGTCGATCCCGTGGCGGGCGATGACATGGGCCCGGGCCGCCGCCCCGGCGCGGGCCAGCGCGGCTCGGTCGGCGAGCGCGGCGGCGAGCGCCCCGGCATAGGCGCCCGGGGCGTCGGGGTCGGGCAGGGGCAGGCCGCCGGAGGCTTCGGGGACCAGCACATGGGCGGGGCCGGGGCGGTTCTCGGCCAGGCAGGGCAGGGCGGCGGCCTGCGCCTCCAGATAGACCATGCCGAAGCCCTCGCCGACGCCGGGCCAGGGGAGGAGATCGGCCGTCTCCATCGCCGCGCGGGTCTCAGCCGGGTCGTTCACCGCGCCGCGGAAGGCCACGCGGGGCGCGAGGGGGGCGAACATCGCCTCCGCCTCCGCCCGCGCCGGGCCGTCGCCCAGGATCTCCAGCCGCCAGTCCGGGGCGTCCGCGGGCAGGGCCGCGAGCGCCGCGGCCAGCCGCGCGTAGGAGGCCGCCTTGTCCCCCGGCCGCATCATCGCCGCGACCAGCAGGCGGAGCGGGCCGCCGGACGCGCGCGGCGCAGGCTCCGGCCCCGGATCCACGAAGGGCGGCAGTTCCGCCAGCCGGTCATGTTCCAGCAGGTCCAGCCCCGGCCGGTCGCGGGGCGTGGACCACAGCAGCAGGTCGGCCGCCCGCATCCCCGCCTCCGCCGCCGCCGCGAACCCGGCCCAGGGCCCGGCGCGGCGACGGCGGGAGACGATGGGCTCGGTCACGACATAGGGGATGCCCAGCGCCGCCGAGACCCTGGGGCCCAGCAGGTCCGGCGCCTTCCAGTAGCTGTGATAGGTGAGCCAGAGCGCGGGCGGATCGTCCCGCCAGGCCTCCGCCAGCGCCGCGGCCTCGGCCCGGGCGCGATGCTCCACCGCCGCCTGCCAGGTCGGGTCGCCCGCCATGTCGAGCGTGCGAAGCTCGGAGGCGACGACGGGCGCGAAGCCCGCCGCCTCCAGCGCCTGAAGGGTCAGCCGGGCGATGCGGCGGTCGCCGGAGGGGGTGGGATGCGCCGCCGGTTTCATCGGCGCGTGGAAGGCGATGCGGGGGCGCGCGTCGGACATCGGCGCCGGGCCGGTCATCGCGGGTCGGGGGCGGGCGCGGCCTCGCCCAATCCGTCCCGCAGGCGGGCGTCGAGCGCGTCGATCCCCGCCTCCATCCCGAACTCCGCGACCAGCCGGGCGCGGGCGGCGCGGGCCTGCGCCTCCGCGGCCCCGGGCGCGGCGGCGATGGAAGCGATCCGGGCGGAGAGCGCGGCCGGATCGCCGGGCGGGACCAGCGCGCCATGCGTCCCGTCCTCGATGAATTCGGGGATGGCGGAGACGGCGGTGGACAGGATCGGCAGGCCCTGGCTCGCCGCCTCCATCAGCACGTTGGGCAGCCCGTCCCGGTCCCCGTCGCCCGCGATCTTGGAGGGGAGCACGAACAGGTCCGCCCCCCGCATCTCGGCGATCACTTCGGTCTGGTCGCGCTTGCCCAGCCACGCGATGCGGTCCGCGATCCCGGCGGCCTTCGCCCGGGCGGCGAGCGCGCCTTTCAGCTCGCCGCCGCCCACATGCCGGAACCGCCAGTCAAGGCCGGGAGGCAGGGCGGCCAGCGCCTCGATCAGGTCGTCATAGCCCTTCTTGGCCACCAGCCGCCCGACCGAGAGCAGGACCAGCGGCGCCCCCGGCGCGCGAAGCGGCCGCGCCGGCGGGTCGGGAAAGCGCGTGAGGTCGAGGCCGTGATAGACCAGCCCCACCCGCCCCGGCTCGGGCGCGAGGCCGCGCAGGTGCTCCGCCCCCGATGCGGTGCAGGTCACCAGGAAGCGGGCGTCGGCCAGTTTCTCCCGCTTCTCCCAGTCCGGGATGGTCCAGATGTCCTTGGCATGGGCGGAGACGCCCCAGCCCAGCCCGCGCATCCCGGCGGCGTAGCGGGCGACGGAGCCGGGGGTGTGCAGGAAATGCACGTAGAGGAACCGGGTCCCCGCGGGCAGTTCCGCGGCCAGCACGCAGGCCTGCCCGAAGCGGCGGATGCGGTTGACGGTCCGGTCCCGGGCGAGGTCGCGCAGCCAGAGCCGCGCCATGGCGCCGAAACCCGGCAGCCGCGCCGCGCGGACCACGCCGCGCAGCACCCGCAGCGGCTCCCGGTGCAGATATTCGGGCAGGTAGCGGGGGCGGGCCTTGATACGGTCGTGCAGCGGGTGGGTGCGGTCGTCGTAGGGATGGCGCAGCGACCAGATCTCGAACGCGTGTCCGCGCGCCTCCAGCTCCAGCAGCTCCTGCGCCACGAAGGTCTCCGACAGGCGCGGATAGCCCTTGACCACGACGGCGAGGGCGGGGCCGGCGTCGCCGCCCGGCGCGGGCGTGGCGGAACTGCGGTCGGTCGCGTCCATGGTCCGGGTCAGGCGCGCCGACTGGCCAGCGGCGGGGCGGGTTCGGCGAAGGCCAGCGCCGTGCGTTCCGCCACCCGGTCGAGCCCGTCGAGCAGGCCGGGGATCGAGACCTCGGAGGGTTTGGGCTGATGCGCCAGCCCGCGGATCGCGGCGATCATCGCCTCGGGCCCGTAGCCGTCGCGGGGCGCGTGCAGCATCCGGGCGAGGCCGAGCCGCTCCGCCGCCTCGGCGCGGATGTATTGCTCCAGCCGCGGGCGGACGCGGGGGGCGATCACCGCCGGCTTGTCGAGGCTGAGGATCTCGCAGAACGTGTTGTAGCCGCCCATGGCGATGATCCCGGCGCTTTCGGACAGCAGGCGCTCGATGCGGCTGTCGAAGCTCATCGCGGTGACCCGGCCCCTCAGGGCATGGGCGCGGCGGTCGAACTCCGCCCGTCGCTCCGCGTGCAGGAAGGGGCCGTAGACCATCACCGCATGAGGGCCGAGCGTCGGGTCCGCCTCATAGGCCGAGAGCGTCCAGTCGATCAGCCCCTCTCCGTCGCCGCCGCCGCCGGTGGTGACCAGGACATAGGGTTCGTTCGGCGGGGCGAGGCCCACGTCGGCGGGCCAGTCCGGAGCTTCCCGGCGCAGGTAGCCGGTGTAGATCACCCGCTCCATCACCTCGTCGGGCAGGCCGAGCCCGTCGAGGGGGCGGCAGATCTCGGGCAGGCCGTAGACCCAGATCTCGTCGAAATAGCGCCGCAGCGCCTCCGCATGGCCCTTGCGCTTCCATTCGGGCGCGAGCGAGGGCAGGTCGTCGAGCACGTCGCGCACCCCCAGCACCACGCGCGCCCCGCGGGCGCGGGCGGCGGCCAGCGCGCCGGCCATCTCGTTGCGGAAGCCCCAGGCCTCCTTGTCCACCAGCAGCAGCCCGGGCGCGAAGGCCGCGTCGGTGGCGGAGATGATCGAGGCGCGCAGCTCCACCGTGTCCTCGATGGAGATGCCGAGATTGTGCGAGGCGTAGTCCCCGTCCGTCAGCTTCACCACGCCGGGCAGGCGCACATGGTCGACCCGGTCGGGGAAATCGAAGCGCCCGGCGATGGGCGAGCCGGTGAGGATCATCGCGGCGAGCCCCGGATCCCGTTCGGTCAGGGCGGAGGCGAGGGTGCGGGCGCGGCGCAGATGGCCGAGGCCGAAGGTGTCGTGGCTGTAGAGCAGGGCGCGGCGGCGCACGCCGGACGGACCCTCGTCGCGGTCGCGGCGACGCGGCTTGGCGGCGTGGATCGACGCGCCGGTTTCCCTCGGGGCCGTCATCTCGGGGCCGTCATGCGGTTGGTCCGCCCTCGTCCTCTCGGTGTTCGGGGTCCGTCCGCGTGTCCCGCGCGCACGGCCGGCATATCCCGCCCGCGACCTGTCACCCCGTCGGCCGCGCACGTCTTCGGCGCCGCTGACGACGCTAGCCGGAAACGCTGCGCCGCGAAAGCCGCGAAACCGGCCCTGCGCGCAGGGCGCGCAGGGGGATGCGGCGTGAGCCGGGGAAAAGGCTTGCGTTCCAAGGCGGTTGCTCCCATCTCACCCCCGGGCCGCAGCCGCGCGCGGGCGCCGCCCTGCGACCGTCGGTCCCGAGGCCGCAGGTCCGATGCGGGGCCGATGCGGGGCCGGGGCCGCGCGGTCGTCTCGGATCGGGACCGCGCGGCGCGTCCCGGGACAAGGCGTCCGCCGGCGCCGACCCCTCTTCGGGGCGCTCGGCGACGGGCGCGACCGCGCGGCGCGTGAAGGCCGGGCGACGGAGCGCGCGGGCCGGTCGGGCGCGCGGCTTTCTTGCGCGGATGGCGGCCTGTCGGCATATGCTGTCCCGAGCTTACGGAAGGGCGGACTTGGAATGATGCGAAGCGCGCCGGAAGGTTCCGGGCCGCGGCGGGCCGCCCCGGCCTCGCGGCGCCTCCTCCTCGCGGCCCCGCGCCTCGCCGCGGCGGCGCGGCTGCGGGCGCTGGCGCTTGCGGCGCTGACGGCGCTGCTGTGCGCCCTGCCCTGGCCGGACGCCCTGTTCGACCTGCCGGGACCGGGCGCAGGCGCCGCGCAGGCGCAGGTCATCGACTACGGCCGCCTGTTCGGCGTGGAGCCCGATGCGAAGGACAAGGAGGCGGCCGGGGACGACGCGCCGCAGATGTCGCGGCCCGCGACCGGCCCCGCCGCGGCGCCCGGCCTGGTCCGCCCCCCGGACCTCGCCACCTACGGGCTGATCGCCGACGCCGCGCGGGCGGACGAACCCTCCATGCTGCGCCGGTCCACCCGCAACGTCTCGGTGTTCCGGCAGCGGCTGGAGCGGCTGCTGAGCGAGGCGGGCGACGGGCTCCGCCGCGTGGGCACGCGGCTCGACGCCGCCAGCCCGGACGGGCATCGCGGCTATTTCGCCGGCGTGGCGCTGGTCACCGCGGTGCTGATCCTGATCGGGCGGGCCGTGGCCAGCCTTTACGGCATCTACATCGCGCGGCCGCTGATGATCTCGGCCCAGCGTCGGTTCCGCACCCCCGACCTGTCGGGCAAGATCCCGGTGCTGGCGCTGCGCTTCGCGATGACGCTGGGCGGGATGGCCATCGTCACCGCCATCTCGCTCGGCCTCGGCATCTTCCTGTTCGAGGAGCACGCGCCGACCCAGGCCACCGCCGGCCTGCTGGTGCTGAGCTATATCGGCTTCATGGCCGCGGACACCGCCTGGCGCATGACGCTGAGCCCCTATCTGCCCGAATACCGGGTGCCGCGCATGTCGGATCTGGACGCGCGGCGGCTCTATATGTGGCTGTCCGGGCTGACCGCCTTCGCGGTGATGAGCCGCGCCTACACCTACTGGCTGGCGGAGATGGGGGTGGGGGCCGAACTGGTTCGGCTCAGCGCCATCGCGCTCGGGTTCGTCGGGCTGGTGACCGCGGTGACGCTGGTCTGGGCGAACCGGCGGGCGGTGTCGGGGGCGATCCTTTACGGCCGCAAGCCGCATGAAAGCACCTGGATCTCGGCGCTGGGCGCCCGCGTCTGGGCGCCGCTGGTCACGCTCTACCTGATCGCCGCCTGGATCGAGGAGGCGCTCCGCTATGTCATGGGCTTCGACAAGGTGGTGCCGCTGCTGGCCGGGGCCTTCCTGGTGCTGCTGATGGCGCTGCTGACCCAGGTGGCGGGGCTGTACGCGGTGGAGCAACTGTTCCACCGCGCCCGCGCCGCCCGCCGCCTGCAGGCCGAAGCCGACGCCGCCCGCGCCGCGGAGGCCGCCCGGAACGCGGAGCAGGCGGAGGCCGCGCGGACGGCGGAAGCCGCGCCCGCCCCCGCCCCGGGCCCTGCGCCCGTCCCCGCGCTGGCCGCGGATGCCGACACGCCCGAGGCGGCGCGCATGGACGGCGGCGATTCGGACGGCGACGGCGACGACGAGGGCGGCGGCCCGGTCCGCGTGCCGCCCGCCCCGCCCCCGCCCGCGCCCGAAACCCCGGCGGAGCAGATGCGCGCCTACCGGCCCGCCAAGCAGATGCGCAGCTTCGAGGACCTCGCCCGCCGCGTGGTCAGCCTGTTCTCGCTGGGCGTCGGCGCCTATGCGCTGATCCGGGTCTGGGGCGGGGCGGAGATCTTCGCCGACGGCTCGTTCTTCGACAATTCGCAGGACGTGCTGGACACGCTGTTCCTCGGCTACGTCGCCTATCACGCCGTGCGCATCTGGCTCGACCAGCGCATCGAGGCCGAAGGCGGGGACGAGATGGCCTCCGAGCCCGGCGACGAGGGCGGCGGCGCCTCGGCCGCCTCGCGGCTTGGCACGCTGCTGCCGCTGTTCCGCTCCGCCATCCTGGTGACCATCGGCATTTCGGTGGCGGTGATCGTGGCGACGGAGCTGGGGGTGAACGTGGCGCCGCTCTTCGCCGGCGCCGGCATCGTCGGCATCGCGGTGGGCTTCGGCGCGCAGACCCTGGTGCGGGACATCCTGTCGGGCATGTTCTTCCTGCTCGACGACGCCTTCCGGAAGGGGGAATACATCGACGTCGGCTCGGTGAAGGGGACGGTGGAGAAGATTTCGCTCCGTTCCTTCCAGCTGCGCCACCACCTGGGCGCGCTGCACACCATCCCGTTCGGCGAGATCCAGCACCTCACCAACTTCTCCCGCGACTGGGTGATGATGAAGCTGCCGCTGCGGCTGACCTACGACACCGACGTCGAGAAGGTGCGCAAGCTGATCAAGAAGCTGGGCGAGCGGCTGAAGGAGCATCCGGTGGAGGGGCCGAAATTCGTGCAGCCCCTGAAGTCGCAGGGAGTCTACATGATGGAGGACTCGGCGATGATCATCCGGGTCAAGTACATGACCCGGCCCGGCGACCAGTGGACCACCCGCAAGCTGGTCTACCAGGAGATCCGGGAATTGTTCGAGCGCGAGGGCATCCACTTCGCCCATCGCGAGGTGACGGTGCGCATCCCCAACATGCCGGACCGCCCGCTGAGCGACGACGAGAAGGCCGCCGTCGGCGCCGCCGCCCGCAGGGTGGTGGAGGATCAGCCGGGCGCCGACCACGCCGCCGCGATGGCCGCCGCGCAGGCGCGTTGATAGGGGGCGCGCTGATCGGAGACGCGGCGGCTCAGCCCCGCCGGCGGCGGCGCGCGGCCGCGGCCAGCCCGCCCAGCGCGGCGACCAGCAGCGGCGCCGCGGCGGGGGCGGGGACGGCGGCGGAGGTCACGCCATAGGCGTGGTTGTCGATCATCATGTAGTTCGACCCCTGGGCGTCGACCGTCACCCGGCCGATGCCGGCGGCGTGCTCATAGCCGAAGAAGGTGTTGGTGGCCCCGACGCCGCCGGTCACCGACCCGCTGAACACCAGGTCGTCGGCCAGGTCGTAGACCGAGATCACCGCGTCGTTGGGGTAGCCGTCATAGCCGTGCAGGTCGAAGCCCATGGCCGTGACGCTCTGGGTGTAGACGATCCAGGTCGCGCCATTGTGCGCGTCGCCCAGGGTGCGGGTGACGAGGCCGTAGAAGCCGTCCACGTTCCAGTGCAGCGTGGCGCCCGGCGCCGAATACTCGACGCCCGGCGCCACCAGCCCGGCGCCGTAGCCGCCCCAGTCGGCGCCGTTGGTCAGCGTGTCGCCGCTGATCGTCTGGCTGGAATTGCCGAGCGTCTCGAAGTCTTCGAGCGTGTAGCTGGCGAACAGCGCCTCAAGTTCGGGCCGCGTGTTCACCACGGTGGCCGAGGCGATCGCGGGGAGGACTGCGAGCGCGGCGGCGAGCAGTCCGGTCGGGAGGCGGGACGGGGAGGCGGGCATGGCGGAAATCCTCGGGCGTCGGAAGGGGCGGCGGGCTGGGCCGGCATGCGGTCAGGTCGAAAATGAACAAGGCAGCATAGGCCGCTTCACGTCGCGCAGACAATCGCGTGCCGGGCTGACGTCGCGTCGGATTCCCGGTCGCCGGACCGACGCCGATGCGGGACGCGGCCGTCGCCGTTCCCGCCCCGCCAGCCGCGGCGGCGGGACGAAGGAGCACACCCCCGGTCCGGATTTTTCGCGCCCCCCGCGCTTGCCAAGCCGGTCTCCCCCGGGCCTTAATTCAGGCCGGAAACCGGGAGCCTCCATGCTCATCTACCTGCCCATCGCCGAGGTCTCGGTGAACGCCTTCGTCCTTCTGGGGCTGGGCGGGCTGATCGGGCTGCTTTCGGGCCTGTTCGGCGTGGGCGGCGGTTTCCTGATGACCCCGCTGCTGATCCTGGTCGGCATCCCGCCCGCGGTGGCGGTGGCCACCGGGGCCAACCAGATCTGCGCCGCGTCCTTCTCCGGCGTGCTGGCGCACTGGCGGCGCGGGGCGGTGGATTTCCGCATGGGGGGCGTGCTGCTCGCAGGCGGAGTCGCCGGCTCCTTCGTCGGGGTGGAGATCTTCGAGCTGCTCACCGAACTCGGCCAGGTCGAGCTGATGGTGTCGCTGACCTACGTCCTGTTCCTCGGGGTGGTCGGCGGGCTGATGCTGATCGAGAGCCTGCGCGCGCTGGCCCGCGCCCGCTCCGGCGCCCCGCCGCGGCGGCGGGAACGGCGGCGCGGGCTGGTGCATATCCTGCCGCTGAAGATGCGGTTCCGGGCCTCCAACCTCTATATCTCGGTGATCCCGCCGCTGCTGATCGGGGCGCTGGTGGGCTTGCTGTCGGCGATCATGGGCGTGGGCGGCGGCTTCATCATGGTGCCGGCGATGATCTACATGCTGGGGATGCCGACCGCGGTGGTGGTGGGCACGTCGCTGTTTCAGATCATGTTCGTCACCGGCGTCACCACGCTGCTGCACGCCACGCAGACCTTCACCGTGGACATCGCGCTGGCGCTGCTGCTGCTGGTCGGCGGCGTGGTGGGGGCGCAGGTGGGCGCGCGCTTCGGCATGAAGCTGCGGGCCGAACAGCTTCGCATCGGCCTGGCGCTGATGGTGCTTGGGGTCTGCCTGAAGATCGCCTTCGACCTGGTGGCCACGCCGGACGAGCTCTACAGCCTCGCGGCCGCGCCGTGACCCGGCGCGGCTCCGCACGGCGTCTCGCCGGCGCGCTGGTCGCCTGCGCGGCGTTCGGCGCGCTGGTCGCGCTCGGGCCCGGACCGGCGGCCGGGCAGGGCGCCCCCGCAAGCTCGGCGGAGCCCGCCCCCTCCGGCGGCCCCCGCGCCCGGCAGGGGGAGCCGCCGGCGGTCCCCCCCGGCGCCCCGCCCGGCGCGCCCGAGACCCCGGGGGCGGAGGTGCGCCCCGGCGGCGGCGACGTGGTGGTGATGCCCGAGGGGCGCGACGCCCCCGGCGCCTCGGCGGGGACGGACCGCGAACAGGTCATCGCCGCGCTGAGCCACAACCAGGTGTCGATCACCACCACCTATGCCGGCTCGGAGATCTTCGTGTTCGGCGCCATCAAGCGCAGCGCGCCCGCGCGGACCGGAAAGCCCGACGTGATCGTCACCATCTCCGGCCCCTCGACCCCGGTGACGGTGCGGCGCAAGGCGCGGATGTTCGGGGTCTGGGCCAATGCCGACGCGACCGTGGTGGACGCGGCGCCCAGCTTTTACGCGGTGGCGTCCACCGGCCCGCTGGACCGGGTGCTGAGCGCGACGGAGAACCTGCGCCACCGCATCGCGCTCGACACCCAGGTGCGGGCCATCGGCTCGGCCTCCGACGTGGCCGACCCCGATGCGTTCCGCGAGGCGGTGATGCGGCTGCGGCGGGACAAGGGCCTTTACGTTGAGGCGCCGATCGAGGTGGAGGTGATCGAGGACACGCTGTTCACCACCCATGTCGCGCTGCCCGCCAACATCGTGGAGGGCGATTACGTCGCCCGGGTGTTCCTGGTGCATGACCGGCAGGTGATCGACCTGCACGAGACGGTGGTCGGCGTGCGCAAGGTGGGGCTGGAACGCTGGCTGTTCGCCCTGTCGCGCCAGTCGCCGCTGCAATACGGGCTGCTGGCGCTGTTCGTGGCGCTCGCCGCCGGCTGGGGCGCGTCGGAGGCGTTCCGCCTGCTTCGGCGCTGAGCGGCCGCGCTGGCGGCCCGGCCCGGGGCGGGAAGCCGGGGCGGGACGGGAAGCCGGGGGCGGGCGAGCCGCCCCCGGTCATGCGTCCGGCCTGTCCGGATCGCCTCAGAAACGGACCGCGAGCGCCGTGGCCGCGGCCCAGGACGTGTCGATGCCGTCGCCGGTCTGGTCGCCGACCTGCACCACGCCGACCGCGTCGACGCCCGGCGCCAGGGCGTAGGTGAAGCCGAAGCTGCCCAGCATGCCCTCGTTCGCGCCGTCGGCCTGGGAGAAGCCGCCGCCGATCTTCCAGGGCCCGGTGCGATACTCCGCCCCGACGCCGTAGCGGTCGGAGCCGACGCCCGCGTCGTCCTGGTTCCAGAACGCCGCCACGGTGAAGCCGGCGTAGCCCGCCTCCGCGCCCACATGCACCATGTCGGAGGAGGCCGGGCCCGAGCCGGTCAGGTAGCCCGCGCCGACGCCCAGCGCGACGCCCGAGACCGCTCCTTCCCAGGAGGCGCCGAAGGCGATCTGGTCCTTGACGTCCGACAGACCGCCGCCGCCCAGGCTGGGGGTGGCGACGGGCCGGTCGTTCAGCCCGTCCACGTTGCCGTTGGGCTGGTAGCTGACGCCCGCCTGGAAGCCGTTGATCACCGGCGTGCCGTAGCGGATCGACAGCGCGTCGTCCTTGCCGATGAAGGTGGCGGCGCCCGGGGCGAGCGACACGTCGGGGTCGTAGTAGTTGAACGGCCCGGAGGAGTAGAGCACGCCCACCCCGCCGTATTCGTTCAGCGCGGTGTCGGCGCCGCCCACATAGACCTCGCCGAACGCGCCGGAGACCTTGGCCCAGTTCTCGTCGATCTGGTCGGAGGTCGAGGTGAACGCCTCGACCTCGACCCGGACCTCGAAGTTGAGGCCGTTGTCGGACGAGCCTTTGGCCTTCAGGTGGATTTCGCCGTCGCGGATGATGACGGCTTCCGCGTCGCCGGCCGGGTTGGCGTCGGTGACGCCGGCGCCGAAGTACATGTAGCCGCCGACGGACCCGACGATGGGGTCGGCGGCCCTGGCCGGGGAGGCGGTCAGGATCAGGGTTGCGGGAAGCGCCGCGATCGCGGGGATCGCAAGCGCCGAGCCGCCGCGAAGGCGGCGTCGGGTTTCGGCACGACTCATTGTCTGGCTCCGAACTGGGCTTTGCCTTGCGCCTCCGCGTCAGAACGGGGGCGCGGTCTCCTCGTCGGCGGCTCTGCGGCCGCAATCGGTCTGGGGATGTCCCCGCCTGGCATGAACGCGGGCCTCCGCCCGGTCCGTCGCGCGCCTCCCCCGGGAACCGGCGGGGCCGGCGCAGGAGGGGCGCGCGCCGAAACGGAGGGCGCCTACGCTCGCGCCCCAGATAGGAAGCCGGAGCGCCCGGCGCCCGGGGGGGCGGCGGCGGCGGAACGCCGCTCCCCGTTGCGCGCCGGTCGCGCCCCTGTCGCCCGCCGGACGCGGCCGTTGCGTCACCCTGGCGGCGTCCCGCCAGCCTCCCGTCGCCGCGGCGAAGCCGGCTTTTCTTGACAGCAAGCCCGCCCCTCATATGGTGCGCGCCACGGCGCGGGGGTCGTCCCCGCCGCCGAACACCGAACGCCACTGGAGACATCCCATGTCCGACGCGCACGCCGCCCGTCCCGAGAACCGCTCGGTCGAGGCCCGGCAGGTCACCGTGACCCTGCCGGACGGCGCTACGCGGACTATGCCGGCGGGGGCCTCCTCCGCCGACCTCGCCGCCGACATCTCCAAGTCGCTCGCCAAGGCCGCCATCGCCGCGAAGGTGGACGGCGCGCTCGCCGACCTCTCCGCGCCGCTGCAGGACGGCGCGACGGTGGGCATCGTGACGATGAAGGACGAGGCCGAGGCGCTGGAGCTGGTGCGCCACGACTGCGCGCATATCATGGCCCGCGCGGTGCAGGAGCTGTGGCCGGACGTGAAGGTCACCATCGGCCCGGTGATCGACAACGGCTGGTTCTACGACTTCGACCGGGAGGAGCCGTTCTCCACCGACGACCTCGAAGCCATCGAGAAGAAGATGCGCGAGATCATCGCCAAGCGCGATCCGGTCCGCACCGAGGTGTGGGAGCGGGACGCGGCGGTGGCCTATTACGAGGCGAACGGCGAGCCCTACAAGGTCGAGCTGGTCGGCGCGATCCCCGAGGGCGAGAAGATCCGCATGTACTGGCACGGGGACTGGCAGGACCTGTGCCGCGGCCCGCATCTGGTCCATACCGGACAGGTGCCGCCCGACGCCTTCAAGCTGATGAAGGTGGCCGGCGCCTACTGGCGGGGCGACCACCGCAACAAGATGCTCCAGCGCATCTACGGGGTGGCCTTCCGGTCCCGCAAGGATCTGGAGGCCTATCTCCACCAGCTGGAAGAGGCGGAGCGCCGCGACCATCGCAAGATCGGCCGCGAGATGGACCTGTTCCACCTCCAGGACGAGGCGCCGGGCATGGTGTTCTGGCACCCGGACGGCTGGACCGTCTACCGGGCGCTGGAGGACTACATGCGCCGCCGCCTGACGCTGGCCGGCTACAAGGAGATCAAGACCCCGCAGGTCGTGGACCGCAAGCTCTGGGAGGCCTCCGGCCACTGGGAGAACTACCACGAGAACATGTTCATCACCGAGATCGACGAAGGCTCCGAGGCCGGCTCCCACGCCAACGCCAAGCGGACCAACGCGCTCAAGCCGATGAACTGCCCCTGCCATGTCCAGGTCTACAACCAGGGCCGCAAGTCCTATCGCGACCTGCCGCTGCGGCTGGCGGAGTTCGGGTCCTGCCACCGCTACGAGTCCTCGGGCTCCATGCACGGGCTGATGCGGGTGCGCGGCTTCACCCAGGACGACGCGCATATCTTCTGCACCGAGGACCAGATCGAGAAGGAATGCGCCGATTTCATCCGGCTGCTGTCCACGGTCTACGCGGATCTCGGCTTCGAGAGCTTCGACATCAAGCTGTCGACCCGGCCCGAGACGCGGGTGGGCTCGGACGCGGTCTGGGACAAGGCCGAGAGCGCGCTGGAGAAGGCGATCCAGGCGCTGGGCCTGCCCTATGAGGTGGACCCGGGCGAGGGGGCGTTCTACGGGCCCAAGCTCGACTTCAAGCTGACCGACGCGATCGGGCGGGAATGGCAGTGCGGCACCTTCCAGGCCGATTTCAACCTGCCCGACCGGTTGGGCGCGGAATACGTCAACGACCATGATGAGAAGGTGCGGCCGGTGATGCTGCACCGGGCGATCCTGGGGTCGTTCGAGCGGTTCCTCGGCATCCTGATCGAGAACCACGCCGGCCGCTTCCCGCTGTGGCTCGCGCCGCGGCAGATCGTGGTCGCGACCATCACCTCGGACGCCGACGGCTACGCGGAGGAGGTCGCGACGAGCCTGCGCGCCGCCGGGCTGCGGGCCGAGGCCGACACCCGCAACGAGAAGATCAACTACAAGGTCCGCGAGCACTCGCTGGCCAAGGTTCCGCTGATCCTCGCGGTGGGGCGGCAGGAGGTGGAGAACCGCTCCGTCTCCGTGCGCCGGCTCGGGACGCAGGGGTCGAAGACCCTGGGGCTGGAGGAGGCGGCGGCCGCGTTCGCCGCCGAGGCGACGCCGCCGGATCTTCGCCGGGCCTGAGGGCCGTTTCGAAGGACTGAAGGTTGAGAAGGGCGCGGCCGCAGGGTCGCGCCCTTTTCCGTCCGCGGCGCGCGCGCCCGCGCGCC
>JAYZWL010000098.1:0-10377 GCA_036154955.1 Pseudomonadota bacterium | reverse complement strand
CCGAGGACGCCGCCGCCCCCGCCGAAAGCGTCGCGAGCACGAGCAGCGTCGCGGCCCGCAGGCCGGAATCGGGAGGCGTCATCGCATATCTCCTGCGACCGAACAGGCCGGTGATCTGGGAAACCCGACCCCCCGACGCATCGTAAGCCAGCCGAAGAAAACCCCGCACGTTGCAGAAATGACCCAACGTCGGAAACGAAGGCAGGATGGCAGAGGACGGAGAGGCCCGCAGGCCGCCGGGCGCGGCGGCCTCCGGAACAGCCCCGGCGGCGCACCGGCTCAGCCGGCCGCGTCGACCGGCGTGTTCAGAAGCTGCCGTTCCCACAGGAAGGCCATGCCGCTGCCGGCGGCATGGTCGATCATCACCTGGGTCACCGCCTCCGCGGTCCCGGTCCGCGCCCAGTCCCGCTGCCATTCGGCGGCGACCGCGAGCCAGGTCATCATGTTGGCCCCGGCCCGGATCATGCGTCGCACCGCCAGGTCATGCGCCTCGACCGAGACGCCGCCGGACGCGTCGGTCACCACCGTCACGTTCCAGCCCTCGCCCAGCGCCTGGATGGCGGGCATGGCCACGCAGACCTCGGTCCACAGGCCGGCGATGATCAGCTGCCTGCGGCCGGTCGCCTCCACCGCGTCGACGACCTTGCGGTCCTCCCAGGTGTTGATGAGGGTCCGGTCGATCACCTCCTGTCCCGGGAACAGGTCGGTCAGCGGCTTGAACAGCGCGCCGCCGCGCGCGGCGAGGACGCTGGTCAGGATCACCGGCACGCCGAAGGCCCTGGCCGCCCTGGCCAGCCCCACGGTGTTGTTGACCACCATCTGCGGGTCGTGGCTGTTCAGGTTGGCGAGCTGGAAGGGCTGGTGGTCGATCAGGACGAGGACGGAGTCCTCCGGCCGAAGCAGCGAGTCCAGTCCGTTGCGAAAAGTCATGGGAGGGGGTCCTGTTCCGCCGGGAAGCCGGCATCCGGGTTGCGCGCGACGCCCTGGCTCGGGCGCCCGCCGGATATTCGCCGTTCCTTTCGGCAGGCCGATAGCGCCATGGTGCGGGCAGCGATGTTGCGAGCGGAGGAACGCGCCGATGGATCTCGAAGACCTTCAGACCTTCGTCGCGGTGGCGGATGCCGGCGGCGTGTCGGCCGCGGCGCGCCGGCTGGGCGTGTCCAAGTCCATCGTCAGCCGCCGGCTGTTCCGCATCGAGGCGGAGCTGGGCGCGCAGCTTCTGTCGCGCACCACGCGGGGCGCCTCGCTCACCGAGGCGGGACTGACCTTCCGCGAACACGCCGCCCGCGCCAGCGCCGAGATCGAGACGGCGCGCGAGGCGATCCAGCCCGAGGGCGACCTGCGCGGCCGGCTGCGGGTGGCGATGCCGCTGTCCTTCGGGCCCACCCATTTCGCCCCGGTCCTAGCCGAGATGGCCCGGCGCCATCCCCGGCTGCAGGTCCATGCGGTCTACAGCGACCGTTTCGTCGACCTGGTGGCCGAGGGTTTCGACTGCGGCGTGCGGGTCGGCCACCTGCCCGATTCGAGCCTGATCGCGAAGCGGGTCGGCCCCGTCGCCGGCCAGCTGGTCGCGAGCCCCGCGTATGTCGCGGAGCATGGCGCCCCGGAAACCCCGGCCGAGGTGCCCGACCATGAGGCGCTGATGCAGGGGCTGGAAAGCTGGCAGTTCATGGACGGAACCCGCACGGTCAGCGTGCAGCCGCGGGGCCGGTTCAAGGCCGACAGCGCCCTCGCGCTCGCCGAGGCGGCGGCGGCGGGGCTGGGCATCGCCTGGCTGCCGGACTGCATCACCCACGCCTATCGGGAACGCGGCGCGCTGGTCCCGGTCATGCCCCGGTTCCCGCCGCCGCGCGGCGCGGCCTTCGTGGTGCGGCCCCCCGGCGCGCATCCCGCGCGCAAGGTGCGGGTGCTGACCGAGATGCTCGCGCAAAGCTTCGCCGGGAACCCGCATCTGTGGGGCGCCGACCGCTGAGCGGAGGCGAGGCCGGCGCGTTCCGCATCGCGCGACGCGGTGAGCCGCCGGATCGGGCTATGCCCGCGCCGCGCAAACCCTAGCTTGGAGACGCCGGCCCGCAGGGCCATGCTGCGCAGGGTTCGACGCCCGCGCGGCCTGCTCCGCGCCGGCGCGCTTCGCTGGGAGGATACGGAATGACCGCAGACACGCCGCGCATCGCCTATGTCGACGACGGATCCAAGGGCCGCTTCGTCGCCCGCCTCGACGGCGTGACGGAGGAGGGGGAGCTGACCCTCTCCAAGGTCTCGGACGTGCTGGTGATCGCCGACCATACCTACGTGCCCGATGCGATGCGGGGCCGCGGCGTCGCCGTCGCGCTGGCCGAGGCGCTGGTGGCCCATGCCCGCGCCAACGGCCAGCGGATCGTGCCGCTCTGCCCTTTCGTGCGCGCGCAGTCGCAGCGCCGGCCGGACTGGGCCGACGTCATCCAGGCCTGAGCCGGCCGACATCCGGAGCCGGCGCGATGACCCGGAGGCGGACATGCCGACACGGCCCCCCGGCGCCTGGCTCCGCGCGCCGCTCACACCGGCTGCATCCGCGTCGCATAGGCCTCGAAATGGTCGGAGAACGCGGCGACGCGGCGGGGCAGACGGTCATAGGGCGGGTAGTAGAGCGTGAGCCAGAGCTTCGGGGCCTCCCAGTCGGGCAGGATCTCCTCCAGCGCGCCGGCGGTCAGCATGTCCTCGACCAGAAAGCGGGGCAGCAGCGCCACCCCCTCGCCCCGGCAGGCGAGGGCGGCGAGCATCTCGCCGTTGTTGGCCGCGACCGGGGCGCCCGCGGTCAGGCGCATCCGGCGGGCGCCGCGGCTGAGCTCCCACAGCTCCGGTCCGGCCTCGGCGTCATGGCCCAGACGCGGCAGGGCGGCCAGCGCGCCGGGATCGGCCGGGCGGCCCGTGCGCGCCAGCAGCCCCGGCGCGGCGACGAGGCAGCGGCGCACCGGGCAGATCCGCCGCCAGATGGTCAGCTTGTCCGAGGGCGGCCCGGAAATGCGGATCGCGAGGTCCGCCGGCTCGGTCATCACGTCGATCAGCCGGTCGGTGAGCGTCACCGCGAAATCGACCCCCGGATGCGCCGCGCGGAACCCGGCCAGCGCCTCGGGCAGCACCCGGCGGCCCAGCGAGATCGGGGCGTTGATCCGCAGCCGGCCCGAAAGCGCGCCCTCTTCCGCGCGCAGGTCGCGGGCGGCGGCCTCGATCCCCTCCACCAGCGGACGCACGCGGGCGGCGTAGGCGGCGCCGGCGGCGGTCAGGGAAACCTGGCGTGTGGTGCGCAGCAGAAGCTGCACGCCCAGCCTCTCTTCCAGCGCGCCTACGGCGCGGGTGACGGCGGGCGGGCTGACGCCAAGGCGCCGGGCGGCGGCGGCGAAGCTTTCCTGCGCGGCGACTTCCAGAAAGGCGCGCAGGGATTCGAGGTCGCCGGGCATGAGATCATTCCTGAAATCGCAACAGTGTCCTCCATATTATTGCGGTTATCGTCGGACGGGTCATCCCCCATCTTGTCCGGGACAGCGGCGGGCCGGACCCTCCGGCCGCCCGCCCGAGGAACCACGCCCCGAGGAACCACGCGATGAAGATCAACGGCCTGCATCATGTGACGGCGCTTGCGTCCGGCGCGCGCGCCAACAACGAATTCCATACCGGCGCTCTTGGCCTGCGCCGGGTGAAGAAGACGGTCAATTTCGACGCGCCGGACACCTATCACCTCTATTACGGGGACGAGGCGGGCCGGCCCGGAACCGCGATCACCTATTTCCCCTTCGCCGGCATCGGCCAGGGCGGCAAGGGGACCGGCGCGGCCTCCGAGGTCGCCTATTCGATCCCGCCCGGCGCCTCCGGCTGGTGGGCGGAGCGGCTGGCGGGTCTCGGCGTGCCCCATGCCCGCCGGGACGGGCCGTTCGGAGAAGTCGGGCTCGACGTCACCGGCCCCGACGGCGAGGCGATCGCGCTGGTCGAGGTCGCGGACGATCCCCGCCAGGGCTGGACCGGCGGCGGCGTCGACGCCGCGCACGCCATCCGCGGCTTCAGGGGCGTGACCCTGCGCCTGCGCGACATCGCCGGCGTCAGGGCGGTGCTGGAGGCGATGGGCTACGCGGTCGAGGCCGTCGAAGGCGCGCGCACCCGGATGCGGATCGCCGAGAGCAACGGCGCCGACATCGTCGACCTGATCGCCGCCCCCGACGAACCCAACGCGGTCGAAGGCGCCGGCTCCGTCCACCATGTCGCCTTCTCGGTGGCCGACCGGGCGGCGCAGGACGCGGCGCGCCGCGCGCTGGTCGCCGCCGGCGCGCGGATCACCCCGCCGATCGACCGGGACTACTTCTGGGCGATCTACTTCCGCACCCCCGGCGGCGTGCTGTTCGAGATCGCCACCGACGACCCCGGCTTCGCCCGCGACGAGGCGCCCGAGTCGCTGGGAAACGCCCTGAAGCTGCCCGCCCGGCATGAGCCGCTGCGCGCGCGGATCGAGGAGATCCTCGAACCGCTCGACGCCTGAACCGACCGGAGGGGGCGCTCCCCTCCGCACGCCCCCATCGCCCCCCGACCCGCCCCACGGAAAGGACCTGACATGAGCTGGAACCCCTCCCAGAACCCCGATTGCCCGGATGGCGGCGGCCTCGACTCGATCGAGACCCTGATCGTCCCCCGCGCCCGCGACCTGGGCGGCTTCGAGGTGCGCCGCGCCCTGCCCGCGCCCAGGCGGCAGATGGTCGGCCCCTTCATCTTCTTCGACCAGATGGGCCCGGCGGAGTTCCTGACCGGCGGCGGCATCGACGTGCGCCCGCATCCGCATACCGGTCTGGCCACCGTCACCTATCTCTACCAAGGCGCGTTCCATCACCGCGACAGCACCGGCGCCGACCAGATGGTTTATCCCGGAGAGGTCAACTGGATGATCGCAGGCCAGGGCGTCACCCATTCCGAGCGCACCTCGGAAGAGATGCGCCGCCAGCCGGGCAAGGTCTTCGGCATCCAGACCTGGGTGGCGCTGCCCGACCATGCCGAGGACGTGGGCGCCTCCTTCGAGCATCACGGCAAGGAGGCCCTGCCCTTCCTGGAGGACGGCGGCGTCTCCACCCGCCTGATCCTGGGGACCGCCTGGGGCGCGAAGGCCCCGGTGAAGACCTTCTCCGAGACCTTCTACGCCGACATGGCGCTCGCCCCCGGCGCCCTGGCGCCGCTGCCCGACGACCACGAGGACCGGGGCGTCTACATCGTCGAGGGCGCGGTGGAGATCGCGGGCGAGCGGTTCGAGGCCGGGCGGATGATGGTGTTCCGCCCCGGCGACCGCATCACCCTGAAGGCCGGCCCGCAGGGCGCCCGGCTGATGGCGCTGGGGGGCGAGACGCTCAACGGGCCGCGCTACATCTCGTGGAACTTCGTCGCCTCCTCGCCCGAACGCATCGCCGAGGCCAAGCGCGCCTGGGCGGAGGGCGATTTCGCCCATGGCCGCTTCGCGCTGCCGCCGGGCGACGACCGGGAGTTCATCCCGCTGCCCGACGCGCTGCGGTGACGTGAGGCGGGGGGGCCCGGGGGCGTGCGGCGGGGGGCGTCCCCTCGCCCTCCCCTCTCTCCGCCCCGCCGCCTGCGGCCCGCCGCCCCCCCGCCTGCCGGGCGAACGCGGCATGGATCGCCAAATCGCATCGCAATTCGCCAATCCGCCGCGCGCCGTCGCGGCGAAGCTGACCGCGTTCTCGGCCCCTTCGCCCCGCCGCCCGTCCGCATTCGCGACGCGCCCTGCCATCGACCCGGAGCCTCCCGCATGAGCACCTTCTCGACCTCCGACGGCGTGGAGATCTTCTACAAGGATTTCGGCGCCGGCCGCCCGATCGTCTTCTCCCACGGCTGGCCGCTGACCGCCGACGCCTGGGAGCCGCAGATGCTGTTCTTCGGCGCCCGCGGCTTCCGCGTCATAGCCCATGACCGCCGGTCCCACGGCCGGTCCCAGCAGGTCTGGGACGGCAATCACATGGACCGCTACGCCGACGACCTGTGGGAGCTGATCGAGCGGCTGGACCTGCGGGACGCGGTGCTCGTCGGCCATTCCACCGGCGGCGGCGAGGTGGCGCGGGTCATCGGCCGGCACGGGACCGCCCGCATCTCGGGCGCCGTGCTGGTCGGCGCGGTGCCGCCTCTGATGCTGAAGACCGCGGCCAATCCCGAGGGCCTGCCGATGGAGGTCTTCGACGGCATCCGCGCCGGCGTCGCCGCCGACCGCTCCCAGTTCTTCCAGGACCTCGCGGTCCCCTTCTACGGCCATAACCGCGAGGGCGCGACGGTCTCCAGGGGGCTGGAGCACGCCTTCTGGCGCCAGGGCATGCAGGGCGGGCTTAAGGGCCTGCACGACTGCATCCGCGAGTTCTCGGAGGTCGACTACGCCGCCGATCTCGCCGCCATCGACGTGCCGGTCCTGTTCATCCACGGCGACGACGACCAGATCGTCCCGATCGGCGCGGCCGCCGAAAAGGCGGTGAAACTGACGCCCAACGGCGAGCTGAAGGTCGTGCCCGGCGGCTCGCACGGCCTGGTCGAGACCAGTCCCGCGACGTTCAACGCCCTGCTGGAGGACTTCCTCGCCGGCTGATCCGGCGCGTCCCTCCCCCCGCTCCCCGCCTTTCCACCCCCGCCGAGGCCGCCGCGGCCCCGGCGCCCCCTTCCTGCGCCCTGCGCGCATCCAAACGAGGCCTCGTCCCATGTCCGGAAAGCTCGACCTCCTCACCCCGCTGAACTCCCAGATCATCTTCATCGACCAGCAGCCGCAGATGGCCTTCGGCGTCGCCTCGATGGACCGCCAGACGCTCAAGAACAACGTGGTGGCGCTGGCCAAGTCGGCGAAGGTCTTCGACATCCCCGCCATCCTCACCACCGTCGAGACCGAGGCCTTCTCCGGCCACACCTATCCCGAACTGCTCGACGTGTTCCCGCAGGCCCCGCTGCTGGAGCGGTCGTCGATGAACTCCTGGGACGACCAGAAGGTGCGCGACGCGCTGGCGGCGAACGGGCGGAAGAAGGTGGTGGTCTCCGGCCTGTGGACCGAGGTCTGCAACTGCTCCTTCGCGCTGGAGGCGATGCGCGACGGCGGATACGAGATCTACATGGTCGCCGACGCCTCGGGCGGCACCAGCCTGGCCGCCCATGACCACGCCATGCAGCGCATGGTGCAGGCGGGCGTCGTGCCGGTCACCTGGCAGCAGGTGATGCTGGAATGGCAGCGCGACTGGGCGCGGCGCGACAGCTACGACGCGGTGATGGACATCGTGCGCGAGCACTCGGGCGCCTACGGCATGGGCGTCGATTACGCCTACACCATGGTCCACAAGGCGCCCGAACGCGCGGCCCACGGCGAGACGCTGCCCCCCGTCCCCGCCGCCGCCCTCGCGGCGGAATAAGGCCGCGCCGGCCGCGGCGACGGGCGCCGTCTCCGCCCGCCCGTCCGCCGCGGCCATCTCCGACGCCCCCGCCCCCGTCCATTCCGAAAGGAGCGCCGCGCCCATGCGTCCGTCACTCCGGCCCCGCCCCGCGCCCGCCGCCGCGCCGCTCCGCCGCCGTCGCGTCGGCCGCGTCGCGACCGCGCTTGCGCTCGCGGCGGCGCTCCCGTCCGTCCCGACGCCCGCGCCCGGCGCCGAGCGCGCCTTCGAGGGCCGGATAGAGGCGCGCGCCCGCGCGGTCCTGTCCAGCGGGCGCGACGGCAAGGTGACGGAGATCCTGTTCAGCGGCGGCGAGGCGGTGCGGGAGGGGGACCCGCTGATCCGCCTGGACGACGCCTTCCAGCGGCTCGACCTGGAGATCGCCGAGGCGGAGGCCCGCGCCGCCCGCGCCCGCGCCGCGCTCGCCGCGGCGGAGCAGGCGCGGATGCGGGAGCTGGGCCGCCGGGACGTCGCCTCCGCCGCGCGCATCGACGCCGCGCGCGCCGCGGCCGAGATCGCCGCGGCCGAGGCCGACCGCGCCGGGCTGGCCGCGACCGCCGCGCGCCTGCGGCTGGAACGCAGCGTGCTGCGCGCGCCGATCTCGGGCCGGATCGGTCGGCCGCAGGTCGATGTCGGGTCGTTCGTGGAGGCCGCGGCGGGGCCGCCGCTGGCCGAGATCGTGGCGCTCGACCCGGTGACCGTCGCCTATTCGGTGCCCTACGACGACCGTCTCGCCACCTTGCGCGAGGCCGGCGGCAGCGACCTGGCCGACGTGCTGGCCCGGATCACGCTCGTCGTCGGCGCCGCCGACGGCGCGCTGGTCTCGGCGCCCGTGCGCCCGGACATGGCCGAGGCGACGGTGGACCCGGCGACCGGCGCCCTGACCGTCCGCGCCGCCCTGCCCAACCCGCAGGAGCTGTTTCGCCCCGGCATGCGGGTCACGGTGACCTCCACGCTGGACCCCGGGCCCGCACCCGGAGCTTCGACCGCACCCGCGACCGGGCCGGAGCCCGCGCGATGAGCGGCGGGGCGGGTCCCGCCGACGGGAAGGGCGCCGCGGCCGGCGCCTTCGCGCCGCTGCGCGAAAAGGTCTTCGCCTGGCTCTGGGCCGCGACGGTCGTGGGCAACGCCGGCAGCTTCATGCGCGACGTGGCCAGCGCCTGGACGGCGGCGGATCTGGGCGCCTCGCCGCTGTCGGTGGCCATGGTGCAGGCGGCCGCGACGGCGCCGGCCTTCCTGCTGGCGCTGCCGGCGGGCGTCCTGGCCGACATCGTCGACCGTCGCCGCCTGCTGCTCGGCATCCAGCTGCTGATGGCGGCGGCGAGCGTCGCGCTGTCGCTGCTGGCCTTCGCCGGCGCGCTGACCCTGCCGGCGCTGATCGGGCTGACCTTCGTCGCCGGCGTCGGGGCCGCGCTGATGGGGCCGGTCTGGCAGTCGATCGTGCCCGAGCTCGTCTCGCGCCCGCAGCTCAAAAGCGCGGTGGCGCTGAATTCGCTGGGCGTGAACATCTCGCGCGCCGTCGGCCCGGCGCTGGGGGGGCTGCTGCTGGCGACGGTCGGGACCGGGGCGACCTATCTGGCCGACGTCTCCTCCTATGTCTTCGTGATCGCGACCCTGCTGTGGTGGCGCCGCCCCGCCGCGGCCGACGACGGTCTGGCCGAGCGTTTTCCCGGCGCCTTCCGCGCCGGCCTGCGCTACGCCCGCGCCTCGACCGAGCTGCGCCGGACCCTGCTGCGGGCGCTGATGTTCTTCCCCTTCGGCGCGGCGGTCTGGGCGTTGATGCCGCTGGTTTCGCGCAACCTGCTGGGCGGGGACGCGGGCTTCTACGGCCTGATGCTCGGCGCGGTCGGGGCCGGGGCCATCGGCGGCGCCTTCCTGCTGCCCCTCCTGCGGGCGCGGCTGAGCGCCGACGGGCTGCTCTTCGCCTCCGCGCTCGTCGTCGCGGCCGCGATGGCGCTGCTGGCGCTGGGGCCGGGGCGGGCCGCCGGGCTGGGGCTGGCGCTGGTCGTGGGCGCGGCCTGGATCGCGGCGCTGACCACGCTCAGCGGCACGGCGCAGGCGGTGCTGCCCAACTGGGTGCGCGGCCGGGGGCTCGCGGTCTATCTGACCGTGTTCAACGGGGCGATGACCGGCGGCAGCCTCGGCTGGGGCCTGGTGGCCGACGCGCTGGGCCTGGGCGGGGCGCTGCTGGCGGCGGCGGCGGGCCTCGCGCTCGCCGCGCTGCTGGCCCGCCGCCTGCCCCTGCCCGCGGGGGAGGAGGACCTGACCCCCTCCAACCACTGGCCCGAACCCACCGTCGCCGCCCAGCCCGCCCATGACCGCGGCCCGGTGCTGGTGACCATCGACTACCTGGTCGCGCCCGAGGACCTGCCGCCCTTCCGCGCCGCCATGGACCGGCTCGCGCCCATGCGGCGGCGCGACGGCGCCTTCGCCTGGGGCCTGGCGGAGGACGCGGAGACGCCCGGCCGCATCACCGAGTGGTTCATGGTCGAAAGCTGGGCCGAACACCTGCGCCAGCACGCCCGCGTCTCCGCCGGGGCGGCGGACGTGCAGCGCGACGCCCGCCGCTGGCACCGGGGCGAGGCTCCGCCCCGCGTGCGCCACCTGGTCGGCCTTCCGCCGGCGCCGTCCCGTTCCCGTCCGGAGTCCTAAGATGAAGATGTATCTGGTTTCGCTGGGCTGCGGCCTGCTCGTCGGGGTGATCTACAGCCTGCTGCAGGTCCGCTCCCCCGCCCCGCCGGTCGTGGCGCTGGTCGGCCTGCTGGGAATGCTGCTGGGCGAACAGGCGATGCCCCTGATCCGCTGGACCGCGGCCCAGGCGAAAGAGGCCGCGGCGGCCGGGAACTCGGCGGCCGGGGACGCGGTTGGCGGGGACCCCTCGCCCTCCGCCTGCCTCGACCACCTGTTCGGCGAGATGCCGAGCGTCCATGGCCCCGCCCGCGCCACGGGCCGCGGCGGG
>JAYZWL010000097.1:0-22157 GCA_036154955.1 Pseudomonadota bacterium | reverse complement strand
ACACCACTTACCCTACACCAAGCACTACCGACCTCCGGCGCGGGCGGCGCGGGACAGCGCCGCGAGCCCCGCCTCCCCCAGCGCGCCCAGCCGCGGCGGCGCGGCGCCCCCGGGCTTCGCTTCCGGTTGAGTTTCAAGCGGTTCGAGGCGCCAGCGCCCGTCCCAAGGCCCCGGCGCGGGCACGGCGGGGGCGGCCGCCGCGGGTTCCCGGTGCAGGCGGATCAGGGGGACGGGGTTCTCCGCCCCCGAAGCCAGGCACCCGCCCAGCGCGCGGGCCGGCAGCGGGCCGGGGGCGCGGATCGCGGCTTCCAGCGCGGCGAGGGCCGCGGCCCGGGGCGGATGCGCGGCGCCGCCCCCCGCGAGGCGGATCAGCCGGCCGAGCAGCCGCCGGGTCAGCGCGGCGGGGGCGTCGCGGAACCGGGTCCGGTCGAGAATCAGCTCCCCCGCCCCGCCGAAGGTCACCGCGGCGGCGGCCAGCGCGTCGACCTCCGCCCCGATATGATCGGCGTCGGCGCCGAGGCGCGCGGCGGTGGCGGCGAGGCCGGCGGCCTCCACCCCCAGCGGCGCCAGCAGGGCCAGCGCGGCGCGGGCGCGGACCCGGTCGCGGGCGGCGTCGTCGTTGGACGGATCGTCGAACCAGCCCTGCCCCGCCGCGCGCAGCAGCGCCCGCAGATCCGCCCGTCCCACGCCCAGCGCCGGGCGCAGCCAGCGGGCGCCGGCGCGGGCGGCGTCCTCGCGCATCGCCGCCAGTCCGTCGAGGCCGGAGCCGCGGGCGAGGCGCATCAGCAGGGTTTCGGCCTGGTCGTCGCGCGTGTGCCCCAGCGCCACGGCGCCGAGCCCCCGCGCCTGCGCCCAGCCGGCCAGCAGGGCGGCGCGGGCGTCGCGGGCGGCGGCGGCCAGGTTGCGGCCCGGATCCGGCGCCTCCCAGACGAGCGTCGCGTGAGCCAGCCCCAGCCGGGCGCAGAGCGCGGCGACGGCGCGCGCCTCCTCCGCCCCCTCCGGGCGCAGGCGGTGGTCGACGGTGGCCACCTCCAGCCGCCGCGCCGGGTCGGCGGAGGCCCAGTCCCGCGCGGCCAGCAGCAGGGCGAGGCTGTCCCCCCCGCCCGACGCCGCGAGCCCCAGCGCCGGCGGCGCCGTCGCCTCCAGCCGCGCGCGGATCGCGGCGCGGGCCGCGGCGGCGCGCGGCGCGTCGTCGGACTCGGGCGGAGGCGCGGGAGGAAAGCCGGGGGAGGTCATCGCGGCGCCGTAGGCGAAACGGAGGGGACGGGGCGCGCCCCGCCGCGCGGCGGCTGCGCGCAGACGCCCCGGCCCGCGGGCCGGGGCGGACGCTCAGCGGCAGCCGATCCGCTGACGCTCGGCATTGGCCGCGCCGATCGCGTCGGCGGCGTCGGGATAACGCTTGGCCACCTCGGCCAGGGTCAGGCAGGCCTCCTGCCCCTTGTTCAGCGCCGCCAGCGCCGAGCCGAGCCGCAGCACCGATTCCGGCGCGTCGGGCCCCTGCGGCCAGGTCTGCACGTAGCTGAGATAGATATGCGCGGCCTCCCGCGTCTGCCCCAGCTCGGACAGCGACCGCCCGAGGATGAAGCGGGCCCGCGGCGTCAGCGGCCCGTCCGGGTTCTGGGCCAGGAACTCGCTGACCAGCGTGCGCGCCGTGGTCGGGTCGTCGTTGGCCAGCGCCTGTTCGGCCTGGTCGAGCGTGAGCTGCTCGGACACCGCCACCGGCGTCCGTCCGCCCTGCACCGCCGCGGCGATCCCGCCCAGCGGCACCGGATCGCCGACCATGGAGGTGTCGGAACCCTCCTGCGTGGTCAGGCGGTAGTCGAGATCGTTGATCCGCTCGCCCCCGTCGCGGGCGATGCGGTCGAGCCGGGCCTCCAGCTCCTGCACCCGGCCGGTGAGGCGGCGGACCTCCTCGGCCAGCGCCTGGACCTGCGCGGCCTGGGCCCCCCCGCTCTGCGCCGCGGCCGGGGCCGGGAGCAGCGAGACGGTCAGGCCGGGCACGGCCGCCGCGCCGAGCGCGCCCAGCGTCAGGGCCACGGAAAGAAGAGGGCCGCGGGCGGGACGAATCCCGCCCGCCGCGGCGTTCCGGACACGGACGGCGAGGGCCTGCGCGCCCTCTTTCCCGTCCCGCGGTTTCTCCGCGTCCGCCTTCCCGAGGCCCCCCGCCCCGGACAGGCGGCGCGCCATGCGCCGCACGCCCATGATCAGCTCGTCGGGCCGTCGGCCATCACGGTCACGCCGCGACGGTTCAGGCTCCAGCAGCTTTCGGCCGAGCAGAGCGCCTCGGGACGCTCCTTGCCGTAGGTCACCGACGACAGACGGCCGGCGGGCACGCCCTCGGCCACCAGGAAGTTGCGCACGGCCGAGGCGCGGCGGGCGCCGAGCGCGAGGTTGTATTCGCGGGTGCCGCGCTCGTCCGCATGGCCCTCGATCACCGCGGTGCGGGTCGGGTTGGCGATCAGCCACTCGGCCTGGCGGCGCAGGGTGGACTGGGCCTCGACGTCGAGGGTCGACATGTCGGTGCCGAAGAACACGCGGTCACCGACCTGGGAGTTGAAATAGGCCACCGAGCTGGGGTCGAGCGACGGCGTGGTCGGCGCCGCGGTCGTGGTGTCGGGGGTGTTGGTGGAGCAGGCGGCGAGGCCAAGCGCCATGAGGCCGAAGGCGAGGGGGCGGATCAGGGTCATTCTCTCAATCCTGTGCTGCGTCGCGGACATCCGCGGCGCGTGTGGTGTTTCGGGCGCGCAGAGCCCGTTTGCAATCCCCGCGGCGGGATGCCGCGAGGTCGTCCCGCGGACCGCGCGCCCGGGGGCGTGCCCCGTGGCGCGCGGCGCGATGGCGCCCCGCGGCCCCGTCGGGGCCGGGGGAGTCACATGCGGCCCGAACGGCGCGGGTCAAGCGCGGCCGGGTCCGCCGGTTGCGGGGCCGGTCCCCGGCGCCGCGCCCGTCAGGGCAGCAGCGCCGACCAGGACGGGTCCGAGGCCGCCCCGGGCGTGGGCGCCCGGCGCAGGTTCCGCCCGGTGGCGTCCACCCGCCAGACCTCGGGCGCGCTCCGCTCTCCCGGGCCTTCGCGGAAGAACATCAGCACCCGTCCGTTGGGCGCCCAGGTCGGGGCCTCGTCCAGCCACGACGCGGTCAGCAGCCGCTCCTGGCTGCCGTCCACCCGCATCACCCCGATATGGAAGCGGCCGCCCAGCATCTTGGTGAAGGCTATCAGGTCTCCGCGCGGGGACCAGACCGGAGTGCCGTAGCGTCCGTCGCCGAAGCTGATCCGGGTCGCCGCCCCGCCGCCCGCAGGCATGACATAGAGCTGCTGGGTCCCGCCCGCGTCGCTTTCGAACACGATCTGGGTCCCGTCGGGGGAATAGGACGGGCCGGTCTCGATCGCCGGGCCCGAGGTCATGCGGCGCAGCGAGCGCGAGGCCAGCGTCATCTCGAACAGGTCGGTGTTGCCGCCGTCGGACAGCGACATGATCACCCGGCTTCCGTCCGGCGAGAAATGCGGGGCGAAGGACATGAAGGGGAACGAGCCCAGCACCTCGGACCGCTGGGTGCGCAGGTCGTGGAACACCACTTTCGGCACGCCCGTGGCCCAGGAGATGTAGACCAGCGATTCGCCGCCCGGAGAGAAGCGCGGGGTCAGCGCCAGCGACCGCCCGTCGGTGATGTAGCGGACATTGGCGCCGTCCTGATCCATCACCGCGATGCGCTTCACGCGGGCGTTCTTCGGACCGCTCTCGGCGACGAAGGCGACGCGGCTGTCGAAATATCCCGGCTCCCCGGTCAGGGCGAGGTGGATCTGGTCGGCGATCTTGTGGGCGATGCGCCGCGCGTCGCCCGGGGCGGCGCGCAGGGCGATGCCCTGGCCCAGCGGCTGGCCGCCGAACACGTCCCAGAGCTGGAAGCGCGCGGAAAGCCGCCCGTCCTCGGCATAGCCCAGCTCGCCCACGCCCAGCGCCTCGGCGTTGATCACCCGCCAGTTCTCGAAGGCCGGGCGCGCGTCGACCGAGCCGCCGGGGGCGAGATAGGCGTTCTGGTCGATGATCCGGAACAGGCCCGACCCCGCGAGGTCGGCGGCGATCACCGCCCGCACCTCCTGCGCGATGGCGCCGGCCCCGTCGCCGGGGGCGAATTCGGGCAGCGCGATCGGCATCGGCTCGATCACGCCTTCGGTGATCTCGATGCGCAGCGGCTCCTGCGCGCGCAGCGGCGCGGGCGCGCCGAACACGGCGGCGAATGCGAGGGCCAGGGCGCCGGCGGCCGCGAAAAGCCGGGCGCCGCGATGGCGGCGGGCGGTGGTCACATCGATACCCCTCGTCCGGGATTGAACACGACCTCGATCACCTTCCACCGCTCGTAAGAAGCGGCGGGCAGGTCGAAGCCCTTCTCCCCCGCGCGCTGGGCGGCGATGCGGGCGGCGTCCATGGCCACCTTCCATCGCGGGTCCGAGGGCGAGCGGGGCGATACGAATGTCGGCTGCCCGACCAGCTTGCCGGAGCGGTCGAGCGTCATGCGGACCGTCACCACCAGCTCCTCATAGTTGGGAAGCGTGATGACGCGGTTCTGCCGCCAGTATTGCTGGATGCCGAGCTTGACGCCCTCCACCTGGCCCGAGGTCAGCGCCGGGCCCAGCGCGGCCTTGGTGGTCTGCTTCGGCGCGGCCGAGCCGCCGCCGCCGGAGTCGGCGGCCGGCTTCGGCGCGGGCTTGGCCGCGGGCTTGTCGGCGGTCTTCGGCTCCGGCTTGGGGTCGGGCTTGGCTTCCGGCGTCTTCTCGGGCTCGGCGGCGGCGACCTGCTCCTGCCGCGGCGTCTCGGGCGCGGTCTCGGCGGGCGGAACCGGCCGGCCGGCGGGGGCGGCGGTGGCGACGGGGGCGAGCACGTCCTTGTCCGACTGCTTGTCGGCCTCGGTCACGATCTGGGCCGCGGCCTCCTTCGGCGCCGCCGCCTGGGTCTTGGGCTTGGACGGCGTCGGGGTGCGGTCGAGATTGGGGCGCGTCTCGGGCGTGGCCTTGTCGGCCTGCGCGATCACCGGGGTCTTGGGCGCGGGCGTCGGCGCCACGCGGTCCGACGGGCGCGGCGCCGCGGCGTCGGGCGACACCGGCGCGTCGCGCTGGGGCGCGTCGGGACGGTCGGGCCCGGAGGGCAGCGGCAGCGACATGGAGGCGACGCCCGACGGCGTCGCCGCCGGCGCGGCCGGGTTGGGCTTGGGCGCCGGAGTCAGCGGCCGGGCGGAGGGCGGCGGCGCCGGCTTGTCGGGCGCCGCCTCCGGCCGCTGCGGGGCCTTGGCGCGGTCGGGCGCGGGCGCCGCGGCGCCGGCCTGGCGGGCGGGGGCCGCGTCGGATTTCAGCCCCTCGGGCGCCGGCGCGTCGGTCCCCTCCCGCGGCGCGACCAGCGGCGCCGTCTCCCCCCGCGGCCCCTCGGGCGCGGTGGAGACCATGGCGTCGAACTGCGCGCCCGAGATGATGTCCACGTCGGCGATGCGCACCGCCTGCGCCTCGTCCGCCTTGAACAGCGGCCCGCCGAAGATCACCAGCAGCACCAGCGCGCCATGCACCGCGGCCGAGACCCACAGGCCGCGGCCGGTCTCGGTCGCGTCGTCGTCGGGCCGGACCGGCCGGCGCAGGGGGCGCTGGGTGCTCATCAGTTGGCCTTCGGGCTCGGGTCGGTGACCAGAGAGATGGAGCGGAAACCGCCCGCCGACAACGCCGCCATAACCTCGACGATGCGGCCGTAGGGCAGGCCCTGGTCTGCGCGCAGGAACACCTGATCGCCGGTGCGCTCGGCCGCGATGGCGGCGAGACGGGCGGCGATGTCCTCGGGCGGAACCTCCACGTCCATCACATAGGCCTTGCCGTCGGCGGAGAGCTGCACGGTCAGCGGCTCCTCCTGCTGGTGGGGCAGCGGATCGGCCACCGCCTGCGGCAGCTCCAGCGGAACGCCGGTGGTCAGCAGGGGCGCCGCGACCATGAAGATGATCAGCAGCACCAGCATCACGTCCACGAAGGGCGTGACGTTGATCTCCGACATCGGCCGGTGCCGGGCCCGGCGGCCGCGGCGGGCCCCGCCGCCGCGCGGCTGGATCGAGGCGCCCATGGCTCAGCCCTCCCGCCGCTGCATCTGGCGGTCGAGGATGGCGCCGAATTCGTCGGCGAAGCTGTCCATCCGGCCCACCAGCCGGTCGGCCTGCGCGGACAGGTGGTTGTAGAGCACCACCGCCGGGATCGCCGCCAGCAGGCCCAGCGCCGTGGCGAGCAGCGCCTCGGCGATGCCGGGCGCCACGACCGCGAGGTTGGTGTTCTGCGACATGGCGATGTTCTCGAAGGCGTTCTTGATGCCCCAGACCGTGCCGAACAGCCCGATGAAGGGCGCGACCGAGCCCGTGGTCGCCAGCGCGCCCAGCCGCGATTCGAGCGACTCGGCCTCGCGCTGGATGGCCACCGACATCACCCGCCCGATGCGCTGGTCGGCGCCGGCGATCAGCTTGCCGCCGGGCGCGTGGCTCTTGCGCCACTCGTTCATGCCGGCCACGAAGATCCGCTCCAGCGCCGAGCGCGGGCGGTCGCCCAGCCGCTCATGCAGTTCGTCCAGCGGCTGGCCCGACCAGAACGCGTTCTCGAACATCGCCGCATCCTTGCGCGCCTTGCCGTAGCGCAGGAATTTCGAGATCGCCACGGCCCAGGACCAGATCGAGGCCCCGATCAGCAAGATCATCACGATCTGCACGGTGAGCGTCGCGCGCAGAAACAGCGCGGTCAGCGAAAAGTCCAAGTCGTGCGCGGCCGCGATCGCGCTCGTCGCCTGCTCTGGGTCCATGCCTCGTTCCCCGCTCGTGTCCGGACCGTCCCGTCTTGCCGCGGGTCCGTGTCCGGCGCGTCCACCGGTCGCCCCTTGCCCGGGGCCCCTCTCCGGCGTCGCATCCTACAGCAAGGGCGCCGGGTGAAACAGGAGCGCGGCGGCAATGTGACCATTCGGCGCCCAAGTCCCGCCTGCGCAAGACGCCGCAGGGGGGCGCCCGGCGGCGCGCGGCGCCTGGCCGGCGGGACCGGCGCGTCGCTCAGCGCCCCAGCGCGGTCCGCAGCGCCGCGGGCAGGCGGGCGGGGCGGCCCTCGACGCTCATGCAGGCGATCAGCGCGGTCGCGCGGTTGATCGCCGTCCCCTCGCGCCGCACCTCCTGCGTCATCTCCAGCGAGGCGCCCTTCAGCGTCCCGATCTCCGTCCGGATCTCCAGCAGGTCGTCGAAGCGGGCGGGGGCGAGGTAGTCGAGCGCGAAGCGCCGCACCACGAAGACCAGCCCCTCCGCCTTCATCGCCGCCTGGTCGACGCCCAGCTCGCGCAGCGCCTCCGACCGGCCGCGTTCGTAGAAGCGCAGGTAGTTGGCGTAATAGACCACGCCGGCGAGGTCGGTGTCCTCGTAATAGACGCGGACGGTCAGGCGGTGCATCGGCGGGCGCTCCGGGTTCGGCGGCGGGGCGGGCGGGGCGCCCGGATCAGTCGAAGAGGTCGCCGGGCCGCGGCTCGGGCGCCGGCGGGCGGGGCGGTTCCAGCCCCAGGTGGCGCCAGGCGCGGGGGGCGAGCATGCGGCCGCGCGGCGTGCGCTGGATCAGGCCGGATTGCAGGAGGAACGGCTCGATCACCTCCTCCAGCGCGTCGCGGGCCTCGGACAGCGCCGCGGCGATGGTCTCGATCCCCACCGGACCGCCCTGGTAGTGGTCGGCGAGCAGGCGCAGGTAGCGCCGGTCCCCGGCGTCGAGCCCGAGGTCGTCCACCCCCAGCCGGGTCAGCGCCCGGTCGGCGATGGCGCGGGTCACGGTGCCGTCGCCCTCGACCACCGCGAAATCCACCACCCGGCGCAGCAGGCGCCCGGCGATGCGGGGCGTGCCGCGGGCGCGCCGCGCGATCTCCTCCGCCCCGTCGGGGTCGGCGGGGGCGCCCATCAGCCGGGCGCCTCGGGTCACGATCTTCACCAGATCCGGGATGTCGTAGAATTCCAGCCGAACCGGGATCCCGAACCGGTCCCGCAAGGGCGTGGTCAGCAGGCCCAGCCGCGTCGTCGCGCCGACCAGCGTGAAGGGCGGCAGGTCGATGCGCACGGTGCGCGCCGCCGGCCCCTCGCCGATCACCAGATCCAGCGCGAAATCCTCCAGCGCGGGGTAGAGGATCTCCTCCACCGCCGCGTTCATGCGGTGGATCTCGTCGATGAACAGCACGTCGCGGGCGTCGAGATTGGTCAGGATCGCCGCGAGGTCCCCGGCCCGCGCCAGCACCGGGCCGGAGGTCATGCGGAAGTTCACCCCCAGTTCGCGCGCGACGATCTGGGCGAGGGTGGTCTTCCCCAGCCCCGGGGGGCCGTGGAACAGCGTATGGTCCATGGCCTCGCCCCGGCGCCGGGCGCTTTCGATGAACACGCGCAGGTTGGCGCGGGCCTCGGGCTGGCCGACGAAATCGTCGAGCGCCTGCGGGCGCAGCGCGCGGTCGGCCTCGTCGCCCGGGCGGGCGTCGCGGTCCACCAGGCGATCGGGATCGGGGGCGGAGGCGGGAAAGGACATGGCGCGGGCCTCAGCGGACGGGCGAGAGCGCGCGGAGCGCGGCGCGGATCAGGGCGGAGGCGTCCGGCGCGGCCTGCTCCGCCCCGCCCGCGGCCTCGGCCGCCTCCATCACCGCGGCGGCGGCCTGACCCTCGGGATAGCCCAGATTGACCAGCGCCGACAGGGCGTCGGCCTGCGCCGCGGCGGCGAGCGCGGCCGGATCCGGCCCGGCGGGGGCCTTCGGCGCCGTCTTGCGCGACCTCGCCGGCGCGGCCTCGCGCGTCGAAGACGCGCGCCGAGGCACGGCCTCCGCGCCCGCGGTTCCCGCGGGCGAGGCCGCTTGCGCCCCCCTCGCCCCCATCGCCATCACCGCCGGGGCCTTCGCGCGCAGCTCCAGCACCACGCGCTCTGCCAGTTTCGGCCCCACCCCCGGCGCCCGGCGCAGCGCCCCCGCGTCGCCGAGCCCGATGGCCCGGCCCACGCCGTCGGCGCCCAGGAGCCCCATCATCGCCAGCGCGTGCTTCGGCCCGACCCCCTGCACCGAGACCAGCAGCCGGTGCCATTCCTTTTCCACCAGCGTCGGGAAACCGTAGAGCTGCATCAGGTCCTCGCGCACCACCAGCTCGGTGTAGAGCGCCGCGAACTCCCCCGGCCCGGGCAGCGCGGCCAGCGTGCGGGTCGAGGCGTGGACGACATAGCCGACCCCCGCCGCCTCGATCAGCACGTGATCCTCGGCGATGTAGTCGATGCGGCCGGAAATCTTCCCGATCATCGCGCCGCCCTTCCCGCCCCGGCGGCGGCCAGCGCCGCCTCCAGCCGCCCGCCGGCGCGGGAATGGAAGGCGTGGCAGAGCGCGATGGCCAGCGCGTCGGTGGCGTCCGGCCCGGCCAGCGTCGCAGTCGGCAATTGCAGGCGCACCATGTGCTCGACCTGGGCCTTGGCGGCGTGGCCGACCCCGACCACCGCCTTCTTCACCGCGTTGGGCGCGTATTCGGCGACCGGCAGCCCGGCCCGCGCCGGAACCAGCAGCGCCACCGCCCGCGCCTGGCCCAGCTTCAGCGTGCCGGCGGCGTCCTTGTTGACGAAGGTGTGCTCGACCGAAGCCACCTCCGGCGCCATCGCCGCCACCACCTCGGAGAGCTGGTCGAACAGGCTCAGCAGCCGCGCGGCGAGGTCGTCGCCCTGCGATTCGCAGACCCCGTTGGCCACATGGCTCATGCGGCCCGAGACGCTGTCGATCACGCCCCAGCCGGTCCGTCTGAGCCCCGGGTCGATCCCGATGATCCGCATGCATCCGCCTCGTTCGCCCTGTTTTTCCGAGGATTAGCACGAAAGGCGAACATCTGGCCAGCGAAAGCCGGGCGGCCGGACGGCGCCCCGGGGGCGGAATGCGACGGATCGGTGACGGCGGATGTCGGTTTCAGACTGTATGCAGCCGGATTCCGACACGGGTCAACCTTATGTAAATCAACAGCTTTCTCCTATGCACGGCGTGCAAGGGTCCCATGCGAAAACAGCGATTGCTCAAAGAAGCGGCGCCCACTAGATGCGTCCGGCGCGGGCCGATGGCGAGTGAAATCGTCGGCGGGCCGCTCCCGACAAACCGGCGCTCCGCCTGACCGCCGACCGACCCTGAGGACCGACCATGGCCAACATGACCGTCAACGCCCCCGCCCTGCCCCGCGGCGCGGTTCTGATCCACTCCATCGTCTGCGCCGCCGAGGCGCTGGTCGACGCGGCGCGCGTCTGGAACGCCCGCCGGCGCACCTCGATGGAGCTGTCGAAGCTCTCCCGCTCCCAGCTCGCCGATATCGGCCTGGAAGGCGTGGACCTGGACGATTTCGCGGCGCGCCTGCGCCGCTGACGACCCGGCCGACCGAACCGGTCAGGCGCACGCCGCCCTCGCGATGCGAGGGCGGCGTTTTTCGTTCTCGGGGGTGGGCCCTCGCGATGCGACGGCGGCGTTTTTCGTTCTCGGGGGCGGGCCCTCGCGATGCGACGGCGGCGTTTTTCTTTCCAGGCGCGCGCGGCGGACGCGGGCCGCGGCCGGACGGGCGCTCAGCCCTTGCGCATCAGCAGCGTGGTCCAGCCTTCCAGCCGGATGCGGTCGACGCGGGCGAAGCCATGGGCGCGGAACATGCCCTCGACCCCCTTGGCCTGCTCGTGCAGCAGGCCCGACAGCACCGCGTAGCCGCCCGACACCGTCGCCTCGCCGATCTGCGGGGCCAGACGCTTCAGCGGCCGGGCGAGGATGTTGGCGAAGACCAGCCCGTAGGGCCCCGCCCCGCGGATCAGGGGCGCGCGCAGCCCGTCGGCCCGCCCGATGCGCATCCAGGGCGAGAGGCCGTTGGCCACGGCGTTGGCTCGCGCGGTGCGCACCGCCACCGGGTCGATATCGGTGGCCACCACCACCGCGCGCCAGGCGGCGGCGGCGGCCATGCCCAGCACCCCGGTCCCGCAGCCCACGTCCAGCGTGCGGCGGCAGACCTCGCCCTCGTTCAGCAGCCGCTCCAGCGCCAGCAGGCAGCCGCGCGTGGTGCCGTGATGGCCGGTGCCGAAGGCCATGGCCGCCTCGATCTCCAGCCCGGTCTTGTTGAGCGGGATGCGGTCCGCGTCATGCCCGCCATGGACGATGAAGCGCCCGGCATGGACCGGCGACAGCTCGCGCCGCACCTGGGCCACCCAGTCGGTCTCGTCCAGTTTCGACACCGCGAAAGGCCGGGCGCCATGGGCGGCGGAGAGAAGCGCCAGCGCGATCTCGTCCGGCTTCTCCTCATAGTAGGCGCCAACCTCCCACAGGCCGGAGCCGTCCTCCACCTCCAGCACCGCGAGCGCCGAGGGCGCGAGGTCCAGCGCCTCGACGTCCTCGCCCAGCGCATAGGCGGCGGCTTCGCCGGGTAGGGTGGTCAGGGCGGTCCAGGTGGTCATCGCGGCGTCTCCGTTGGGGCGGGGCCGGGATGGGGCGCCGGGGGCGGCGCGTCAAGCGGCGCGCGGGGCCGGAACGGCCCGCGGCGCCTGATTGCGGGCCGCCGCGGGCGGATTTCGCGCGCGGACGCGCGCGAACCGCCCCCAACCAGCCCCTCCGGCGCGGCCCCGCTCAGGCCCCGACGCCGATCGGGCAGGTCACGCCGGTCCCGTCCACCCCGCAATAGCCGCCCGGATTCTTGGACAGGTATTGCTGATGATAGTCCTCGGCGTAGAAGAACGGCCCGGCGGGCTGGATCTCGGTGGTGATCCGGCCGTAGCCGGCGGCCTTCAGGCGCGCCTGGTAGGCGTCCTTCGACGCCTCCGCCGCCGCCCTTTGCGCCTCGCCCGAGACGTAGACGCCCGAGCGATACTGGCTGCCCACGTCATTGCCCTGCCGCATCCCCTGGGTCGGGTCATGCCCCTCCCAGAAGGTCTGGAGCAGGCGCTCGTAGGAGATGACCGTCGGGTCGTAGACCACAAGCACCGCCTCGGTATGGCCGGTGCGGCCGGTGCAGACCTCGCGATAGGTGGGGTTGGGGGTGAGCCCGGCGACATAGCCGACCGCGGTGACCCAGACGCCGTCCAGGTTCCAGAACCGTCGCTCCACGCCCCAGAAGCAGCCCATGGCGAAGACCGCGGTCTCCATCCCCTCGGGGAACGGCCCCTGCAGCGGGCGTCCCGAGACATGGTGCAGCTCGGCGGTGGGGATCGGGTCGGGGCGACCCGGCAGCGCGGTGGCGGCGGTGGGCAGGTCGTCGGCTTTGCGCATGAAAAACATTCTGGCGTCTCCTCCGGCGTGAGCGGCCAATGTAAGGGCTCGGAACCGTTGCGCCTAGCCCCGGCCGCGACAATTCGGCGCGAGGAGGGCGCGGGCGCGGCGACGCGCAGGCAGGCGCCGGGCGCCGCGACGACCCGGGCGCCGGCGGCGAGGCTCCGCCCGCGGCGCGCCCGACCCGCGGCGCCGCCGGAACCGTCTCCCGCCCCCCCGCCGCCCGAAACGGCGACGCCGGCGCCGTCCCCGCCCCGCGCCGCGGGCGCGCCCCGCCCGCTCGCGACCGGGTCGTCGCGGCGCCCGCGCCGACCCGTCCCGCTCCGCGGAACGTAAGAAGAACGCCCCTTTCCCCGGCGCCCCTTCCGCGCTACCCTGCCGCCCATGACCTCCGCCTCAGATTTCGACGCCTTCGACGCGTTCGAGGACGCCGCCGAGATGTCCCTCTCGGCCCGCGCCATAGCCGCGCGGCCCGCGCCCTATCTCGACGGGCTGAACCCGCCCCAGCGCGAGGCGGTGGAGACGCTGGACGGCCCGGTCCTGATGCTCGCCGGCGCCGGCACCGGCAAGACCAAGGCGCTGACCGCGCGCATCGCCCATATCCTCAACCAGGGCCGCGCCAAGCCGTGGGAGATCCTGGCCGTCACCTTCACCAACAAGGCGGCGCGGGAGATGAAGCACCGGGTCTCCGCCCTGATCGGCCAGCCGGCGGAGGGGATGCCCTGGCTCGGCACCTTCCATGCGCTCTGCGCCAAGATGCTGCGCCGGCATGCGGAGCTGGTGAACCTCAAGTCCAACTTCTCGATCCTCGACACCGACGACCAGCTGCGCCTGATCAAGCAGATCCTCGTCGCCGAGCAGATCGACGACAAGCGCTGGCCGCCGCGGATGATGGCAAGCCTCATCGACCGCTGGAAGAACCGCGGCTGGCGGCCCGAGCAGCTTCCGGCCGACGAATCCCACGCCTTCAACCGGCGCGGCGGCGAGATCTACGCCATGTACCAGGCCCGCCTGCGCGACCTGAACGCGGTGGATTTCGGCGACCTCCTTTTGCACATGCTGACCATCCTGCAGGCCCATCCGGATGTGCTGGAGCAGTGGCGCCGCCGCTTCCGCTACGTGCTGGTGGACGAATACCAGGACACGAACGTCGCCCAGTATCTGTGGCTGCGGCTGCTGGCGGGCGGCTCGAAGAACATCTGCTGCGTGGGCGACGACGACCAGTCGATCTACGGCTGGCGCGGGGCCGAGGTCGGCAACATCCTGCGCTTCGAAAAGGACTTCCCCGGCGCCCGCGTGATCCGGCTGGAGCAGAACTACCGCTCCACCCCCCACATCCTCGCCGCCGCCTCCGCCGTCATCCACGCCAACGAGGAGCGCCTCGGCAAGACCCTGTGGACCGAGGCGAACGACGGAGAGAAGGTCCGCCTCATCGGCCACTGGGACGGGGAGGAGGAGGCCCGCTGGATCGGGGAGGAGATCGAGGCCTATCAGCGCGGGACCCGCGGGCTCGACCCGGTCTCGCCCGACGGCATGGCGATCCTGGTCCGCGCCTCCTTCCAGATGCGCGCCTTCGAGGACCGGTTCCTGACCATCGGCCTGCCCTACCGGGTGATCGGCGGCCCCCGCTTCTACGAGCGGCGCGAGATCCGGGACGCGATGGCCTATTTCCGCCTCGCCGTCTCCCCCGACGACGGACTGGCCTTCGAGCGGATCGTGAACACCCCCAAGCGCGGGATCGGCGACAAGGCCCAGCAGCAGATCAACCTCGCCGCCCGCGAGGCGGGGCTGAGCCTGGTGGAGGGCGCCCGCGCCCTGGTCGCGGCCGGCGGGCTGACCGCGCGCCCCCGCAAGGCGCTGGGCCAGCTCATCGACGGCATCGACCGCTGGCACGAGGCCGCGGCCTCGGGCGCCGACCACATGGCGCTGGCCGAAACCATCCTGGACGAGAGCGGCTATACCGACATGTGGAAGGCCGACACATCGCCCGAGGCGCCGGGCCGGCTGGAGAACCTCAAGGAGCTGGTCAAGGCGCTGGAAGGGTTCGAGAACCTGCAGGGCTTCCTCGAACATGTGGCCCTCGTGATGGACAACGAAAGCGACGACGGCGCCGAAAAGGTCTCGATCATGACGCTGCACGCCGCCAAGGGGCTGGAATTCCCCGTGGTGTTCCTGCCGGGCTGGGAGGACGGGCTCTTCCCCTCGCAGCGCAGCATGGACGAGAGCGGGATCAAGGGGCTGGAGGAGGAGCGCCGCCTCGCCTATGTCGGCCTCACCCGCGCGCGGGAGCATCTGACGGTCAGTTTCGCCGCCAACCGCGCCATCTACGGCCGGTGGCAGAGCGCCCTGCCCTCCCGCTTCATCGACGAGCTGCCGGCCGACCATGTGGAGGTGCTCACGCCCCCCGGCCTGCACGGCCACCCCGCGGCGCGGGCGGCGGCGCGGGGCGCGGTCGATCCCGGCGAGATCCCCGGCGTGATGCGCGGCTCCCAGCTGGAAGAGCAGGCGACCCGGACCGACGCCTACAACTCCCCCGGCTGGCGGCGGATGCAGGCCCGCGCCGGCGCCCGCCCGATGAGCCGGCCGCGCGAAGCCGCCAACCTGGTGATCGACGCCGAGGCCGTGCCCGCCTTCGACATCGGCACGCGGGTCTTCCACCAGAAATTCGGCTACGGCGCGGTGGAGGCGGTGGAGGGCGACAAGCTGACCGTCGCCTTCGAGAAGGCCGGAACCAAGCGCATCGTCGCCAAGTTCGTCACCGCCGCCGACGACGCGCCGTTCTGAGCCGCGGGCCCTCGTCTTCGGTTCGGCGCAGGCGCAGCCCCTCCCCGAACCGTCGCGCGGCCCCGTGCGGGCGCGAGGCCCCGGGTCAAGCCCGGGGCGCGGCGACCGAGCGGCCCGCTTCCGCCGGAATCGAACCGCCTGCACGCCCCCATCCCAGCCGCCGCGAGTCTCCGGCCGGGTCAAGGCTCGCGCAGCGACCGGCGCAGCCGGCTTGGCCTTGAGGCGGCCGGAGACTCGCTGCCACGCTTGAGGAAGGCCCCCCTCGGGGCCTTCTCAGCAGACAGGCGCCCTACCCCCGGCCCGCGCGCCGCGGCGGATTGAAACCCGACCTGCAGGTTCCCGCCCGCCCGAAGGCCCGCCAGGGCCGGAGAGGAAGGCGTGCCCCGAAGGGGCGCCGCAAGGCTCCCGCCCGCGCCGCGATCCCGCCGTCGGGGCGCCGTGACCTCTCCCGCGGCCGCGCTATCTCCCCTCGCATGACGCTGCTCGACGCCTCCTCCGCCGCGGCCTCGCCGCCGCCCCGGGCCGCGACGCCGGTCCCGCCGCGCCCGGATCCGGGCGCGCGCCGCCTCGCGCTCGCGCTCGAAAGCGCACTCGGGGCGCCGTTCTCGCCGGGCAACCGGATCGACGCGCTGCGCAACGGGGTCGAGATCTTCCCCGCCATGCTCGACGCCATCGCCGCCGCCCGCCGCCGGATCGAGTTCCTGACCTTCGTCTACTGGCAGGGCGAGATCGCCGAGCGCTTCGCCGAGGCGCTGGCCGCCAGGGCCCGCGAGGGGGTGGAGACCTTCGTGGTGCTCGACGGTTTCGGCGCCCGCCCGATGTCCTCCAAGCTGGTGACCCTGATGAAGGACGCGGGCGTGGAGGTGCGCTGGTTCCGCCCGCTCCCCCGCCTCAAGATCTGGCAGTCGGACAACCGCACCCACCGCAAGGCGCTGATCGTCGACGGACGCGTGGGCTTCACCGGCGGCGTCGGCATCGCCTCGGAATGGGAAGGCGACGCGGACGGGCCGGATCACTGGCGCGACACGCATTTCCGCATCCGCGGCCCGGCGGTCGCGGGCCTGCGCGCCGCCTTCTACGAAGACTGGATGGAGGCCGGCGGCGATCTCGGCCCGCTGTTCTCCGTCGCCCCCACGCCCTCGCGCGGGCGGGCGGGGGTGGACGCCGCGGCGGGCGGGGCGATGGCGCAGGTTGCGCCGGCCGGCGCGGCGGTGGGGCTCAACGCCATCGCCCGGCTGCATAACGCCCTGATCCGCCTCGCCCGGCGGCGGCTGCGCATCTGCACGCCCTATTTCTCCCCCGACCGGACCATGGCCGACCTGCTGGAGGCGGCGGCGAAGCGCGGCGTGGAGGTCGAGGTGATGATGCCCGGCCCGGTGATCGACAAGCGCCTGTCGGAGCTTGCCGGCGCCGAGCACTGGGAGCGGCTGCTCACCGCCGGCGTCAGCCTGATGCGCTACCAGCCGACCATGCTGCACGCCAAGCTGATCACCGTGGACGGGCGGCTGGCCTCCATCGGCTCGGCCAATTTCAACCAGCGGTCGCGCCTCAAGGATCACGAGGTCGCCGTCAATCTTCTGGACGCGGAGATGTGCGCCCTGCTCGACGGCCATTTCGAAGCGGATCTGGAGGACTGCCGCCCGGTGGACCTGAGGCGCTGGCGCAAACGCTCCGTCCTGCGCCGCGCGATGGAAGCCGCGGCCTCCCCGCTGCGCTCCCAGACCTGAGCGCGGGAAGGGAACGCGCGCCGCCCCCCTCCCGCAACGTCACTCGGCGGCGGCGGGCCGGGTCAGGCCGCGCATCGCCTCCGCGGCGATCTCGTAGCTTCGCAGCCGGGCGCCGTGGTCGTGGATATGCCCCGCGAGAATGATCTCGTCGGGCCGGAACCGGGCGGCGAGGGTCGCGAGATCCGCGGCCACCTGCTCCGGCGTCCCGCAGGCGGTCACCGCCTGGGTTTCCGCCACCATGGCGAGGGCGGCGGGGTCGAGATGGTCCTCGATCCGGTCCACCGGCGCCGGCAGCTTGCCCGGCCGCCCCGAGCGCAGCCGCGCCATGGCGAGCTGCGAGGAGGTGCGGATGCGCCGCGCCTCGGCCTCCGTCTCCGCGCCGAACACGTTCACCGCCAGCATGAAATGCGGGGCGGAGAGCTGGCCCGGCTGGAAATGCGCCCGGTAGACATGCGCCGCCTCCAGCGCCATCTGCGGCGCGAAATGCGAGGCGAAGGCGTAAGGCAGGCCCAGATGCGCGGCGAGCTGGGCGCCGTAGAGCGACGATCCCAGCATCCAGATCGGCACCTTCGTCCCCTGCCCGGGGAAGGCGCGGACATGGGCGGCCGGGTCCGGGTCGCCCAGATAGGCCATCAGCTCCACCACGTCGCGGGGGAAGGTGTCGACCTGGTCCATGCCCCGGCGCAGGGCGCGGGCGGTGGCCATGTCGGTCCCCGGCGCCCGGCCGAGCCCGAGGTCGATGCGGTCGCCGTAAAGCGTCGCCAGCGTGCCGAACTGCTCGGCGATCACCAGCGGCGAGTGATTGGGCAGCATGATCCCGCCCGAGCCCACCCGGATCGTCGAGGTTCCCCCCGCCACATGCCCCAGCAGGATCGCGGTGGCGGCCGAGGCGATGCCGGGCATGTTGTGATGCTCGGCCATCCAGTAGCGGGTGAAGCCCAGCCGCTCGGCCTGACGGGCGAGGTCGAGCGTGTTGCGGAAGCTGTCGGCGGCCTCGAAGCCCTCGGGCACGGGGGCGAGGTCGAGCAGAGAATAGGGGATCATCGAAGGTCCCTCCCCGGTTGGTTCGTTGACCTTAACATAGGCGGGGAGGGGAGGCGGCGCGAGGGGGGCGATCGCGGGAGGCGCCGCGACGACCCGGACGCGCGCCGGGCCCGGGCGCCCGCGGCGCGCGGAACCGGGGGCGCCCGGCCGAACCGGGCGCCGCGCGGGTCCCTCAGGCGCCCTCAGGCGCCCGGGAAGCCGGTGGGCAGACCGTCGATGGAACGCACGTTCTTCTCCGCCCGGTAGGCGACCAGCCCCTCCGGCCCCTTGGTGTCGGCCCAGTCCAGCAGCACCGTGCGTTCGCCCACATAGTCGAATTCCGGCACGCCGTAGCCGCAGGAGGTCTGCACCAGGTCGATGTCCAGCCGCACGATCTGGCGGGCGGACAGCGGGGCCTCGCCCCCATAGGCCTCGGCCAGCAGGGCGTCGTAGGCGGGCGTGCCCACCTGCAGGCTGGTCCCGGTTCCGTAAAGGCGCAGGATCATCGGCGGCCCCTCGAAGGCGCAGAACATGATCGTCATGCGCCCGTCGGCGAGCAGATGGGCCGCGGTCTCGTTCCCCGATCCGGTCTGGTCCAGATAGCAGACCGAGGACGGGGACAGCACCCGCAGGCAATCCGTCGGCCGGGGGGAGAGGTTCACCCGCGCGCCCGGCGCCGCGGTGGCGGTGAAGAAGATCTTCTGCCGGTCGATATAGCGGGCGATATGGGGGGCGATGTCGGGGAACTGCTTGGCCATGGCGGCCTCCGGTCTGGGCGGGTGAGGCGCGCAGAATGGGCGCCGCGGCGGCAGGGGTCAATGCCGGGGGGCGATGCGGCGGCCCGCGCCGGACGATCAGGGTCGACGCCATGAAATGGACTGGCGCGGCGTCGCGATCTATGTTCATAGACGTGAATGGGCGGCCGCCCGAGCGTTGGGACGGCGCCCCTTGGGGAACGGGAATGACTTCTCATCGACAGGGCGCCCTGGCGCTGGCCGCCGCGCTGATCCTCTCCGCCCCGGCGCAAGCCCTGACCGTGAAGGAGGGCGGGACCGGCGCCGACGGCGACGGCGCCATCGCGGTCACGACCGGATCCGCCGTCGACTGCGGGTCCTGCCCCGGCGTCTGGAACACCGATGTCAGCCCCATCGCGCCGTCGTCCTGGGAACTGATCGACGTGGGCGCCGCGGCGACCTGGGAATTCGCCTTCGACCTGACCGGCTACGACGTGACCACCGCGGTGCTGAGCGTGGACTGGTCGGCGGACAATTTCGCGACCACCTGGCTGAACGGCGTGCAGCTGACCGGAGCGGGGACCGAGATCACCGGCGGGACCGGGGCCAACTACACCAACCTTCTTTCCTTCGTGGTCGGCCCGGCCTCGGCCCTGTTCGAGGCGGGCGCCAACAGCCTGGAATTCCGGGTCACGGGCGACGGCAACACCGACGGGCTGCGCGCCGCGGCGCGGATCGAGGCGTCGGCCGAGGCCGTCGTCCCCCTGCCCGCCGCGGCGCCGCTGCTGGCCGCGGGCCTGGGCGCGCTGGCCGCCGTCGCGCGCCGTCGCCGCCGGCTGGGCTGACCCGCCCGGCCCGCGCCCGCGCCGCAGGAACGCTGGTGCACGACCAGGTTGCGCCCCGGACCTGATCCGGGGCCTTGCGCGGGACGGTCTGCGTGGAGAGGCCCCGGGTCAGGCCCGGGGCGCCGGTCAAGCCCGGGGCGCCGGCGGCCGGGGGAGGGCCGGATCGGGCGATCAGCCCTTGGCCGCGTGGGCGGCGTCGGCCAGCGACTTGACGAAGGCCAGCACCTCGGCCGGGCTCTGGCCGGCGCCGATCCGCTCCACGATGGCGGAGCCGACCACCACGCCGTCGGCGACCTTGCCGATCTCGGACGCGCGCTGCGGCGTCTTGATGCCGAAGCCGACGCAGACCGGCAGCGACGCCTTGGCCCGGATCCGCGCCACTTCGGGCGCCACCGCGTCCGCCGCCGCCTCCGCCGCGCCGGTGATGCCGGTGATCGAAACGTAGTAGACGAAGCCCGAGGTGTTCGACAGCACCTTGGGCAGCCGCCGGTCGTCGGTGGTCGGCGTCGCCAGGCGGATGAAGTTCAGCCCGGCGGCCTTGGCGGGGAGGCAGAGCTCGTCATCCTCCTCCGGCGGCAGGTCGACCACGATCAGCCCGTCGACGCCGGCCGATTTCGCCTCCGTCAGGAAGGTCTCCACCCCCATGGAGTAGATGGGGTTGTAATAGCCCATCAGCACCACCGGGGTCTCGTCGTCGGTCTCGCGCAGGGCGCGGACCAGATCCAGCGTGCCCTTCAGCGTCATCCCGGCTTCCAGCGCGCGCTGCCCGGCGAGCTGCACGGCGGGGCCGTCGGCCATCGGGTCGGTGAAGGGCAGGCCGAATTCGATCAGGTCGGCGCCGGCGCCGGCGAGGCCGCGGATGATCTCCAGCGAGGTCTCCCGGTCCGGATCGCCGGCCATCACATAGGGCACGAAGGCGGCGCGGCCCTCGGCGGCGAGCTTGGCGAAGCGGCGGTCGATGCGGGTCATGCGGGGCCTCGTGCCTCGGCCCGGCCGCGTCGCCGCCGGAGGGCCGGGACGGGTCGCGCGGGCGCTGGATCGGGGCGAGGGCCGCGCGGGCCCCCGCCGGGTGCGGATCAGGTCAGGTCAGGCCGCGCCCCGGCCGGAAGGCCGGGGGCGCGGGACCGGATCAATCGTCGTCGCGGAAATACTTCTTCTCGCGCGGGCGGCCGTCCCAGCCGGTCTTGCCGCCGCGGCCGCCGCGGTCGTCGCGCCCGGGCTTGCCGCCGAAGCCGCCGCCGTCGCGGTCATCGCGGTCGCGCCCGCCGCCGAAGCCGCCCCGGTCGCCGCCGCGATCCCCGCCGCGGTAGCCGCCGCGATCCCCGCCGCCGCCGAAGCCGCCCGGACGGCCGCCGCGGTTGTCGTCGCCGCGGAACTCCCACTTGTTCAGCAGGCGCTCGTCGAACGTGTCGCGCCCGATCTTGCCCTCGTGGCACCACACCACGCTGACCTCTTCGCCATCGGCGCTTTCGACGGCCATGCGCATGGAGCCGGAGATGAGGACGACCATGTCGCCCGGATTGAATTTCGCCACGTAACGTAACCTTCGATGCGCCCCGTCGGGGGTCCGCCCCCGGGGCCTTGGCCTTTCGTCCTCCCCGCGGACCCTCTCCGCGGGGCGGGACGGAATCAGATGGACGTCCCCAGCGCCTCGGCGACGGTGAAGATGTCCTTGTCGCCGCGCCCGCACATGTTCATCACGAGCAGCGAATCCTTCGGCAGGGTCGGCGCAAGCTTGGTCACATGCGCCAAGGCGTGCGCCGGTTCAAGCGCGGGAATGATGCCCTCGGTGCGACAGGATAGCTGGAAGGCGTCCAGCGCCTCCCGGTCGGTGACCGAGACGTATTCGACCCGCTTCATGTCGTGCAGCCAGGCGTGCTCCGGCCCGATGCCCGGATAGTCGAGCCCGGCCGAAATGGAGTGCCCTTCGAGGATCTGGCCGTCCTCGTCCTGCAGCAGATAGGTGCGGTTGCCATGCAGCACGCCGGGCCTACCGCCGTTGAGCGAGGCCGCGTGGCCCGTGGGATCGTCGAGGCCGCGCCCGCCCGCTTCGACGCCGTAGATGGCGACCGACTTCTCGTCGAGGAAATCATGGAACAGCCCCATGGCGTTGGAGCCGCCGCCGATGCAGGCGACCAGCGTGTCGGGCAGGCGCCCTTCGGCCTCCATCATCTGCTCGCGCACTTCCTTGCCGATGATGGACTGGAAGTCGCGCACCATCGCCGGGTAGGGGTGGGGTCCCGCCACCGTGCCGATGATGTAGAAGGTGTCGTGCACGTTGGCGACCCAGTCGCGCAGCGCCTCATTCATGGCGTCCTTCAGCGTGCCGTGACCGGCGGTGACGGGCCGCACTTCCGCGCCGAGCAGTTTCATGCGGAATACGTTCGGCTTCTGCCGCTCGATGTCGGTGGCTCCCATGTAGACCACGCAAGGCAATCCGAATCGCGCCGCCACCGTGGCCACGGCCACGCCATGCTGGCCCGCGCCCGTCTCCGCGATGATGCGCGTCTTGCCCATGCGCCGCGCCAGCTGGATCTGCCCGAGGCAGTTGTTGATCTTGTGGCTGCCGGTGTGGTTCAGCTCGTCGCGCTTGAAGTAGATTTTCGCGCCGCGCAGATGCTCCGTCAGCCGCTCGGCGTGATAGAGCGGGCTCGGCCGGCCGGCATAGTGGGTGTTGAGGGAGTCCAGTTCCCTCTTGAAGGCGGGGTCTTTCTTCGCATCCTCATAGGCCTTCTCCAGGTCGAGGATCAGCGGCATCAGTGTCTCTGCGACGAAGCGTCCGCC
>JAYZWL010000096.1:0-2599 GCA_036154955.1 Pseudomonadota bacterium | reverse complement strand
GACCGATGCCACCTGGAACCCGGTCACCGGCTGCACTCTGGCCTCGGAGGGCTGCCGGCACTGCTACGCCGCCGCCCTCGCCGCCGGCCGGCTCCGCCACCACCCCAGCCGCGCCGGCCTCGCGCGCATGAACGCGGCCGGCGAGGCGCGGTTCACGGGCGAGGTCCGGTTCAACGAGGGCTGGCTCGACCAGCCCCTCCGCTGGACCCGCCCTCGCCGGGTGTTCGTCTGCGCCCATGGCGACCTGTTCCATGAGAGCGTCCCCGACGAATGGATCGACAAGGTGTTCGCCGTCATGGCGCTGGCCCCGCAACACACGTTCCAGGTGCTCACCAAGCGGCCGGAGCGGGCGCGGGTCTATCTGGAGAGGGACCCGCGCGACGCCATCAACTCGGAAGCCGGCATGATCGTCGATTGGTCGGAGATGACGGTGCACCCCGCCTGGCCCCTCCCGAACGTCTGGCTCGGGACCAGCGTCGAGGACCGGGCGACCGCCGACGCCCGCATCCCGCACCTGCTGGAGACGCCGTCGGCGGTTCGGTTCGTCTCGGCCGAGCCGTTGCTGGGACCGCTGGACCTCACCGAATGGCTGCATGACAGCGATTGCGATTCGCTCAGCACCAGGTTCGGCCCCGACTACCTATGCACGTGCCAAGAGCCGCACGAGGTCCGTCTCGACTGGGTCATCGTCGGCGGCGAGTCCGGCCGTGCCGCCCGGCCGATGCATCCCGACTGGGCGCGCTCCCTGCGCGATCAATGCCAGCGCGCGGGCGTGCCGTTTTTCTTCAAGCAGTGGGGGGCGTGGGCGCCATGGGATGACGACAACTGGTCGATCCCCGACGGATGGGACGACGTCGTCGCGCATGAACGCTCGCGCACCATCGGCGGGGTCGAGTTCCTGCGCGTCGGCAAGCGCGCCGCCGGCCGCGGCCTCGACGGCCGGACGTGGGATCAGATGCCGGAGGGCCCCGCCCATGGCTGAGCTCGCCCCCCTGCCCGAGGTCGAGAGACCCGCCGACCTCGCCGAGCCCGGCGCCCTGCCGGCCCTGCGGTGGATCCCCGTCGCGTCCCTCCTGATCTCCCGCGACTACCAGCGCCCGGCCGACAGCCCGGCGGCGGTCCGCGCGATCGCGGCCATGGCCGCCGGCTGGGACTGGGCCAAGGTCGGCGCCATCGTGGTCGCGCCGATGCCGGAGGGCGAGCGATACGAGGTGATCGACGGCCAGCACCGCGCCGCAGCCGCCCTCGCCCGCGGCGACATCCACGAGCTGCCCGCCGTCGTCATCGCCCCGCGCGACGCGCAGGCCCGGCCCGACGCCTTCCTCGGGATCAACCGCGCCCGGCGGGGCCTGTCGCCGCTCGACATATTCTGGGCCAGCGCCGAGGCGGGCGAGGGCGTCGCTTGCGCGGTCATGCAGGGGGCGGAGGCCGCCGGCGCCCGCATCCTGCGCCGCCCCTCCGACGCCGGCCGCAACGACCTTTCGCCCGGCGCCACCACCGCCGTCGGCGCGCTGCAGTCCGTGGCGCGCGACAAGGGCAAGGCGGGCGTGGCGCGGGTCCTGCGCATCGCCATAGCGGCCGGGCTCGCCCCGGTCCTCACGCTGCACGTCCAGACCATCGCCGAACTGGTGTGGGGCGAGGAGTTCGACATGGCCGACGACGTGGTGGCCAACGCCATCGCCGACGCCTGGGACGACATGCGCGACGCCGCCGACCTCGCCCGGCTCGAGTCCGGCCAGCCGCTCCGGCGCTGCATGGCGGTGGAGCTGTCCAGGTGGGCGCGGAGGGTCGCCGCATGAGCCTGACCGTCAACCGACACCTTGCCGACCCCGCCATGGACGACATCGACCATGCGCTCGGACGCCCGCTCGACCCGATGGGAGAGACCTATCGTAACCGCTATGCCGTTGACGCGGACGATGCCGTCCGGATCTCCAAAATGCGCAAGGACCCTCACTGGATCGGCCCGTCGGCGGCCCGGGGCGTGGTCATGTTCTCGGTCTCCCGAGCTGGGCGCGAGGTGCTGAGCAGCTACCTGCGCAGGGTCGGCGATCCGCATCAGGAATTCGAGGTGAGCGCCTATGGCTACAGGTCCAGCGTCGTGGCCACAAGCCGCAGCAAGGCGCGCTACGAATACTGGCTGGTGTTTTCGGACGCCCGGCCGGACCTCACTTTCCGCGACTTCTGCCGCGCCGCGACCGTGCGCCTTGTTCGGAGGGCGCCGGCATGAACGACCTCTCCGGCCTGTTCGGTGACAGCCTCCCCGCGCCCGGGCCCGCCCGCCTGCGCGAACTGATCGTCGACAGCTTCGCCGGCGGCGGCGGGGCGTCGACCGGGATCGAGATGGCCCTCGGCCGGTCACCCGACTACGCCATCAACCACGACGCCGAGGCGCTGGCGCTGCACGCGGCCAACCATCCCGGCACGGTCCACCTGTCGAAGAACATCTGGCAGGTCGACCCGCTCGACGTTGTCGGCCATCGCCCCGTCGGGCTCGCCTGGTTCTCGCCGGACTGCAAGCACTTCTCCAAGGCCAAGGGCGGCAAGCCCCGGTCCCGCGGGGTTCGCGACCTCGCGTGGGTGATCGTGCTCTGGATGC
>JAYZWL010000095.1:0-7624 GCA_036154955.1 Pseudomonadota bacterium | reverse complement strand
GGGCGCGGGCGTCCCGCCCGCGCGGACGGCGCCCGGCCCGCGCGCGCCGCGGCCCCGCGCCGCCCTCTCCCACGCTTGCCCCGCGGAGCCCCGCCGATGACGCCCGAAGCCAACCCCGCCGACCCCCTGCTCTCGGTCCGCGGCCTCGCCCGCCACTACCCGGTGCGCCTGCCCGGCGGCCTCTTCGGGCGGCCCGGCCTGCTTCGGGCGGTGGACGGCATCGACTTCGACCTCGCCCGCGGCGAGACTCTGGGGCTGGTGGGCGAAAGCGGCTGCGGCAAGTCCACCACCGCCCGCCTCGCGCTCGGCCTGATCCCGCCCACCGCGGGCGAGATCCGCTTCGACGGCAAGCCCGTCTCCGCCCGCCAGGACGCGGCGTGGCGGGCGCGGCGGCGACGGATGCAGATGGTCTACCAGGACCCGCTTGGCGCGCTCGACCGCCGGCTCGGCATCCTCGACCAGATCGCCGAGCCTTTCGCCATCCACGCCCCCGACATGCCCCGCGCCGAGGGCCGCGAGCGCGCCGCCGCCCTGATGGACGCGACGGGCCTGCGCGCCGACATGGCGACCCGCTTCCCGCACGAGCTGTCGGGCGGCCAGCGGCAACGGGTGGTCATCGCCCGCGCCCTGGCGCTGGAGCCGGATCTGCTGGTCTGCGACGAGCCGGTCTCGGCCCTCGACGTCTCGATCCAGGCGCAGGTGCTCAACCTGCTGGACGACCTGCGGGCGCGCACCGGCTTCGCCGCGCTCTTCATCTCCCATGACCTGAAGGTGGTCCGGCAGATGGCCGACCGGGTGGCGGTGATGTATCTGGGCCGGATCGTGGAGGAGGGCCCGCCCGAGGACCTGTTCCGCGCCCCCCTTCACCCCTACGCGCAGGCGCTGGTCGCCGCGGTCCCGAGCCCGGGCCGCAAGCGCGCCCGCACCGCGCTGCGCGGCGATCCGCCGAACCCGGTGAACGCGCCGCCGGGCTGCCCGTTCCACCCCCGGTGCCCGGTCGCCGTCGCCCGCTGCAAGGCCGAACGCCCGCCCCTGCTGCGCGACGCGGGGCGGGCGGTGGCCTGCCACCTCTCCCCCGCCGCGCCCGCGCCCTCCCCCGCGTCCATCGCCGCCTGAGGCCCCGAGACACATGTTGCGCTACATCCTCTCCCGCCTCGGCCGCGCGCTGGTCACGCTGGTTCTGATCGTGTCGGCCGCCTTCGTGGTGCTGCGCCTGTCGGGCGACCCCGCGATCACCATCCTCGGCCCCGAGGCCCCGCCCGAGGCCTATGCCGCCTTCCGCGCGGCCTGGGGGCTCGATCAGCCGATGTGGGTTCAGTATCTCAAGTATTTCGGGGCCATCGCGCAGGGCGACCTCGGCAACTCGATGCGCGACGGGCGCACGGCGCTGGAGGTGGTGGGCGAGCGGGTGCCGATGACGCTGGCCATCACCCTGCCCGCCTTCCTCCTGAATCTCGCCATCGGCCTGCCGGCGGGGATCTTCGCCGCGCTCAACCGCAATTCCTGGGCGGACCGGGCGATCATGGCGGGCTCGGTGATGGGGTTCACGGTGCCGAGCTTCGTGATGGGGCTGGTGCTGGCGCTGATCTTCGCGGTGAAGCTGCGCTGGCTGCCCTCGGGCGGGTCGGACACGATCGCGCATGGCGTGCTGCCGGTGGTCACCATGGGGCTGATCGGGGCGGCGGTGATCGCGCGCTTCACGCGGTCCGCCATGCTGGAGGTGCTGGGCCAGCCCTACGTGCGCACCGCCTCGGCCAAGGGGCTGGTGTGGCGGGAGGTGGTGGTCGGCCATGTCCTGCCCAACGCCGCCATCCCGACCCTGACCATCGTCGGCTTCATGGTCGGCAGCCTCGTCGCCGGCGCGGTGGTGGTGGAGAGCATCTTCTCCTGGCCCGGGGTGGGCCGGCTGCTGGTCACCGCGGTCGCCAATCGCGACCTCGCGGTGGTGCAGGTCATCATCCTGATGATCGGAACCACCATGGTCGGGGCGAACCTCGCCGTCGATCTCGCCTATGGCTGGGTGGATCCCCGCCTGCGCTCCGCCCGCCAGAAAGCCGCCTGAGGGAGACCCCGAGATGTCCGCGATCCCCGACCCCTCCGCCTCCCCCGCCGCCGAAAGCGGGAGCGTCTTCACCGCCAAGGGCCACGCCCGCGCCTTTTTCGAGGCCTGGCCGCCGGTGGTGCTGATCGCGCTGGCCTGGCTGGCGCTTTGCCTCGCCATCGTCGCCTTCGCCCCGCATATCGCGCCCTACGACTTCCTCGCGCTCGACCTCCGCGCCCGGCTGATCCCGCCGGTGGGGCTGGGAGGGGACTGGGCGCATCCGCTGGGCACGGACGAGCTGGGGCGCGACGTGCTTTCGCGCCTGATCCAGTCGGTGCGGGTGTCGATGGTCATCGCCTTCCTGTCGACCCTGATCGCGGCGGCGCTGGGGGTGAGCCTGGGCTTCCTCGCCGCCTGGTTCCGGGGCCGGGTCGAGCAGGCGATCCTGATGCTGATCGACGCGCAGGCGGCGATGCCCTTCATGATCATCGCGCTGGCGGCGCTGGCTTTCCTCGGCAACTCCTTGACCCTGTTCACCATCCTGCTGGGCTTCCACGGCTGGGAGCGGATCGCGCGGATCTCCCGCGGGCTGGCCATCGCGGCGCAGGAGCAGGGCTACGCCGCGGCGGTGCGCGATCTGGGCGCGAGCCCGTGGCGGATCTATTTCCGGCACATCCTGCCCAACATCGCCTCGACCCTGATCGTGTCGATGAGCCTGAACTTCCCGGAGGTGATCCTGCTGGAATCGGGGCTGTCCTTCCTGGGGCTCGGCGTGCAGCCGCCGTTGACCTCGCTGGGCAACATGGTGGGCTACGGGCGGGACTACATCCAGTCCGCGCCGTGGATCCTGCTGACCCCGGCGGCGGCGATCGTGCTGACCACGCTGGCGATCTCGGTGATCGGGGACTGGCTGCGGGACCGGTTCGACCCGACGCTGCGCTGAAGCGGGGGCGGGGGCGGGGCCCCCCCCTGACAGGTCGGCGCAGGCCCCCTCCCCGGACCTCCCCCGCGGGCGGGGGAGGGAGGCGCCGGGCCGATCAACTTTCGCGCCCCCCGGTCCCCGGCGCTTGCATCGCGGGCGGGATCGGCGCATCCCGTGGGCCTTTCCCCCGCCGCCGACCTCGCCGGACCGACTCCGCCCATGCCTCGCCTCGCCCCGCCCGAAGCCCCGCTCTCCGCCCTGCAGAAGGCGCTGCGCTTCCATTGGGGGGTGCTTCTGCTGATCTGCGCGGTGGCCTCGGTCGGCTTCCTGATGCTCTATTCCGTGGCCGGCGGCAGCCTCGACCCCTGGGCGTCGCGCCAGATCACCCGCTTCGGCATCGGCATCGCGCTGATGATCGTGGTGGCGATGATCCATATCCGGATCTGGAGGGCGCTGAGCCCGCTGGCCTATCTCGGCTCGCTCGGCCTGCTGGTGCTGGTGGAGATCATGGGCGCCACCGGCATGGGGGCCACGCGCTGGATCGACCTGGGCTTCATCCAGCTTCAGCCGTCGGAGCTGATGAAGATCAGCCTCGTGCTGGCGCTGGCCCGTTACTACGACTGGCTGGGGGAGGGGCGGGCCTCGCGCCCGCTATGGCTGATCCCGCCGATCCTGCTGATCCTGGTGCCCATGGCGCTGGTGCTCAAGCAGCCCGATCTGGGCACCGCGCTGCTGCTGGGGCTGGGCGGGGCGGCGGTGATGTGGCTCGCGGGCGTTCACTGGGCCTATTTCGCCACCGCCGCGGCCTCCGCGGTCGGGCTGGTCTATGCGGTGCTGGAATCCCGCGGCACCGACTGGCAGCTGATCAAGGACTATCAGTTCCGCCGGATCGAGACCTTCCTGAACCCCGAGAGCGACCCGCTCGGCGCGGGCTATCACATCACCCAGTCGAAGATCGCCTTCGGCTCGGGCGGGATCTCGGGCCGGGGCTTCATGCAGGGCACCCAGACCCGGCTGAACTTCCTGCCCGAGAAGCACACCGATTTCATCTTCACCACGCTGGCCGAAGAATTCGGCTTCGTCGGCGCGACCTCGCTGCTGGTGCTCTACGCGCTGATCGTGGTGTTCTGCACGGTGTCGATGCTGCGCAACCGGGACCGGTTCGGGGCGCTGACCACCGGCGGGCTGACCATGACCTTCTTCCTGTTCTTCTCGGTCAACATGGCGATGGTGACGGGGCTCGCGCCCGTGGTGGGGGTGCCGCTGCCGCTGGTCTCCTACGGGGGCTCGGCGATGATGGTGCTGCTGATCGCCTTCGGCTTCGTGCAGTCGGCGCATATCCACCGTCCGCGCAGTTGACTCCAACGCGGTTGCCCCGGCCCCGCCGCTCGGTTAGTCCGGGCGTGCTGCAACCGCGAAGGGGATCCCCGCCATGACCGCCGAAACGCTCACCATCCTCTTCGCCGGGCGCGAGGCCCAGCGCGCCGAGTGGGAAGGCCCGCTGCGCGAGGCCGCCGCCGAGCAGGGGGTGAAGATGCGGCTCTTCATGACGCCCGAGGAGGTCGCGCCGGAGGAGGTCCACGCCGTCATCTACAACCCCAACGGCCCGGTGAAGGACTTCGCGCCCTATGCGAACCTGCGCGCGGTGCTGTCGCTCTGGGCCGGGGTGGAGAAGATCGTGGGCGATGCGGGCATCAAGGTGCCGCTGGCGCGGATGGTGGAGCCCGGGCTGCGGCTGGGCATGACCGACTGGGTCTGCGCCCATGTCCTGCGCCATCACATGGGGATCGACGCGCATATCCGGCTCGGCGCCGGGGAGTGGCCGCAGCGCATCCCGCCGCTGGCCCGCGACCGCAAGGTCGGCGTGCTGGGGCTGGGGGAGCTGGGGACGGACGCGGCGAAGATGCTCGCCGCCCTGCGCTTCGACGTGGCGGGCTGGGCGCGGAGCCGGCACGAGATCGAAGGGGTGGAGATCTTCCACGGGGCGGAGGGGCTGGACGCGATCCTCGCGCGCTCCGAGATCCTGGTGCTGCTGCTGCCCGACACGCCTGACACCACGAACCTGCTGGACGCGCGCCGCCTGGCGCTGCTGCCCGAGGGGGCGGTGATCGTGAACCCCGGCCGCGGGCCGCTGATCGACGACGACGCGCTGCTGGCGGCGCTGGATGCGGGCCGGATCTCCCACGCCACGCTGGACGTGTTCCGGGTCGAGCCCCTGCCCGCCGATCACCCCTACTGGGCGCATCCCAACGTGACGGTGACGCCGCATATCGCGTCGGCCACCCGGCCCGAGACCGCCTCGGGCGCGCTGGTCGAGCAGATCGGGCGGCTGTCCCGGGGCGAGCCGCTTTTGCATCTGGTGGACCGCGTCCGCGGCTACTGAGGGGCGGCGCGGCTCGTCCGGGAGGGCCGGCCGCGCGCCCCGGACCCGATCCGGGGCCTCCTTCGGGCGGCCGGCGGCGGGAGGCCCCGGGTCAGGCCCGGGGCGCGCCCTCCGGCGCGGGCGTTCCCGGCGCGGCGGCGTCCGGCGCGGGTCGGTCGTCCAGCCGAAGGACCATGAAGGTCAGGTCCAGCCAGCGGCCGAACTTGGTCCCCACCTCGCGCAGGGTTCCCGCGGTCTCGAACCCCAGGGCCGCGTGCAGGCGGATCGAGGCCGTGTTGCCCGCCTCGATCCCCGCCACCATCGCATGCTTGTCCAGCGCCCGCGCCCGCGCGATCAGCGCCGTCATCAGCGCCCGGCCAACGCCCCGCCCGCGCAGGCCCTCGCCGACATAGACCGAGTGCTCGACCGTGTGGCGGTAGCCGTCGAAGGCCCGCCAATCCCCGAAGGAGGCGTAGCCGAGCACCGTCGCCCCGTCCGCTTCGGTCGCGACCAGCACCGGGTATCCGGCGCGGGTCCGCTCCTCCAGCCAGGCGCGGCGGTTCTCCAGCGTGACCGGCGCGTCGTTCCAGATCGCGGTGGTGGCGCGCACCGCGTGGTTGTGGATGGCGAGGATCTGCGGAAGATCCCCGGCGACGGCGTCCCGGATCAGCATGGCGCGGCCCCCATCAAGATGATGGACTATCAATCTACTATATTGAATGACCTGTCAAGCGTCGCCGATCAGCCCGGCCGCAGCACCAGCACCGCGTAGCGGCAGGGCGCCTCGCTTTCGTTGCGGAACGCGCAATCGGCGGGCGGGCCCAGCAGCAGGCAGTCGCCGGGACCGAGCCGGTGGCGGGTCGGGCCCTCGTCGAAGACCAGTTCGCCGTCCAGAACCCAGATCATCTGCCGGATGAAGCCGAAGGCGGAGGCGGGCATCGGCGCCGCCGCCCCCGGCGGCAGGGTCACGTCCACCACCTCCAGCGGCAGGTCGGAGGGGGGCGAGACCTGGCGGCGGGCGTAGCCCGTCTCAGGGTCGATCCAAAGCGGCTGGTCGGCGCGGCGCGCGACCCGGCCGCCCGCGGCCTCGGCCCGGGCCAGCAGCGCCGACATGGTCAGCCCGAAGGCGCCCGAGAGCTTGCCGAGCAGCTTGGCGGTCGGGCTGCTCTCGCCCCGCTCGACCTTGTGGATCATGGCGCGGGACACGCCCGCCCGCCCCGCGAGATCGCTGAGCGACCAGCCGCGGGCCTCGCGTTCGGCGCGAAGGCGGGCGCCGATCCGAAGGTCGAGATCATCCTGGAGCATCGTGCCATCATAGTGGACGCCGCCCCCCGCGCAAGCGCGCCGGCGCGGGCCGCCCCCTGCCTCCGCCCCCCCGGCCTTCGCCCCCGTCGCAAGGGCGCCACGCCTCGCCGCGTTGCGCCGGCGCGGGCGCGCGCCTACCTGAATGACTTCCGCGCGCTTCCCGGCGCCGGCGCCGCCCGCGCGGCGAGCCCCACCCGCCGACCGGAGCGCCGCCCCATGGCCCCCACCCCGCGCCGCAACAAGGCCAAGCGCAACGCCGCCCCCGCGCGGCGCAGCTTCCTGCAGCGCACCCGCGCCAACTTCCTCACCGGGCTGGTGATCGTGGCGCCCGTCACCCTGACGCTCTACCTGGTGTGGACCTTCATCACCTTCGTGGACGACCGCATCGTTCCGCTGGTGCCCGCCGTCTACAACCCCAACACCTATCTGGGCGTGGACGTGCCGGGATTCGGGCTGGTGGTGTTCGTGATCTTCACCGCCGTCGTCGGCTCGGCCACCAAGAACCTGTTCGGCCGCCAGCTGGTGCTGATGGCGGAGCGGTGGGTGGACCGGATGCCGATCGTGCGTTCGGTCTACAACGGCGTGAAGCAGATCATCGAGACGGTGCTGACCCAGTCGCAGGGCGCCTCGTTCAAGGAGGCCTGCCTCGTCGAATACCCGCGCCGCGACGCCTGGGCGCTGGCCTTCGTGTCGACCGAGACCCGGGGCGAGATCCCCGGCAAGGTCAGCGCGCATGAGCGGGCCAACGGCGGCGACGCGGAGGGGGCGGCCTCCATGCTCTCGGTCTTCCTGCCGACCACGCCGAACCCGACGTCGGGCTTTCTGCTGTTCGTGCCGCGCAAGGACGTTGTGGTGCTGGACATGACGGTGGAGGAGGCGGCGAAGCTGGTGATCTCGGCCGGGCTGGTGGTGCCGCCGACGGCGGAGGAGCGCGCCGCCGGCGCGGCCCGCCGCGGGCCCAACGGCGCCCCCCGCCCCGCCGCGCCCGCCCCCG
>JAYZWL010000094.1:0-7822 GCA_036154955.1 Pseudomonadota bacterium | reverse complement strand
GGTCCGCGGCGGCGCGGCCGGGCGGCCCGGGTCCCGCGCCGCGCGGGCGCGCGGGCGCGGCCTTCGGGCGGGTCGTCGCGCGGCTCCGGCCTCAGCCCTCCGCGGCGCCGGCGGTCCGGGCGGCGGCTTCGTCGCGCAGCACGCGCTTGAGGATCTTGCCGGCGGCCGACAGGGGCAGGGGCTCGGCCCGGATCTCGACCGAGCGGGGGGCCTTGTAGGCGGCAATCCGCGCCCGGCAGAAGGCGATCAGCGCCTCGGGGTCGACCCGCGCCCCCGCCCGCGGCACCACCACCGCGTGGACGGTCTCGGTCCAGACCGGGTGGGGCAGGCCGATCACGGCGACCTCGGCCACGCCGTCGAACTCGGCGACGACGTTCTCCACCTCCACCGCGAAGACGTTCTCGCCCCCGGTCTTGATCATGTCCTTCAGCCGTCCGGCCAGGAACAGGAAGCCGTCCGCATCCAGCCAGCCCAGGTCCCCGGAATGCATCCAGCCGCCGCGCAGGGCGGCCGCGGTCTCCTCCGGCCGGTTCCAGTAGCCGGCCATGACCTGGGGGCCACGGATCAGCACCTCGCCCACCTCGCCCGGGGGCAGGTCGGCGCCGTCGGGTCCGGCCACCCGCACCTCGCCGAGCAGGGCCGCCTGCCCGCAGGAGCGGCGCTTTTCCGCCTCGGGCCCCTCCAGCACCGCGTAGCGGGCGGGGAGCATGGTGGCGGTGGAGCTGACCTCGGTCATGCCGTAGCCGTGCACGAAGCCGCAATTGGGCAGCAGGGTCAGGGCGCGGCGCAGGGTCTCGTCCTCGATCGGGCTCGCGCCATAGAGGATCCGGCGCAGGGCGCTCAGGTCCAGCGTGGCGATCTCGGGCCGGTCCAGAAGCATCCGGATCATGGTCGGCACGAACTGGGCGTGGGTGACCCGTTCGGCCGCCAGGGTCGCGAGGCAGTCTTCGGCGTCGAAGCGGGGCACGAAGGCGTGGCAGCCCGCGGCCAGCGTCACCGCGAAGGTGGAGGCGCCGTCGGCCTGGTGGAACATCGGGCCGGAATGCAGGTAGGTCGAGCGGTCGTCGTAGCCCATGGCGTGCCCGGTGGAGAGGGCGTTGGTCACCAGGTTGTCATGGGTCAGCATCACCCCCTTGGAGGCGGAGGTGGTGCCGGCGGTGTAGTAAAGCCCGGCCAGATCCGCGCCTCCTGCGCCCGCGTCGGCCATCGGGGCGGAGCCGGCGATCAGCGCCTCGAACCCAATCTCGTCCGGCCCGGCCTCTCCGTCGATCAGCACGGTATGGGTCCAGGCGCGCGGGCGGGGCGTGACGGCGCGGGCCAGAGGCAGGGAGGCGGCGTCGGTCACCAGGACCCGCAGGCCGGAATCCTCCACGATCAGGCGCAGTTCCTCAGGCGTCAGGCGCCAGTTCAGCGGCACGGCGGCGAGGCCGGCGAAGGGGATGGCGAAGAGCGTCTCCAGGTGCCGGTCGGAATTCAGCGCCAGCACCCCCACCCGGTCGCCGGGGGAGAGCCCGAAGCTTCGCAGCCCGGCGGCGAGGCGGGCGGCGCGGGCCGCGACCTCCTCCCATGTGCGGGCGACGCCGCGGAACACGGTGGCGCGGCCGCGCGGGTTCACGGCGGCGGCGCGGGCGAGGCCCTGGGTCAGGCGCATGTCGGTCCTCCCTCGGCGCGCAGCGGGCGGCGCGCCGGCGGCAGGGTAGGGCCGGGGGCGGGCGGGCCGCTTGCGCCGGGCGCGGGGGCTATCCGGCGGCCTGGGCCGCGGGCGCGGGGCGGGGCGGGCGCTGGTCGAAGCGGCGGTCGAACACGCCTTCGGCGATGCGGTTCCTGAGAATTTCGGTCGAGCCGCCGGCGATCATCCAGCCCCGGGTCCGGCGCAGGCAATACTGCACCGTGGAGTCGGTGGAGAAGCCCGCGCCCCCCATCACCTGCAACGCCTCGTTGGCGGCGAAGAACCCGGCCTCGTTGCAGGCGAGCTTGGCCATGGCGGTGTCCTGGGCGGAGGGCAGCCCGTCCGCCGCCTTCACCGCCGCGCGCATCAGCAGCAGCTGGGCGGCGTCGAGCTTCACCGCCATCTCGGCGAATTTCCATTGCAGGCCCTGGAATTCGCAGAGCGGCCGGCCGAACTGCTTCCGGGTCAGCGCGTGGTCGCGGGCGACGTTGAAGGCGTGCCGCCCCACCGCCACGGCGCGGGCGGAGTTGCCCAGCCGCTCGACGTTGAAGCCCGCGATCTGCTTCTTGAACCCGCCCGGCCCCAGCAGCAGGTTGGCCTTCGGCACCCGGCAGTCGGTGAAATAGAGCTGCGCCCAGTCCTCCCCGTTCATGAAGCCGGAGGGCCGGCCGATCTCGAACCCCGGCGTCCCCCGCTCGATCAGCATCGAGCCGATGCCGCCGACCCCAGGGCCGAAGCGCAGGTAGACGAGGAACAGGTTCGCCTCGGCCGAGAGCGTGCCGAAGATCTTGGTGCCGTTCACGACGTAATGGTCGCCGTCCTCGCGGGCCGAGGTGGTCATGTCGGTGGCCGCGGACCCGGCCTCCGGCTCGGTCATGCCGAGCGAGATCGCGGCCCGGCCCGCCAGCAGGTCGGGCAGGAAGCGGGCCTTCTGCTCGGCCGTCGCGTATTCGCAGAAGGTGCGGATCGGGCCGAAGTTGCCGGCCTGCACCACGTCGCCGGAGCGGGGGCAGACCTCCGCCACCGCCTGCAGGGCGAGGATCGCCTCGATCAGCCCAGCCCCCTGGCCGCCGTCCGCCGGGTCGGCGGTGATGCCGATCAGCCCGGCCTCCGCCAGCCGCGCCGCCACGTCCCAGGGATAGGCGCCGGAGCGGGCGCGCGCCGCCGCGCCCTCCGCCAGTTCGGCCCGGGCGAGGCGGGCGACGGTGTCGCGGAACAGGGTCTGTTCTTCGGTGAGGTCGAAATCCATCGGGGCCCCGGCATGTGGGAGAGAGAGGAGGGGGCGCGACCGTCCGCGTCCTTGGGTTGAGCGCGAGCCTAGACTAAGCGTGGGTTTGCGAAACGCCCCAGAGGTCAGCCCCGGAAAACCGCAGCTTATGGATGACAGCCACCGGCCCGCCGCGAAGGTCAGCCGCAGCCAGCAGGAGACGCAGCCGCTCAACAACCTTCCGCTCAACCCGCTCCGGGCGTTCGCGGTGGCCTCGCGGCACAAGACCTTCACCTCCGCCGCCCAGCAGATGGGGGTCAGCCAGGTGGCGGTCAGCCGGCAGATCGCGATCCTGGAGAACTACCTGGGCGTGAAGCTGTTCGAGCGGGGCGCGCGCTCGGTCAAGCTGACCGAGGTGGGGCGCAATTTCGGGCACGAGATCGCGGGGCTTTTCGACGACCTGGAGACGGCGACGGCGCGGATCCTGGCGAACGAGAGCCGCAACACCGTCAACCTGCGCATCTACCCGACCTTCGCCCATCACTGGCTGATGCCGCGGCTGGCGGCGTTCTCTCACCGTCACCCCGATTGCCGGATCCGGCTGGATACGCGGGTGGAGCCGCTGGATTTCCGCGGCACGCATCTGGACGCGGCCCTGCAGCTCGGCCACGGGGCGTGGCGGGACGCGCGGTCCCGCAAGCTTTTCGACGAGGTGGTGGACGTGGTCTGCGCGCCGGCCTACGCGGCGCGGATGGGGGGGCTTGAGAGCCTCGCCGATATCGGGCGCTGCGAGCTGCTGCATTCGCGCTATCGTCGCTCGGAATGGGAGCGGTGGGCGCGGGCGGCGGGGGTGGAGGTCAACGCGCGGGAGGGGATCGAGTTCGACACCTCGCTGCTGACCTATTCCGCGGCGCGGCAGGGGTTCGGGCTGGCGGTGGGGCAGCTCGACCTGCTGACGGAGGAGCTTGAGTCGGGCGCCCTGATCCGCCCCTTCAACCGTCCCTGGCGGACCGGGGCGGCGTTCTGGGTGGTGTGGCCGACGATGACCTCGGCCGGCGCGCAGACCCGGCGGTTCGTGGACTGGCTGCTGGAGGAATCGGGCGAGGCGCCGGAATTCTTCCGCCGCGCCGCCGCCCCTCCCGCCTCCGACCAGGCGGCGGAGTAAGCCGGACCTGCGGTTGGGCAGGCCTGCCGCCAGCGCGCTTGGACGCGGGCGGGCGCGGGGCTAGAACCGGGGGAAGGGGACCCGCGCGAGAGGTCTCCGGTTCACGGGAGGCCGCATGTTCGCTGGATTGGCCGAGACGGGGGGGCCGGGCACGCCGCTGGCGAAGCGGGGCCGGGCGCTGGACGCGCGCATGATGCTGCGGGCGGGGACGGCGGAGACGCTGGTCACCATCCGCGCCGGCGCGGTGATTCTGGTGGAGGAAGGGCCGTTCGTCATGCCGTCGTGGGATTTCGCGATTTCGGCGCCGGCGGAGGACTGGGCCCTGTTCCTGCGCCCGGTCCCGCCGCCGGGCTCGCATGACCTGATGGCGCTGCTTCGCCGGGGGGCGATGCGGTTCGAAGGCGACCTGCATCCGCTGATGTCCAACCTGCTTTACGTGAAGCTGCTGCTGGCGAGCCTGCGGCCCGCGCCCGCGCCCGGATCGGAGGCCGCCGCATGACCTTTCATGTCGAACCCATCACAGGGCGTTACGGGCATGTCGAGATCGGCGGGCGGATGCATCGCCTCTACTGGGAGGAGGCGGGGCAGGGGATCCCGCTCGTGTGTCTGCACACCGCCGGGGCCGACGGACGGCAGTATCGGGCGGTGCTCAATGACCCGGAGGTGACGGCCCATCACCGGGTCATCGTCTTCGACATGCCCCGCCACGGCAAATCCTCGCCCGCGCCGGGGACGGTGGACGAGGATTACGCCCTGACCTCGGAGGGGTATGTGGAGCAGATCCTCGCGGTCTGCGACGCGCTGGCGCTGGAGAAGCCGGTGGTCATGGGCTGCTCCATCGGCGGGCGGATCGTGCTGCATCTCGCGCATCGCCATCCGGAGCGGTTCCGGGCGCTGATCGGGCTGCAGAGCTCGGACCATGTGGCGCCCTACTATGACACCGGCTGGCTGCACCGTGCGGACGTGCATGGCGGCGAGGTCTGCGGGGCGGTGGCCTACGGGCTGATGGCGCCGCAGAGCCCGGAGGCGGAGCGGGACGAGACCCGCTGGCACTACATGCAGGGCGGTCCGGGGGTCTTCAAGGGCGACCTGTGGTTCTACAAGGTGGACGGCGACATCTCGGCCGAGGTGGCGGAGATCGACGTCTCCCGCTGCCCGATCCACCTGCTGACCGGGTCCTACGACTATTCCTGCACGCCCGACGACACCCGCGATCTCGCCCGGCGGCTGGGGGTGGAGATGACCGAGATGGAGGGCATGGGGCATTTCCCGATGTCGGAGAACCCGGCCCGGTTCCTCGACTATCTGCGCCCGGTGCTGGCGAAGATCCGGGAGGGCTGAGGGGCGTTCAGGGCAGGGGCTCGGTCCGGAACAGCTTCACCTTCAGCCCGCCATGCGCGACCGGGGGGCCGGGGGGCAGGAAGGGCAGGCCGGCGGCGCGGGCCAGCGGCGCCTCGGTGGTGATGAGACCCACCCGCCAGCCGGAGAAGCCGGCCTTCAGCGCCTCGCCCAATGTGCCGTAGAGCGGGCGCAGCTTGGGAACCTCGCCGATGCGCGCGCCGTAGGGCGGGTTGACGATGACCAGCCCCGGCGGGCCGTCGGGCCGGGCGAGGTCGGAGACGGGGCGACGGATGAACTCGCAGAGCCCCCCGACGCCCGCCCGCTCGGCATTGGCCTTCGCCATGCCGATCACCCCCTGATCGCGGTCCGAGCCGATGAAGCGCGCGGGGCCTTCGGGCGCCGCGACCCCCGCCGCCTGCTTCTCCGCCGCCCAGGCCTTGGCGTCATGGGTGGCGAATTGTTCGAAGGCGAAGGGGCGGGTGCGGCCGGGGGCGAGGCCGGCGGCGATCTCCGCCGCCTCGATGGGGAAGGTGCCGGAACCGCACATCGGGTCGACCAGCGGCTCCGCCCCGTCATAGCCGCAGGCGCGCAGGAAGAGGGCCGCCAGCGTCTCCCGCATCGGGGCCTTGCCCACCGCCTCCTTGTGGCCGCGCTTGTGCAGCGGCTCCCCGGAGGCGTCCAGCGAGAAGCCGCAGAAGTCGTCGTCGATCCGGGCCAGCAGGCGGATGGGGGCGTCGGCCGCGATCTCCACCCCCAGGGCTTCGCGCAGGGCGGTTTCGATCCGCTGGGCCGCGGCCTTGTGGTGGTAGATGCGCGAGCCCTTGCAGGTCGCCTCCACCCGCACGGGCACGTCGGCGCGCAGGAAATCCCCCCAGGGGAACTTGCGGGCCCGCTTGTCGAGTTGGGCGAGGTGGAAGGCCCGGAACCCGCCGATACGCACCAGCACGCGGCCCGCGCCGCGCAGCATCAGATTGGCGCGCCGCACCTCCGCCCAGTCGCCGCGGATCGCCACGCCGCCGGGCTGGGGCGCGGGGTCGGCGAAGCCGGCGGCGGCCGCCTCCGCCGCCAGCACGGGTTCCAGCCCCGGCGGGGCGGCGAGGAAAATGTCGAGCGGCTCGGTCATGCGCCCCGATAGCGCAAGCCGGCGCGCGGGGCGAGCCCTCCCGCGCGCCGGCGGGCCGTCAGGCGGCCGCCATGTGCGGGTCCAGCACCTGCCGCAGGGCGGAGCCGTCGTCGAGCCGGTCGAAGCCCTCGTTCAGCGTCTCGAACGGGATCACCCGGTCGATCAGCTTGTCCACCGGCAGCAGCCCCTGCTTCCACAGCGCGAGGTAACGGGGAATGTCCCGCACCGGCGCGCAGGAGCCCATGAAGGACCCGCAGACCGACTTCTCGTTCAGCACCAGGTCGGGCTGGGGGAAGGAGAACTCGGACCCGATGGGGGAGATCCCGGCCGTGATCACCTTGCCGCCCCGCGCGGTGGCGGCGTAGGCGGATTTCAGCGCCGGGATGGCGCCGGCGAGGTCGAGGCCGAACTCCACCCCGCCATGGGTCAGGTCCATGATCTTCTCGGTCAGGTCGGGGTCTTTGGCGTTGAAGGCGTGGGTGGCGCCCAGATCCATGGCCTTGGCGAGCTTGTGGTCCTCGAAATCGACCGCGATGATGGTCTCGGCCCCCGCGACCTTGGCCCCCATGATCCCGCACAGCCCGACGCCGCCGAGCCCGAAGATGGCGACCGACTGGCCCGGGCGCACCTGGGCGGTGTTGATCACCGCGCCCACGCCGGTCATCACCGCGCAGCCGAAAAGCGCGGCCTTGGAGAGCGGCACGTCGGAGTCGATCTTGACCACCGAGCCGCGGTTGACCACCGCGTATTCCGCCATGCAGGACAGCCCCGCATGGTGGCGCAGCGCCTTGCCGTCGGCGTCCTTCAGCCGCGTGCCGCCGGAGATCAGCGAGCCGTCGGCGCGGGTCTTGAGCACCTCCTCGCAGATCTGGGGCCGGCCCGACAGGCACATCCTGCAGCGCCCGCAGGAGGGGGAGAACTGGAAGATCACCGGATCGCCCGGCTTGATGTCGGTGACGGCGGAGCCGACCTCCACCACCTCGCCCGCGCCCTCGTGGCCCAGCACCAGCGGCACGCCGCGCCCCAGCGCGCCGTTGATCACCGAGAGGTCGGAATGGCAGAGCCCCGCGCCCCCGATCTTGACCAGCAGCTCCAGCGGCTGCGGCGGGTCGAGGGTCACGTCCTCGATCTGCAGCGGCGCGCTTTCCACATAGGGTTTGGGCAGGGCCGTCTCGCGCAGCACCGCGGCCTTCATCGTCAGGGTCATCGTCTCGCGCCTCCCTTGGTCCCCCGGGCGGGGGGACGGATTCCGTCGCGCGGCAGTCTGCGCCGGCGGGGCGGGGGCGGACTTGCGTCGGGAGGGGGGACGGGAGGAGG
>JAYZWL010000093.1:0-31285 GCA_036154955.1 Pseudomonadota bacterium | reverse complement strand
CTCCCGGCCCCGATATCACCTCTCGGCTCTACCGACCCCGTAGACCCGTCTCCCGTCTCCCGTCTCCCGTCTCCCGTCTCCCGTCTCCCGTCTCCCGTCTCCCGTCTCCCGTCTCCCGTCTCCCGTCTCCCCGATGGGGCTCGCTCGACCATGCGGCGGCGTCAACAGCCGGGCGTCATGGCGCGACCGCTTGCCCCGCGGCCCTGCGCAGGGCACTTAACGGGACCCTTCCGCTATCGTCGAGCGCCCCGATGTCCGACTCCCCGCCCGCCCCCGCCGCCGAGCCGAAACCGCTGGTCCTGGTCGCCGCCTGCGCGCTGGTCGATGCGGACGGACGGGTCCTTCTGGCCCAGCGGCCGGAGGGCAAGTCCATGGCCGGGCTATGGGAATTCCCCGGCGGCAAGCTGGAGCCGGGCGAGACGCCGGAAGCCTGCCTGATCCGCGAGCTGCACGAGGAACTGGGCGTCGAGACCTGGGAGAGCTGCCTCGCCCCCCTCGCCTTCGCCTCGCATGGCTATGAGCGGTTCCACCTTCTGATGCCGCTTTATGTCTGCCGGCGGTGGCAGGGCGTCGCCCAGGGGCGAGAGGGCCAGAAACTCGCCTGGGTCAGGCCGTCCGCGCTGCGCGACCACCCGATGCCCCCGGCCGACCTGCCACTGATCCCGATGCTCCAGGATTGGCTCTGACGCCGGCGCACGAGTCCGCCAGGCCGGATCGCGCCCGGAAAAGCCGCTGTCGTCCCGGCGGACGTCGTTTCGAAGCGGTCCGGACGACGCCTGGGCGACGGGGCCGGCGGTTTCGGGCGATCCCGCCTGCGACGTCGGCGGCCCGTAGCGATCCGGCGTTCTGCGCAGCCCCGGCGCGCCCTCCGCGCGCCGCCGTGCTTCAGTCCCGCGCCGGAGGCCGACGCCGCAGGGCCGCCCGAAGAAGATCCGCCGGAAAGGCCGGCTGCGACGCTCGGCTGGGAAACCCGCCAGGACAGCGCCGCCAGGACAGAGCCGTCCAGGCAGAGGCGTCCCGGGAAAGGCGCCGGGGCGAGCCTCCCGGGGACAGGCGCCTGGGGAGGGGCGTATCGGAAGGCTCGCCCACGGAAGGCCGCCCGGGGAGGCGCTTCCACGCCCCGGACAGGGTTGGAGAGCGGCGGCCCGCCCTGCGTTTCACTTGCGCCGGGAGCGCCCGCAACGACGAACGCCGCGGGCCGCGGCCTGAGAGGCCCGCCTGTGCGCCGTCGCGCTCCGGCCCGTCCGGCGACGACGCGCGGCGCCCGCCGATCAGGCGGGCTGCGCCGGCGCCTCGATCCCGCGAGGCTGAGGCGCGGTCCAGCCATAGTGCGCCTCCAGCCGGTCGACATGCCGGTCCATCCGGAACCGGTTCTCGAACACCACCCGCGCCGCCTCGCCCAGGGCGAGCAGCCAGGCCGGGTCATTGGCCAGCCGCTCCAGCGCCCGCGCCAGACCGGCGGCGTCGCGGGCCGGGATATGGACCAGCCCGTCCCCCTGGGGCAGCGCCTCGCCGATGGCGCCGGAGGGCGCGGCGACCGCCGGCAGCCCGGCCCGCAAGGCCTGCAGCAGCGTCAGCGGAAGCCCTTCGCGCGACGAGGGATGGGCCAGCACATCCGCCCATTCCATCAGATCCTCCGCCTCCGCCGCCGTGATCCGCCCCGGGAAATCGGCGGCGACGCCGAGGCGCCGCGCCTCCGCCCGCGCATGCACGCGTTCGGGGCCGGCGCCGGCGAGCACCGCTTCGGCCTCGATCCCATGAGCGCGCAGCATCGCCAGCGCCTGCACCACGGCCCGCGCGCCCTTGCAGCGGGTCATCGGCGCGACGAACAGCACCCGCAGCGGCCGGTCCCGACCCGGTCGCGCCGGCACCCGGCGCGGCGACCAGGGCGCGTCCGGCAGGGCGTTGCGCAGGATCGCCACCCGTTCCGCCGGGGCGCCGAGATCCTCGGTCAGGAAGCGCGCCAGGTCCCGGCCCAGCGCCAGATTGACATGGGCGAGCCGGGCGCCGGCGCGCAGCGCGAAGCGTGTCGGTCCCCAGGCGTCGCGCGCCTCCGCCGCAAGCTCCGGCCCATGCAGGTGAATCACCACCCGCAGCCCCAGCGCCCGCGCCAGCGCGGCCAGCAGGCCCTTGCGCCAGACGCTGCCGAGCTCCGCCACCAGCAGATGCGCCGAATCGATACGTCCGCTCATCGCCAGCCAGGTCAGCCGGATCGCCGCGGCCGTGAAGAACAGCGGCGCGGTCAGCGCGAAGGGTCCGCGGGCGGCGAGGGTCCAGGCGGCTTCGTCCCGGGCGGCCAGCTCCTCCGCCACCTGGGCGGCGTAGGCCTGAAGCCCGCTTCCGCCCCCCGGTCCGATCAGACAGACGCCCTTGCGCATAACCGCCTCCCTTCCCATCGGAGTCGCGGCCGGCGGCTCCTGTCCCGACCATGGCGCGAAGATGGTTGACGGGTTGTTAAGCCCCCTGCGCCAGGATCACGCCACGCAGGCCCCGAGCTCCCCCGACACCGCCGCATGCAGGCGGAGGTCGAGGTCCAGCGCGGCGCGCAGCCGGTCGCGCAGCCGCGCCGGCAGGTCCGCGGGAGAGATCGCCGGCCTGGTCAGGGCCGCGGCGATGCCGGGTTTCGGCGCCGGCCACCCCATCACGTCCGCGAGGTAGCGGGCGAACTCGTCCAGCGTGTCCTCGCGGCCGCAGAGCGCGTTGACCCGCCCCAGATTGGCCAGCGCGGCGTCGAGATGCGATCGGTCCGACGGGACGCCGGACACCGCCGGCAGACCGGCGCAGAGGCGCGTGGCGACGTTGATGCGCCGCGCCTGGATCGGCTGCAGGTCCAGAAGCCGCGTCACCAGCCCCTCCAGGTCATGCAGGGGCAGATCGGCGCCGGCCCGGCCGGTGGCGTTGATCACGTGAGCGTCCGAGACGGTGGACAGCGCCGTCGCGAAGCGCAGGAAGGCGATTTCAGGATGGGAGATCACGCAGACATGCATGATCCGGTCGCGCTGGCCGTCGAGATAGCCGAAGGGCAGGCGGCCGGAGACGACGCGCAGCTCCTCCGACAGCGGCTCCAGCGCGGCGGGATAGCGGGACCGAAGCCCGTGCATCGGGTCCTTCAGCACCAGCCGGCGCGCTTCGGGCACGTTGCGGGCGAAGACCTCCCGGTCCAGCGCCCGCGCGGCGCAGCCCGGCGGCCAAGCATGCAGCACCAATAGATTGGATCTCACGGCGTCCCCCCGCGACGGATCTGCTGTCATGAACGAATCTTTTACGTGCATCCGGCGGAGTCAACCTTTGGTTGTATTCTCGTTCGCCGGAACCCGCAGACATTGCGGCATTGACGGTGCGCTTTCAATAATTTCTCACCGAAACTAATTTCATCCTGCATTTCAGATCATGAACTTAACGTGAAAGCAGGCCTCGCGCCGCGCAGGATGCGAATCAGACGCCGCCCCGCGACGCCGTCGGGAGGCCCCCGGAACCGGAGAGATCACGACCGATCACGGCCGCCCCGACGCCTCGCGACCGTGGCCGGGCGCCGCGCGGCCCTCGCTCCGGCACGAAAAAGCCGCCGCGCGAGGGACGCGCGGCGGCGGGGGTCTCGTCGGCCGCGCCCGATCCGGACGCGGCGCCCGCCTCAGCGGCTCGCATAGGCGCCGGGCGCCCGGTAGAAGATGTGCTCGCCGATTTCCGCGGTGCGCGGGAACCGCTTGGCCCAGCGCGGCCGCACATGGTCGGCATGGTAGTGCGTCGCGCCGTCGGTCAGGGTGCGGGCGCGCCCGTCCAGCATGGCCCGCGCCACCTTGCCCACATGCCGATAGGCCCCCCGCTCGGTCATCGCGTCGGACTTCCCGTCGCAATTGTAGGAGAACTGGCAGGCGTAGCGCGCGCCCGAGGCGCCCTGGCGGACCACCTTGCACACGGTGTTGGGATAGTCCGGCCGGTCGACGCGGTTGAGGATCACCTCGGCCACCGCCACCTGCCCGGCCAGCGTCTCTCCGCGGGCCTCGAAGTAGAGCGCCTCGGTCAGGCAGGCCCATTGGGCGTCGCCCTCGACCGGCAGGTTCTCGAAGTCCGACCAGGCGAGCTTGCCCTGCCCGGCCACTCCGGTCAGTCCCGCCGCGGCGCGCGATCCGCCCCGCTGCAGGGAGGCCAGCGTGGCGCGGTCCTGGATGCTCAGATGCTCCAGCGCCCGCATGCCGGACCGGGGCGTCACCCGGCCTTCGACCGCGTCGAGGTCCACCGCGCCGCGACGGGCGGCGATGCCGGCCAGCTTCTCCCGCTCCACCGCCAGCGCGGCCGAGACGAAATCCGGCTCGAAGGCCGGCGCGGCGGCCCCGGCGTCATAGGCCGGGGCCGCGGCGGGCGAGGTCTCCGCACGCGCGGAGGGCGCCGCGAAAACCGCGGCGACGAGGGCGACGGCGAGCGCCGTCCGAAACGCGGCGCGGGGCGCCGAAACCAATGCTGCGACCGTGGAACGGGCGGCTTGACGTTGGGACGCGGCCGCCGGGCGGCGCGCGGCCCGGCGATCGGACGATCGCGTCATCGGGCCTCTCCTGGATAGGTTCTCATGTGTCTGAGACGCCTATGACCACGGCGAAAACGGGGAAATCCAGCGGTAATGCGCGAAGCGCCCTGCGCGATCTGCCGCAACCATTCCTTAAGATACTGTTTTCGCTAGTTTTAACCTTGTTTAAGAAAATCGCTTTTGCAGCGCATCATGGAGGCTTGCCATCGCCGTCAAGGTGGTCGAGAAAGGAAGGTGGCGGAAATGGGGCGACTCGAACGAATCATCCGACAGCCGCGATCCCATCCTTCCGTATTCCGCCTGCACCGTGGTCCGCGCCCAGGCGCGGGTATGCGCCAGCCGGGTTTCGGCCAGGCGCGACGGGTCGATTCCCTCCGCCCGCGCCTCCAGCGCCGCCACCAGATCCTCCGCCCCCTCGGGCGTGGCGGAGGAGCAGATCAGCGCCTGGGGCGTGCTGCCGTCGGCCCGCGGCGGGGCCAAGGTCAGCGCCCCCTTGAGGTCGGCCAGCGCCCGGCGCGCGGCGACGCCGAGGTCGGCCTTGGTGACGGCGAGCAGGTGCGGCGCCTCCATCACCCCGGACTTCATGAACTGCAGGCTGTCCCCCGAGGCCGGCTGCACGCACAGCGCCACGGTGTCGGCCATGTCGGCGATCTCGACCTCCGACTGCCCGACGCCGACCGTCTCCACCAGCACCCGGTCATAGAGCGCGCGCATCAGGATCATCGCCGGAAAGGTCAGCTCCGCCAGCCCGCCCAGCCGGTCCCGCGCGGCCATGGAGCGGACGAAGACGCCCGCATCGTCGGGATCGGTCGCGATGCGGGTGCGGTCGCCCAGAAGCGCCCCGCGGGAGCGGCGCGACGACGGGTCCACCGCGATCACCGCCACCGTCAGACCCCGCGCCCGCCATGCGGCGACCAGCCGGTTGGCCAGCGACGACTTGCCCACGCCCGGCGGGCCGGTCAGCCCGATGACATGGCCGCACGGCGCCTGGTGGGCGGCGTCGAGCAGGGCCGCGGTCTCGGGCGCCTGGGCGTGGCTTTCCATCCGGGCGAGCGCGCGGGCGAGCTTCGCCTTGGCCCCGCCCGCCAGCGCCTCGGCCAGCGCGGCCAGCGCCGCCGCCCCGTCCGCTCCGCCCATGCCCATGCCCACGCCCGGCCCCGCGGCCGTCGCTCCGCCTTCCGTCGTTCCCGTCATTCCGCCGCCGTTCCCGTCCCGTCGAGGCCGGTTCGCCCGGCCGTTTCCTTCAAGTCCTTCGCCCCCGCCGCCTCGCGCACCCGACGCTGGAGGATCGTCGCCTGCGCGCAGGCCAGCCGCGCGATCGGCACCCGGAAGGGCGAGCAGGACACGTAGTCGAAGCCCGCCGCCTCGCAGAAGCGGATCGAGGCCGGGTCGCCGCCATGCTCGCCGCAGAGCCCCAGCGGGATCCCCGGCTTGCGGTCCCGCGCCCGGTCGGCGGCGATCACCATCAGCTCCCCCACCCCTTCGAGGTCGAGGGAGTGGAACGGATCCTCGGCGAAGACCTCCAGGTTCACATAGTCGCGCATGAACCGCCCGGCGTCGTCGCGGCTGAGGCCGTAGGTCATCTGCGTCAGGTCGTTGGTGCCGAAGCTGAGGAAATCGAGGTCCTCCGCCAGATCGCCGGCGCGCAGGGCGGCGCGCGGCGTCTCCACCATCACGCCGACCTTGTAGGCGAAATCCCGACCCGTCTCCGCCGCCACCGCCATGGCCACGGCGTCGATGGTGCGGCGGATCATGGTCGCCTCCCGCTTGGCCGAGACCAGGGGGATCATGATCTCGGGCACCACCAGCGGGCCGTCGGCCCAGGACTGGGCCAGCGCCTCGAAGATGGCGCGGACCTGCATCTCGTAGACCTCGGGCATGGTCACGCCCAGCCGGCAGCCGCGCTTGCCGAGCATCGGGTTGAACTCCTGCAGGTCCTCGATCCGCCGGCGCAGGGCGCGGAGCGTCAGGCCGGTGGCCTCCGCCAGCTCCCCCAGCTCGTCGTCGGCATGGGGCAGGAACTCGTGCAGCGGCGGGTCCAGCAGCCTTATGGTGACCGGAGAGCCCTGCATGACCCGGTAAAGCGCCATGAAATCCGCCCGCTGCATCGGCAGAAGCTGGTCGAGCGCGGCGCGGCGGTCGCTCTCCTTCTCCGCCAGGATCATGCGGCGCATGGCGGTGATGCGGCCCTTCTCGAAGAACATGTGCTCGGTCCGCGCCAACCCGATGCCGTCGGCGGCGAAGCCCAGCGCCACGCGGGCGTCCTGCGCGGTGTCGGCGTTGGCGCGCACCTTCATGCGGCGCATGCCGTCGGCCCAGTCCATCAGCTCGGCCAGCGCGCCGGAGAATTCGGGCTGCACGGTGGGGGCGGCGCCCGCCAGCGCCTCCCCGGCCGAGCCGTCGACGGTGATCAGGTCGCCTTCCCGGAACACCCGCCCGTCCGGCGCGGTCAGCTCCCGCGCCTGCAGGTCCAGCGACAGGCCCGAGGCCCCGACCACGCAGGGCGTGCCCAGCCCCCGCGCCACCACCGCGGCGTGGGAGGTCATGCCCCCCCGCACGGTCAGCACGCCGGCGGCGGAATGCATGCCGCGGATGTCCTCGGGGCTGGTCTCCACCCGCACCAGAATGGCGGGGGTTCCGCGGGCGGCGGCGGCGTCGGCGGCCTCGGCCGCGAAGACGATGGGGCCCGAGGCGGCGCCGGGGCTCGCCGGCAGGCCGCGGGCCAGGTGGTCGCGCGGCGCATAGGGGTCGATGGTCGGGTGCAGCAGTTCCGACAGCAGCCGCGGCTCCACCCGCAGCACCGCGTCTTCGGGAGAGATCGCGCCGGACTTGGCGAGGTCCACCGCCACCCGCACCGCGGCGCGGGGGGAGCGGCGGATGGGCTCCGCGCCCAGCACCGAAAGCGCCCCCCCCTCCAGGGTGAATTCCAGCGCCATCGCCTCGGCGAAGTCGCGTTCGGCCATCGCGCCCAGCGCGCGGAGGCGGTCGGCGATGGCCGGCGCCGCCTCCTCCAGCGACGGGTCGCGCACGCCCGCCTCCCGCCGCTCCGCCGCCCCGATCAGGCGCGGCGTGCGCAGCCCGGCGGAGGCGTCGTTGCCCTGCGCCTGGAACAGCATCCGCCCGCGCAGCCCCGGCTCGCCCGACTGCTCGGACCGGAACGCCACCCGCCCCGCGCCGGACAGGTCGGGGGCGAGCCCCATGGCCATCTCCTGCACGATGAGCGCGAGCCCCCCCGTCTCCGGCCCCCCGCGCGAGCTGCGCAGCAGCCGGGCGGAGATCGAGCCCCACATCCGCGCCATGGCCCGCATCGCCCCCGCCAACTGGTCGGCGGCGGCATGGGGGAACGGGTCTCCCGTCTCCTCCTCATGCAGGTCGAGGAAGGTCTCGATCAGCTCGTCCAGCGCCTCGGCGTCGAGATCGCGCTCGGTCTCCGCCCCGTGGTCCTTCAGCAGGTCGTGGAGCGCGTATTCGAAGGCCTCCGGGTCCGCGCCCCCGACATGCACCGCATAGGCGTGGATCAGCCGGCGGGTGGCGTCGCGGGCGGCGCGGGGGCCGATGCGCGGCTCCAGCCCCTCCACCGAGGCGCCGAGGTTCAGCAGGGTCGCGGGTCCGCCCCATTCCTTCTTGCCCGGAGAGGCGCGCAGCGCCAGCAGCGCGCCCGGCGCGAGCCCGGCCAGCGCGGCGGAGAAGCCCGGGCCCAGCGCCCCCGCCCCGTCCTGCGCCAGCCGGCTCACCGCCTCGGCCGACACCGCGAAGCCGGGCTTCACCGGCATGCCCAGCCCGATCAGGCGCGAGAGGGTCGCCGCCTTGCGCCCGAAACGCGCGGCATCCTCGGCCCCGCCGGGGCCCAGCGGGGCGATCAGGTCGTGCGAGAGATCCGTTTCGGGGCGCATGTCGCGCCTCCCTGCCCATGGTGCTATGCAGCAAGCCTAGAGCGTGGCGCGGGAAATGGAAAGGCGGGGCGATGACGCCCGGCCCCCGGTTAACCCCGAATTATCCTGAAGTCGGAGGCGCCCGCCTCAGCGGAAGCGGCGGAAGGCGTCGCGCACCTCGCGGGTGAAGATCGCGGGCTGTTCGTAGGCCGCGAAATGGCCGCCGCGCTCGGCCTCGGTCCAGGAATGGATGTTGCGATAGATCTTCTCGGACCACGCCCGGGGGGCGGGCACGATCTCCCGCGGGAACACGGTGGCGGCGGTCGGCAGATGCACCTCCGGGATCGCCCTGCCCCCGAAGCTCTCCCAATACAGCCGGGCCGAGGACGCGCCCGCCGCCGGCAGCCAGTAGAGCATGATGTTGTCGAGCATCGCGTCCCGGCCCAGCAGCGCCTCCGCGTCGCCGTCATGGTCGGTGTATTCCCAGTATTTCTCGTAGATCCACGCCGCCTGCCCGACGGGGCTGTCGGTCAGCCCGTAGCCCAGCGTCTGGGGGCGGGTGGACTGGATGCGGGAATAGCCGGTGCCCCAACGCCTATGGCGGGTGTTGGCGGCGATGGCGCGCTTGATGGCGGGGTCGTCGGAGGGGTCGCGCCGGTCCAGCGGGAAGGCCGGCATGTTGAGGTGGATCGCCGCCAGCCCCTTGGGCGCCAGCGCGCCCAGCGCGGTGGTCACCGCCGCCCCCCAGTCGCCCCCCTGCGCCACGTAGCGGGAATAGCCCAGCGCGGGCATGAGCCGCGCCCAGATCTCCGCGATCCGCTCCACACCGCAGCCGGACCGGGCCGGCTTGTCGGAGAACCCGTAGCCGGGCAGCGAGGGCAGGACGAGGTCGAAGGCGTCGGCGGGGTCGCCGCCATGGGCGCGAGGGTCGGTCAGGGGGCCGACCACCTCCATGAACTCGATCACCGAGCCGGGCCAGCCATGGGTCATCAGCATCGGCAGCGCGTTCGGCTCGGGGGAGCGGATGTGCAGCAGGTGAACGCCCAGCCCGTCGACCTCGGCGCGCGCGGAGCCCATGGCGTTCAGCCGCGCCTCGCAGCGCCGCCAGTCGTAGGCGTTGCGCCAGTAATCCACGAGGCCCCGCATCCGGGCCAGCGGCGCGCCCTGGCTATCGTCCTCCACCGGCTCCTTCTCCGGCCATCGGGTCAGGTCGAGGCGCGCGCGCAGGTCGTCGAGCGCGGATTGCGGGACGGCGATGGGATGGGGCGCGACGGCGACGGTCATGGGGCCTCGGGGGTCACGGAAAAGGGGCGGGGCCACCCTGCCCCGCCCCGTTTCGCGCCCGCTTGCGTCCAGCCCGCCGGACTCCCGTCAGCTTTCGGCCGTCAGCTTTCGGCCGTCCGTTTTCGGGCCTCAGCCCTCCAGCGCGCCGAACACCGCCACCCGGCTCATCACCGCGCGGATGCGGTTGAGCAGGCACAGCCGGTTGCGCCGGATGATGGCGTTGTCGGAATTGACCTGCACCGCCTCGAAGAAGGCGTCGATGGGCGCGCGCAGCCCGGCCATGGCGGTCATCGCGGCGGCGAAGTCCTCTTCGTTCAGCGCCGCGGCGATCTTCGGCTCGGCGGCGTCGAGGGCTGCGAACAGCGCCGTCTCCTCCGGCCCCTCGGCGAACTTCGGATCGGGGTCGATGGAATATTCCACCCCGTCCTTCTTCTCTTCCGCCGTCAGGATGTTCACCGCCCGGCGCTGGCCCTGCACGAGGTTGGCGCCGTCCTCCGTCTCCAGGAACGCCTGCAACGCCTTCACCCGCGCGACCAGCAGCACCAGGTCGTCCTGCCCGCCGAGCTGGAAACAGGCCTCGATCACGTCATGGCGCACGCCCTCGGCCCGCAGATGCACCTTGAGGCGGTCGGCGAGGAAGGTGAGAAGATCCGGAACCAGCGCCTCCACCGGCCCGGCATGGTCCGGCGCCGCCACCTGGTTCGCCATCGCGCCCTTGGCGAGCGCCCGGGTCAGAACCACCCGGGCGCCGGTGTCGAGGATGGTGCGGATCACCCCCAGCGCCGCGCGACGCAGGGCGAACGGGTCCTTGGAGCCGGTCGGCTTCTCGTCGATGGCCCAGAAGCCGGTGAGCATGTCGATCTTGTCGGCCAGCGCCACGGCCACCGCCACCGGCTCGGTCGGGGAGGCGTCGCCCGGCCCCAGCGGCGCGTAATGGGCGGCGCAGGCGGCGGCGACGGGCTCCGGCAGGCCGGCGGCGCGGGCGTAGTAGCCGCCCATCACCCCCTGAAGCTCGGGGAACTCGTAGACCATTTCGGAGGCGAGGTCGGCCTTGGCCACCTTCGCCGCCTGCTCCGCCATCGCGGGGTCGGCGCCGACCGCCGGCGCGATCTCCCGCGCCAGCGCCGCGATGCGCCCGATGCGGTCGGCCTGGGAGCCGAGCTTGTTGTGGAAGGTGACGTTGGCCAGCGGCGCGGCCATCGCCTCCATCCCGCCGCGCTCGACCTTGCGCAGGTCGTTCTCCCAGAAGAACAGCGCGTCCGACAGCCGCGCGGCCAGCACCCGGCCGTTGCCCTCCAGGATCGTGGCGCCCGCGTCCGCCGTCTCCCGGTTCGCCACGGTGACGAAGCGTTCGATCCGCCCGGTGGCCGGATTGCGGACCGAGAAGAACTTCTGATGCTCCTTCATCGAGGTCTGCAGCACCTCCGGCGGCAGGCCGAGGAATTTCTCCCCGATCGGCCCCATCAGCACCACCGGCCATTCGACCAGCCCCGCCACCTCGGCCAGCAGGCCCTTGTCCTCGACCACCTCCAGCCCCAGCCCGAAGGCGGCCTGGGCGGCGTCGTGCTGGATGCGCTCGGCCCGCTCGGCGGGGTCGAGGATCACGTGCTGGGCGGCAAGCTTGTCGCGATAGTCCTCGAACCCGGTCACATGGATCGCGCCCGAGCCCATGAAGCGATGGCCCCAGGTCACGTCCCCGGCGCGGATGCCGTCGATGTCGAGCGGCACGACCTCCGCCCCCGACTCGTCGGACAGCAGGCAGATGATGGAATGCAGCGGCCGCACCCAGCGCAGGCTGCCCGACCCCCAGCGCATGGACTTGGGCCAGGGGAAGTTGCGGATGGCGGTCTCCAGCGCCTCCGCCACCACCTCGGCGGCCTCGCGGCCCGGCTTCTCGATGACCGCGAACAGCACCTCGCCCTTCTTGTCGGCCCGCCGCTCAAGCTGATCGAGCGTCAGGCCGGTGGAGCGCAGGAAGCCCTCGATCGCCTTCTCGGGCGCGTCGGCGCGGGGGCCCTTGCGCTCCTCCCGCACCGGCCGGGTGGCCTTCGGCAGCCCCTCCACAGCGAGGCACAGCCGGCGGGGCGTGGCGAAGGCGGCGGCGGCGGCGTAGGTCAGACCCGCCTCCACCATCGCGTCGGTCATCAGCTTTCTCAGGTCCTCGGCGGCGCGACCCTGCATGCGCGCCGGAATTTCCTCGGAGAACAGTTCGATCAGGAGGTCGGGCATGGCATGGGTCCTAGAACGTCAGGAAGAACTGGATCGCGACGGCGTTGGCCAGGTCGACGAAGAAGGCGGAGACCAGCGGCAGGATCACGAAGGCCAGGGGCGAGGGCCCGTAGCGCTTGGTGACCGCGGTCATGTTGGCGATGGCGGTGGGGGTGGCCCCCAGCGCGAAACCCGCGAAACCGGAGGCGAGCACCGCGGCACGGTATTCGCCCCCCATCAGCGGGAACAGCACGAAGATCACATAGGCCGCGGCCAGCGCCACCTGCAGGGCGAGCGCGGCGGCCAGCATCCAGCCCATGGAGGCGAGCGTCCAAAGCTGCAGGCTCATCAGCGACATGGCCAGAAACACGCTCAGCGCGAAATCGGAGATCAGGTTGACCTCCGGCGTGCGCGGGATCTCGGGCCAGCCGGGCGCGAGCCAGGCGTAGAGGTTGCCGATCACGATCCCCATCAGCAGGCAGGGCACGAAGAGCGGCAGCCGGAACCCGGTTTCGGCGATGGCCTCGGAGACCGCGAAGCCGAGCCCCACCGCGACGTTGAGCGCGAGCATGGCGCGCATCACGCCATGGACGGTGATGCGCTCGGTCCTCTCCTCGTCGAAGGGGACGCCGACGGTCAGGTCCTCGGCGGGATGCGCGGGGGTCAGGCCGCGCCCCTCGATCAGCAGCCGCGCCACCGGCCCGCCCAGCAGGGCGGCGGCGACGAGGCCCAGCGTCGCGGTGGCCACCCCCAGCTCCATCGCCCCGGAAAGGCCCTGGGTCTCGGCGATCTCCGGCGCCCAGGCGATGGCGGTGCCGTGCCCGCCGATCAGCGCCGCCGAGCCCATCAGCACCCCCGCCCCCAGCGGGGCGGAGAACGCGACGGCGGCCAGCGCCCCCACCACGTTCTGCGCCAGGATGAACGCCACGGTCAGCGCCAGCAGCATCCCCAGCGGCCGCCCCCCGCGCGCGAGGTCCGCGATCCGGGCGTTGAGCCCGATGGCCGCGAAGAACAGGACCAGCAGGCTGTCCCGGCTCTCCAGTTCGAAACTCACCTCGACGCCGGCCGCCTCATGCACGGCCAGCACCGCCAGCGCGGCGATCAGCCCGCCGGTCACCGGCTCGGGAATGTTCCAGTCGCGCAGCAACGCGACCTTGCGGGTCAGCCAGGCGCCCAGCAGGTAGACCACCAGCCCCAGCGTCAGCGCCAGGTGGTCGTTCACGTGGTATTCGGCGAGCGCGCCGGTCATCGCCGTCCCGCTCCCGTCCTGACCGCTCCCGCCCTGATCGCCCGCGCGCGCCGCGCGCGCCGCGCCCGCGCCGCCATGGGATCAGTCCTCCGGCGCGGGGGGGCAGCCCGCCGGCATGTCCTTGCCGTCGAACTTGGCCTGCCCGCAGGCGTTGATCTGGCGCCACATCCAGCCGCGCCCGTCCGGCCCCGCCGCCACCATGCGGTCGAAGCCCCAGGGGGCGTCCTTCTCGGCGATCACGGCGCGGATCGGTCCGGCCTCGATCCCGGCCTCGATCTCGGCGGCGTCGAAGCACTCGAACCAGTCGGGCGCGACCAGCGGCGTCGCCTCGTCCGTCGCGGGCACATGCTGCAGCGCGTCCGGCGCCACCCCGTCGGCGATGCGGAAGCAGGCCCGCAGCTTCAGCGGCGAGGTGTCGGCGTCGATCCCCTGATAGTCGGCCACCGGCAGGACGGAGCCCTGGACCTCGATCTCCGTCACCCCGTCCTCGCGCACGTAGAAGGCGCGCGTCTGGAACCACCAGAGCGCCGCGCCGAAGGCGATGCAGAAGGCGACGAAGACGAGGATCAGTCCGCGCACGCGCATCGGCTCACGCCTCCGCCGCGGCGGGGTCGGCCCCCGCGGCTTCGGTGGTCACGAAGCAGTCGGCGCACATCTTGGCCAGCGCCCGCACCCGGCCGATATAGGCCTGCCGCTCGGTCGGGCTGATCACCCCGCGGGCGTCGAGCAGGTTGAAGATGTGGGACGCCTTGATGCACTGGTCATAGGCCGGATGCGCCATGGGGATGTCGCGCCCGGTCTTGGGGTCGGTCCGCGGCTGGGCGAGGATCGCGGCGCACTCGGCCTCCGCCTCCTCGAAATGGCGGAGCAGGACGGCGGTGTCGGCCACGTCGAAGTTGAAGCGGCTGTATTCCCGCTCGGTCTGGCGGAACACGTCGCCGTATTTCAGCGCGATGGGCGCCTGCGGGTCGTTGTAGGGCATGTCCATGACGTGATCGATGCCCAGCACATACATCGCCAGCCGCTCCAGCCCATAAGTCAGCTCGCCCGAGACCGGGCGGCAGTCATGCCCGCCGACCTGCTGGAAATAGGTGAACTGCGAGACCTCCATGCCGTCGCACCACACTTCCCATCCCAGCCCCCAGGCGCCCAGCGTCGGGCTCTCCCAGTCGTCCTCCACGAAGCGGATGTCGTGCAGCGACATGTCGATGCCGATGGCTTCGAGGCTTCCCAGGTAGAGGTCCTGAAGGTCCGGCGGGCTGGGTTTGATCAGCACCTGGAACTGGTAATAATGCTGGAGCCGGTTGGGGTTGTCCCCGTAGCGCCCGTCGGTCGGCCGGCGCGAGGGCTGGACATAGGCCGCGGCCCAGGGGCGGTCGCCGAGGCTGCGCAGGGTGGTGGCCGGATGGAAGGTGCCGGCGCCGACCTCCATGTCGTAGGGCTGCAGCACGGCGCAGCCCCGGGCGGCCCAGTAGGTCTGCAGCCGCAGGATGATCTCCTGGAACGAGCGCGGCGCGGTCTGCGCCTGCGCGCTCGGGCTCGGGCTCGGGGTCGGGGTCCGGGTCATGGGTCGTCCGCCTTCCTTGGGCGCCGGGTCGGGGCGCGCGCCGGTCCGCGCGGCTTCCGGCCCCGGTTCGGACCGCCCCCGCGCGCGGGGCGAGCGGTATCGCGGGCCGCGACGCAGGTCAACGCGCGCAGGGCCGCGGGGGACGTGGCGACGCGGGCGGAGGAGGCGACGGGGTTGGAGACGGCCGCCCGGGGACCTCCCTGCGCAAGGCGGCCCGCAACCCGTTCCCGGCCCCGGCCCCGGCGCGACGCCGCGCGCCTTGTCGCCCGCCCCGGTCCCGGCGTAGGAAGTCCCGGCGGCGAGCCGGTCTAGCTCAGCTGGTAGAGCACCTGATTTGTAATCAGGGGGTCGGGGGTTCGAGCCCCTCGACCGGCGCCGTTTAAAATCAGTATCTTAAGAGAAATTACAAAGTGGCGCGCAAGACCCGTGTCACCTCCATGTCACCACCGAGCCGAAGCCGTTTCCGCGTCATGCGCCGATCACTGCGCCCAGATGCGGTCCCGCTTGCGGCGGAGGGAGAGGTCAAGGGCCTCGCACTAGGTCAGCAGACCGGCTTGCCTCGTCACGCCACGCGCATCCGGGTTCCTGGCAAGGTCGGAGTGCATATCGGCCATGCAACCACGCCGAGTATGGCGGCCCAGGACAGGAAGCGGACGTACGCTGCGTTCCGACGAACGGCTGCAATGCAGCGGAAGCAGACATGGTTTCTGAAACGAGTCCCACTCCGCGCCACCGGACGTGTCCAACCCGGAGCCGACATTTGGCCGGCTTAGGATGCTGCAGGTGCAGCCAAAAGATCGGGGATCAGGTAACCGCTCCTCAAAATAAAACTCGAGAAATGTATAAGAAATCGAAGAGTCAGTGTTTAAAATATATCTCACTAGCGCACATCACGAGATATCTGGGAGGTGATCCTAAAAATTCTTTCCAGATCGTTAACTATAGTGCATTACTTCCTGCTTTAATTTTTAGACCCGCTGCCATTTCTTGGAAAGTCGGCTGCCGGCATCGGCCTGTAAAGTCCTACTGGACCAGGACCATATCTTCGACTTCAAAGGGACCTGCGCTGAAAATTCGGTTGTACGACTGGTTCCATACAGCTTTGAGGAATACGCCCTCTGCCTCGCGAAAGGACCAAAAGACTTTCTTATACTCACTGTGCTCGGAACGGATTTTGACAGCGTTGCTGTCCGAATGCAGTCGCCCGGTTTCTCCGTCATCCTTGATCTCGACCAATGCGATGCTGTCGCGGGTGCGCCGTCCGCTGACGCCCACTACGAAATCAGGAAAAAACCGCTTGCCGGTTGGCAAAATCAGCCGCGTTGCCCACTTTTCGCTTTCCGGGTTGCGCAGCCACCACTTGATCCTTCCCGTGTCGTCATTGTCCAACATTTCGACAAAGGCTCGTTCTGGTCGGTTGTATCGACCAATGAAAGCTCCATACGCCCCCTTCTTTGCCTTCGGCGCATCCTTCGGCCCAAACTGTACTGTCGGGATCGGCTCGTTGCTCTCTAGACGGATGTGCTGGCCCTGCGCGATGCGGACAGCCTCTTTCAGCGCCTGAGGCTGGCGCAGGATGGCCAAGTTGATCGTCCTGCGAATGTCGCGGCTCGTTGCGGCTATACCAGCCTTCTGGCACAAACGGGCAAGTTCAGTCTCTACCGCCTCGCGGATGCGGCGCGGGTCAATCCCGTCATTGAACATGAGCTGCTCCTGTGCCCGTTCCGCGATCCGGGCCGCCGACATCCTGACACTCAGGTTGCGCTGATCCGTCTGAGTCACGTTGAACAGGTCGCGCATTGACAACTCGGCGTTGCTGTTCACCGCCAGCAGCATTGAGGTCATGGGCACCATTCGGCAAAACTCTCGGGCGATCTGGGGGCAAAGGTCGCCTTCAATGTCGAACAGGTTCGGTAGCTCCTCCCGCACTAGCGTGGATGGGATCCCTAGTTCCGTACGCAGCAGGTATTTAATCTGATGCTCTGGTGGCACAGGCTGCGCAAGCGTGACGCGCGGCGACAGAACATCGGGCAGGTTTGGGAACAGCGGCGGTGCCGTAGAGGCCGAAAAGCCCTCAACCGCACTCAGGGCACTTTGCTGACGCAGGGTCGAGGCTGTGGCATAGTTCGGGTTGAGCAATCCTATCGAGACTTGCCGCTCAGCCCGGTCGGCCTCGGTCTCACCTGGTACAGCCCGCACGGGCGGGGGCGGCAAAGGCGTTGCGCCATAGCTTTCCGCCGCCTGGGTATCGTTGCCCAACACATTCACGTCGAGAGTATCGGTCAGAACCGCGATCCCCTCGCGCACCGCTTGTAGATCGGCAGCAGCTTCATCCAGCCCGACTTGCAACTCCGGGTCCGTCATGAAGACATAGCCCCGGTCCAGCAGCGGCTCGGTCCCGTGCAGAGGGCGTACCAGCGGATGCACCCGCATGATCCGGCCCACAATCTGCAACCCAAAATCCCGCCCGCGCGATGGCCGCACCGAAACCAGTGTCCATGCCCGAGGCGCATCGAACCCAGTCGCCACGGCCAGCTTGAACACCAGAACCTCGATTTCGGGGTCATATGCCAACGTGTGAAATGCAGGGTCCGGCTCGCCCGAGGTGTGAACAGCAATGGCCGTCTCGGGCACCCCGATCTCGATCAGCCGCTCCTTCACCCGTGCAACCGGGTCCTCCTTGCCCTCTTGCTGATCCTCGACCTGCACCAGCATCAGGGGCGTAAGGCTGATCCCCTTTTTGGCCAGCTTGTCCTTGATGAACGAATGCTGCGACCACCCCGCCGTCAGGGTCGCCGCTTCGGTGTCGATCAGCGCCCGGTCTTCTTCCTTGAACCGCAGCACGCCGACCATCAGGCCGATCTTGTTCAGCCCCGCCCTCACCACTGCCTCGCGCGAGACCGTCACACGGCTTGCTACCTTCAACCCGGCATCGCGTTCGAACTTTTCCAGTTTGGCATCGCTCGGCGTAGCCGTAGCCAGCACCGTGAATTCGGGCGACAGCACATTCAGGAAGAAATCCGCCGTCGCCGCCGCACCCGAGCCGAAATTCAGATGCGCCTCATCGATCACCACGCCGATACGGAATCCCCATTCTCGCAGTTCAGCAATCATACTGTCCACCGACAGCGACGCCTCCTTGTCCGTACGGACCTTGCGGCTTTCCTTCTTGACCACCGCGACTGACGCCCAGGTCTGCACGAACACGTCTCCATCCCGCGCGGCACTCGCTTCGCGGTCGGCATAGACATCGCGCTGACGCAACGCGCCGCATTGGGCGGTCAGGGCGCTGCGGGTCTGCGTCACCAGCCCGGCATAGGGCGCAAACCAGAACCATACTGTCTTGGCCGAAAGCTGCCCGCGGACGGCCTCCAACGCGCGACCCAGCATCAGGGTCTTGCCCGAACCGGTCGGGGCTTGCAGCAGGATCACCCCCAACTCGCGAGAAATGCGGGTCCGTTGTTCGGGTTCTCGGTCATGCAGGGCGGAAACGGTGCGCAGGGTCTCGGCCATCGCATCGACGGCGTTCAACTGATACTTGGCCAGCGATACTCGGAAATCAGCGTTACCCGTCATTGGCGGAACCTTCCGACCAGTTCGGTGCGAACGGATCGCACGTCCAGCGCATCGCTAAGGGCGGCGGTGATCTGGCCCGGTGCCCAGGCATAGACAAAGGCATTCTCGCGCCTCTCCGCCACGCCGCGAAGATGGTCAAGCAGTTCGGCACTTACCCGATCCGCGAAGATTAGGGTTTGTTGCTCTGTCTTGTGCTCCTGCCACGGCGCTTGGGAGTAGCGGGTCAAGGGCAGACGGTGCAGCGTTTCCAAGGCCGCCCAGACCTCGGCTGGCGCAAGGTCTTGATCGAGGTCTTCAAACTCGATCTCGCGGCAACGCAGATAGGCGAAATCGGCGGAAAGGTCCGCGAACTTCTTGGCGTCCGAGGCATTCAGGCGGCGGATGCGTTCCGCCGTCACGTCGCGGCAGAGGTTCTTGTCGGGGTCATCGGCGGTCGCCTCGGTGGACGACACCATGATGAAGCGTCGATCCCCGTCATCCTCGGCGTTCAGTTCTATGACGGCTTGGGCGGTGGTTGCGGAACCCGCGAAGAAATCCAGCACGATATCGCCAGGACTGGTGGCCTGCCGAACAAGCTCGCGGATCAGTGACACTGGTTTAGCGTAGTTGAAAGCTTTCGAGCCAAAAATTGACTTGACTGCTTTCGCACCTTCGTCATTGGTCCCTGATATAATCTTGTTTTCATCCTCGGGAGATAGCGCGATTTCGCTATTCGGCGTGACCCAGCTGGACAGCGGTTGAGTTGCGTTCTTCAGATCCTTCTTAAACCTCTTAAAGCGCGGCGTGCCAAAACCAACCTTCTTTCCTACCCAAAAATCCAGTGCCGGGACTGCTTCATCCCTGCTGAGACGAATATCTGGCAACTGTTCTCTCAAGAGTGGAACGCGGTTGCTTCGAGGCACGTCCCCTTGACGAATGGCCGCTTCCAGATCGGCTTTGTTCGCCCAGGTCTCAACCCGCTGTTCTTTCGGAAAGAGAATTTGTTTATCCTCAAGCCACTCCTCGATGAATTTTGTCCTAATCTTAAGTCCTTTAGGCGAGATTGCCTTAGAAACGTACCGCCAAACTCCGTCCGGATTGCATGGATAATAGGTGTCTGTCTCAGCATCGTAGAGCGGGAAGTATGAGTTTGAACGCTCTGCCGCAGTCTTCGATTGCGTGAGATTGTCAGACTGCCAGTCACCGCGTGGATCACTATCTGGATTCGTGTAGTCAGAATAGGTTTTCTCAGTTCCGCCAAATCGAAACTGGGATTTTGCATAGATCAAGACGTGTTCATGGTTGTCGGTGAAGAAGTGGTTTCCGCCTTCGTTTCCGCCCGTTCTCGTCCGCCACGCAAACGACCCAACCCGCATTCCGGGCATGGCCTCATCCATCAACAATTCCAGCTTCGCCCGCTGATCGTCATTGATCGACACAAGGATTACCCCATCCTCAGCCAGCAAATCCCGCGCCAACGTCAGGCGACGGAACAGGAACTCCAGCCAGGTCGAATGAAAATACGCATCTTCGCGGTTGGCGTAGTGGTCGTTATAGACCCAATCTTTTGCCCCCGTGTTATAGGGCGGGTCAATGTAAATGCACTTGATCTGCCCCGCCATCGTCATGCGCAGCCAGCGGAGGGCGTCGTAGTTGTCGCCCTCGATCACCATGTTCCGCCACGGCGCGGGCTTGTCCGACAGGTCGGAGATGATCGTCGCCGCCACAAAATTGGCGTCCACTGCGTTGTCCGCCTCGATCTCGTCTCGTTCCCAGACCAACCCCAGCTTCTTAGTGCGGTCCCGTTTCTTCAGCAGTTCGATCAACTGCTCGCGGGGAAGATCGTCATACTTGCTCATGCCCTGTCCCGCATTCTTGGGGCGCGAAAGTTGCGCCCGATCAGTTCACAGCGAGCGAGACAAGCTCGCCGCCTACGCCCAAGGCGATACACCACCGCAACCCCTGCCTCAACGCCGCGTCTGGAGTGGACCCCACTTCTGTCTCACGGCGTCGGCAGCGGCCTTTGCGGCATCGCATTCCGCCGCCCGCTAGGTCGACTGCTACGGGAGACCCAGAGTGATCTCTGCATCTGAATTTCCATGATCGCAGATCTATCTGCTCGACGCGTCGACGCAGCGAAGGTCAACTCTCCGCCTTGACCTTCCGAGGGCGCGGTCCATGCCGCGCCGGGTGCCAAGGTCCGGCAAGGTCAGGGACCGGCCCTCTGTCGTGCTTGGCACGAACGACGGCTTTGGGCCTAAAGCCCGCCGACGGATTGCATTGCACAACGCTGGCTATCTGTGGTCGCCCAAGATTTAGTCTTGCCGCGCCCGGTTCGCACGCCGCGCCCGGGCCTCGCGCTTTCGGCAACCTTCAGAGCAGTATCGGGCGTCCGCACGGCGGACAACGGGAATAGGTCCGCCGCAGGCCCGGCAGGTCCAACCGCCTTGGCGCAGGTTTCGCGAGACAGCGCTCAGCCTTGCGAGCCGGTGGCGGCGGTTGCCATGCGCCCAGATCTCGGCGAGCAGACGCCAGCGCCCGTTGTCCATGGTTTCTATGAAAAGGCCCTCGGGGTCGGGAGGCGGCATCGGCACTATCCTTTCGGTGGCGCTTAAGGGGCCACAGACGGGTCAACCGTTTGACCGGACTCAAAATCCGCATCTCCGGACCGTAAGACCCTTTCCTCCCGCCAAAGCGCCCAGCGCCGACGCTGCGCCTCAGCGATCCGAGCGCGGCCCTCCGGGGTTCTCGGGCCGGTCGAGAGGCCGCCATGCAGGGCGCAGCGGTCGTTCCATGGGCCGACCGGGCGCAGGCGGCACCGTGCGCCGCTGCGGGTCTTCGCGCCGCATCGCCGGTTACGCATGTGCCGGGCGAGCAAGCGGGAAAGCGACTTCGAAAGTTCGTCCATGTCAGCGCCACGCCCTTTCGTCCAAGGGGTCGTTCCGCGCCTCGAAGTCCTTCCACAGGGCGGTCAGGGCCGCGGCCCCGCCGGGCAGGTGCGCGATGAACCCCCGGTCCTGCAAGCGCGCCTCGGCCCGCCAGGTTCGGGACACGCCCCAGCCGAGCGCGTCGGAGGCCGCGCCCTGGGTCAGCGGCCCCCGCTCGCCCAACGTCGCCGCGAGCCGAGCCGCGTCCGGCACGGGCCGGGCTGCTAAAGTCGCTGAAGTTGCTGAAGTCGCCGCCGCCTGCGGCGGGGATGCGCCACCTTCAGCAGATTCAGCAGCTTTAGCAGGGATCGCGGTCGCCGCCTTCGCCCGGGCGAGCGAGGCTTTCGCATCGAAGGCGAAGGTCATGACACGCTCTCCCGATAGACGTTCCAGACCTCGCGGCGGAATTTTCCGAGAATGGTCGCGCCTTCCGGAACCGGGGTCAGCCAGTTGTTCGCCTCAAGCACCTTCATCAGCCGGCGCGCCCTTGCCGCTTCGCGCAGGCTGGACGGACCTCGCTGGGTCACGTCGGCGACGGACACGAACGGTTCCGGCCAGGACTCCGCGAGCCAGCGCCGCAACCGCTCCGCCTCGGCGGTTTCGGTCGAGATGACCGCGGCGTCGCCGAGCCGTTTCGCTTCTCCGATATAGTGTCCCGCAAGGGTCACGGCGTCGGCCATGGTCTCGCCCGAGACCGCCGCCTCGCCCAGATAGACCGCCAGGACCGCAGCCACCCGGGCAGCATGTTCCGCGGCCTTGGAGGCGAAGGCGCGCGAGGTTTCCAACGCCCCGCCCGGGGCCTGCGCGCGCTCCACCTGCAAGCCGAAATCCTGAAGCACGGCGCGCGCTTCCGGCGAAAGCGGCAGCATCGGCGGTTGCAACTCGTTCCTCGACCCGTCGCGGAGCGGCAGGTCGCGCCGCAGCAGGTCCCCCGTCTGCGCCTCGAAGTCGGCGAGCGCACGGTCGCTGGCGGGGTCATGGCCGATCCGGTCGCGGAACCCGATGGCGCTCGGCGGAGCCGCCATCAGGAACCGCGCCAGGAACCCCTGGCCGTTCGCCATGGGGTCCGCGAGCAGCCCCGAGGCGACGACCGGCTGCGCCATCAGGTGCGCGGCGAGACGGCGACCCGCGAAGGTCTGCACGCCGTCGCCCGCGCGCCATCGGTCGATCACCGCCCCGTCCCAGAACCTCGAAAGGCCCGAGATGGTCTTCAACTTGTTCTCGGAGGTCATCGCATGACCGCCGAGGAAGCCGCCCCCCTCGTCCGAGAACAGGCCCAGCGCCGGGCGCAGGAGCCCCATATGCCGCGTCACGCCCTCTATGGTCGGCTCTCCCGCGAGGATCACCGGATACAGCGGCGGTTCGGGCGACGGGCCAAGTTCATCAAGGTCGGCTTGCGTCGCGGTCGATCCCACCGCAGACCCGCCGCCCTTGGCGGAGCCGAGGATGCGTTTCCGCTCGGCCTCCCAGATGGCCATGCGGTTCGCGTGGCGCGCGGCGTCCAGGGCGGAGGCCGCGCGCAACTCCGCCTCGAAGTCATGGATCGCCCGCATGGCAAGGCGGTCGCTCGCGGTTTTGCGTTCGCCTGACTCGGCCAGCGTCAGCAGGAACAGCGAGGCGGGCGCGGGGCCATGCAGCGTCTCCGCGTTCACCAGACCCTGCGCCGCTAGGGAGGCGACCCCCAGGACCGATTGCGCGCCGATGGCGAACGGGGCCTGGGTCTTGTCGTGGATCGCCTCCGCAGCCGCGCGCAGCGGCCCCAACGCCTCGACCGGATAGGCCGATGCGGGCGGCGTCGCGCGCAGGAGGGGCGTCGGCGCGGGGCGGTCATGCGCGGGCGCGGACCGGTAGGCGTCACGCGCGTTCATCGGCCTGCCTCCCGCTCCGCCTGGGCGACGTCGTTCCAGTCGCTGGCGTCTTCGGGCGGCGGCAGCACCCGCACCCGCCACCCTAACGCGTCGGCGCGATCCGCGAGCGCCTGGGCGGCGGCACGCCCCGCCGGTTCGGCATCCGGAGCGACCACCAGTTCGCCCGCATCGCGAGGAAGGCGCAGCCCTGCGACGCCCGAAGCGGACAGCCCCGCCCAGACCCGCGGGCGAAGGCCCGCAAGGTCGTCGAGAACGGTCAAAGCCGTCTCGATACCCTCGGCCACAACCAGCGGCCCCGGCCCGTCCGACAGCCGCGCAGCGCCGCCCGCCACCGGCCCGAGCATCGCCTTCGGGCGCTCGATCTCGGCCTTTCGTCCCGGCTCGGCGAGATATGTGCGATGGAGCGAGACCATACCGGCCTCGCCCACCCGCTCCACCGCCGTCAGCATCGCCGGGAGCCGTCGCGCCGACGGATGCCATGCATTCGCCGCGAAGCGGAGGGTCGGGGGAATGCCCGCGCGGATCGCGCGGGCGCGGAGGTATGCCTCGACCAGAGTGCCGGCGGCGGGAAGGCCCTCGGCCCAAAGGTTGCGCGCCCGCCGCGTTCCCGCTTCACGTTCGGCGCGGGCGGCGTGCAGCGCCGCCGCCTCGCGGACGGGATCGGGGATCGGGGCGACGCCCCCCCCGGCGAGGCCCCGGTCGCGCAGCGCCGCGATCACGTCCCGGAATTCGCAACCTGCCGAGCAGAATGCCAGCAGCCGCCCGCCCGCGCCGTCGGCGAGCCGCAGGGCCGGCGTTCGCCAGTTGCCATGCGCCGGGCAGAAGGCGAGTCCGTAGCGGCCATACCAACGCCCGCGCAGGGCGCGCGTGATCTCCGCCGCGCCGGTCATCGCCCGCCCTCCCGCCAGGGACCGCGGCCAACACGGGTCGCCAGCCGCCATTCGATCCCGGTCGCGCGGCGCACCACGCCGTCGCGCTCGACGACGCTGACCGCTTCACCCGGGGCCGGGTTTCGGGTAGTCTCGGGATCGCCAGCCGGAAACGCTTTGGCGAAGTCCCGAACCCCGCGCGCGACCGCCATCGCGCCGGGGTTCCTCTTTTCCGCGGCCATCCGTCAGGCGTCCGCATCGGTGGAGACCCGCCGGCGGTCGAGCCAGTCGAGCAGGTCCGCGCCCTTGTAGATGACGCGCGAGCCCGACTTGATGTAGGCGGGGCCTTTGCCCTCGCTGCGCCAGCGCGCAAAGGTCTGGGGGGCCGCGACGTCGCGCTGTTCCGGCGCGTTCGTGGGATAGTAGGACTCCGGTTCGATCATGCTCTGTGCATCCTGTTCGAAGGTCCCAGGGCCTAGCGCGAGCAAGGCCCGGAAAGGACGGGATGCGGCAAGCATGCCGACGGCATCAGGTAAAATGAAGCGGGAACAAGGGGTTAAATAAAGTCTCGGTCTTGGGTTTATTTGACCCCATCTTGCGAAGGGCGATTCCGCGTCAGTGCACGACTGATCGCGTTCGACGCAGCCATGTCCGTTTCCATATGCCGAGGCAGCACCATCAGCGCGAATTTCTGGGCCTCGACTTCGCCCTCCCAGAGGCGTCGCGCCGCTCTCTCGCTGAACCCCGAATATTGCTCCACCCTGACTTGCTGCAATTCATCCATGTCGATTGCGGCGACGTCACCATGGAAGGCCTTCAGCGTCGCCCGCACCAGCCTCACGAAGGGCGACGGTCGCGAATAGGGCATACTCTTCGCCGCTGACACGGCGATGCCGATATCCTCGGCGACGCGCGCCATATCGGCCACGAAGTCGTCGAAAGGGTAAGGCATGTGGTTCGGCGTCGGCGTGACGGATTGGGACGGCTCCGGCTTCACTGTCGCAGGCAGCGCTTCGAAGACCTCTGGGACCCTTTGGGCGAATTCCCGGGCGCGGGCGCGGAACCGCGCCAAATGCGCCTCCGGGGTCGTGTCGAACAATGGATTCCGGAAGTCTTCCGCCCGGTCCATCCGGAATGCGCTTTCGAGCAGGTGAAAGTCGTTTTTGTCCAGCGCATCAAGCGCGCTCTGCAATTCCTTGAAGGCGACCGACAAGCGATCCACCTTCGCCGCCAGTTGGTCATGTTTCGGCAAGTTTTGTTGATGCCAGGATGCCGCGAGGTAGCTCGCGACCGCCAAACGGCACGCCTCGGATGCGCCTGGGCTCCGATCCGTCGCACCGGGCGAAAATCCATTCAGCACGCCACCAAGATCAACGGCATCGAGCAACCAACCGCCAGAGACGCCGAGCGGCGTCCAATGCTTCGGCGTGGTTCTGGCCATGCGCGCCCCTACTTCAAACCGTCCCCAACCCGAACAACCTCGCCGGCAGATCCGCCCATCTGCGCGGCCATCCCCGCCCCGACGCGCTCGCGAAGCTCGGTCAGCGGCTCGCCTGCATTGCGAATGTAGCGGTCGGCCATCGCGGTCGTCTTGTGTCCGAGCATGTCCCGCAGCAGGTGCGCCCCGACCCCCATCGCCGCGGCCTGCGTCATCGCCGTGCGGCGCAAGTCGTGAAGGCGGGCGTTCCGGATCTCCGCCTTCTCGCACGCCAATTCGAACACTCGACGGATCGCGCGCAGATCCATGGGAGCGTCCAGCCCGCGCCCCGGGATGACGAAGGGGCCGACCCGTCTCGTTTCCGAAAGAAGGGCCAGCGCGGCGCTGGGCAAGGTGTGCAGCCGACGTCCGGTCTTCGTCTTCGGCAACACCAGCACACCCCCCTGCATGTCAACGTCTTCCCAGCGCATTGATTGAACCTCGCCGATGCGCAGGCCGGTCAACGCCGCAAGGCGGATCGCGAGGATCGCGCCGGGGTTAGCATCGAGCGCATCCAGCGCCCTGCCCAGCGCCGCCAGTTCCTTCGTGGTCAGCGTGCGGTCGCGCGCTTCCTCCACCGCTTTCTCGACGCCCCGGGCGGGGTTCGAATTCTGCGGACGCCAGTTCCAATCCTCGCAGAGGCGGAAGAGGCGCGAGCACAGCGCCAGCAGCCGGTTGGCCGAAACCGGCGGCATAGGCGCGCCCTTGGGCGTCTTGCCTCTGGCGATCTTCCTCTTGTCCTCGGGCGCGCTGGCGAGCATCCGCTCGATATCCCGACGGGTCACGTCCTGCACCCGCTTCGCGCCCAGCGCCGGGCGTATGTGACGCTCGATCTGGCGGGCGTATTCCGTCGCCGTGGCCGACGCCATCCGGCCGAGCGCCATCCGGCGTGGAACATACTCGCTGAGAAAACGGTCGGTCGCCTCGGCTACCGTGGGCAATTCGCGGCGAGCCCGAGCGGCCTGCAAGGGGTCATGCCCGTCGCGCGCGGCCTGGCGGAATTCGAGCGCACGGGCGCGGGCCTGTTCCAAAGTGAGGCCCTTGACCTCGCCCAACGTCATGCGCCGGCGCTGACCGTCGGCGCGATAGTCCAGGACGTAAGCCTTCGCTCCGGCCGGGGTGATCCGCAGCCCGAAGCCCTTCACGGAATCGTCCCATTCGAACCGGGTCCGATCCGACGGTTTCGCATCCCTAACGCGCTTCTCAGTCAGTCCCATCCGGCCGCCTCCCGGTCTGGTGACACGAAGCCTCGTGTCACCGCCATGTCACCGCCATGTCACCACGTGACCGAAATATGGGGATATGCCGAGGAATGCGCAACAGACATAAGATAATGATTTAGCGACGTCTTATCCATTCACCGGCATGTTCAGGAAACGCAAGATATAGGGCTGCCGGGGATTTGTAATCAGGGGGTCGGGGGTTCGAGCCCCTCGACCGGCGCCGCGATTTCAATAAGATAGCCGAGCACGTCCTTTCTGGGCGCTTTTTGTCCAACACCCATCCAACACCAATGCCGTTTCCGCGGCTTGAGCGGCCGCTAGAGTCCGCTTGGCTGCGTCTTGCGATGGCGACATCGCCCGAACGCTCCGCAAAGCGCCCGGACAAGGACGCATGAACGAAACGACGCCCCTGATTTCGATTGTCGCCAGCCCGCCTGCCGTGCAATTTCGCATTCAACAGGGGGAAGAAGAGTGGCGGTTGAGGAATTCATCACCCGGTGGCGCGCGTCGGGCGGCAGCGAAATGGCGAACTTTCAGAGTTTCGCCAACGAGCTTTGCAACCTCATCGGGGTCGACCCGCCGAAACCGGCGCAGAGCGATGGCCAGACCGACGACTACCGCTTCGAGCGCCCGGTCACCGAGACCCATTCCGGCGACCGCCGAAACCGCCGGATAGACCTTTACCGGCGCGGCTGCTTCGTCATGGAGGCGAAGCAAGGCGCAGGACCGAAGGCGGAGGCGGAGCAGGCCGACCTCCTTCCCGAAGACCCCGGTGCGGCGCGCGTCGGCCATGGCCGCCGGGGAACCCGCGCCTTCGAGAACACGCTGCTCCGCGCCCGCAACCAGGCAGACGGGTATGCCAGAGCGATCTCCAAAGAAGACGGCTGGCCGCCCTTCCTCCTGATCGTCGACATCGGCAACGTGATCGAGGTCCATGCCGACTTCTCCCGCCAGGGTCAGGGCTACACCCAGTTTCCTGACGGAAACCGATACCGGATCACCCTTGAGGACCTGCGCGACGAGGCGATCCGCGCCCGGCTTCGCGCCATCTGGGAAGACCCTCTCTCCCTCGACCCGTCACGCCGCGCCGCGGAGGTCACGCGCGATATCGCCGCCCACCTCGCCGAGCTGGGCAAGAGCTTCGAAGGTCAGGGGCATGACGGCGAAACCGTCGCGCGGTTCCTGATGCGCTGCCTGTTCACCATGTTCGCCGAGGACGTGGAGCTGCTCCCGAAAGATTCCTTCCGCGACAAGCTGCGGGAGCTTCGCGGCCGCCCGGAGCAGGCGGAGTTCGTTCTTCAATCCCTGTGGGAGACGATGAACACCGGCGGCAACTCGCCCGTCCTGCTCACCCGCATCCTGCGCTTCAACGGCGGCCTGTTTCGCGACGCCAAGGCCCTGCCCCTTTCGGCCATGCAGCTCGGGCTCCTGATCGAGGCGGCGGAGGCGGATTGGAAACAGGTCGAACCCGCCATCTTCGGCACGCTGCTGGAGCGCGCGCTCGACCGCAAGAGCCGCCACAAGCTGGGCGCCCACTACACGCCACGCGCCTATGTCGAGCGGCTGGTGATGCCCACCGTCATCCAGCCGCTTCGCTCCGACTGGCGCGACGTGCAGGCCGCCGCCGACCTGCTGCGCAGCCAGGGCAAGAACCGCGAGGCGCTGGAGACCGTGCGCGACTTCCACCGCCGGTTATGCGAGGTCACGGTTCTCGACCCCGCCTGCGGCTCGGGCAACTTCCTCTATGTGGCGCTGGAGCTGATGAAGCGCCTCGAAGGCGAGGTCGTCGCCACGATGGAGGAGCTGGGCGAGACGCAGGCGAGCCTCGGCCTCGCCGGCCATACCGTCGACCCTCACCAGTTCCTCGGGATCGAGCTGAACCCCTGGGCCGCGAACGTGGCCGAATTGGTTCTCTGGATCGGATACCTGCAATGGCACTACCGCACCCACGGCAAGGCCGCGCCGTCCGAGCCGATCCTGCGCGATTTCCGCAATATCGAGCATCGCGACGCGATCCTGACCTGGACCGAGCGGACGCCGCGCATGGACGAGGCCGGGAACCCCGTCACCCGCTGGGACGGCGAGACCACGATGCGCCATCCCGCGACCGGCGAGGACATCCCCGACCCCTCGGCGCGCGTGCAGGTTTTCGACTACCTCAACCCGAAGCCCGCCGCATGGCCGGCGGCGACCTTCATCGTCGGCAACCCGCCGTTCATCGGTAACAAGCGGATGCGCGAGGCACTCGGCGACGGCTATGTCGAGGCGCTGTGGGCCGCCTATCCGAAGATGCCGCAAAGCGTGGATCTGGTGATGTTCTGGTGGGAGAAGGCGGCAATGAAGGCCCGCGCCTACGACGGCGCGACCGGCCTGCGCCGCTTCGGCCTGATCACAACCAACAGCCTGCGCCAGACGTTCAACAGGCGGGTGCTGGAGCCGCATTTGAACGACGCGAAGACGCCCCTCTCGCTGCTGTTCGCGATCCCGGATCATCCCTGGGTCGATACGGCGGATGGGGCCGCGGTGCGGATCGGCATGACGGTCGCCGGGGTAGGAACGAGGCCGGGCCGGTTGGTGGCAGTAACCAAAGAGAGCGGCGAAAGGAATGAAGCGGAGGGACGAAAGGTTGAGCTGTCCAAAGCGTTTGGGTTGATCCATTCAGATTTGAGAATTGGACCAAATATCAACGAATGCACTGCTCTAAAAGCGAACGAAAATATTGGCTTTCAAGGCGTCAAGCTCGTAGGCAGTGGGTTCATTCTGAGCCGGAACGAGCGCTCTGAACTTGCTCAAATCGACTCGCTACCGCTACTTCGCTTGCCAAGATTTTGGGCTGGCCGCGACTTAGTGCAGGAACGTCGCGAGAGATACGTGATTGATTTCTTTGGGCTATCCGAGCAAGAAGCGAGCGGCTATCGGCATGCTTTCCAATTGCTGATGGATCGCGTCAAGCCCGGTCGGAGCGAGGTCGCTCGTAAAAGCCATCGCGAACGTTGGTGGGTTTTTGGAGAGCCACGCTCGGTCTTTCGCGACTCGCGGCGAGGCATCAAGCGCTTCCTGGCAACAACAGAAGTTTCAAAACACCGGCTATTTTCATTTCTAGAAACCAGCTCCGACTTGATCGATGGATCGATAATTGGGATTTGTCTTGCCGAAGCGGAGTATCTTTCGCTCTTGTCCGGCAGGCATCACGTCGTTTGGTCTTTGGCGGCAGGTGGTCGGATGGGCATGGGCAATGACCCTCGCTACAATAACTCTCGCTGCTTCGACCCCTTTCCCTTCCCCGTCCTCACCCTCGCCCAGCGCACCACCCTCCGCGCCCTCGGCGAAGAGCTCGACGCCCATCGCAAGGACCGGCAGGCTCAGCATCCCGGCCTGACGCTGACGCAGATGTACAACACCCTCGAAAAGCTCCGGGCCGGGGAGAAGATCGAGGGCAAGGATCGCAAGGTCTATGACGACGGCCTCGTCGGCCTGCTGCGCGACATCCATGACCGCATCGACGCCGCCGTGGCCGAGGCCTACGGCTGGCCCGTGGACCTGCCCGAGAACGACCTGCTCCAGAACCTCGTCGCCCTGAACCGCGAACGGGCGGAGGAGGAGGCGCGCGGCCTCGTGCGCTGGCTGCGCCCCGATTACCAGAACCCCGACGGACGCGCGGCCGGGGCGAAGGCCGGCGCCCTCGCCCTCGCCCCCTCCGCGAAGACCGGCAAGACCGCCTGGCCCAGGACCCTCCCCGCCCAGATCGCAGCGGTGCGCGAGGCGCTGGAGACGCTGGGCGAGGCCGACGCCGAAGCCGTCGCCCGCACCTTCCACCGCGGCCAGGCCCGAAGCGTCGCCCCGCTCCTCGAAACCCTCGCCGGCCTCGGCATGGCGGGCATGACGAACGACGGCCGCTTCGCCATCTGAGCCCGCGGCCGCGACGTCCCCGGTCGCAAGTCAGCGGCGTTCACGATCCGGCCCCGCCTGAACGGGGTTGCGGGGCGCGTGGGCGCGCCCCTCCTCGAAGCTGCGACAGCTCGACCGCGCGCATCGGCGCGCTTCAGGAGGACCGGGGGGCATGGAACGGACGCGCGCCGTGATGGGTGTCGCGCCACGGGACCGGGGCGACCGGCGCGGCCCGGGCCTTTCGGGACGCCCTGTCCGCGCGGCTCGCCCGACTTGCCGAGAACGCCGCCGCGCGGATTTCCGACGGCGTGCGCCGCGCCACTGCGGGCGGGGGCGAGCCTGTGCTCTGGGCGCGGGAGCGTCTGACGTCGGTCGGCTGATCGTCCTCCCGTCCCGTCCGCGACGCCGCGGGCGACGAGGATCGCGACCGCTCCCGGCGCGTCGAGTTCAGGGCGACGGTCGACGCCCGGCGCAGTCTCGACGAACCGGGCGAGGACGTCTCGCGCTGACGCGCGCGCGGGCGGGCGCATCCCCGCCCGTCGCCCGCGGCGGCAGGGGGCGGCCGCATCGCTTTTCCAGGTTGGGCTGCGTTCGGATCCATCGATGAGCTTGATCCGTTCTTTTCGCATTAACGGAACGCGGTGGCGATGCTAGGCCGTGTTGACGAAGTGGATTCCCAAATCGGCTGAGGCGTGATTCAGAGTCCCTCCTTGGAAGGGAGGGGATCGTGGCTCGCAATCTGATGAGCGATGAGGAATGGGCGTTCTTCGCGCCGT
>JAYZWL010000092.1:0-16249 GCA_036154955.1 Pseudomonadota bacterium | reverse complement strand
TGTACCCAGACTAGCTGTAACGACATCGCCCACGACATTTTATCTGACGCCTGACAACCGGGCGGGGGCGGGCTACCGGGCCGCCGCCCCCGCCCCACGAATAGAGCGCCCCGAGGACCACGGAGCCCGATGCCCATACTGATCTATGCGCTGCGACGCGCGCTCCAGGCCGTTCCGGTGATCATCCTGATCATGATCGGCGCCTTCCTGCTGCTCAAGCTCGCCCCCGGCGACACGGTGGACGCGCTGGTGGGCGACATGGGCGGCGCGGACGCCCAGTTCATCGCCCGGCTGCGCGCCGAATACGGGCTGGACCAGCCGGTCTGGGTGCAGCTCTGGCGCTACATGATCAAGTTCCTGCAGTTCGATTTCGGCTGGTCCTTCGTCTACGAACAGCCCGTCGCCACGGTGCTGATGGAGCGGATCGGCACCACGCTGATGCTGATGGCCGCCTCCCTGTTCTTCGCCTTCACCATCGGGGTGGCGCTGGGGGCGATCGCGGCGCGGCGGGCCTATTCGACCACCGACAACGTGATCTCCACGCTCGGCCTGATCTTCTACGCCACGCCTTCCTTCTTCCTGAGCCTGATGATGATCGTCATCTTCTCGGTGAAGCTGGGCTGGCTGCCGGTCGGAGGCATCAAGACCGTGGCCGGGTTCTACACCGGCTGGAAGCATGTCTGGGACGTGACCCTGCACCTGATCATGCCCACCGCGGCGCTGTCGCTGATCTACCTCGCCTTCTACCTGCGCCTGATGCGCGCCGCCGTGCTGGAGGTGGCCGAGCTCGACTATGTGCGCACCGCCCGGGCCAAGGGCGCGGGCGAGGGGCGGCTGATGTTCCATCACATCATGCGCAACGCGCTCCTGCCGGTGGTGACGCTGCTGGGGCTGCAGTTCTCGACGCTGCTCGGCGGCTCGGTGGTGGTGGAGTCGGTGTTCTCCCTGCCCGGGCTGGGGTCGCTCGCTTATCAGTCGGTGGTGCAGCGCGACCTCAACACGCTGATGGGCATCATCTTCCTCAGCTCGGTCGTGGTGGTGGCGGTCAATTTCCTGACCGACCTGCTCTACGCCCGTCTCGACAGCCGGATCGAACTCGCATGAGCCTCGCCGAAGCCTCCGCCCTGCCGCCCGAGGAACCGTCGCGCCTGCGCGTGTTCTGGCGTCGCTATCGCCGCAACAAGGCCGCCGTGCTGGGCCTGGTTCTGCTGGGGATCATCGTCCTGCTGGCCCTGACCGCCGGCATCTACGAGCCCGTGGACCCGCTGCGCCGCGCAGGCGAGCCGCTGACCTGGCCGTTCCAGGACTGGGCGACGCCGCTGGGCACCGACCAGCTTGGCCGGGACATCCTGGCCGGCATCTTCCACGGCGCCCGCATCAGCCTGATGATCGGGGTCGTGGCCACCCTGATCTCCATCGCCATCGGCGTGGTGATCGGGGCGGTCGCGGGCTATTTCGGCGGCTGGGTGGACGACGTGCTGATGCGCGTCACCGAAGCCTTCCAGACCGTGCCGAACTTCGTGCTGCTGCTGACGCTGGTGGCCATCCTCGGCTCGTCGATCGAAAACATCGTGCTCGCCATCGGCATCGTGTCCTGGACCGCGCCCGCGCGTCTGGCGCGCGCCGAGTTCATGTCGCTGCGCCGGCGCGAGTTCATCGAGGCCTGCCGCAATCTCGGCGTCGGCGACATGGCGATCATCTTCAGGGAGATCCTGCCCAACGCCCTGCCGCCGGTCGTGGTCTACGCCTCGGTCATCATGGCGCTGGCGATCCTGCTGGAGTCTGCGCTCGCCTTCCTCGGCCTCGGCGATCCGAACTACGCGAGCTGGGGCAACATGATCGGCCAGGGCCGCGCGGTGCTGCGGGTGGAATGGTTCGTCGCCGCCATCCCCGGCATCGCCATCGTGCTGACCGTGCTGTCCTTCTCCCTGCTGGGCGAGGGCATGAACGAGGCGCTGAACCCGAGGCAGAAGAAGGGATGACCGAGCCCGTGACCCCGATCCTGGAGATCGAGAACCTCCGCGTCGCCCTGCCCGAAGGCGCCGATCGTCCCTTCGCGCTCGACGGGCTGACCCTGACCGTGAACCCCGGCGAGATCGTGTGCCTGGTGGGCGAGAGCGGCTCGGGCAAGAGCCTCGCGGCCGGGGCGGTGATGCGGCTGTTGCCGGAGCCCGTGGTGCGCATGGTCGGCGGAACCATCCGCTTCGAGGGCGAAGACCTGTCGACCCGCAGCGAGGCGCAGATGCGCGGCCTGCGCGGCGACCGCATGGCGATGATCTTCCAGGAGCCGATGACGGCCCTGAACCCGCAGAAGACCGTGGGCTGGCAGATCGACGAGGTGCTGAAGCTGCACACCGACATGGGCCGCAAGGCGCGCAAGGACCGCGCGCTGGAGATGCTGCGCGAGGTGCACATCCCCGACCCGGACTCGGCCTTCAACGCCTATCCGCACCAAGTCTCGGGCGGGCAGCGGCAGCGGGTGATGATCGCCATGGCGCTGGCCATGTCGCCCCGGCTGGTGATCGCGGACGAGCCGACCACCGCGCTCGACGTCACCACCCAGCTCCAGATCCTGCGCCTGATCCGGGAGCTTCAGACCGAAGCCGGCGCCGGCATCCTGTTCATCACCCATGATTTCGGGGTGGTGGCGGAGATCGCGGACAAGGTCGCGGTGCTGCGCCGGGGCGAACTGGTGGAGCACGGTCCGGCGGCGGAGGTGCTCAACAACCCGCAGCACCCCTACACCCGCGCCCTGATCGCCGCCGTTCCCGACCTGACGCCCCCCGCCCCGCGCGACTTCTCCGCCGCGCCGGTGGTGCTGCGGGCCGAGAACATGCTCAAGACCTTCAAGGCGCGCGGCGGGCTTCTGTCCGGCAAGCGCCGCGCGGTGGCGGCGGTGGATCACGTGTCCTTCGACCTCCGCCGCGGAGAGACGCTGGGCGTGGTGGGCGAGAGCGGGTCGGGCAAGACCACCGTGTCGCGCTGCGTGACCCGGCTGCTGGAGGCCGACGGCGGCAAGGCGGAGCTGGACGGGCGCGACATCCTCGGGGCCGACGCGAAGACCCTGCGCGCCATGCGGGCCGAGATCCAGATGGTGTTCCAGGACCCGATGGCCTCGCTCAACCCGCGCAAGCGGGTGGTGGACCTGATCGCGCAAGGCCCGATCGTGCACGGCATGGACCCGGCCAAGGCGCGGGAGAAGGCGCGGGAGCTGCTGTCGCTGGTCGAGCTTTCCCCCGCCGCGGCCGACCGCTACCCGCACGAATTCTCCGGCGGCCAGCGCCAGCGCATCGGCATCGCCCGCGCCCTGGCGATGGAGCCGAAGGTGATCGTGGCGGACGAACCGGTCTCCGCGCTCGATGTCTCGGTGCAGGCGCAGGTGCTCAAGCTCTTGGCCGACCTGCGCGAGCGGCTGGACCTGTCGCTGCTCTTCGTCACCCATGACCTGCGCGTCGCCGCCCAGCTCTGCGACCGGGTGGCGGTGATGGAGAAGGGCAAGGTGGTGGAGATGGGGCCGGTGGCCGAGATCTTCGCCGCCCCCGCCCATCCCTACACGCGCAAACTGCTTTCCTCGATTCCCGGCCGGGACTGGACCCCGCCGGTCCTGAAGGACGACGCCGCATGAAACCCTTCCGCCCCACCATCGAGGACGTCCGCGCCCAGGTGCTCGGCGACGGCGCGGCCATTCCCGGCCCGTTCGGGCCGCGGCCGCTGGTCTATGCCGATTACGTGGCCTCGGGCCGCGCGCTGGGCTTCATCGAGGACGCGATCCGCGCCCATGTGCTGCCCTCCTACGGCAACACCCATACCGAGACCTCCTACACCGGCCGCCAGACCACCCGCCTGCGCGAGATGGCCCGCGAGGCGGTGCGCCGCGGCGTGGGCGCGGACGAGGGGCACGCGGTGATCTTCACCGGCTCGGGCGCCACGGCGGCGTCGGACAAGCTGGTGCGGGCGCTGGCGCTCGGCCCCGGGGACACGGTGTTCGTGGGGCCCTATGAGCATCACTCCAACGACCTGCCCTGGCGGGAATGCGGGGCGCGGCTGGTGCGCATCCCGCTCGACGGCCGCGGCGGGATCTGCCTGGAGACGCTGGGCCGCGAGCTGGCGGCGGTTAATTCGGCGCAGGGGCCCGAGGGCGTCACCGGCCGGCTTATCGGCGCGTTCTCGGCGGCCTCCAACGTCACCGGGGTTCGGACCGACATCGCCGCCATCGCCCGGCTGATGCACGCCCATGGCGGGCGCTTCGTGTGCGATTTCGCCGGCGGCGGCCCCTATATCCCGATCCGCATGGCCGGGACCGGGGCGGAGGACCGGATCGACGCCGCGTTCCTGTCGCCCCACAAGTTCCCCGGCGGCCCCGGCGCCTCGGGCGTGCTGGTCGCGGACCGGGACATGCTGGCCTGCCCGATCCCCACCGTGCCCGGCGGCGGCACCGTGTCCTATGTGACCGAGACCGGACGCACCTACGTCTCCGACCCCGAGCGGCGGGAGGAGGCGGGCACGCCCGCGATCGTCGACAACATCCGCGCCGGCCTGGTCCTGCTGCTCAAGACCGAGATCGGGGAGGAGGAGATCGAGGCCCGCGAAGCCGCGCTCGCCGCCCGGCTCGACGCCCGCCTGCGCGCCATCCCGGGGATGGAGCTGCTGGGCCCGCCGGAGGCCGAGCGGCTTGGCATCTTCTCGTTCAACCTCCGGGTCCGCGGGCGGCTTCTGCACCACAACTACGTGGTGGCGCTGCTCAACGACCTGTTCGGGCTGCAGACCCGCGGCGGGTGTTCGTGCGCCGGGCCCTACGGGCACGCGCTGCTGGGCATCGACGCGGCGCGGGCCGAGGCGCATGAGCGTGCGGTGGCCCGCGGGCTGTCGGCCTTCCGGCCGGGCTGGGCGCGGCTGGGGGTGAACTACTTCTTCGCCGAGGAGGTGGTGGACTACATCGCCGACGCGGTGGGCTTCGTCGCCGCCCGCGGGCTGGACCTGCTGCCGCTCTACGACCTCGACGCCCGCGCGGGCGTGTGGCGGGCGAAGGGCCGGGCCCCGGAGGCCGCGGGGCCCGCGTGCCTCGCCGATCTCTGGACCGCGCCCGCCGCGGCGGCCGAGACCCCGCCCGACTTCGCCGCCTGCCTGGCGGAGGCCGCGCGCATCGCCGATGCCGCGGCTCCGGCCTCGCCGGGGCAGACGCCGTTCGATCCGGAAACCGAGGCCCTGCGCTGGTTCTGGATGCCCCACGAAACCCCCTTCGTCCCCGCAGGAGCCCTCGCATGATCGCCCCCTTCCCGCCCTCGATGTGGGCGGCCTCCGCCGCCGCCCGCGCCCCCGCGCCCCGGCTGACCGGCACGGTCGAGGCCGACGCGGTGGTGATCGGGGCCGGTTTCTCGGGCCTGTCGACGGCGCTGCATCTCGCGCGCCGCGGTCTCGGCGTGGTGGTGCTGGAGGCGAACGCGGTCGGCTGGGGCGCCTCGGGGCGCAACAACGGCCAGGTCATCCCCACCCTCACCGCCGCCGAGCCCGACGGCATGGTCGCCAAATACGGCGAGGCCGGGGGCAGGCTGGCGAAGCTGGTCGGGGCTTCGGCCGACTACCTGTTCCAGGTCGCCCGCGAAGAGGGGATCATGGAGATCGCGGAGGCCGAGCAGTCGGGCTGGTTCCAGCCCGCCCACTCCCCCGGCCGCATCAAGCTTTCGCAGAAGCGGGTCGAGGCGTGGAACCGCCACGGCTTCCCGGCCGAGCTGCTGGACCGCAAGGCCGCCGCGGACATGCTGGGCACCGATTTCTGGTATGGGGGCATGTACAACCCCACCGGCGGGCACATCAACCCGCTGGGCCTCGCCCGCGGGCTGGCGCTGGCGGCCGAGCGCCGCGGCGCCGTGATCCACGAGGACAGCCCGGTCACCGAATGGACCCGCGACGGCGACCACTGGCGGGTGAAGACCCCGGACGGGGAGGTCAAGGCGAAGGCGCTGGTGCTGGCCACCAACGCCTATACGGACCTCATCACCAAAAGTCTCGCGCCGAAGCTGTCGCGCACCGTGGTCCCGGTCCTCAGCTGGCAGATGGCGACCGAGCCGCTGGGCGACAACCTGCGCGCCAAGATCCTGCCCGGGCGGCAGGCGGTTTCCGACACCCGCGGCGACCTGCGCTTCTTCCGCTACGACGCCCGCAACCGGCTGATCACCGGCGGCGCCGTCATCGGTCCGTGGAACGCCGGCGAGCGGGTCAAGGCGACCGCCGCCAAGCGCATGGCCGAGGCCTTCCCCGAGATGGGCGCGCCGAAGATGACCCATGTCTGGAACGGCTATATCGGCATGACCTGGGACCGCTATCCCCGCGTCCACAAGCTCGGCCCCGACGGCTGGGCCTGGATCGGCTGCAACGGGCGGGGCGTCGCGCTCTCGGTCTCCATGGGCCGGGAGATGGCCGCCGCGGTGGCGGGCGTCCCGGTGGAGGAGCTGGCGCTGCCCGTCTCCGAACCGGCCCCCCTGCCCTTCCACGAGATCGGGCGACGCATCGCGCCCTATTACCTCGCCTGGATGCGCCGCAAGGACCACACCGAACCGAAGTTCGACTGATAACGTTCGACTGACCGCCGGGCGAAGGCCGCGGCCAAGGGAGGAACCGACATGGACGACATGCCCATTCTGGAGCGCCGCCGCATCGAGGCGCTGGTGCTCAAGCACGTCTACGAGACGGCGAAGGCCAAATACGGAGAGGACGAGGCCAAGGCCCTGATCGGCGAGGCGGTCACCGCCTCCGCCGTCGAGCATGGCAAGGGCTTCGCCGAGGCGCTGGGCCGCGAGCCGGGCCTCAAGGACTTCGCCGACATCATGCCGCTCTGGCAGAAGGACGACGCGCTGCGGATCGAGCAGATCCGCGCCGACGAGGATCACCTCGATTTCAACGTCGTGCGCTGCCGCTATTCGGAGATGTACAAGGAGATGGGGCTCGGCGACATCGGGCACCTTCTGTCCTGCAACCGGGACGGCGATTTCTGCATCGGCTACAATCCCAAGATGAAGCTGACCCGCACCCAGACCATCATGAAGGGCGCCAGTCACTGCGACTTCCGCTACCGCATGGAACCCGAAGAGTCCTGAGAGGAACCCCATGGCCGTCGAGAACTGGGTGGCGAAGTCGCTGCCCGAGCTGACCGAATTCCGCCGCGACCTGCATCGCAACCCCGAGCTGCTCTACGACGTGCACGCCACCGCCGCCAAGGTCGCCGCGGCCCTGCGCGAAGCCGGCGTGGACGAGGTGGTGGAGGGGATCGGCCGCACCGGCGTGGTCGGCGTGATCCGCGGATCGTCCAACAAATCGGGCCGCGCCATCGGCCTGCGCGCCGACATGGACGCGCTCCCCATCGAGGAGGAGACGGGGGCCGAATGGGCCTCGACCGTCCCCGGCAAGATGCATGCCTGCGGCCATGACGGCCACACCACCATGCTGCTGGGCGCCGCGAAGGCGCTGGCCGAGAGCCGGGCCTTCGACGGCACGGTGCTGGTGATCTTCCAGCCCGCCGAGGAAGGCGGCGCCGGCGCCAAGGCCATGCTCGACGACGGCATGCTGACCCGCTGGCCGCTGGACGAGGTCTACGGGATGCACAACAAGCCGAACCTGCCGCTGGGCGAGTTCGCGATCTGCGCCGGCCCGCTGATGGGCTCGGTCGACGAGGTGCGCATCACCATCGAGGGCGTGGGCGGCCACGCCGCCTTCCCGCACAACACCGTGGACCCGCTGATGGCGACCTCGGCGCTGGTGCAGGCGCTGCAGACCATCGTGTCCCGCAATCTCGACCCGCTGAAATCGGCGGTGATCTCGATCACCACGATCCACGGCGGCGACGCCTTCAACGTGATCCCGCAGGCGATCAAGCTGACCGGCACCGTGCGCACGCTGGACGAGGAGGTGCGCGACCTGGTGGAGGCGCGGATCGCCAAGGCCGTGCAGGGCATCGCCGACGCCTACGACGCCAAGGCCACGCTGGACTACATCCGCATGTATCCGGTCACGGTGAATTCCGAGATCGGGGCCGAGCGGGCGGCCGCCGCGGCGCTGGCCGTCGCGGGCGAGGGCCGGGTGGACCAGGAATGGTCGCCGGCGATGGGCGGCGAGGACTTCTCGTTCATGCTCAACGAGGTCCCGGGCGCGATGATCTTCGTCGGCAACGGCCCGAGCGCGGGCCTGCACCACCCCGAATACGACTTCAACGACGAGGCGATGACCTGGGGCTGCTCCTACTGGACCACGCTCGTCAAGCAGCGCCTGCCGCTGGGCTGACGGGGGGGCCAGGCGGAACAGGAAAAGGGGGCGGCTTCGGCCGCCCCTTTCGCGTATACGGCACAGTTCCAGCCCGAATAGTTTGCCAATACGTTACAGATTTCTGCGATCGCTCCGAACGCATTTTTTAGGCTCCGCTCGTCTCCGCGAGAGGCCTTGCGGACCTTCCTGACACTAGGGTGACGGTCGCCAATCAACGCGAGCAGCGCGTAGCGATGTGCACCGGCAATGGCCCGGCATCCGAGTCCCGCAAAATGTATCGCTTCAAGTTATCCCAGCCGAAGTCGCCACAAAAATTTCTAATCTATTTAGAAATGCAGCCTAGCGGAGCGTTCACGAGATCAACTCTCCCCGACTGACATAGGATTCCGCCCTTCGCCGCTTGGGCCCGCGTCGTCAACGTATTCGACCAACTTGGAGGCATTCTCAGTGATTGACACAACTTTGCCTAAGCTTGTGTCAACGGCCGCAAGGAGACCGAGGCCCGCCACTGCGAGAGTCGCAAGGTCTCTGTAAATCTTCGCCACCTTGGAGCCTTGAGGAGGTGGGCTCACCACCATTGCGCCGACTAGGCCCTCTAGCTCTTCTTGGAGATCGTCAGGTCCGAAAGCATAGTAATGATCTAATATCGACGCCATCTGATAGGTCCGCTTCAACAGTGAGCGCCTCAAGCTTTCAGGGAGGTCCTCGCTCTCAATTTGTCGCGCAATGACGCGAAAACTTTCCGCCAGGCTTTCCGCGTCGCTAGATTCAAGAACAGTCCGGACAACGTGACCCGTCAGCGCCAAGTGAATGTTCATGAGTCCAACTAAAGATTCTGGCTTAAGGAAATGCGCCTTCGCCTGCTCGATGCTCATATGAAGGTGCTGAAAATTTAAGATCGCGTTAAAAGGCCTCAGCTGAACTCTGAGGTGATCTTTCATCTCCTCGCTGACAGGGAGAACCTCGATGTCCGCCTTGATCTCCAAAAGCCTTGATACAAGAATTGAGACGACCTGCGATCTTGCGCCCAACCCACGCAGAGCCAGGTGCTCAGCCACAACTTGAAGAAAATTACTCTTATTTTCTTTGGATGCGCTTGCGACATTCAGAATTTCTCGCAGTGACAGTGCGGATGTATGCATGACGTCCATGTGAGTCTGATTAATGATCGACAAGGTGGGAGCATTGCAATCCGTGAGATATTATACAACAGTCTACCCGCTTCCCGCCCTTCGCCACCTCCGCGAGGTTGCTCCTCTGCCGACATCGATCTCCAGTGCAGTTAGAGCCGGGTCCCAAGCTACTTTGCGATAGCTGATGCAGCACCATCGCAACGCGCCTGCGAACACCGAGTTGTCACGCTCCTGCGCCAGCGTCGCCCGCCCGCGCGGCGACTAGAGAGGGCCATCGCCAGGCTCTCCCCTTTTCCTTTGCCCCCCAGGCGCCCGCCATGCCATCCTCCCCCCACGGCCCGCCCGGGCCTCCCCCCTCCGCCGGGAAAGCGCCGACCGCGCAGGGCCTCCGCCATCGTCCCGCCCTCGTCCGGGCCGCGCAGAAGGAGGGGATGCGTCCGCCGCCCGCGACGGGAGGTTCCCCATGACGCGCCCCGCGCTTTCCGCCCCCATCCCCGTTCTGAAACGCCGCGCCCGGGTCATCGCCCGGCAGACCGGCGCGCCCCTGCACGCGGCGCTCGACCGGCTCGCCCGGGCCGAGGGTTTCGGGTCCTGGAGCCTGCTCTCGGCCCGCGCGGCCCCGCCCCCGGCGCCGGACCGGCCGGCGCAGGTCGCCCGGCTCGCCGCCGCCCTGCGGCCGGGAGAGCTGGCGCTGATCGCCGCGCGGCCGGGACACGGCAAGACCCTGCTGGGCCTCGGCCTCGCCGTCGCCGCGGCTCGCGCCGGGCGACGGGGCGGCTTCTACACGCTGGACTGGACCGAGGCGGAGACCCGGGCCCGCCTCGCCGGGATCGGCGCCGATCCGGAGGCGCCGGGCCTCGACCTCGCGGCGTCGGAGGCGATCGCGGCGGACTGGATCGCGGACCGGTTCGCGGACGCCGCGCCGGGCGACGTGGCGGTGATCGACTATCTTCAGGCGCTCGACCAGGATCGGGAGAAACCGCCGCTGGCGGCGCAGGTGGAGGTGCTGGCCGGGCTCGCCGCGCGGACCGGGGCGACGGTGGTCTGCCTCGCGCAGGTGCGCGCCGCCTACGACCCGGCCCGCGCCGCGCTTCCCGGCCGCGCCGACCTGCGCCTGCCCAACCCCGCCGATCTGGCGCTGTTCCGGCGCGCCTGCTTCCTGCACGGGGAGGCGATGGCGCTCGATCCGGCCGCCTGAGCGGCGGCGGACGGGAGGCCGCCAAGGGGGGACGGCGGGCGGGACGATGTCGCGGCGACGCGACGAGGCCCGACCCCGTCCCGCGACCTCCCGCGCGTGGCGCGGCGGGGCGGGGCGTGCCAGCCTGAACCGCCCGCCCGCTTCTCCACCCGGAGCGCCGATGACCCCGGACCTCGCCATCGTGCTCTTCCTGCTCGCCGCCGCCTCGGTCATGTTCGTGCTCAACCGGCCGCGCATGGACATCGTCGGCTTCCTGATGCTGCTGGCCCTGCCCCTGACCGGCGTGATCTCGGCGCGCGAGGCGCTGGCCGGCTTCTCCGACCCCTCGGTGGTGATGATCGCGGCGCTGTTCGTGATCGGCGAGGGGCTGGCGCGCACCGGCGTCGCCGCCCGGCTTGGGGACCTGCTAGCGGCGCGCGCGGGCCGCTCCGAGGGACGGCTGATCGCGCTGCTGATGGTCGCGGCGGCGCTGATGGGGGCGGTGATGTCGTCGACCGCCGTGGTCGCCATCCTGATCCCGGTGGCCCTGCGCATGGCCCGCGCCGGCGGCGTCCCGGCCCGACGGCTGCTGATGCCGCTGTCGGCCGGGGCGCTGATCTCGGGCATGATGGCCCTGGTCGGCACGCCCGCGAACCTGGTGGTGCATGGCGAGCTGATCCGCCGCGGGCTCGACGGGTTCGGCTTCTTCGACGTCACCCCGATCGGGGTCCCGGTGCTGCTGGGCGCGGTGGCCTGGATGCTGGCCGCCCGCCGCCTGCTCGACCGGCCGCAGGCGGAGGACCCGCCGGACGCGGACGCGGGCGCGGACGCGCGGCCCGCGCCGCGGCTGGCCGGCTGGGCGGAGGCTTACGGCCTCGACGGCCGGCTGCGGATGCTGGAGGTCCCGCCGGGCGCCGCGGCCGCCGGCCATCCGCTGTCGGAGCTCGGCCTGCACGGCGCCGACGGGCTGACCCTGCTGGCGGTGGAGCGGGCGGAGGGTTTCGGACGGCGGGTGATCCCGCCCCGGCCCGAAACGCGGCTGTCCGCCGGGGACCTGGTGCTGGTCGCCGGGGCGGGCCCGGAGGGCGGAGCGGCGATCGAGCGGCGCGCGGCGGCCCTCGGCCTCGTCTCCGCCCCGCCGCCGCCGGACTGGCTGGCCCGCATGTCGCGGGAGGTGGGCATGGCCGAGATCCTCGTCGCCCCCGACAGCGCCCTGATCGGCAAAAGCCCGGTGGAAAGCCGGTTCCGCACCCGCTTCGGCCTGTCGGTGATCGGCCTGCGCCACGGGCGGGACCCCGCCGCCCCCGCCGCCCCGCATGAGCCGCTGCGCGCCGGGGACACGCTGCTGGTGGCCGGGCCCTGGCCGGCGATCGGCCGGCTGGGCGGCGCGGCCGGTCCCGGCGGGCGGCGGGCGGGGGAGCTGATCCCGCTCGCCCTGCCGGAGGAGCTGGGGGACGTGGCCCCGCAGGCCGCCCGCGCGCCCTGGGCGCTGGCCGGGCTCGCGGTCATGGTGGCGCTGATGGTCACGGGCTGGACCGGCAATGTCGAGGCGGCGCTGATCGGCTGCCTGATCCTCGGCGTCTCGGGCTGCATCGACGCGGACGGGGCCTATCGCGCCCTGCGCTGGCGCAGCCTGATGCTGATCGCGGGCATGCTGCCCTTCGCCCTGGCGCTGGAGCGGACCGGCGGCGCGAGCCTGGCCGCCGACGCGCTGCTGGCGGCGGTGTCGGGGGCCGGGCCGCGGGCCACGCTGGCGCTGCTGTTCGCGCTGACCATGGGGCTGAGCCTGGTGATGTCGAACACCGCCGCCGCCATCCTGCTCGCCCCCGTGGCGCTGGAGCTGGCGGCGGGGCTGGGGGCCTCCCCCGCCCCGTTCGCGATGACGGTGGCCGTGGCGGCCTCCACCGCCTTCATGACGCCGGTGGCCTCGCCGGTGAACATGCTGGTGGTGGGGCCGGGCGACTACCGCTTCGCGGATTTCCTGAAGATGGGCGCGCCGCTGAGCCTGATCGCGATGGCCGCGACGGTGGGGCTGGTTCCGGCGCTGATGCCGTTCTGACCCCGCGCCCGCGCCCCGCGTCGCGCGCTCCCCGCGTCCCCCGCGCCGCGCCGTCCCCTCAGCGCACCCGCAGCGCCCCGGTCCCCCAAGGCCCCGCGCCGGGCGGCGTCAGGCCCAGCCCCTCGGCCATCGCCGCGGCGTAGAGGCCGGGGCGCATGATGAAGGCGTGATGGCCGCCTTCGGCGAACCGGTAGACCACGCCGGGGCGCAGATGGGCGCGCAGCCCTTCGCGCCGGGCGGCGTCGATCACCGGATCGTCGGAGGATTCGATCAGCGAGATCCGGGACGCCGGCAGCGGGATCGCCGGCGCCGGAGGCGCGTGGCGCAGCGCCATCAGCCGGGCGCGCAGATTGCGGGCGGGAATGCGGCCGCGGATCTCCGACAGCACCAGCGCCACCGCGTCGGCCTGGTCGGGATGGCGCACCGCCCAGTCCATCAGCCCGCGGCCGAAGCCCTCGCGCAGCTGGGACATCGGCGTGCGCATCGGGTCGCCGGCATAGGGGGGCACGTCGGCCAGGAACGCCACGGAGGCGACGGTGTTGGCGATCACCAGCCGCGACACCCGATCCGGATGGCGCGCCGCGAACAACTGGGCGAGATAGCCGCCGATGGACGTCCCGTAGACCCCCGCCTGTTCCGCCCCCGCGCGGTCGAGCAGGCGCGCGAGGTCGTCGGCCCAGACCGTCATGTCATGGGTCGCCGGATAGGTGACGGAGATCATCCGGGCCTGTCCTTCCAGCCGCGACATGACCCGCCACAGGATGTCGGCCCGCCCGAGGCTGCCGGGCAGCAGCAGGGCGAGGGGCGTCGGATCGGCCTCCGCCCCGGCGGCGTCGGCGACGGGCTCGTCCGCGGCGGGACCGGCGCCGCCCGCCGCGCTCTCCGCCGGCACCGCCGTCTCGCCCTGCGGCGCATCGGGCGCCGCGTCGTCGCTTTCGTCCTCGCCGCCGACCTCGATCATTCCCCAGCGCCGCCCGCCGATGGACATGGCGCGCTCCGGATGCATGGCGAGCCAGGCGTCCCGCTCGGCGACGATGTCGGTCATGGTCCGTGGGCTTTCGGAGTCGGGAAGGAAGACGGGGCCGCGACTTGACGGCGCAGGCGCAACGCGGCGGACGGTCGAACGCGGGGAGAGAGGAACGCGGCGGGGGAAGGGGAACGCGGCGGGGGGACGAACGCGACTCAAATCACCTGGAAACCGTGCGCGTAGGGATCGCGGTCGTCGATGAAAATCGTGTTCAGGCCGGTCAGACGCGCCCAGCCGGCGACCGAGGGCACGATGGCGGGACGTCCGGCGACCTCGGCCGCCGCCTCCACCCGGCCGTGGAACACGGATCCGATGACGCTTTCATGCGCGAAGGCGTCGCCGGGGGAGAGCCGCCCCTGCGCCGCCCATTGCGCCATGCGCGCCGACGTGCCGGTGCCGCAGGGGCTGCGGTCGATGGCCTTGTCCCCGTAGAACACCGCGTTGCGGGCCGTGGCGCCCGGCGCGGTCGGCGCGCCGGTCCACATCACATGGCTCAGGCCCCGGATCTCCGGCGCCTCGGGATGCGCGAAGTCATGGGCGTCGTTCAGCGCGGCGCGCAGCGGACCGGAAAGGGCGACCAGCTCCGCCGCCGTGAACTCCGCCATGTCCCGGAAATTCTCCTGCGCGTCCACGATGGCGTAGAAGTTGCCGCCATAGGCCACGTCCACCGTCAGGCGGCCCAGCGCGGGATGGTCGACCGCGATCCCCTCGGCCGCCAGAAAGGCGGGGACGTTGGTCAGGCGCACCTCCTCCACCAACCCGCCCTCCATCCGGTAGGTCACGCCCACCGGGCCGGCGGGGGTGTCGAGACGCAGCACCCCCGGCTCCCGCGGGGTCACGAGCCCATGTTCCAGCGCCATGGTCACCGTGCCGATGGTCCCGTGCCCGCACATCGGCAGGCAGCCCGAGGTCTCGATATAGAGCACGCCGATATCGCAGTCGGGCCGGGTCGGCGGATAGAGGATCGCCCCCGACATCATGTCATGCCCCCGCGGCTCGAACATCAGGCCGCGGCGGATCCAGTCGAAACGGTCGAGGAAATCGGCCCGCCGCTCCAGCATCGTGGCCCCCGACAAAAGCGGCCCCCCGCCGGCCACCAGCCGCACAGGGTTTCCGCAGGTATGGCCGTCGAGGCAGAAGAAGGCGTGGCGGGCCATGGGGTCCTCAGGCGAAGCGGGCGAGCGAGAACGGCGCGGGGTCGAGCGCCGGCGGACGGCCGAGCGCCAGGTCCGCGATCAGCCGCGCCGTGCCCGACGACTGGGTCATGCCCAGATGCCCGTGCCCGAAGGCGTAGAGCACCCGGGGCGCGCGCGCCGCGGCGCCGATGGCGGGGATCGAATCCGGCATCGACGGGCGGAAGCCCATCCACTGCGTCCCCCCCTCCGTCGCCAGCCCGGGCAGGAAGCGTTTGGCCTTGGCCAGCATCGTCTCCGACCGGCGGAAATCCGGCGCCCGCTTCAGCCCCGCCAGCTCCACCGCGCCCCCGACCCTGATGCCGGAGGTCAGGCGCGAGACCACGAAGCCGTGGGAGGGGAAGGTGATGTGCCGGCGCAGGTCGAAGGCGCCGGGGGGGAGGGTGGTGTTGTAGCCGCGCTCCGTCTCCAGCGGCGCGCGCTCTCCCAGCGGCTCGATCAGGGGTTTCGACCAGGCCCCGGCGGCGATCAGCGCCCGGCCCGCGACCACGTCGGCGCCGCCGCGCAGGCGCACGGTGACGGTTTCGCCCTCCGGGATCACCGCCTCCGCCGCGCCGCGGCGCACCTCCACCCCGCGCGCCATCGCGGCGGCGGCCAGCGCGCGCACATAGTCGAACGGGTCCGACACCGCCCGCCAGCCGGGCGAGAACGCGCCCTGGGCGAGCTCGGGGGCGAGGCCGGGCTGAAGCGCCTCGATCGCGTCGCGGTCGAGGATCCGGTGCTCGATCCCGTGCGCCCGGCGCGCCTCCCAGACCGGGCGGGCCGCCTCGAACTCCGCCGGGCTCTCGTAAAGATCCAGCGCGCCGTCGCGGCTGACCATGTGGGAAAGGCCGGCGGCCTCGACCAGCGAGGCGCTTTCGGCCGCCGCCAGCCGCATCATCCCGGCATGGGTGGCGAGGCCCTTCGCATAGGTCGCCCTGTTGGCGGCCCGGAAGAACCGCCACAGCCAGGGCGCGATGGCGGGAAGATAGGCGGGCGGCAGCGACAGCGGGCCCAGCGGGTCGACCAGCCAGCGCGGCGCGCGGCGCAGGGCGCCGGGGGAGGCCAGCGGCTCGATATCGTCGAAGGCGAGCGCGCCGGCGTTGCCGAAGCTCGCGCCCCGCCCCACCCCGTCGCGCTCGATCATCACCACGCTCAGCCCGGCCTCGGCCAGCCGGAAGGCGGCGGATACGCCGATGACCCCGGCTCCGATGATGGCGACGTCGGCCTGCATGCTTCTCCCCTGTCCCGCGCGGTCCGCGGCCCGGTGCAAGTTCTGCACGAGGCGAACGGTTGCGTCGAGATGCGATTCGGGTCGGGTCGAGGCGAGACGGCTCAGCCGAACCCGACCAGCGCCGGCAGGCGGGCGAGCCCCGGCGCCAGCGACAGCGCCGCCAGCGCGGCGGCCAGCGCGCACAGGCCCGG
>JAYZWL010000091.1:0-56546 GCA_036154955.1 Pseudomonadota bacterium | reverse complement strand
CCTCCCTCCCGGACAACCGCCCCGCCCCCCTTCCCTCGCTGGCCGCCCTGCGCGCCTTCGAGGCCGCCGCCCGCACCCTCTCCTTCTCCGAGGCGGGGCGGGAGATGAACGTCTCCCACGCCGCCGTCGCCCAGAACGTGCGGCGGCTGGAGGACGAGCTGGGCCGCGCGCTGATCGTGCGCGCCGGGCGGGGCCTCGCCCTCACCGCCGACGGCGCCGCCCTGTCGCGGGGGCTGACCGAGGGGTTCGGCGCCATCCGCGCCGCGCTGGACGCCTTCCGGGCCGAGGACGCCGCCCGCCCGCTGCGCGTCACCATGACTCCGAATTTCGCGGTCGGCTTCCTGATCCCGCGCCTGGGCGGCTTCCGCGCCGCGCATCCGGAGATCGAGCTGGACCTCGACCCCTCGGCGCGCACCGTGGACCTCGGCCCCGGCGGCCCCGACCTCGCCATCCGCTACGGCGACGGCGACTGGCCGGGGCTGGAGACCCGGCTGCTGATCGCCGCCCCCAAGGTCATCGTCGCCGCGCCCTCGCTGGTGGCGGGGCGCGAGGTGCGCGAGCCGGCCGATCTGCTCTCCCTGCCCTGGCTGCAGGAGCAGGGAACCGAGGAGATCCGCGACTGGCTCGCCTCCGAAGGCGTGACCGGCCCGCATCTGGCGGGCGGCGCGGCCATGCCGGGCTACATGCTCTATCCCGCGCTGCTGGAGGGGCAGGGGATCGCGCTGGCCGGCAAGGTCTTCGTGGAGGACGACATCGCCGCCGGCCGGCTGGTGCGGCTGTTCGAGGACGACGACCTGGGCGGACGGCTGGGCTACCACCTCGCCCGCCGCCCCGGCCCCGCCCGCCCGGCGCTGGCCGCCTTCATCCGCTGGCTGCGGCGGGAGGCGGCCCGGGCCGGGGAGGCGATGTCGCTGGTCGGGCGGGTCTGAGCGCCCCCCGCGCCCCGCCATCGCCCGCGCCCTTGCCGCGACGGGCTGCTGCGACTAGCGTCCGCCCCTCGATTCCCCGCCCCTCACCGCCCCCTGCGCGGTCATCGGAGCCCCGCCATGTCCGACGACGACGACAACGATTTCTCGACCACCACGGTCTCCGCCGGCCAGCTCCGCGCCATCGTCGAGCGCATCGAGCGGCTGGAGGAGGAGAAGAAGGAGGTCGCCGAGCAGATCAAGGAGGTCTACGCCGAGGCCAAGGGCAACGGCTTCGACGCCAAGACGCTCCGCAAGATCGTGGCGCTCCGCAAGAAGAAGCCGGAGGAGCGGTCGGAGGAGGAGGCGATGCTCGAACTCTACATGAACGCGCTGGGGATGCTGCCGGGCTGAGCCCCGCGCCCCCGTTTCGCCCGCGCCCGAACGCCCGGCCCCCTCGGCCGGGCGTTTTGCGTTTCACGTCTCGCGTTTCAGGGGGGGGGCGGCGGCGGGAAACAGACGTCAGGTCCGCAAGCGAGACGGTTCCGCTCCGGAGCTATCCGACGCGCGCCGCGGGGCCCAGGGGGCGCCTATCGCGGTGCGCGCAGAGTCTACCCCCAGATGCGGCGCCGATTAAGAGGTTTTTTTGAGTATCGCGCGAATATTTCTCTGGACCGGCCGCGGGTTGAGGCGCATCGTTTATCTACAGGTTCAACAACGTGAAAGGAGGTGGTCTGATGTCGAGTGAGATGTTGGAGCAGAAAGTCGGGTCGGCGTTCGGGGTTCGCGAATAGCGAGCAGCCTCCTTTCCGATGGCCCGGGCGCCGGGGTGACAGACCCCGCCCGCTTTCAGGTTCCACGGCTCACGGGGACCGCGGCTCACGCCGCGGTCCTTGCCTTTTTCGGGCGCTTTTTCCGAACCGCTTTCCAGGTCCGTCCCGCAGGGCGCGCTCGCAGGAGAAACGCCCCGGGCGCGGCGCGCGCCCTGCGGCGCATCCCGGAACCGCCGGGACCTGCCGGCCGCTCCGGCGGCGTCGCGGCCGGGACCACGTCCTGCGGAGCGCGCCCCCGGCTCCGCCCCCCCGGCTCCGCCCGGCGCCCGTCCCCCGCGCCGCGCGGGCGCCCCGTCGCCGCCCCCGTCCGGGTCGTCGCGCGGCGTCGCCCCGCCCGATCCCCTTGCCCGCGTCGCCCGGCTTGTGCAGGTTGCGGGCGACCCCGAAACCGTCCCCCACCTCCTGCGGAACCCGCGCCATGCTCCGCGTCACCGACGCCGTCTCCATCGCCGACTGGGAGCTGACCGAGAGCTTCACCCGCGCTTCCGGGCCGGGCGGGCAGAACGTCAACAAGGTCTCCACCGCCGTCGAGCTGCGGTTCGAGGCCGCCCGATCCCCGCATCTGCCGGCCGACGCCAAGGCCCGGCTGCGCCGGCTCGCCGGGCGGCGCTGGACCGAGGAGGGGGCGCTGATCATCCGCGCCGAGACCCACCGCTCCCAGTCCCGCAACCGGGAGGAGGCGCGCGAGCGGCTCGCCGACCTGATCCGCAAGGCGCTGGAGCGGCCCCGGCGGCGCATCGCCACCAAACCCACCCTCGGCTCCCAGCGCCGCCGGCTCGCCGCCAAGTCCCAGCGGGGCGAGGTGAAAGCCCTCCGCCAGGCCCCGACCCGCGACGACTGACCCGCAGCCGCCCCCCCGCCAGGTCTCCCGCCAGGTCTCCCGCCGCGCGCTCGTCCGCGCGCTCGTCCGGGAGCGGAGCCGCGCGCCGCCCCGGACGAGGGCGGCGACCCGGCGCCCGCGCGGCGCGGGACGGGCGGCGCCCGACGGGACCGTCTCGTCATCCCCGCCGCGCCCCTCCTCCGCGGCCCCGCCCATGCCCGCCGCCCTGCGGCCATATCAGCGCGCCCCCCCGAATTCGAACGCCAAGCGATTGACGCGCCCCGGGTTCCGCCCGACCTTCGCCCGCATCGGGACAGGTCCGCCGAGGCCGCCCGCATCGGGACGGAGCGGAGGAGACGCCGCGTGCAGCTCGTGCTGCGCATGAACGGAATGGTGGCGGTGCTGGTGGGCGCGATCATGCTGATCCCCGCCGCCGCGGACCCCAGCCATGCGCGCCCGTTCCTTCTGTCCTCGTTCCTGTGCGTGACCCTCGGCGCGCTGGTGGCCGTCGCCGCCCAGCGCCCGGACTACAGCGGCTTCCGCGCCCGCCACGCCTTTCCGATGACCACCTTCGCCTGGCTGACAGCCGCCGCGACCGCCTCGCTGCCCCTGCATCTGTCGGGCATGTCCGAGCACGACGCCTTCTTCGAGGCCATGTCCGGCCTGACCACCACCGGCTCCACGGTGATGACCGGCCTCGACGCGACCGCGCCGGGGCTGCTGATCTGGCGGGCGATGCTGCAATGGATCGGCGGCATCGGCATCATCGTCACCGCCATCGCGGTGCTGCCGATGCTGCGCGTGGGCGGCATGCAGCTGTTCCGCTCCGAAAGCTCCGACACCGCGGACAAGGAGCTGGGCTCCGCCGCCCGCTTCGCCGGGGCGACGGTGTGGATCTACGTGGCCCTGACGCTGGCCTGCGCGCTGGTCTACGAGGTCGGCGGCATGGACGGGTTCGACGCGGTGCTGCACGCGATGACCACGGTGTCGACGGGGGGGTTCTCGACCTACGACGCCTCGCTGGGCCATTTCGACGACGACTTCATCACCGCCGCGGCCACCCTGTTCATGCTGTCGGGCTCGATCCCCTTCGTGTGGTATCTGCGGGTGTGGCACAAGGGGATGTGGCGGTCCGAGCAGGTGGCGATCTACCTCGCCTCGCTCGCCGTCATCATCCTGGGCATGGCCGCCTGGCTGACCTGGACCGGCATCGCCGCGCCCCATGACGCGCTGCTGCGCGCGGCGTTCAACGTGGTCTCGGTGGTCACCACCACCGGCTTCGCCACCGAGGACTACACGCTCTGGGGCGCGGGTCCGGTGACGGTGTTCCTGATCGTGACGGTGTTCGGCGGCTGCACCGGGTCGACCTCCGGCGGGATCAAGGCGATGCGGCTGATCCTGACCGCCAAGGCGATGTTCGCCGACCTGCGCCGGACGCTGAGCCCCAACCTGGTCGCCCCGATCCGCTACGAGGGCCGCACGGTGGACAACGACACCCTGATTTCCGTGGTGGCCTTCTGCACCATGTTCCTGATCAGCTTCGGGGTGGTGGCGGGGCTGCTGGGGCTGATCGGGCTGGATCTGCTGACCGCGGTCAGCGGGGCGGCGACGGCCCTGGCCAATGTCGGCCCCGGCGTGGGCGAGGTGATCGGCCCCGCCGGCAACTTCGCCCCCCTGCCCGACGCCGCCAAATGGGTGCTGGCCTTCGCCATGCTGCTGGGGCGGCTGGAGATCCTGACGGCGCTGATCCTGTTCACCCCGCGCTTCTGGCGCGGCTGAACGGCCCCGGCGGGGACGCCTTCCGCAGGGAACGCGCGCCCCCGGCCTCCCCACCGCCGCCTCCTCCCCAGGCCTGCGCCGGCGCCGCCCGAACCTCCGGCGCCCCGCGCCGCGGGCGCCCGGGCCCGGCCTGGCGCACGGGCCGGCGCGGCGCCCCGCCGGCGCAAGGCGATGCGAAGAGGCGGGGCGAAGAGGCGGGGCGAAGAGGCGGGGCGGAGCGCCCGGCCGCCGCCCGCCTCGCCCGCCCGCGCGCGCGATACGCTCGTTCCGCGTATGGCGGGGAGGCGCCTCGGCGCGTGCCGCGCCTGTTCCCCGGTGTCGCGCGCTCGCCCGGATCCGTCCGCGGACTCCGCCTCAAGCCCCGAACCGAACTCCGGGACAAGCTCCGAACCAAGCCAAGGACCGAACCCCGACCCGAGCCTTGGGCCGCGCCCCGGAGCCGCGCCCCGGAGCCGCGCAGCGGGGTCGCGCCTTTGGGCCGCATCCGACGACGCCGCCCCCCCTTCTTGGTTCCGCCTCCGACCGGAGCGGGCCGCGCTTCGGCGGCCGCGGGCCCGCGAGGGCCAGCCGCCCGCGGCTTCGGCGTCGGCTCCCCACCCTCCCCTCCGGAGGGCCGGAGGGGATGCGGGGCCGGGCCCGGCGCAGGCGGCGCAGAACCCGGCATCGCTCCGAAAGATAGGGCGTCCCCCCTGGGCGTGCGAGGCGACGTCGCGACGAACCGCCTCGCATTCGATCTATCGCCGGCGCCTCCAGCCTGGGTCCGCCCGCGTTCGCCCTTCGCCCTTCGCCCTTCGCCCTTCGCCACGATGCGCATGGCGGGCGCGCCCCGCGCGCGCTAGGCTCGCGCCATGACCCCGGCCGACACGCCCCCTCCGCCCTCCCAGGTGCCCGCCCCCTCCCGCGGCGGGCCGGACTGGGACGCCCGCTACGCCGCGGCGCCCGAGCCGGGCCTGTTCGGCGACGTCCCCAACCTTTTCCTGCGCATGGCGCTGGCCCGCCCGGGCCCCGCGCCGCGCAGCGCCCTGCTGATCGCCGACGGCGACGGGCGCAACTCCACCTGGCTCGCCGGAACGGGCGCGTCGCCGGCGCCTCCGGCGGTCACGGCCTTCGACCTCTCCTCCGTCGCGGTCGCCCGCGCCGCCGCCCGCGACCGCGCCGCCGGCGTCCGGGTCGAACGCTTCGCCGCCGACGTCACGCAATGGGCGCCGGAGGGGCGGGGCTGGGATCTTGTCGCGCTCCTGCACCTGCAGGGCCCCGAGAGCCTGCGCCGCGCCGGTTTCGCGGCCGCCGCCGCCGCCCTCGCCCCCGGCGGCCGGCTGCTGCTGGAGGGCTTCGCCGGCGAGGGCGGCAAGCCGGGGCCGGAGCGGTCCTCCCAGCGCTGGCAGGAGGCGGAGGCCGAGGCCTGGGTCGCCGCGGCGGGCCTCGCGCTCGAAGAGCTGATGGAGGGCGCGGTCGCGCTCGACGAAGGCGCCAAGCACCAGGGGCGCGCCCGGATGCTGCGCCTCATCGCCCGCCGCCCCGGCTGAAGGCGCCGCGCCGCGCCGCGATCCCGGCAGGTCGCGTCCGCCGCCCTGCGATCCCGGCAGATCGCGTCCGCCGCCCTACAATCCCAGCAGGTCGCGTCCGCCGCTCCACACCAGCCGCGCCGCCAGCGCGCAGAGGATCCAGGTCAGCACCCTGTGAAACCGCGCGTCGGTGGCCCCCGCCAGCACCCGCTTGCCGACCAGCGTCCCCGCCAGCCCCGCCAGCGCCATCGCCGCCACCGGAACCAGCCAGGGCCCGAAGGCGAAGCCGAGGAACCCGAAGGCGATCACCTTGATCAGATGCTGCCCGGTCATCATCGCCGCATGGGTGGCGACATGGGACATGCGGTCGAGCCTCAGGGTCTTCACATAGGCCGCCACGAACGGCCCCGTCGCCCCGAAGAACATGGTCAGGAAGGTGGAGACGAACCCCGCCCCCCAGGCCGCCCTGGCCAGCGCCGCCGGCGGCGTGGCCAGCGCCGACCAGGCCACGAACAGGCCCACCCCCACCTCCACCGCCGCGCCCGGCAGCGACACGGAGACCGAGCCCCCCACCCCCGCGCCCACCAGCGCCCCGATCAGGAACGGGGCCAGCCGCTCGGCCCGCACATGGCTCGCCATGGACGCCGCCCGCCCGGCGTTGGAGGCGAGCTGCACCAGCCCGTGCACCGGGATCAGCGCCGCCGGCGGCAGGACCGAGGCCAGCACCGCCAGCATCGCCACCCCTCCCCCCAGCCCGAAGGCCGCGGTGATGAACGAGGTGCAGAAGCTCGCCCCCGCGATCAGCGCGAACAGCGCGGGGGTGAGGTCGGCGGGCAGGGCGAGGAGTTCGGCTTGCATGGGGCGCTTCGGAACCGGGGAGAGGACGGGAGGCCGGACGAGACGGGCGGAACTGCGGATGGGCGCGGGAGCCGGCCTGAACCGGTCGCCGGCGCCTTCCCCCCATCCTCTCCGCGCCGCGGCGCGTCAAGCCTCTTCCCCATCCCCGAAGGACGCGCCCTCGCCCGGGCGGGGAAGCCGCGCGACGTCCCGACCGCCGGCGGCGCCGCGGCGCCCGCGCGGCCCGTCCGCCTCGGCGCCAGACCGAACCGCGCCGCGTGGCGCGGGGGGAGGAGACCGACGAACCGTCCGCGGAGAGGCCGCGGCACGGCGGGACCGTCGCGTCGATCGCCGCCCGCGCCCTCGCCGCCCGCGCTACGGGCGCGCCGCGCAAGGCGCGGGCGAAGCGGCGGGGCCGCGCGCCCGGCCGCACGGATACGCGGCGCGGTCGCCACGGCAAGGACGGAACGTCCCGCCCGCGACGGTCGGATCGGGGGCCCGGTCTCCATGCGCCGCGGGCGGAACCGCGCCGTGCGCGCGCGCTCGACGCGGCGCCCGCGTCCCGCCCCCGCCTCCGGCCCCGCCCCGGCGCCTCCCGGCTCAGGCCCGCGCCTGCTCCAGCATCGCCACCAGCGCCGGCAGTTCGGCCACGGTGTCGATCACGTGGTCGGCGCCCGCGTCGTGCAGCGCCTCCGCCGCCCGGGCGCGCAGCCGGTCGCGCTCCGACGCCGGCAGGGCCGCCAGATCCTCGGGCGTCAGCCCCGCGTGATTGCCCGACAGCGCCACGCCCACCGTCACCGCGCCCACCGCCACGCCCTCGGCGACGCCCGGCTCGGTGTCGTCGATCTTCAGCACCCGGGAGCCGTCCGAGACCCCCATCAGCGCCATCGCCCGCAGCATCTGCCCCGGCCCCGGCCGCCCGTCCTCCACGTCGTCGGCGCAGACCACGCAGTCGGGCGCGTAGCCCTGGGCGGCGGCGGCGGGCAGCACGCGGGCCATGATCGAGCGCGTGTAGCCCGTGGTCGACCCCACCGCGATCCCCCGCGCCCGAAGCTGGTCATAGGCCGACTTGGCGCCGGGGACGAGCGCGGCGTAGCGCGGGGCGACCTCCTCGTTCATCGGCACGAAGATGGCGTAGATCGCGTCCACATCCGCCTCGGTCGGCGCCCGCCCATGCGCGGCCTCCCACTGCCGGCGAATGCCGTTCTGCCCCAGCATCGCCTGGATATGCGCCCGCTTCGGGCGTCCCATCGGCCCGCGCGCGTCGGCGATGGTCGCCTTGATCCCGAAGCGCGAGAACGCCTCCACGAACACCCCCATCGGCGCGAAGGAGCCGAAGTCGATCATGGTGCCGGCCCAGTCGAAGATCGCGGCCTGGAATTTCATGGCGGAAGTCCTTTCCGGTGAGCCCCTGCGGAGGTGACGGTCAGTCGAACAGCGCGGAGACGGTCTCCTCGCCGATGCCGAAGCCGGTGGAGGCGCCGCAGCCCGCGGTGACGATCGCCACCCGGGTCGCGGCGTCGGGCGCGTCGGTCAGCCGCCAGCGATCGGGAGCCGAGGCGTAGGTCCCCAGCCACCGTTCCGCCACCCGCCAGCGGCCCAGGGCCAGGGTCGCCTCCATCTCGTCGGTGATCAGCGCATCGACCCAGTCCGGCGCGAACGGGTCGGGGGTGGCCGAGTAATGGTGGCTGTCGCCCACCACCAGCGTCCCGTCGGCGGAGCGCACAACGATCAGATGCACCCCGTTCGCCCGCTGCCCCGGCTGCTCCGCATCCAGGCGCGCGGCCAGCGCCCGCGCCTCCGGCAGCTCCGCGTAACCGAGATAGCGGGCGAGGCCGAGATCCGACATCACCGCCGCATCCAGCCGCGCCGGCGCCTCGGGCGCCACGCGCAGCATGTGCAGCTTGCACCGCGTCAGTCCGTAGGCGGAGAGCCGGTCGGCGAAAGGCCCGGCATAGTCGTCGCCGGGGCAGAGGATCACGGTCTCCGCTTCGATCACCCCGGCGGAGGTCTCCAGGCGCGGCGCCTCGACCGCGTGCACCTCCACCCCCCGGCGGAAGGTCACGCCATGGGCGGCCTCCAGCCAGGCGGCCAGCGCAGGGATCGCCTCGCGGCTCTCCACCCGCAGCTCGACCGGCGACCACAGCGCGGCGGTCACCGCGTCGGAGATGGGGGCGTGGGCCGCGGCTTCGGCCCGGGTCAGGCGGGCGCAGCCGGTCTCGCGCGCCATGTCGGTGGCGAGATAGGCGTCGATCACCGCCTCCGCCTCCTGCCGCCGCGCCGTCACCAGCATCCCGCGATGGAGCACGGGGATGCGGGCCGCCGCGGCGACCTCCTCCCACACCTCGCGCGACCGGCGAGCCATGGCGAAGCAGTCGCCGGCCTGCTGACCGTTCACGGTCACGAAGCCGAAATTGCGGATCGAGGCGCCGTTGGCCTGCGCGTCCCGGTCGATCACCACCACCCGCTTGCCCCGCCGGGCGGCGGCGAGCGCATGGGCGAGGCCGAGGATCCCGGCCCCGACCACCGCGACGTCCCAGGTCATGCCGCCGCCCCCTCGTATTTTTCAAGGAACGCCTCCACCGGCAGCGCCCGGAAATCGTCCAGCCGGGCGCGGAGCAAGGCGTGGTCCCAGTCCCACCAGGCCATGGCCCGCAGCCGGTCCGCGACGGCTTCGGGGAACCGCCGCTTGATCTCCGAGGCCGCGACCCCGCCGACGATCGTGTAGGGGGCCACGTCCCGCGTCACCACCGCGCCGGCCGCGACGATGGCGCCGTCGCCCACCGTCACCCCGGGCATTATGACGGCGTTGTAGCCGAACCATGTGTCATGGCCGACGGTCACGCCGTTGCGGCGACGGTCCTCGAACACCTCCGCCTCATCCTCGGCATCGTCCCAGTAGCTGGCGGCGCGATACATGAAATGGTGCAGCGAGGCGCGCTGATAGGGGTGGTTGGTCGGGCAGATCCGGCAACCCGAGGCGATGTTGGCGAACTTGCCGATCCGCGAATAGGCGATCTCGTTGCGCCCGGCGCAGTAGGAATAGTCGCCGAACGCGACCTCCAGCAGCCACGACCCGGCCATGACCTCCGTATAGCGGCCAAGCTGCGAGTCGATCACCCGGCTCGTCGGGTCGATCCAGGGGGTTTCGCTCAGCCGGGCCATGCGGGGTCCTCCCAGTGTTCGCGGGTCAGTGCTCCCGCGCCTCCCGCCCCACGATCAGGCGGCGGCGCAACCAGCCGGACAGGGCGTCCATCGCGAACACCACAAGGATGGTCAGCACGATGATGTAAAGCGTGTTCTCCCAATCGCGGGAAGTGCGCATCGTCTCCACCAGCATCAGGCCGATGCCCCCCGCCCCCAGCGCGCCGATCACGGTGGCGGAGCGGGTGTTGGATTCGAGGTAGTAGAGCACCTGGGACACGAAGACCGGCAGGATCTGCGGGATCACCCCGAAGCGGTAGCGCTGGAACTGGCTGGCGCCGGTGGAATGCACGCCCTCGATCTGCTTGTCGTCCACGTTCTCCAGCGCCTCGGAGAACAGCTTGCCGAGCGAGCCGGTGTCGGTGAAGGCGATGGCCAGCGCCCCGGTCAGCGGCCCCAGCCCGAAGGCCCGGATGAAGATCAGCGACCAGATCAGCATGTCGATGCCGCGCAAGAGGTCGAACACCCGGCGCACCGCGAAGCGCAGCCCCTGCGACGGCGTGAAGTTGGCGGCGGCGAGGAAGGCCAGCGGCAGGCCCACGAAGGCCGCGACCAGCGTGCCCAGCACCGCCATCATGATCGTCTCCAGCAGGGCCTGGAACACCGCGCCGTGCTGCCAGCCGGAATTGCCGCGGAACTCCTCGAAGATGAAGGCGGCGTTGGACATGGCCGGGTCGATCCGCTCCTCCGACCACGCCAGGTTCCACAGCGCCCCCGCCGACATCCCGTTGAGCGGGGAGCGGAACGCGAACCAGAAATCCTCCCAGCCCCAGTAGTAGCGGTGCAGCTCCACCTTGGCAGAGCTCATCTGGATGCGCTTGCCGATGGAGGGGCGGGCGTCGAACTTGCGGTCCGACAGCTTGATCCAGTCGGGAACCGGCCCCGGCGGCAGCGTCGCCTGCACGGCGCGGCCGACCGCCTCGACCCGGATCTCGCCGTAGCCCGGCGCGTGGATCCGCACCACGGGGCCCGCCATCAGCACCCGCCAGCCGTCGCCCAGGTCCACGTCCAGCGCGCCTTCGCCCGCTTCCGGCGCGAGGCGCACCCAGTCGGGCCAGGCGTCGGGGGCGTAGGTGGCCATGCGTTCGCCCTCCACCGCCACCTCGACGCCGCCGCGGCGCAGATCCTCCTCGACATGGACCTTGTACATCACCGAGTCGGTGGCGAGGATCGCGGCGCGCTCCGGCCGGGCAGAGGCGATGAGCCCGGTCACGTCGAAGGCGACCCAGGCGTAGGCGAGATAGGCGAAGGCCAGCGCCGGCAAGGCGATGGCGGCCAGCATCCGGCGGCGCACATGGGCGCGGGCGCGGGCGACGCGGGCCTCGGTCCCCGCGGCGGCCTCGGTCTCGCTCTCCTCGCCCTGCCCCGCCTTGCCCGCCAGCCTCGCGCGGCCCCAGGACGACAGCTGGTCGATCAGGAAGATCGAGGTGACCAGCAGCACGAACAGCGCGATGGTCTCGTCCCCCGCGCCCTGCCCCCAGCCGATGGTCCGGCGCAACTCGGTCCCGATGCCGCCGGCGCCGACGAAGCCCAGGATGGCCGAGGCGCGGACGTTGATCTCCAGCCGCAGCAGGAAATAGCTCAGCCAGTTGGGCGCCACCTGCGGCAGCACCCCGTAGCGGATGCGCTGGAACCACGACCCGCCCGACGCCGCCAGCCCCTCCATCGGCTTGGCGTCGATGTTCTCGTTGACCTCCGAGAACAGCTTGCCCAGCGCGCCGACGGTGTGGAAGGCCACCGCGATCATCGCCGGCACCGGCGAGGTGCCCAGCACGAAGATCAGGAACAGCGCGATGATCAGTTCCGGAAAGGCGCGCATCACGTCCAGGCAGCGCCGCACCGGAACCCGCGCCCATGCCGGGGCGCCGAGATTCGGCGTCGCGACCAGCGACAGCACCGCCGCGCCCAGACCGCCCAGCAGGGTCGCGGCGACGGCGATGTTCAGCGTCTCCAGCAGCGCCGGCAGGAACCGCCACAGCAGGGACGGGAAGTCGGCGAGGGACTCCCAGGTCTCGGCCAGCAGCCCGGCGGGATAGTCGAAGAACTGCCCCAGCCCGTTCCAGAACGACCCCGAGTTCATCTCGTTCGAAACGTCGAAGCCCGCGATCAGCACCGCGGCCAGCAGCAGCACCGTCAGGCCCGAATACATCTGCCGTCGGCGGGTCTGGGCGACGATCTCGGTTTCGAGCGCGGCGAGCGTCATCGGGGGCCTCCGGCGATGTTGGAAAGGGGGCGCGCCGGGCGACGGCGCATGGAAAGAGGCCCCGGATCGGGTCCGGGGCCTCTGGTTTCGGCGGCCGTCAGGCCGGGATCACTCCGACTTCGCCTTGCGGGCGTCGACGATCGAGGTGTAGGCGTCGTGCGAGATCGGCATGAAGCCCTGCGCGTCGCCCGCGATCACGCCGTAGGCGCATTCCGGGTCGGTGGTCGGCAGGGTGGCCATCAGCGCGGTCATCTGCAGCTTCACCTTCTCGGGCAGGTTGGTGGCCAGCACGATCGGGCCCTCGGGGATCGGCTTGGAGCGCCAGATCTCCACCAGCTCCGACATGTCCACCAGGCCCGCGTCCACCGCCTTGCGCAGGGCGCCGGAGTTGTAGCCGTCCTCCCACTCGCCCAGGCCGTCGGCCCAGGTCACGCCGGCGTCGATGTCGCCGTTGAACACCGCGACGATGGTCTGCTCATGGCCGCCGGTGAACACCACGTCGCCGAAGAACTCGCCCGGGACCATCGACTTGCCCGACTGAGGGATCTCGATGGAGGGGATCAGGTAGCCGGAGGTGGAGTTCGGATCGCCGAAGCCGAAGGTCTTGCCCTTCATGTCGTCCAGCGACGTGATGCCGGAATCGACGCGCGCGAAGCCGATGGAGTGGTAGCCGTAGGAGCCGTCCACGTTGACCTTGACCAGCACCGGCTCCACCGCGTCGGGGTTGGTCAGGTAGACCTTGGCGTAGCCGGACGCGCCCAGCCAGGCCATGTCGAGGTTGCCGCCCAGCAGGCCTTCGATCACGCCGTTGTAGTCGGCGGGGGCGAAGAGCTTGGTGGGCACGCCGAGCAGCGCCTCGGTCTTCTCGCGCAGGCATTCGTTGGAGCGCAGGCGGTCCGAGGCGTTCTCGCCGCCCAGCAGGCCGATGCGGAACTCGGTGATCTCCTGCGCCGAGGCGGCGCCGGAGACGGAAACGAGGGCGGCGGCCGCGGCGGCGGCCAGGGCGATGGACTTCATGGGGTCTCTCCCGGGGAAGACGGTGGGCTGCGAAACGGTCGGGTCGGAAGCGGACGGGCCGGTCAGCCCGCCATGGACGCCGCGGCCGCCGCCTCGCGGGCGGTGAGCGCGGAGATCGAGGTGGAGGTCGCGGCCTCGGAGAACTCGGCGCCGGCGCCGTAGATCTCGCGGGCCATGGATTCGGTCAGCAGCTCGGACGGGCCGTCGAACACGATCCGCCCGGCCCGCATCCCGATCACCCGGTCGCAATAGCGCCGCGCGGTGTCGAGCGTGTGCAGGTTGCAGATGACGGTCAGCCCGTCCTCCTCATGAATGCGCCTGAGCGCGTCCATGACCACCTGCGCGTTCATCGGGTCGAGGCTGGCGATGGGCTCGTCGGCCAGCACGAATTTCGGGTCCTGCATCAGCGCGCGGGCGATGGCCACGCGCTGCTGCTGGCCGCCCGACAGCGCCTCGGCGCGCTTGAGCGCGTGGCCCGCGATGCCCAGCCGGTCGAGATGGGCCAGCGCCGCGCGGATGTCGTCCTCGCCGAACACGTTGAAGGCGGAGGCCAGCGCCGAATGCCCGTTCAGCCGCCCCAGCATGACGTTGGTCACCACGTCGAGCCGCGGGACCAGGTTGAACTGCTGGAAGATCATCGCGCAGTCGCGCCGCCAGGCCCGCAGCGCCGCGCCCTTCAGCGTCAGCACGTCCCGCCCCTCGACCAGGATGCGCCCGGAGGTGGCGTCGGTCAGCCGGTTGATCATGCGCAAAAGCGTCGACTTGCCCGCGCCCGAGCGCCCGATGACGCCGATCATCGCCGGCTTGTCGACCAGGATGTCGGCGCGATCCACGGCGGTGGCCGATCCGAAGGTCTTGGTCAGCGACTCGATTTTCAACAGCATGAAGGGCTCCCGTCGGTCCGGGCCCCGTTTAGAGGCGGTGAACGACAGTCGTCCGACATTCGGGATTCAGTTTTGTGACGGTCGGGGTCGACGAAGCGGTCGCGCGAAACCGCCGGCCGCGCAGGCGCCGCGACCACCCGCCCGAGCGCTGCGCCCGGGCGCCCGCGGCGCGGGTCGGGGACGGCGCCGGCGGCCCCGACGCCTGTCGGGCGGCTCGCGCGTTTCTCCGGGCCGCGCGCGCGCGGGTCACGCATCGGCTTTCCGCGCCCTCCCCCAGCGTCTACAACAAGGCCCGGACGCCGCCGGTTCCAGGGCGGCGCGGCGCGCGGGGCACCGCCTCGCGCGCTCCCGGCCCAAGGACGCCCGACATGCCCGACTTCTCCGTCCCCGTGAACCGCCTGAAGGCGGCGCTGCTTTCCCGTGAGCGCAAGCTGACCGGCCTATGGCTCGCGCTCGGCTCCGAGCCCGCCACCGAGATCTGCGCCGACGCCGGTTTCGACTTCGTCTGCGTGGACGGGGAGCACGCGCCCCTCGACCAGGACCTCGTCCGCCGCCAGCTTTCCGCGGCCGAGCTGGGCTCGACCGCCATCGTCGCCCGCCCGCCGGTGAACGAGGCCTGGGTCATCAAGCAGATGCTCGATTCCGGCGCCCAGACCCTGATCATCCCCATGGTCGACACGCCCGAGCAGGCCGAGGCCGCCGTCTCCGCCTGCCTCTACCCGCCGCAGGGGACGCGGGGAGCGGCCGGCGCGGTGCGCGCCGCGCGCTACGGCCGGATCCGCGACTACCTGACCGCCGCCAATCCCGAGATCTGCATCATCCCGCAGGTCGAGACCATGCTCGCCGTCGACAACATCGAGGCGATCTGCGCCGTGCCCGGCGTCGACGCGATCTTCATCGGGCCCTCGGACCTCTCGGCCTCCATGGGCTTCACCGGGCGCTCCACCGCGCCGGAGGTGGAGGAGGTCATCAAGACCTCCATCGCCCGCATCCACGCCTGCGGCAAGCCGGTGGCGACGCTGAGCTTCGACGTGGCCACCGCGAAACGCTACATGGATTACGGGGCGGAGATGGTGGCGGTGGGTTCCGATTCCACCCTGCTGCTGAAGGCCGCGGCCGAGCTCCGCCGCGCCTTCGCCTGACCCGCGCCGCCCCTGCGCGCCCCCCGGTTTCCGACGGGGTCCGCGCGGGGGCCGCTCGGTCATCTCGCGCCCGGCGCTTTTTCCGCGCCGGGTCGCCTTGACGGACCCTCCGGCTTTTCGTATCAGGCGCGCGGCTCGGCGGAGTAGCTCAGTTGGTTAGAGCAGCGGAATCATAATCCGCGTGTCGGGGGTTCAAGTCCCTCCTCCGCTACCAAGCCCCCTCAATAAGTTAGCGCGGGTGAAGCGGATGCCTCGGCTCCGCCTCGTGCGTTTTTCGTGCGGTTGACGGGGTTGGTCGGAACATCCCGGCCGGGCTGAGCCCTTGGAGAGCCGGACCCGCGAAGCTTGCGATGAAGTGCGCATGCCGCGTGCTTTCCCGGGCAAAACCGCGCATCAGATTGTCGACGCGAGTTTGGAAGTGCGCATTTCGGCGTCTCGACATGTCTTGCCTCGCGGCAAGGAAGTCGACATTTCAGGACAATCAAGCGGTTGAAAAACAAAGATTCCGAGCGAATGGCGCCACTGCGGCCCGATGCGAATGCAGACAAATGCCTCCCTCAAAAAGAATCCTTCGCTGAGATGGTCGCAGTTGAGCTCAGCGCAGTCCTCTTCGCAGGGCGGGTTCCCTTCGCTTGGCGCATCGCCCCGCCGATCAAGCGGGCGATGCTCTGACATCCCGAATCCTCCAGGCGCTGGGCGGCCCCGCCCTACGTCAGACCTTCCCGCGGCCGGACCGCACGAAGGCGCCCGAATCCCCGTCCCGTCGTCTCGACCGCCGAATTCAAAACGCTCGTGCGCTTCGCGCGTTGACGCCCCCGGAAAACCACGCGGCCGGCGGGAAGCGCTCCCCGCCGGCCGCATTCCCGTCCGCGATCGGCGTCAGCCCTCCATGAGGCCCGGCAGCCAGAGCGAAAGCGCCGGGAAAGCGATCAGCAGGACCATGATCACGAACTCGCAGGCCAGGAACCAGCCGACGCCGCGAAAAATCGCGCCCAGCGGCACCTGATCGCCCACCACGCCCTTGACCACATAGACGTTCAGACCGACCGGCGGGGTCAGCAGGCCGATCTCGATCAGCTTCACCACGATGACTCCCAGCCAGATCAGGTCCATGCCCAGCGCGTTGAACGCGGGCAGCAGCACGGGAAGCGTCAGCAGCATGACACCGATCGGGTCCAGGAACATGCCCAGGACCAGGTAGACGGCCGACATCAGCAGCACCAGCTCGAGCGGGCCGAGATCCAGATCCGTCACCACCTCGGCGATCACGCCGGGGATGCCCGCCATGGCGAGGAACCGGGTCAGGAAGATCGCGCCGATCGCCAGGAAGAAGACCGAAGCCGTGGTGCGAAGCGACTCCGAGACCGCCGCGGTCAGCGTGGCGCGGTCGAGCGCGCCCTTCAGCGCGCCGATGACGCAGGCGAAGAGCGCGCCGAGCGCGCCGGCTTCGGTCGGCGTCGCCACGCCCGCGTAGATCGACCCGACCACGCCGAGGATCAGCAGGGGAAGGGGCCAGATCTCGCGCAGCACGGCGAACCGTTCGCGCCACGAGACGCTCTCCTCCACCCGGGGCGCGAGCGAGCGGTCGGCCATGCAGCGACCGACGATCATCAGCGAATACATCCCGGCCGTGAGCAGGCCGGGAACCAGCCCCGCCATCAGCAGGCGGCCCACCGACTGCTCCGTGAACCAGCCGTAGAGCACGAAAGCGATGGATGGCGGGATCAGCGCGCCCAGCGTGCCCGCGGCCGCCACCGTGGCGGTGGCCAGCGAGGGGGAATAGCCGAAGCGAAGCATCTCGGGGATCGCCAGCCGCCCGACGGCCGCCGCGGTGGCGAGCGAGGAACCGGAGGCGGCCGCGAAGCCCGCCGCGGTGAAGTTGGTGGCGACCGCGAGGCCTCCGGGCAGCCCATCGAGCCACAGGCGCGCGGCCCGAAACAGGCTGGAGGTCATGCCGGTCTGATAGGCCACCGCGCCCATCAGCAGGAACATCGGGATCGCCGACAGCTCCCAGCTCGACGCGAAGTCGAAAGGCAGGCCGCCGATCAGCGAATAGGCGGCGTTCGGCCCGCGGATCGCGATGATCCCCACGAAGGAGACGCCCCCCAGCGAGAAGGCGATGGGCACGCGCAGAGCGAGCAGCACGATCATCGCCACGACCCCGATCAGGCCGATTGTCAGGCTGTCCATTCCGAGAATTCTCCGGGTATCGGGATCAGTCGGCCGCGGCCGCGGGGGCGTTCGCGGCATGCGCGCCCCGCTGCGGCACAAGCCGGACGCCGCGCGTCGCGAAGGCGATGCCGTCGGCGAGCTGCAGCAGAAGATAGGTGAACATCAGCGCGCATCCGGCGGGCATGCACCAGCGGGAGGGCCAGATGGGCATGTACCAGGTGGCGGTTTCCCAGACCTCGCCGATCCGGGTGGCGTGGAGCGCCTTGCCGATCCCCTCGTTCAGCATGACGCCGACGTAGATCGCCCCGATCAGGGCGCCGAACGCCTGGAACATCGCCAGCCGTCGCGGCGAGAGGCCCTGAGTGAACAGCTCCACCTCAAGGTGATCGCCATCGCGGGTGACCGCGCCAAGAGGCAGGAACACCATCGCCGCCATGTAGTAGGAGGACACCGCCTCGAGCGTGCCCGGGATCGGCTGATTGGCGAAGTACTTGAGCAGCACATCCGCGGAGACCTGAAGCATCATCAGGACCATCGCCGCGCCCGCGACGAAGGCGATCGACGTCGAAAGTCGATGGGCCAGCTTTTCGATGGCTTTCATGGACTGGAACCTCAGCAGGGTGGGGGCGAGACGGCGCGGCCGGGGACGCGAGGTTCCCGGCCGCGCCGCGCAAGGTCACATCTTGGAGAAGATCTCGTCCCACAGGGCCTTCTGATAGGCGGCCTGGTCATCGCCGATTTCGGCGATGATGCGCTCCCACTTCTCGACCGAGGTCTTGAAGGCCTGGATCGCCTCGTCGGCCCCGGCGATGTTCTGGGACCTGGCCTCATCGGCCACCGCCTGCCATTCGTTGGCGCGGGCCTCCGCCACCAGCGCCACGAGATCGGCGCCGCCTTCGTTCAGCTCGACGCCGTTCTGCGCGGCCTCGTCCAGGGTCTTCTGGTTCTCGCGCATGTAGTTGGTCATCACGTTGGCGATGACTTCCGGCGCGATGGTCCAGAACGCCTGCTTCTGGGCGTCGGTGAGGTCCTCCCATGTGTCCTGGCCAAGGTTCATCAGGATCGACCCGAAATACGCTCCCATGGGAACCGTCACGATATGGGTGACGAAATCCTTCAGGCTGTAACCATCGAGCCAGGCCGCGGAACCCAGCACGCAGTCGAGCTGCCCGCGCTGCAACGCCTCGTAGATCTCGCCGGCGCTGATCGACACCGGGACGGCGCCCATGGACTGGGCGAGCACGCCCATGCGCGAGGCGGCGCGGACCTTCTTGCCTTCGAGCTCGGCCAGCGTCGAGGCGGGCTTGTTGCACAAGAGGTAGTAGTTGGCGGCGCCCGTCCATGCGATGCCGACGATCCGGTTCTTCCGGCGCTCCTCCTCGCAGGCGGGACAGTGGAGCAGGTTCACCTCGTTCATCGCCGCCACGTAGACGCGCGGATCGTCGGGCATGATCAGCAGCGACGAAAGCGTGGTGGTGACGGGCAGGTCGGCGCGGAAGTAGATGTCGACGATGTTGGAGCTGTCGACCACCCCGCCGCGCACGGATTCCAGCGCTTCCTTCGCGCCGCCCATCGTGCCGCCGGTGAAGATCTTGTAGGTGAGCTCGCCGTTCGTTTCTTCGGGCAGCCGCTGCTGGAGCAGTTTGGCGCCGTATTCCACGGATTCGTGCTGGGGCGGAACGTAGGTTCCGTAAACCAGTTCGCGCGCCGAAGCGGGCGGGACCGTGGAGATCATCGTCGCGGCCAAAGCGCCGACCATCGTCATCGTTTTCATGTCTTTTTTCCTCCCTTGGCGTCGCCTCCGCCTTCCGGGAACGCGCTGGGCGCCTCGGAGCCGGAATGCGTAAACGTTTCCGCATTTATTGTAGTTTTGCGCGACCTGTCAATCATTGTTCCACACATCGCACCGACGACGACGCGCGCCCAGATCGCGGCGGAGGAGGATGCTTGGCGTCCATACGCGACCTGATCGACCGAAAATGCCTGCGCGGTCTCAAAAACTCGAATGGCCGACTTGCCCGCGGTCTCGCCGAAGCTGCCCCGGGGAGAAAGCGGTAACGATTTTATATTTGCGGGATATGAACCAGGATTTCGGCGGCCCGCCGCATCCGGCAGGCCGCCCGCATCGTCAGCTTGACTGCAGCATCTTCATCATCGCCGCGTGATAGCGGTCCCCCGCCACCGCGCCCGGCGCGAACATGGCCGAGAGGCGGTCGACCACAGCCGGATGGAGGCGCAGGTCCAACGCGCCCAGGTTCGCGTCGAGAAACGCGAGGGTGTCGCAACCGCAGATGGCGAACATGGCGGGGTTGCGCGCGAACAGCCACGCAAGCGCCAGTTCGGCCGGGGAGCATCCCTGCTCGCGCGCCACGTCGGCCATGCGGTCGACGAGCGCCACGTTCCTGGGCAGGTTCTCTTCGCTGAAGCGCGGATATTTCAGCCGCACGTCGCCGGGCTGCAACTGGTCGCGGCTGCGCAGCGCGCCGGTCAGCATCCCGCGGGCGAGCGGGGAGAACGCCATGACCGCGACGCCGAGCTCCGCGCACAGGCCCAGCAGCTCCGCCTCCGCGTCCCGCGTCCACAACGAATATTCGATCTGGATGGCGGCGATCGGGTGCACGGCATGGGCCCGCCGCAGCGTCGCGGGCGAGACCTCGCATAGCCCAAGGGCGCGGATCTTGCCCTCCGCCGCCAGCTCGGCCATGCCGCCGACGGTTTCCTCGATGGGCACATCCGGGTCGACGCGATGCTGGAAATAGAGGTCGATCCGGTCGGTCCCAAGCCGCGCGAGCGACCCCTCGCAGCAGATTCGCAGGTAGTCCGGCCGCCCGTTCAGGCCCAGCGACCCGTCAGGCTGCACCACGTAGCCGAACTTGGACGACAGGACGACCTTGTCCCGTCGTCCCGCGAGCGCGCTCGCCACCAGCCGTTCGTTGTGACCGAGGCCGTAATAGTCGGCCGTGTCGATGATCTCGACGCCCCGATCCACCGCCCGGCGGATGACCTGCAGCGACTCGTCGTCCGAGCGACGCCCGTAGGCGTTGCTCATCGAATAGCAGCCGAGCGCCATCGCCGTGCGGTCCGCGCCGGCGAGGGGACGCTTGAAGAAGTCGTCCATCTTTCCGTTTCTCCCTATCCGCGCAAGGGATCGTCCGCGACGCGCGCAGCCGCCCCCGTCGGCGCCCGAGGCGGGCGCCGTCCATGATCAAGATCCGGATCCGCCCCGACGGGCGGGGTCAGGCGGGCGTCACCGCGATCTTTCCGAAATGTCCGTTCGCCCTCATCAGGTCGAAGGCTTCGGCTGCGCGGTCGAGCGGCAGGCGCCGGTCCACGGGCAGCCTCAGGCGACCCGCGTCCAGCGCAGACCAGAACCGGGTCCGCAAACGCGCCCCGATCTCGCCCATCTCCTCGGCGGAGCGGGTGCGGAAGGTCTGGCCGAGGTAGCGGATGCGGCGCAGCGAATGCAGGTCGAAATCCACCTCCCCCCGTTCGCCGGCCATGCGCCCGACATTGACGACGGCGCCGCCGATCCGCGTCGCGCGCATCAGGTCGTCGAAATAGGGGCCCGCGAGGAAGTCGATCGCCAGATCGACGCCGGTCCCTCCGGTCGCATCGGTCACCTGCGCGGCCCAGTCCGGCGCGCGGCCGTCGAGGGCCAGATCCGCGCCGAACTCCGCCAGCCTCGCGCGCCGCGCCTCGGTGGTCGACGTGCCGATGACGAGACCGGCGCCGAGCTCCTTCGCCATCTGCAGGCACATGAGCCCCACACCTGACGACGCGCCCAGCACCAGCACGGACTGGCCCGGGGTCAGCCCGCCGAGGTCCAGGAGAGAGACGAACGCCGTGCGCAGCGCGACGGTCAGTCCCGAAGCCTCGGCCATGTCCAGCCCCGCCGGCGCCGGGAAGATCCGCCGCCAGTCGCAGACCGCGTATTCCGCGAGGCCCCCGATGCCGGAGCACATCACCCGGTCGCCGACGCCGTATCCCTGCACGTCCGCGCCGCGCTCCACGATCTCGCCCGCGAATTCCAGGCCGAGCAGCGTGCCCGCCCCGCCATGCGCGCCATGCGCCCGCCCTTCGGCGAGGAAAAGGTCGGCCCGGTTCAGCGTCGCCGCATGGACCTTGACCAGAACCTCGTTCGATTTGGGCCTGGGGCGGGCGACGTCGTCGCGCACCTCCAGCCAGTCGTCGGTTTTCACCGCCGCCTTCATCGCGTCCTCCATCGATTTCACTGGAATGGCGTCAGCCGAGCGAGGCGGGCAGGCGGATCGGGTCCGCGCCGTCCCAGCCGATGGAGGCCTGGCGCACCTTCTCGAAATACTCGGCCTTGCCGCCGGTGGATTCCGAAAGCTCGATCATCGCGCTGGGCAGGTCGGGATGCAGGTAGTAGGCGAAGCGCCCGCGTCCCTCGCCCATCCGGCCGGCATGGCCTTCGACATAGCCCTTGGCGGCGAGATGGGCGCACCATTCGTCGAAGCGGTCCAGGGTCCAGTAGGCGATATGCTGGGCGATCTCGCCGTTCTTGCGCAGGGAATCCAGATAGAGGCTCGGCACGTCGTCGTTCTGCTGGATCAGCTCGATCTGGACGTCGCCGGAATTCGCCAGCGCGATCGACAGCTCCGGCAGGCGTTCGGCCGGGCGGCCGTAGTAGCGGAACTCGGTGGTTCCGACCTTCTCCTTGAAGAACCAGGGCCCGACGCCGAGCGTCCCGGACCACAGGCTCATCGCCTTGCGGATGTCCTTCACGACATAGCCGACCTGGCGGACGGTTCCGAATTGAATCACGTGCATCTCCTCTCTCAGGTTTCTTGGCCCGTGCCACGGGCTTCGGCTCCGAGGCGGGAAGATGCCCGCCCCGTCAGCTTCCCTTGACCGCGAGCCGCCGGGCGAGCGGCGCGCAGGAATTTCGTTGGATCAGGTGGGTGGACACCGTCACGGGGTCGTCGCCGACTTCGGTTTCCGGCATGAGGCGCTTGAGCATCACCTCCGCCAGCACCTCGCCGACCATTTCCAGATCCCAGCTGATCGCGGTGATGGCGGGCGCGTGCAGTCGGGCGAGGTCGGAATCGCCGATGCTGATGACGCTCGCATCCTCGGGCACCCGCTTGCCCGCCTGCTTGAGCGCCTGCAGCACGCCCGCCAGGATGCGGGTGCCGAGGCAGATGTAAGCCGTGGGCGGGTTGGGCGAGTTGACCAGCGACAGCGCCTCGCTGAACACGAACTCCATCGCGAAGGGTTCTGCGAAGATCAGTTTCGGGTCGACCTCGATCCCGGCGTCGTCATGGGCGGTGCGGAACCCCTCGATCCGTTCGCGCCCGGGGCGCAGACGATCGCTGGAGGACATCAGCGCGATCCGTTCGTGGCCGAGGTTCAGCAGGAACCGGGTCGAAAGCTGCGCGCCCTTGCGATGGTCCACATGCACGCCGCCGCCGGAGACGAAGCTGCGGTCGAAGGCGACGGAGGGGAAATAGGACCGGTTCAGCTGCTCCAGCAGCTCGGCGTTATCGCTTTCGCAGGGGCCGAGGATCATGCCGTCGACCCGGCGCCGGCGGAACATGTCCACCAGTTCGGATTCGCGGCGTGCGTCGTTGTCGGTGTTGCCGATCAGCAGGACGTAGCCCGCCTTGCGCAACCGCGTCTCCGCGGCGCGGATCACCGAGGCGAAGAACGGGTTCGCCACGTCGGAGATGAGCATGCCGACGACCTTGGTCGACTGCTGGCGCATGCTTTGCGCGATGGCGTCGGGTTCGTAGCCGAGGCGGCTCGCCGCTTCGGCCACGGCCGAGATGGCCGACTTGCTGACCCGCCCCTTCTTGTTGAGCGCGCGCGAAACCGTGCCGACGGAAACCCCCGCCGCGGCCGCCACGTCGCGAATGGTCACTTTGTCTCGTTTCGTCACTTGGGCTTTTCCATTGGCTGCATCTCGCCCGGGAACCGGGCCTGCCCATCTTCAAGGGGCACGGCAGCGCTATTAAGGAAAAACGACGCCAAGTGGTATACGCCGGAGGCGAAGATCAGTTCGATGAATTGTTCCGGCGGCCAGGTCGCATTCATTCGCGTCCAGGTTTCATCGCTGATTCCGGACTGGAAATGCAGTTCGTCCACCATCCGGACCGCGAGGCGTTCGGCATCGGTCCAGCGCGCGTCCCGGAGGTCGCGCCAGCCCGGCGCCAGCGTCAGGTCCCGGATCGCGTCGTCGTCCAGCCCCGCCTGTTCGCCGAAGATGCTGACATGCATTCCCCAGACATACTCCGACCGCGTGAGCGCGCCGGTGCGGATGATCGCGATCTCCTTCACCCTCAGGTCGACTTCGGCCTGAAACAGCACCGCCTGGGCCATGGCCTGGAAGTGGCGCCCCATGGTCGGGTTGTGCGCGAGCGCGAGGCGAAGGTTGCGCGGCGACAGCCCGGTGAAGGCGGTGTTCTCGATGTTGCGGGCGGTGTCCTCGTCATAGGGCGGACGGCGCAGCGGCAGCCGCGGGGAGGCGGCGATGCCGTCGGAGGAGGCGGGGGCGGCGTGCGTCGGGGATGACATGGGCTGGCTCCTCGGCCTTGCGACATCGGACCCGAAGATCAGGCCGCTGAAGCGTTAACGTTTCCACACAATTCGCCTCACTGGCATCGGCTGTCAAGCCCCTCCGAGCCCGGGCGAGGCGCGGGGCTTGGAATTCCCCGCCACCGGCGAAACGGCGGGAGACCGCATTTCAGATGTTTTCCCCGCATATCTGGCGAATTCCCCATGATGCCGACGACGAAGGCGCGCGGCTTGACAGCGGAGATCCCTTGCCGCTAGTGACGTAAAAACGTTAACGCAAATACGCGAGTCGCAGCCGCCGCCAGGTCGCGAGTCGCCGGGAGGACCCCAGGATGGACGACGCCGCGCGGAACCAGGCCGCCTTTTTCCCCTTTCCGGACCTGCAGGGGCTGCCCGCCGATCTGGAAGCGGAACTGGAGAAGCGTCGCCACGGCCATGTCTTCCGCATGCTGATGCACGCGCCCAACACCGCCGCCGGGTTCCTGGCGATGACCGACGCCGTGCGCACGAAGAACTCGCTGCCGCCGGAGCTTCGGGAACTGGCGATCCTCCGGGTCGGCCGCCGCTATGACGCGCCCTACGAGGTCCATCACCACGAACGCATCGGCCGGGCGGACGGCATGACCGAGGCCGCCGTCGCCGCCGCGGCGTCGGGCCCCGGGGCGTCCGGCATCACCGAAGCGGACCGGCTGATCCTCGAGCTCACCGACGAAATCCTGGATCGGCACGGGCTGTCGCGCGCCTCCCGCGCCCGCGCGCTGGAATCGCTGAGCGTCAACCAGCTGGCCGACCTCGTGCTGCTGGTGGGGCACTACCAGCAGGTCTGCAACTTCCTGACCACGTTCGAAGTCCAGATCTGAGCATCGACCGAACCGGGAGCATTCGCATGAGCAGGATCTACGGACCCGTCCGACAACTTGGCTATGTCGTGCGCGACATCGAGGCGGCGATGGCGCATTGGACCGAAACGCTGGGGGTGGGGCCGTTCTTCCTGTTCCCCCGCGTCGGCGTCCGCGACGTGATCTATCGCGGCGCGCCGTCCGACGCGGCGCTGTCCATCGCGCTGGCCAATGACGGCGAGATGCAGATCGAGCTGATCGAACAACTCAATGACGCGCCCTCGCTCTATCGCGACCATCTCGACGCCTATGGCGAGGTGCTGCACCACACGTCCGCCTGGACCACGGATTTCGACGCCGAGCTCGCCCGGATCGAGGCCGCGGGCGGCCGCGTGATCCAGTCGGGCGCCATCGGGCGCAACCGCTTCGCCTATTTCGACACGCACGGCGACTACCCGTCCACGACGATGGAGCTCTACGACGTCTCGGGCGGCGCCGGGCGCCTGAATGAGCGGGTGCGCGAAGCCGCGCGAGGCTGGGACGGCGCCGATCCCGTCCGTCGCCTCGGCTGACGCCGCCCCCCCCCGGATCCCGAGAACGGAGAAGCTCATGGCCGAAATCAAGGTTCTGCGGATGCCCAAATGGGGCCTCGCGATGGAGGAAGGCGTCGTCGTCGAATGGCTGAAGGCCGTGGGCGAGGACGTGGTCGAAGGCGAGGAGATCGTCGAGATCGAGACGACGAAGATCACCAACGTCCTCGAAGCGACGCAATCCGGCCGCCTGGCCCGGATCGTCGCCGCGGAGGGCGAGACGCTGCCCGTGGGCGCGGTGATCGCGGTGCTGACCGATGGCGAGGTCCCGGAGGTCGAAATCGACGCGTTCCTTGCGGACCGGCCCGCCGTCGCGGAGATGGCGGACGAGGAGGACGAGGACGCCGCGCCGGCGCGCAGCGACGTCCAGGTCGGCCCCCGTCGCATCGGCGCGGCCACCGCAGGGACCGGGGCGCCCATCGTCCTGCTGCACGGGTTCTCCGGCGACCTCGACAACTGGATGTTCCTGATGGGCGACCTGCGCTCCGCGGGTCAGGTGATCGCCATCGACCTGCCGGGCCATGGCGGATCCAGCAAGGACGTGGGCGACGGCTCGCTGGCGACGCTGGCCGCGGCTGTGGCCGGCGCCCTCGATGCGCTGGGCGTCGTGGAGCCGGCGGTTGTGGCGGGGCATTCTCTGGGCGGCGCGGTGGCCATGCGGCTTGCGCTCGATCACCCGGAAAAAGTCTCCGCGCTCCGCCTCGTCAGCCCGGCGGGGCTGCCGGGCGACGCCGTTTCCAGGGACTTCCTCGACGCCATCGTGGAGGCGCAGCGCCCGCGCGACGTGAAGGCGGCGCTGGAGCGGCTGTTCGCCGACCCTTCGGCCGTCCGGCGCGACATGGTGGACGGCGTGATGCGCGCGCTCCGCCTCGACGGCGCGCGCGAGGCGCTGGCGCTTCTGCGGGATCGGATGATCGCCGGCGAGGACTTCGCCGCCATCGCCGCCCGGCTGGACGAGCTTCCGCCGACCTCGGTGGTGGTCGGCGGCAGGGACGCGATCGTGGGGCGGCCGGACCGCTCCCGCCTGCCGCCGAGCTGGCGGTTCCACGAGATCGAGGCCGCCGGCCACATGCCCCACCTGGAGGCGGCGCCGGATGTCGCCGCGGTCATCCGCGCGGCGCGAGCCGGCTGAGGGAGAGACGGATCATGCAGCTTTCACGGGACGATCTGAAACGCGCCTGGCGCATGATGGTCGAGATCCGCCTGTTCGAGGAACGGGTGGAGAAGGAATTCGCCAACGGCGCCATCCCGGGCTTCGCCCATGTCTATCTGGGCCAGGAGGCCTCGGGCGTGGGGATCTGCTTCGACCTGTCCGACGAGGACTGGATCGGCTCCACCCATCGCGGCCACGGTCACTGCATCGCGAAGGGCTGCGAGATCGAGGGCATGTTCCTGGAGATCATGGGGCGCGCGGGCGGCATCTGCGGCGGCAAGGGCGGCTCGATGCACATCGCGGACATGGACAAGGGAATGCTGGGCGCCAACGCCATCGTGGGCGGCAGTCCGCCCATCGCGGTCGGCGCGGCGCTGACCCAGAAGCTGCGCCGCTCAGGCCGGGTGGCCGTCGCGTTCTCTGGCGACGGCGCCTCGAACCAGGGCACCACGCTTGAGGCGATGAACATGGCCGTCGTGCTGGGGGCGCCTGCGATCTTCGTGTTCGAGAACAACGGCTACGGCGAGTTCACGGCGGCGGAATACGCAGTCGGCGCGCCATCGCTCGCCACGCGGGCCGAGGCGTTCGGGATGCCGGCGATTTCGGTCGACGGCGCGGATTTCTTCGCGGTTCACGCCGCGATGCGCACGGCGCTGGAGCACTGCCGCGCCGGTCTCGGACCGTTCACGATCGAGACCCGATGCTCGCGCTTCCTGGGTCATTTCGTGGGCGACCCGCAGAAGTATCGAGGCGCCGAGGAACTGGCGGCGGCGCGGGCCAACGACCCGCTGACCCGGTTCCGCGAGCAGGTGGTCGCGACCGCGCTGCTGGAGGCGGCGGATCTCGACGAGATCGAGGAAGAGGTGCGCGCCCGCGTCGATCGCGCCGCCTCCGCGGCGCTGGCCGCGCCGGCGCCGGACGTGGCGACGCTGACGGCCGACGTCTACGTCGCATACTGAACGAGGGTGGACGGATGCCGAAGATCTCATATCGCAAGGCGATCAATCAGGCGCTCGAACAGGAGATGGCGCGCGACGCGGACGTGATCCTGATGGGCATCGACGTGGGCGGCGGCCAGGGCGGGACCGGCAAGGTCGGCTCGGTCGGCGGCGTGATGGGCGTCACCTACGGGCTGCACGGCAAGTTCGGCCCGGATCGGGTGATCGACACCCCGATCTCGGAAAGCGCCATCGTCGGCGCGGCGGCGGGGGCGGCCTTGACCGGCCTGCGCCCGGTGGCGGAGCTGATGTTCGTGGACTTCCTCGGCGTCTGCCTCGACCAGCTCTACAACCAGGCCGCCAAGTTCCGCTACATGTTCGGCGGCAAGGCGCGCACGCCCATGGTCCTGCGCACGATGGGCGGGGCGGGAATGCGGGCCGGCGCCCAGCACAGCCAGATGCTGCATCCCATGGTCACCATGATCCCCGGACTGAAGGTGGTCATGCCCTCCAGCCCCTATGACGCCAAGGGCCTGCTGATCCGGGCGATCCGCGACGACGATCCGGTGGTGTTCCTGGAATCGAAGGCGCTTTACGACGTCGAAGGCGAGGTCCCGCAGGACGCCTACGAGATTCCGTTCGGCGAGGCGGCGTTCCTGCATGACGGCGACGACGCGACCGTGGTCGCCTTCGGCGCGATGGTTCCACGCGCGCTCGCGGCGGCGAAGGCGCTGGCCAGGGAAGGCGTCTCGGTCGAGGTCATCGACCCCCGCACCACCTCGCCGCTCGACGAGGAGGCGATCCTCGACAGCGTCGAGCGAACCGGCCGCCTGGTCGTGGTGGACGAGAGCCCTCCCCGCTGTTCGCTGGCCGCTGACGTCACGTCCATCGTCTGCACCAAGGGCTTCGGCTTCCTCAAAGCTCCCGTCGGGCAGGTCACCTGTCCCCATACGCCGGTGCCCTTCGCGCCGGTGCTGGAAGACGCATACCTCCCCAGCGTCGACAGCATCGCCGAAGCGGTCCGACGGACGCTTTGAGGACTCCGCCGCCGGGCGTCGCGAGCCGTCCGCGACGCCCGGCGGCGGCTTTTGGCATCCCACGCGGCGACCGAGCGCCGGGTCCCGCGTCGAACCAGGGAGCATCGCATATGACGCGATCGCCAGCCCCCGCCGATCTCGGCGGCTCGATGATGGACGGGGAACTGCTGATCTCCGCCCTGCTGCGACACGCGGCGCGTTTCCACGGCGCCGCCCGCATCCATTCGCGTGAGGCGGACGGCGAGGTGGAGACCACGACCTGGGCCGCGATCGACCGGCGCGCCCGCGCGCTCGCCGCCGGGCTCGCCCGCCTCGGGCTGGAATTCGGCGACCGGGTGGGAACGCTGGCCTGGAACAACCGCAGACATCTCGAAGCCTGGTTCGCGATCTCCGGGTCCGGCATGGTCTGCCACACGCTCAACCCCCGCCTTCCGGCCGAACGGCTGGCGCAGGTGGCGGCGGACGCAGGCGACGCGGCTCTGTTCTTCGACCTCGATTTCCTGCCCCTGCTGGCGGAAGCGGCGCCGCGGCTTTCGACGGCGCCCCGCCTGATATTCCTCGGGCCGCGCGACGACCGGGTGCAGGCGGCGTTTCCCGAGGCGCTGTTCTTCGACGACCTGCTCGGCGCCGGCGAGGGGTTCGACTGGCCGGTTTTCGACGAGCGGACGCCCAGCGCGCTGTGCCACACGTCGGGGACGACGGGGGCGCCCAAGGGCGTGCTCTACACCCACCGATCCACCCTGCTGCACACGTTCATGAGCGTGCAACCCGACTGCCAGGCGCTGTCGGCCCGCGATGCGGTGATGCCGGTGGTGCCGATGTTCCACGTCAACGCCTGGGGCGTCCCCTACAACGCCGCGATGGTGGGCGCGGAACTGGTGCTGCCCGGGGGGCGTCTCGACGGCGACAGCCTGGTGGACCTGGTCGAGCGGTTCGGCGTGACGGTGGCGCTGGGCGTGCCGACCATCTGGCAATCGGTGCTCGAGGCGGCGAAGCGGCGCCCCGGCGCGCTGGCCACGCTGGATCGCGCGCTGGTCGGCGGCGCGGCGGCGCCGGCGACGATGTTCCGCGAGTTCCGCGAAACGCATGGCTGCGACCTCGTGCACGGCTGGGGCATGACCGAGACCAGCCCGCTCGCCACCCTCAACCGGCCGCTGCGCAAGCATGGCGCGCTGGACGCGGGCGCCATGGAGGCGTTGCGCGTCGGACAGGGAAGGCCGACCTTCGGCGTCGACCTGCGCCTGACGGACGAGGCGGGCGCGCCGCTTCCCCATGACGGGACGACGCGCGGGAGGCTCCAGGTTCGCGGCTTCTGGATCGCGCGCCGGTATCTGGGCGCCGACGGGGCGGCGACGACCCCGGACGGCTGGTTCGACACCGGCGACGTCGCGACCATCGACGCCGACGGCTACATGGTGATCCGCGACCGGGCGAAGGACGTCATCAAGTCGGGCGGCGAGTGGATCAGCTCGGTCGAGCTGGAGGACATCGCGCATCGTCACCCCGACGTGGCGGCGGCCGCGGCCGTCGCGGCGCCGCATCCCAGGTGGGGGGAGCGCCCGGTGCTGATGGTGCAGCTTCGCGACGGCGGCGCGGCGCGGGAGGCGGATATCCTGCGGCTCTACGAAGGCGCGGTCGCCCGTTGGCAGATCCCGGACCGGGTGGAGTTCCTCGACCGCATGCCGCTGACCGCCACGGGCAAGGTGCGGAAGGCCGAACTTCGCCGGCGCCTCGCCGAAACGACGGAGGCGGATGCGCCGCGGCGCGACTGAGACATGTCGGGAGGGGCGCGCCGGGATCGCCCCGCCGCGCGCCTTCGGGCGCAGGCCTGATCAATTTTGCGCAAACGATTTTAGATCAATATCCCTGTAAAACTTCAACGTTTTTCGGAATCATCCAGAGAATCACTAGATTCTGAGATAACGTTTCCATAGCCTGACAAGAAAACAGGGAGGAGATGAAACATGACCTGCAAGGCCTGGACCTTGGCGGCGGGGCTCGCCCTCGGCGCGGCCGGACATGCGTGCGCCGACATCAAGCTGGGATACCTCGACACCCTGTCGGGCCCCACCGGCGGCGTGGGGGAGGCGACGCTGACGACCTTCCAGCTCGCCGTGGATCGCATCAACGCGGCCGGCGGCGTGGCGGGCGAGCCGTTCGCGCTCGAAGTCTATGACGGCAAGGGCAAGCCCGACGAAGTGCTCGTCCAGTTCCAGAAGGCGATCGACGACGGCGTGCGGCATTTCCTGCTCGCCAACGGCTCGTCCCTGGTCGCGGCGCTGGTGGACGCGCTGAACAAGTACAACGCCCGCAACCCTGGCGAGGAAGCGCTGCTGATCAACTACGGCGCCAGCGCCACCGAGCTGACCGAGGAAAACTGTTCGTTCTGGCATTTCCGGTTCACGCCGCATGCCGGCATGGCCGTCAACGCGCTGACCGACTACGTCGTGAAGCAGGGCTTCGGGAAGGTCTATGTCATCGGTCAGGACTATGTCTGGGGCCGGAACGTCGCCGACGCCGCCGTCTCCCAGCTCGCCGAGAAGGCCCCGGGGATCGAGATCGTCGGCAACGAGCTTCACCCGGTCAACAAGGTGAAGGATTTCACGCCCTACGTGCAGAAGATCATCTCCGCGGGCGCGGACGTGGTCATCACCGGCAACTGGGGGCAGGACATGACCCTACTGGTCAAGTCCGCCGCCGATTCCGGGGCGACGATGCCGTTCCTGACCGTGTTCGGGGGAAGCATCGGCACGGTCGCGGCCTTGGGCGATGCTGCGGTGGGGCAGCTCTACTACGTCTCCGAGGGCAATTCGAACATGGAGATCTCGGCGGAGCAGAAAGCGCTGGTCGACGCTTATGAGGCGCGCTTCCCCGACTACGACTACACCTATCACCGCAACGTCCTGGCGCTGAAGATGCTGAAGGCGGCGATCGAGACGGCCGGCTCGGCCGACGCGATCCCGGTCGCCAAGGCGCTGGAGGGCATGACCTTCGACGACGAGTTCGGCCCGGTCGAGATGCGGGCCGACGATCACCAGCTTCTTCAGAACCTCTACGTGAACACGGTTGCGAAGGGGCTGGCCTACACGGCCGACAAGACCGACCTGGGCTGGACTCTGGCCGAGGGCGGCGCGGTGTCGAAGGATCGGGCGGCCCTGCCCACGACCTGCGAGATGAAACGGCCCGAGTGAACGAAAGTTCCGGCCGCCGAGCCCTTCGCGCCCGGCGGCCCGCCCGCCCCTGACCTGCTGTCATTCGGAGCCCGCCCGCATGGACGTGATCGTCTTCGCGCTGCTCAACGGCACGATCTACGGATTGCTGCTTTTCATGATGTCGAGCGGCCTCACGCTCATCTTCTCGATGATGGGCGTGCTGAACTTCGCGCATGCCAGCTTCTACATGCTGGGCGCCTACCTGGCCTACACCGTCGCGGAGGCGTCGACCTTCTGGGCGGCGCTGTTCCTGGCGCCGGTCCTCGTCGGCCTGCTCGGCATGGCCGTGGAACGCTGGGGGCTGCGCAAGGTGCATGCCAACGGCCATGTCGCGGAACTGCTGTTCACCTTCGGGCTGGTCTACGTGATCGACGAGCTGGTCAAGATCGTCTGGGGCCGGACCGCGGTGAACTACCGCGTGCCGGAGGAGCTGAATTTTCCGCTGATGACGCTGTTCGGGGCGGATTTCCCAGCCTACCGGGCCTTCATCCTGGTGGTCGCGGCGGCGATGCTGGGCGCGCTCTGGTTCATCCTCAACCGCACCCGGGCCGGGACCGTGATCCGCGCGGCGCTCGTCGAGCCCGACATGGTCGGATGCCTGGGCCACAACGTGCCCGCGATCTTCATGTCGGTCTTCGGGATCGGCTGCGCGCTGGCGGGGCTCGCCGGGGTGATCGGCGGCAACACCTTCATAACCGATCCGGCGATGGCGGCGCAGATGGGCCCGATCGTCTTCGTGGTCGTGGTGCTGGGCGGGCTCGGATCGCTGGCCGGCGCGTTCATGGCGGCGATGCTGATCGGCTACCTGCAGACCGCGGCGATCTCCATCGACTGGTCGATGGCGGACATCTTCGCCGCGGCGGGCGTGACCGAGGCGACCGAGTTCGGCCGGATCTCGGTCGCCTCGCTCTCCACCGCCATCCCGTTCCTGCTGCTGGTGCTGGTGCTCATCGCGCGGCCTTCCGGCCTGATGGGGGCGAGAGAGTCATGATCGCCGACGCCACCTCCCGCGCCGACATGCGCCTCGATCCCGAGGCCGGCCGCGCAAGCCCGGTCCTGCCCTTCGGCGTCCTTGTCGCCGTGCTGCTGCTGATCCCGGCGCTGGATCTTTCCAGGTCGACGCTGACGCTTCTCAACCACTGCGGGATCGCGATGGTGTTCGCGCTCAGCTACAACATGCTGCTGGGCAAGGCGGGGATGCTGAGCTTCGGCCACGCGGTCTATTTCGGCCTGGCGGGGTTCTTCTGCCTGCATCTGCTGGGCTGGATCGGCGAGGGCGGCGCCTTCGGAAGCTTTCCGGTGTTCTTCCTGCCCGTGGCCGGGTTCGCCGTGGGCGCGCTGGCCGGCGCCGTCATCGGCTGGCCCTCCTGCCGGAGATCGGGAACCCCCTTCGCCATGATCTCGCTGGGCGTGGCGGAACTGGTGGCGGCCCTCGCCTACATGTTCGACAGCGCCTTCGGCGGCGAGATGGGCGTGTCCGGCGATCGCATGGTCGGGCCGGAGCTCCTGGGGCTGTCGCTGGGTCCGGTGCAGGAGGTCTACTGGTTCGTCGCCTTCTGGACTGTCGCGGGATGCGCGGGGATGCACGCTTTTTCCCGCACGCCGCTGGGACGGCTGAGCGAGGCCGCCCGCGACAACGCCCAGCGCGTCCAGTACGTGGGCTACGATCCGGCCCGCGTCCGCTACCTCGTGTTCATCTTCGCAGGCGCGTTCGCGGGCATGGCCGGCGGCATGGCGGCGGTGCAGGACGAGATCATCACCATCGACGCGCTGTCGCTCGCCCCGTCGGGGGCCATCCTGATCGCGACCTTCGTCGGGGGCGTCCGGCATTTCTGGGGGCCGGTGCTGGGGGCGGTCCTGATGACGTGGATGGAATCCAACCTCTCCGACTATTCCGAAGCCTGGCTGCTCTATCTCGGCGTCGCCTTCATCCTGGTCGTCATCTACGCGCCCGAGGGACTGGCGGGCGCGGTGGCGGGGGCGTGGCGGCTGGCGCGATCCGCGGACCGGGCGCGGATGGCGCCGGTCCTGGCCCTGCGGCTGGCCGGCGCCGGCTGCATGACGGCGGCGCTGGTGGTCACGGTGGAGGCGGCGATGCGCTGGTCGAGCGGCCATGGCGAGACCTTCGCGCCCCTCGGCGTTCCCCTGCCGCACGACGCGCCGGCGACCTGGATCGCCGCGGTCGTTCCCGCGGCGGCGGGCCTGGCGCTCCTGCGCCGGGCGCGGCGGATCGAGGAGACGCGGACATGACCGCTCCGGCGCTGGAAATCGCGGACCTGCGCAAGAGCTTCGGCCCCGCCGAGATCATCCGGGGCGTCGACCTTCGGATCGAGAAAGGGGAGCGCCACGCGATCATAGGGCCGAACGGCGCGGGCAAATCCACCCTGTTCAACCTGGTCTCCGCGCTGTTCGCGCCGACCCGGGGCGAGGTCCGGCTGAACGGCCGGGTCATCTCGGGGCTGAAGCCGGACGCGGTGAACCGCCTCGGCCTGTCGCGATCCTTCCAGGTCTCCAACATCTTCGGGGCGCTGAGCGTGCATGAGAACGTGCGCTGCGGCGTCCTGCGCAGCCTGGGCATCGGGTATTCGTTCTGGCGGCCGGTCGGCCGCATCCGCGAGGTGGCCGAGGCGACGGATCGGGTGCTTCGCGAAACGGGCCTGAGCGACAAGGCCGGGCTGGTGGCGGGGGAGCTGCCCTATGCGGACCAGCGCGCCCTGGAGATCGCCATCACCATCGCCGGCGGCGCACGGGTCGTCCTGCTCGACGAACCGACGGCCGGCATGTCGCATTCCGAGACGGACCGGGCCGTCGCGCTGATCGAAAAGGCGACCAGGGGCAAGACCCTGCTGATCGTCGAGCACGACATGAGCGTGGTCTTCGGCCTGGCCGACCGCATCTCCGTCCTGGTTTACGGCCAGATCATCGCGACCGGGACGCCGCAGGAGATCCGCGCCGACCCGCGGGTCCGCGAAGCCTATCTGGGCGCCGAGGCGGACCGACTGGAAGGAGCCCCGGAATGACCGCTGACGCCGCCCCCGACGCAGCCGACGCAGCCGCCGAGCCGATGCTGTCGATCCGCGACCTTCACGCCTATTACGGCAAGAGCCACGTCCTGCAGGGGGTCGACCTGGAGGTGCGGGGCGGCGAGGTCGTGGCCCTGCTGGGACGTAACGGCGTGGGCCGCTCCACGCTCGCCAAGGCGGTGATGGGGGTGGTGGCGCCGGTCGGCGCCATCGACTTCCGCGGCCAGCCGATCGCGGGGCTGCCCAAGCATCGCATCGCGCGTCTCGGCCTCGGCTACATCCCGGAGGATCGGGCGATCTTCAACGGCCTCACGGTCCGCGAAAACCTCGGCCTCGGGCTTAAGAACCCGCGCAGGCCCGCCCGCTACGACGTGGACCAGATGCTGGACATGTTCCCGAACCTGCGGGCGCGCGCGGACACCGACGCGGCGGTCCTGTCGGGGGGCGAAAAGCAGATGCTGGCCATGTGCCGGACGCTGATCGGCGATCCGGCGCTGATCATCATCGACGAACCGACCGAGGGCCTGGCCCCGAAGATCGTCCAGCAGATCGGCGACATGATCGCCGAGATCGCCCGGCTCGGCGTCTCGATCCTGCTGATCGAGCAGAAGCTGTCGATCGCGCTCCGCATCGCCCGGCGCGTCTACGTGATGGGTCATGGCGAGATCGTCTACGAGGGAACCCCCGCCCGGTTCGCAGAGCGCGACGACGTGCGGCGCGAATGGCTGGAGGTGTGAGATGCGCACGCTCGATCTGGGCGGCCTGATCGTCGACCGGGTGGCCGAGGATCCGGCGACCTGGCTGGATCCGGCCTGGCTGTTTCCCAACATCGTCCCCGCGGACCTGGAACGTCACCGGAACCGGCTGCCGGCGTTCCTGCACGACCCCGCGACCGGCCGCATCCGCATCAGCGTCCACAGCTACCTGGTCCGGGCGGGCGGGCTGAACATCCTGATCGACGCCTGCGTGGGGAACGACAAGGAGCGGCCGCGGACCCCGTTCTGGCATCGGCTGGCGCATGACCGCTACCTGTCGGACCTCGCGCGGCACGGGCTCCGGCCGGAGGACATCGACATGGTGATGTGCACCCACCTGCACACGGACCATGTCGGCTGGAACACGCGGCTGGAGAACGGCCGCTGGGTCCCGACCTTTCCCAACGCCCGCTACCTCTTCGGCCGGCGGGAGTTCGACCACCAGCGCCGCGTCTTCGAGGCGGAGGCGCCTGCGGGCCCGGTCCCGTTCTCCGACAGCGTGCTGCCGGTGGTGGAGGCGGGGCGCGCGGAACTGGTCGAGGCGGATCACGGCTTCGACCTCGACGACGGCGGGCGCGTCTCGCTTCGTCCGGCGCCGGGCCATACGCCCGGCCATGTCTGCGTGCATCTGCGCGGCCGCACCGCCGAGGGGCTGGCCAGCGGCGACATGATCCATCACCCGATCCAGTTCGCCGAACCGCACCTGATCAACATGGCGGACGCCGACCCGGCCCAGGCGCGCCGGACCCGCGAGGAGATGCTCGGGTTCTGCGCGGACGAGGACGTGTTCCTGCTGCCCGGACATTTCCCGGGACCGACCGTCGGCAAGGTCGTGCGGCATCGCTGGGGAGAGCGGGAGGGGTTCGACTTCCGGTTTCGCGACGAAGGCGCCCGGACGCCGCTTGGGGAGGAATAGGCCGTGACTCATGTAGACCTCGGCGGGACGACCGTGGACCGGATCGTGGAGCTCGATCCCCATTGGATCGACCCGTTCTACCTGTTCAAGAACATCGACCAGCCCACGCTGGACCGTTGCGCCGACTGGCTGGGGCCGATGCTCTGGAGCCCGCAGCTCAACCGCCTGGCGATCAGCTACCACAGCTTCCTGATCCGCGCCGGCGGCCGGAACATCCTGGTCGACGCCTGCAACGGCAACGACAAGGACCGGTTCGGGATGCCGTGGACCCACCGGTTCAAGTATACGCGATACCTGTCGGACCTCGCGCGGCATGGCCTGACGCCCGACGACATCGACGTGGTGACCTGCACCCACCTGCACTGCGATCACGTGGGCTGGAACACCCGGCTGGAGGACGGGCGCTGGGTCCCCACCTTCCCCAACGCGCGATACGTCTTCAGCCGGGAGGAGTTCGAGCATCATCGCAGGCGCTTCGACGCCTGGCCGGTCGATGGCGGACCCTACGGCTACGGGTCGTTCCAGGACAGCGTGCTGCCGGTGGTGGAGGCGGGACTGGCGGACTTCGTGGCCAACGATCACGTGCTGCGCCGCGAGCTGGACGAGCATGTCCGGCTGGAACCGGCGCCGGGTCACACGCCGGGGCATGTCTTCGTCTCGGTGAAGGGCCGGGAGGGGGCGGCGCTGATCACCGGCGACGCGATCTACCATCCGATCCAGCTGCGCGAGCCCTGGATCGCCGGGGTCGGGGACTTCGACGAGGAGACGGCGGTCAGGACGCGGCGAGCGATGCTCGACCGGCTGTCGGACGGCGACGAAATCGCCCTGACCTGTCATTTCCCCGACCCCAACGCGTGTCGGATCCGCCGTGACGGCGACCGCTACGGCTTTGACTTCATCTATCCTTAGGAGAGCGACGTGGACCTGTTTCTGCACGGCAAGCGGGCGCTGGTGACCGGCGCGACCGCCGGCATCGGGCAAGCCATCGCGCGGTCCCTGGCGGCGGAGGGCGTTTCGCTGGCGCTGGTCGGGCGGAGGCCGGAGCTTCTGCGCCGAACGGCCGAAGCCTGCCTGTCTGCCGGCGCCCCCGCAGCGGCCGAGATCGAGGCGGACATGATGGCGCCGGACGCGCCGGGCCGGGTCGCCGCAGTCGCGGCGGGCGCCGGGCCGGTGGACATCGTCGTGAACTGCATGGGCCGCAGCAAGCAGGTGACGCCGGAGGAGCCGGAGGAGAGCTGGGAGGAATCCATGACGCTCAACTGGACGCGACACCGGCAGTTGACCGGGCAGGTCCTGCCCGCGATGCGCGCCCGCGGCTGGGGCCGGGTTCTGAACGTCACCGGTCCCAACGAGATGGACGGTCTGAACGCCGCCGGGGTGGCGAAGGTGGCGACGCATGCCTGGGCGAAGGGCCTGTCCGAACTGGTCGCCCGCGACGGCGTCACGGTGAACTGCATCGGCCCGGGAAAGATCAACTCGGAACAGCTCGCGATCTTCTACACGCCGGAGCGCCGGGACGCCTACGCGAAGGCGCGGATCCCGATGGGCCGGTTCGGCGAGCCGGAGGAACTGGCCGATCTCGTGACCTTCCTGGCCTCGCCGCGCGCGGGCTACATCACCGGCGCGGTGATCCCGGTCGACGGCGGCTTTCGCCGCTATCTGTTCTGATCCATCGCCGAAAGGGCCAGCCGCCATGGACACCAGCAACCAGTTCTCCGGCCGCGTCGCCATCGTGATGGGCGGCGGGTCATCCCACCCGGCGGGCGGGTTCAGCAACGGTCAGGCGGCGGCGATCTGCTACGCCCGGCATGGCGCCCGGGTGGTGGCGGTCGACCGCAGCCTGGACGCCGCCGCGGCGACGGTCCGGATCATCGCCGACGAGGGCGGCAGGGCCGAGGCGGCCGAGGCCGACGTCCGGTCGTCGGACGCGATCGGCAGGATGGTCGGCGACGTCATGGCCCGGCACGGCCGCATCGACATCCTGCACAACAACGTGGGCGTCGAGGCCGACGGCGACGTCGTCACCACCTCGGAGGAGGACTGGGACCGGGTTCACGACATCAATCTCAAGGGCGTGTTCCTCGCCTGCAAGCACGTGGTGCCGATCATGGCGGCGGCCGGGGGCGGGGCGATCACGAACATCTCCTCGACCGCCAGCCTCCGCTGGGGGCCTGCGGAATACGTCGCCTACAACTCCTCCAAAGCCGCGCTGAACCACTTCTCCCGCATCATGGCGCGCCAGCACGCGGCGGAGAGGGTGCGCGTCAACGTCATCGCGCCGGGGATGATGGACACGCCGCACATCCGCACGCTCTACGCGCACATGACGCAGGAGGAGCTGGCCGCGAAGCTCGCGGAGCGGGACGCGCGCTGTCCCATGGGGCGGCAGGGAACCTGCTGGGACGTGGCGAACGCCGCGGTGTTCCTCGCCTCCGACGCTGCGAGCTATGTCAGCGGCGTGGTCCTTCCGGTTGACGGGGCGCTTTCGGTTTGAAGGTCGGGGCGGACGCCTGGGTTGCATGTTCGCCCGCAGACGGATCTGAGGTCGCCCACATCGCGGAAGAGGCGCGATCGGCGCCCGTATGGAGTCATCGAGCAGGTTTCGGGTTGATGCCGGCCACCCGTTTTCAGCCTTGAACCACAACGCGCCGCTCAGCGGCCTCCCCTTCGCCCACACGCCGAAAGCACCGCAGTTCGGTGGCTTCAGGCTCGCGCCTCCAGCCCACGCGCCAGCCCGCGGGAGATCGTCCGCAGCCCGTGGCTGACAAAGCGGCTGGCCGGCCCGATGCCTTGGGGGAAAGGTTGACTCGTGCTCGCCCGGTGATGCGCCACAGCGATGCGCCACAGCGATGCGAGGGGCCGGCGCACGACCGCTTTCCCGTGAACGCCCCGTTGTCCGCCTTGTGCGAGCGCTTCGAGGGCATCGACCGGCTTGCCGTTCCCCCGAACAAACAGATTGGCGAAGACGGTCCCGACGCGTCAGATCTTGGTCAACTAGGCGAACGCGGCGCCTGCAGAGGACAAAAAAACGCGGGCCGCGGCCCTCGTTTCATACGGTGCGATCGAACGCTTGTTAACGACTCGATCCCGATCTCTGAACCCCAACGGTTCGCGGGTCCCGGGTCAAGACGCAACTAACCGGGTTTCGGGGTCGGTGACCCTGCCCCTGTCTCGCCCTCGCTCACAAATTAGGGTTGTTCTCGATCTGGTCCTCTCTGGGCCGGGTTGCGAACTCCGTCGGCGTGAGATCGCCGAGGCTGGCGTGGGGGCGGGCGTGATTGTAGTCGTCCTCACCTGACCCCCGCGCTCTCCTCCAAACGGAGCTGGAACCCGGCCCAGGAGAAGGGACCGGACATGAAGCGAAGCAGGTTCAGCGAGGAACAGCGCATCGACGTGCTGAAGCAGCACGAGGCCGGAACCGCGGTGGCCGACCTTTGCCGGAAGCACGGGATGTCGTCGGCGACGTTCTTCGCCTGGAAGGCGCGGTTCGGCGGGATGGAGGTGTCGGATGCGGGGACGCCCGCCTGATGCGGCGGCGGACCGAAGCGTGCCGGACAATGCAGGTCTGAAGGATACGCTCTCGCGAAAATGGTGACGCCCGCCGCCAGAGGCGGCGCGGCCGCCCATCTGGTGGAGGTCCACGGGATGAGCGGACGGCGGGCGTGCCGGGCGATCGGCGCGGATCGGTCGAGCCTGCGCTACGCAGCCACGCAGCCGGACGACGGCGAGCTTCGGGAAAGGCTGAGAGAGCCGTCCCGCGAACGGCGACGCTTCGGCTATCGCCGCCTGCACGTGCTGCTGCGCCGGGAAGGTATGGCCGTGAACCGCAATCGCGCGCAGCGCATCCACGTGGAAGAGAAACGGCAAGTCCGTCGTCGCGGCGGCCGAAAGCCGGCGCCGGGAACGCGCGTCCCGATGGCGATCCCGGACGTGCCGAAGGCCCGCGGCTCTCCGGAGGTCGTGCAGGACCGGACGATCGACGGGCGACGGTTCCGGGTTCCGGCCTCGGGCGACGCCTGCGCCTGCGCCTGCGAACGGATGGCGCCGGCTCAGGACAGGTCGGGCTCGGCCGTGCGGATCGCGCGCCATCGCCGTCCGCAGCGGCCAGCCATTCGCCGGGGCGCGCGGACGCTCCGCCGACGCTCGCGGCGCCTCAGCGCCGGGGACCGGTGCCCAGGGGCAGGCGAGCGGGGCGAACCGGACGGTCGCGTCCCGGCGGCGTCGGGGCGCCTGGCCGGGGCGGGCGGACGGGGAGCGTGGCGGGGGGCGCGGCGGGCGCGGGCGCCTGATCCTCGGCCCCGCCCCGCGGCGCCCTGCGGCCGGTCCCGATGCGCGCGGCGCGGCCAGAGGGCGGCGGGCTCCCGGCGTCGCCGCCCTGGAAATGCTGCATCCAGCCCGCCGCGCCGAGCAGGAACATCACATGGTAATAGACCCCGCCCCACAGATGCACCGTCGAAATGGCGATCCCCAGGCCCACGAGCACGAAGTTCAGCGCCTTGCGCTGGTCGGCCGCGACGGGGTCCAGGATGTTCCGCCGCCCGTTGCGCACCACCGTCAGGATCAGCGCGAAGGCGAGGAACAGGAAGGCCGGCACCCCGCCGCGCATCGCGGTCAGCAGCCAGAAATTGTCGACGCTCGGCGGCATCCAGGACGGGCGCGCCCAGTCGTTCAGCCCGATCCCGAAAATCGGATGGGCGATGACGTTGTCCATGCCGAACTGGAAGATCAGGATGCGGTAATAGGCGGTGTAGGAATCGAACACGAGATAGGTGGTCGCCACCTCGAACGGATTGCGGTTCGAGATCAGGTCGACCACGACGTAAGCGGCCGCGGCCAGCCACAGCGACAGCTTCCAGCGATCCTTGTTCCGGCGCAGGATGTAGTCGTAGGCGATCAGCCCGCTTTGCAGCACGATGTTGATCAGCCCGCCCATCGACAGCGAGAAGAACGTCCCCACCGCGGAGACCGCGGCGTAGCCCGCCCCGCCCCGCGCCCCGCTCGCCCGGCGGGCGAAGAAGAACAGCGCGAAACCCGTCGCCGCGTAGACGCCCCAGAGGATCGGGTGTTCGAACCCGACCTGCGCGCGCGACATGCCGAGGCGTTTCTCGTAGCCGGTGGCCGCCCACCAGAAGGTGGAGAAGACCGGCGAGAACAGCATGGTGAGCGGTCGAATGCCGGCGACCGCCTCCAGCATCGCCATCGGCGCGAACACCAGCAGCACCTTGTGGAAGAAGCGGGTGAAGGCGGAGAAATCGGCCGGACCGCCGATATAGGCGCGCCCGATCATGTAGGCGCCGAAGGCCTCCACGAAGGTGATGCCGGCGAACTGCCAGATCTCTCCCGCCCCGTGCACGATCAGAAGGCTGAGCGTGGTCCACAGGCAATAGCCGAGCACCAGCCAGTCGGCGATCACCTTCGGCCCCTTCATCCAGCGCATCACCGCCGGGAAGAACATCACCAGCAGAAGCACCCGCGCCGGCGACAGCCGCAGCGGGCCGACGTTGAAGAAGGCGGGCAGCGCCACCACCACCACCAGCAGCATCACCGGCAGGGCGGGCAAGGCCTTCTCCGCCGCGTCGCGGATCGCGGCCGCCCGGTCGCGGCGTCCGGCGCGTTGCGGCTCAGACGCCATGATAGGCCCGATACCAGGTCACGAACCGCCCGATGCCGTCGGCCAGCGTGGTGCGCGGGGCGAAATCCACCTCCCGCTCCAGCGCCGAGACGTCGGCCAGCGTCGCCTGCACGTCGCCCGGCTGCATCGGCAGCATGATCTTCTCGGCCGTCCGGCCGGTCGCCGCCTCGATCAGCGCGATCAGCTCGCCCAGCTTCTCGGCGCTGGAATTGCCGATATTGAACACCCGGTGCGGAGCCCAGGAGGCGGCCGGGTTCGGGTTCATGCGGTCGTAATCCGGGTCCGGCGCCGGCGCGCGGGGGATCAGCCGCAGGATCGACTCGACGATGTCGTCGATATGGGTGAAGTCGCGCAGCATGTCGCCGTTGTTGAACACCTTGATCGGCCGTCCATGAAGCACCGCTTCGGTGAACAACCAGTAAGCCATGTCCGGCCGCCCCCAGTCGCCATAGACCGTGAAGAACCGCAGACCCGTCGCCGGCAGGGCGTAAAGGTCGGCATAGGCGTGCGCCATCAGCTCGTTGGCCTTCTTGGTCGCGGCATAGAGGCTGACCGGGTGGTCCACCCCGTCCTCGACCCGGAACGGCGTGCGGCGGTTGCCGCCGTAGACCGAGCTGGACGAGGCGTAGACCAGATGCGCGGTCTTCGCCGCCCGGCAGCCTTCGAGCACGTTGAGGAACCCGGTCAGGTTGCCGTCGGCGTAGGCGTGGGGATTCTCGATCGAATAGCGCACCCCGGCCTGGGCGCCGAGATGCACCACATGGGCGAAACCGTGTTCGGCGAACAGCGCCGCCATCCCCGCCCGGTCGGCGAGGTCGAGCCTGCGGAACCCGAACCGCGGATGCGGGCGCAGCCGGTCGAGCCGCGCCTCCTTCAGCGCCGGGTCGTAATAGGCGTTGAGATTGTCGACGCCGATCACGGCCTTGCCCGCCTCCAGCAGGCGCAGGGCCACTTCATGCCCGATGAAGCCGGCCGCGCCGGTGACCAGAACAGGCGCCTCATCCGGCAATGCGTCGGCCCAGCGGGCGGGATCGCTCATGTGACGTGCATTCCTCGTTCTCGGCGTCCGCGCCCGACGGGCGTCGGACCGGTCATTCCCTATCAGACCTTGCGGCGGCGTCGCCATCAAAGACATGCGGGAAACCGCGGCGCGGCGGCAAGGCGAAACGGCCGGCGCCGCACGGCGCGTCCAGGCTCATAGGAACCCCGGCGCGCCGGTCCGCGCCAGGGCGGCGGCGATCGGCGGACCATAGCGACGGAGCGCCGCCAGGCTCCAATGATCGGCGTCGTGGAAGGCGAGGGCGCCGTCGAGGATCGCATCCCGCGGATAGGCCGCGCCCAGGGTCGCCTGCAGGTCGAGATAGAGAAAGCCCCGCGCCTCGGCCCCGGCTCGCCAGGCGTCGCCGATCCGCGCCACGACCGGCGCCGTATCCACCGCGCGCGCCGCGATCTGCTCGGCCAGATCGCGGGCGGGATCCAGCAGCCTCGTATCGACAAGCGGCGTCTCCTTCGGGCCGATCACCACGCGGGGCGCGGGGGTCGGCAGCGCGGCGAGCCAGTCAAGCGCCTCGTCCAGCAGCTCCAGCCGCAGGTCCTCGGGGTCGGGCGCGAACGGGTCGGGCGTCACCAGCGCGAAGGATTCGACGTAGATCACCGATGAGAACAGCTCCGGCCGGGCCGCGACGAGGTCCCGCACCTGATCGTAGGCGCAGGGATGGGTCGGCTGCGACCAGAGCCGCCGGTGGGCGACGCAGCCGCCGCGGCCGATGCGCAGCAGGAAAGGCGGCGCCTCCGGCGCTTGGGCGAGCGCGCCGAACAGATCGCCCATATGGGAGTCGCCCAGCAGCAGCGTCGCCTTGCCGTAGCGTTCGACGCAGGGCGCCAGCCGCGCGTCCAGCGCCGCGCGGTCGACATACTGGACGGCGATATGGCATTCGGACCGGCCCGCGGCCTCCTCCGTCCGGGACGAGATCGCGGTCTCGATGGCCTCCAGCCGCGCCCGCCCCTCCGCGTCCAGCGCGGCGACGTAGATCCGCTCCACCGTCTGCGGCGACAGCGCGATGGCGACGCCCAGCGCGGTCATCCCGCCGATCGCCGCCCCCGACATCGCGAAGATCGCCGGGCGAGAGAACCCGCCCCGCGCCGGCGACGTGCGGAACGGCCGCTCGACGAAGCGCCAGCTCAGCCAGGCGAGCGGCACGCTGAGCGCCATCAGCCCCAGCGCCGCCGGCAGCGGCGGCGGGCCGATCAGCTCGATCCGCGCGAAGGCCAGCAGCGGCTGGTGCCAGAGGTAGATCGAATAGGACAAGAGCCCCACGAACACCATCGGCCGCAGCCCCAGCAGCCGCCCCGCCAGGTCCTGCGGCCCCGCATAGCGGATCAGCAGCGCGGTTCCCGCCACCGGAATCGCGGTCCACAGGCTCGGATAGGGCGTGCCCTCGCCGATCAGCGCGATGGAGGCGATCACCAGCGCCAGCCCCAGCGGCGCCAGGACCCGCCCCGCCGCCGACGGCTCCGGCGCCGCGCCGCGCAGCCGGGCGGCGATCATCGCGCCGGCCAGAAGCTCCCACGCCCGCCCCGTCGGCAGGTAGAAGTTCGCCCAGGGCTTCAGCCGCCACCCCGCCTCCGCCAGCGCGAGGCTGAGCGCGGCCAGCGCCAGGAACCACAGCTGCAGCCGGTTCGGCCGCCAGCGCCACAGGACCAGCAGCAGCAGCGGGAACAGGATGTAGAACTGCTCCTCCACCGCCAGCGACCACATGTGCAGCAGCGGCTTCTCCTCCGCCGCCGTGCCGAAATAGTCGGTGCTGCGCCAGAAATAGACGTTGGCGGCGAACAGCGCCGTCGCCGCGACGCTTTCGGCCAGCTCTCCGATCTGGTGCGGCGACATCAGCAGCGCGCCGGCCAGCGCCGTGCACAGGACCACGAGGCTCAGCGCCGGCAGGATCCGCCGGGCGCGCCGTTCGTAGAAGGTCAGGACCGAGAACCGCCCCGCCTCCAGATCGCCCAGCAGAATGGTGGTGATCAGGAAGCCGGAGATGACGAAGAACACGTCGACGCCGACATAGCCGCCCGCGAAGCCCGGCATCCCGGCATGGAACAGAACCACCGACCCGACGGCGACGGTGCGCAGCCCGTCGATCTCCCTGCGATACTTCATCTGGCGAGGCGTCTTTCCCTGGCGGCGCGCGGCGTGCCCGACACCATCGGCGCCCGCGACAGGCGCGGCAACGCGACCATGCTTCGCGGACCGGCCGCCGGGACGACGCCGGCTCGGCGGGGACCGCCCCCGCCAAGCCGGCGCGCAGCGCACGCCGGTCAGAGCATGAGCGCGTCGTCCAGGCTCACCTGCTCGAAGAACATCGCCGCGTCGGCGCGGCCGGTCAGCTTGCCGTCGATGCTCAGCATCGCGCCGTCGCCCCGCGCGCTCAGCGCGATCCCGTCGATCCCGGCCAGCAGGGCCAGGTCCTCGACCGAGTCGATCAGCGCCGCGCTTCCGTCCGGCCAGACCTGCAGCGCGCCGCCGCGCGCCGCCGTGAACAGGCCGGTGGCGAAGCCGGTGAGATATACGCCGTCGCCTTCGTCGAACGACAGATCGGCGAGCCGGTCGGTCCCGCCCATGTCCCGCGCCTCGAACCGGAACAGGTCCGCGCCCTCGCCGCCGAACAGGACGTCCTCGCCCTTGCCGCCGAACAGCGTGTCCCGGTCCGCGCCGCCGATCAGCAGGTCCGCGCCGTTGTCGCCGCGAAGCGTGTCCCGTCCGGCCCCGCCGATCAGCGCGTCGTCGCCGCCGCGCCCGACCAGCAGGTCGTCCGCCCCGCCGCCCGTCAGGATCTGCGCGTCGTCGTCGCCCTTCAGGCTGACCGAGGCGGCGCCGTCCGCGCCCTCGATCGCGGCGTCGATCTCGGCGCCCGAAAAGGCGGCGGCCCAGCCGTCGGCCTCGTCGCCGCCCGCCCCATCCCCGTCCCCGTCCGGCAGGGCGACCGAGGGGTCGCCGTCCGGCGCCGGGACCGGCTCCGCCGGCGTCCAGTCCAGCCCGACGAGCGCGGCCTTGAGCACGCCGCTTCCGCCGATGCGCAGGGCCGCGTCGATGATCAGCGTCGCGCCGTCGTCGAAGCCGGCGAGCTCGATGCCCGCCACCTGCGCCAGCAGCGCGAAATCCGCCGTCGCGTCGATCAGCGCCGCCCCGCCCGCCAGCGTCACCACGCCCGCGGGGTCCAGCGCCGCGATCCGCGACAGCGCCTCTTCGGTCAGACCGGCGATGGCCAGCGTGTCGCCGCCGTCGAAATCCGGGGCCATCGACACCTTGACGGCCTCCCCGCCCGCCATCAGCGTGTAGTCGACGGAGCCGTCGAACTGGGTTTCCGAGATCACCGCCGGCGGCGCCACCGCATCGAGCCCCAGCCCGGCCTGCAGCGCGCTCACCGCCTCGGCCCCGTCGACGCCCTGGTCGATCAGGCCGACCACCCGCGCCACCAGCGCGCCGGGATCGTCGGAGCCCGAGACCCGCGCGATCCAGTCCGTCCAGAACTCTCCGCGGTCGGGATCGACGAGGGAAAGCTTGACGTTGCCGTTCTCGTCCGCCTCCCGCGGCCAGACGCGGACCTGGACGTTGTCGGTCAGCACGGCGTCGACGGTGTTCTCCAGCACGATGCGGGCGAGCCAGCTGTCGCTGGAAAGCTGGCTGGACGGCAGCAGCACGTTGCCGTCGATCCGCGCCCCCTCGACCCCTTCCAGCGAGATGCCGCGCAGCACGTTGCCCACGATCAGGTTGTCGGAGACGTCGAAGTTCATCGCCCGGCCGCCGTCCGAATAGCGCATATGGCCGAACACCACCTGGCCCGGAACGCCCTGCTCATAATGGAAGACGTTGCCGCGGATGGTGATCCCGTCGAAATCGTCGCCCTCCTTCCGGTTGTTGCCCCAGTACTGAATCATGTCCGGATGGTCGCCGATCTGCGCGTTCGGCCCCATCCACGGCTTGAAGCGGTGGAAGTAGCTGTTCTCGATCGTGATGTTCTCGCCCGACATCAGCTGCACGCCTTCGCGCACGTCATGGATGTGCAGGCGCGAGGCGGTGACGTTGGTCCCGCCGATCGCCGCCCCCCATTTGACGTCCGAGAGGTCGATGTTCTCGATCACCAGGTTCTCGCCCTTGAAGAAGGCGCCGCGGCCGTGACCGTAGCCCGCCAGCCGGGTCGGCGCGCTCGTCGCCTCCGAATAGTCGGCGGTCGGGTCGGCCCCTTCCTCCTCGGTCGGCACATGGCCCTGGACCTTGATGTTGCGGAAGATCGAGTCGGACACGCCCGACGCCCGCAGCCAGAATTCCCAGCTCACCGGCGCGACGGCGCCGGCGATCACGTCGATATCCTCGACCAGAAGGTGGGAACCGCCGATGATATGAAACTGGTCGGTGAACACCGCCCGGTCCTCGGGATCGAGCGAGGCGATGCGCAGACCGCGCTCCAGATCCCGGCCGGCCAGATAAGCCGCCTCGTATTCGCCGGCGGCGAGCAGGATTTCCGAGCCGTCCTCGGCCTCGGCGAAGACCGTCTCGAGTTCACGCGAAGACCGCACCACATACGTACGCATTGACACACCATTCACTGTAACGCCACGAAGAACCGGGCTGACAAGCGGATGACGCCAAGCGCATGTAAAAAGCGCCGCGGACATCCGCCGCAGCTACTTGCGATATTCGCGGTGAATAACGGGTTCACCGCCGGAACTAACAGAATGAATGCTGGATTTACTTTATCGCGCCTCGCAACGCCGCGCGGAACGCCACGGATCCGCCCGAAGGACGGCGACCAGCACGGCGCGGGGGCGAGGGAATGGGAGCCGCACGGGCGCCCGCCGCAGGGCGCCCCGGGGCCGGCGGGCGACGGGGCGCGGCCGGCCCCGCGTCAGCGCGGGGCGGCGACCTGCCCGTAGCCCTGCGCGGCGAGCCCCTCGACCAGGCGGCGGCCGAACCGGTCGATGCCGGTCAGCGACAGATGATCCTGGTCGCGATAGGCGAGCCGGCCGTCGATCAGCGCGTCGCGGGGCGCCGACGCGCCCATCAGCGCGGCCTTGGACAGCCAGGGGACCCCGACGCGCTCCGCCGCCGCCTTCTGGGCCGCGGCCATCGCGGCCTCGGCCGCCGCGATGCCGGGCAGCCAGCTCCGCGCCGCCTGCGCGGCGAAATCGTCGCGCGGATCGAACTTGCGTGGATCCGCGCCCAGCATCGGCTGCGGACCGAGGATCAGCACCGGGACGGCGCGGGCCACCTCCGCCGCCCAGGCGGCCGCCTCGTCGGCCAGCTCCGGGTGGAAGCCGTCCCCGGGGCCGGTCAGGCCTCGCCCCGCCTCGAACATCGGATGGGCGGCCTGGGTGTAGATCACCAGCGACAGCGCGTCGGGCCGCGCCCGCGCCAGGCGCAGCACGGCGTCGTAGGGGCATTCGTGGGGCGGCGGGCCTTCCAGCGCGCGGTGCGCCCGGCACCAGCCGCGGGCGAGACCGATGAGGAAAGGCGCGTCGCCGCCGCGCTCCAGCATCCGGTAGAGGTCGATGCCGTGGGAGCCGCCGGTCACCAGCACCCCGGGGCCGTGCCGGGCGGCGCAGGCCTCGATCCGCGCCTCCAGCCCCTCGGGCGCCGTCTGGAACAGCAGCCGGCAGCCGGGATCCCGGGCCAGGTCGGACTCCGCGACGATGGCGAGGTGATCGGCGGCGAGCCGCGCCTGATCCTCCATCCGCGCCGCGCCCGCGGCGTCCAGCCGCGCGGTCCAGGACAGCGCCTCCGCCACCCCCGGCCCCTTGGCCACGCCGACCCCGACCGCCGTCATCGCGCCCAGCGTCGCGACCGACAGCGCGAAGATCGCCCGTCGCCCGATCCGGGCCCGGTCGCGGAACGGCCGTTCGACATAGCGCCAGCTGATCCAGGCGAGCGGCACGCACAGCGCCGACAGCGCCAGCAGGGTCCCGATCCCCGGCTCCCGCAGCGAGCCGAGCCGCGCGAAGGCGAACAACGGCTGGTGCCACAGGTAGATCGAGTAGGACAGCAGCCCCACGAACACCATCGGGCGCAGCGCCAGCAGCCGCCCCGCCGCGCCGTCCGTACGGGCGTAGCGGATCGTCAGCGCGGTCCCCAGCACCGCCGGAACCGTCCACAGGCTCGGATAGGGCGCCGCCGGCCCGACCAGCGCGACGGAGGCGACGATCATAGCCAGCCCCGCCGCCGCCAGCGCGCCGCCGAGCGCGGAGCGTTCCGGCGCCGCGCCGCGCAGGCGAAGCGCCACCAGGCTGCCGGCCAGCAGCTCCCACGCACGGGTGGCGGGGCCGTAGAAATTCTCCAGCGGCCAGGCCCGGGACATCCCCTCCGCCAGCCCGAAGCTGAGCAGCGCCGCGGCCGCGAACCACGCCGCGAGCCGGTCGCGCCGTCCCGTGCGCCACAACAGCCAGAGCGCGAGGGGGAAGACGACGTAGAACTGCTCCTCCACCGCCAGCGACCACATGTGCAGCAGCGGCTTCTCCTCCGCCGCGCCGCCGAAATAGTCGGTGGTCCACCAGAAGAAGGCGTTGGCCGCGAACAGCGCCGTCGCCGCGACGCTCTGCGCGAACTGCGCGAGCTGGTCGGGGCGCATCACGAAGGGCGCGGCCAGCGCCGCGGCCGCGACCACGACGCCCAGCGCCGGCAGGATCCGGCGGGCGCGGCGTTCGTAGAAGCCGAGGACCGAGAAGCGGCCGCGCTCAAGGTCCTCCAGCAGGATCACGGTGATCAGGTAGCCGGAGATGACGAAGAACACGTCCACCCCGACGAAACCGCCCTGAAACCCCGCGAGCCCGGCATGGAACAGCACCACCGGCACGACCGCGAGGGTGCGCAGCCCGTCGATTTCAGGCCTGTATTGCAATTGCGCCCTCTCCTGCCATCGCGAAGCGCCGCCCGCCGGAGACCGTCGCCCTCCGAAACCGCCTCACCCGCGATCCTCGCCCGCCGCCTCGCGCGGGAAGCGGCGCTCGGCCTCCAGATGCGCGGGCTCGATCCGCCCGTCGGCATGGACGAAGCGCACCTCGGCGTCCATCGCGATCCCGGTGCGCGCGCGCACCGCCCCGCGGGCCAGCGCGATCAGGCCCAGCACGTCAGCGGCCCGGGCTCCGCCCTCGTTGACGATGAAGTTGCCGTGGATCGGCGCGATCCGCGCCGCCCCGCGGGCGCGGCCGCGAAGCCCCGCCTCCTCGATCGCCCGGCCCGGCGGGCCGATGGTCTCGAACAGCTCCCGGGTCGACAGGAAGACCGAGCCGCAATTGGGCAGCTTCAGCGGAAACTTCGCCCGCCGCGCCGCCATGATCCCCCGCATCTCGGCCCGGATCGCGTCGCGGTCGCCGGGAACCAGCCGCAGGCGCGCGCGCAGGATGGCGCCGTCCCGCGCCTGAAAGGCCGAGGCGCGATAGGAGAAGCCGCAGGCGTCATGGGGCACGACCCGGATCTCTCCGTCGGGGCCGACATGTTCGACCTCCAGCAGATGGGTTCCGACGCTTTCCCGCCGCGAGCCGCCGTTCATCGCCACCAGCCCGCCGAAGGCGCCCGGGATGCCGATGACATGCTCGATGCCCGAAAGCCCGGCCCGCTGGGCGGCGAGCGCCACGCGCGGGGTCCAGGCGCCGCAGTCCACCCGCATCTCCGCCCCGTCGACCGCGATGCGCGACAGCGCCCGGCCGATGCGCAGCACCACCCCGTCATAGCCCGCGTCGTCGAACAGGAGGTTGGAGCCGTCGCCGATCACCAGCGGCCGCACGCCCGCCTCGCCCAGCGCGGCGAACAGCCGGGCCGCGCCGGGCAGGCTGGCGGGCTCCGCCACCAGGGCCGCCGGGCCGCCGATGCGGAACCAGCACAGCTCCGCCAGCGGCGCGTCGCGGCGCAGGATCACGTCCGGCAGCGCGGCGAGCCGCCGGGCCAGGGCCTCGGTCTGCGGGGCGTTCACCCCTCGCCGACCTCGATCCGGCCGCCGAGGCTGCGCAGCTTGTCGACGAAGCGGTCGTAGCCCCGCTCCACCTGCCAGGCCTCGTGCACCCGGGTCACGCCCTCGGCCCGCAGCCCGCACAGCGTCAGCGCGATGCCCGCGCGCAGGTCCAGCGCGCGCACATCCGCGCCCCGCAGCGCGCCGCCGTTGCCGAACACATGCAGCACGTCGCCCCGGGTCTCGGCGTCCACGCCCATCTTCGCCAGTTCCTCGGCATAGCCGTAGCGGCCGGGGAACCGCAGGTCGATGATCTTGCTCTCGCCCCGCGACATGGCGCCGAACACGGCGAACAGCGGCTGCATGTCGGAATTGATGCCGGGATAGGGGCCGGTCGCGATCTCCACCGGGAAGCAGGCGCCGCCCTGCACGATCACCGAGTCGGTCCCGGTGTAGAAGCGCACCCCCGATTCCTTGAGGAAGGCCAGCGGCACCTCCAGGTCGGCGATCGGGAAGTCCACGATCTCCACCGCGCCGCCGGTCATGGTGGCGCCGATCATCCAGGTCAGCGCCTCCATGTTGTCGGGCAGCACCCGGTGATCGGCGCCGCCGAGCCGCTCGCGCCCCTCCACCTCGATCCGCTCCTGCCCGAACACCTCGATCCCGGCGCCCATCTGACGCAGCATGGAGATCAGGTCCATGATCTCCGGCCGGATATGCGGCCCCCAGATCACCGTTTTCCCGCGGGCGAGCGAGGCGGAGATCAGCGCGTTCTCCGTCGCGCCGGTGGAGCGCATGGGCAGCACGATCCGCGCGCCCCGGAGGCCGCCCGCCGGGGCCTGGGCGGCCAGCCGCTCCTCCGTCTCCTCGGTGCGGGCGCCTAGATTCTGCAGCAGCATGATGTGCAGGTCGTATTTGCGGTCGCCCAGCTTGCAGCCGCCGGGCATCGGCACCGCGCCATGCCCGGTGCGCGCCGCCAGCGCCCCCATGATCAGCAGCGTGTTGCGGATGGACCGCTTCTCCCACACCAGCTCTCCGGGCGGGGGCGAGACCTCCTCGATCAGCAGGCTGTCCGGCCCCTCAAGCGTGCAGCGCTTTCCCAGGCGCTCCAGCATCTGGCGATGGATCTCGGCGTCGCGCAGGGTCGCGGGATAGTTGCGCAGGCGCACGGGCTCTTCGGTCAGCAGCGAAGCGGCCATCAGGCGCAGCACGCTGTTCTTGGCGCCCGAAAGCCGCACGGTTCCTTCGAGGCGGGAGGCCTGGACGGCGTAGACGAGCGCGCGCTCGTTCGCCTCTGCGGCGGCCACGGCGGTCGGAGAGGAGGTCATCACGGCGGCAGGACTCTCGTCAGGATGCGGCGGGATCGGGTCGATCGACGCGGCGACGCGGAGGCGACGGCCCCGTCCGCCGGTTTCGCGCGCATCATATCGGACGCGGCCGGGGAGGGAAGCCGATAGATCGCCTCAACTTTCGTCGCCCCCGGGTCCGCGCCAGGTCTCCATCGGCGGGGCGGAGCGGGGCGCGGGGCGCGGAAAGAACGGCGCGAGCGCGAGATAGACCGCCAGCAGCTTCCAGGTCAGCAGACCGAGCGGGACCGTCTCCAGCGCCGCCTTGGCCTCGGCGAAGCGGCGTTCGCGCAGCATCCGCTTGATCGGATAGGTGCCGCGGGCCTTGAAGCGCAGCGTCATCGGCTGGGTCAGCAGGGCGGCGGCGTTCAGCCGGTCGACCGGATCCCGCCGCCCGGCGAGACGTTCGAGATGCGCATGAACCCCGAGATTGGAGAAGGCGGCCTGCAGCACCTCCTTGCTGCGGTCGCCCGCCACCCCGCCGGAGAAGATCCGCCGCTCGTAGAGCTGCGCGTCGACCCGCAAGAGCCGGCCATGCTCCCCCATCCGGCGCCACAGATCGGCGTCCTGGGCGAACTGGAACACCTCGCGATAGCCGCCCACCGCCTCGTAGACCGCACGCCGGAACATGACCTCGCCATGGGTGTAGATGGTGCTGCCGCTGTCCATGGGCGGGAAGTCGATGGGCAGTCGCTCTCCGGTGGCCATGTCGTGATTGACCACGCCGGTCCCCGCCGCGACCGCGTCGGGCCGCGCGTCCAGCAGCGCGACCTGCGCCGCCAGCCGCCCGGGGGCGGAGATGTCGCCCGCCCCGTGCACCGCGATGTAGTCGCCCCGCGCCTCGGCCGCCGCGCGGCGGATCGAGCGGGTGAACCCGAGATTGCGCGCGTTGCGCAGCACCCTGAACCGCGGATGGACGATGCCGGCAAGCAGGGACCCGGTTTCGTCGGTCGAGCGGTCGTCGACCACGACGAATTCGAAGTCCACGCCCTCCTGGTCCAGCACCGAGCGCACCGAGGCTTCGAGATCGTCGGTCCGGTTGTGCCAGGCGCTGATCACGGTGACGCGGGGCGCGGGGGAAACGGTCATGGAGGATGGGCTTTCGGAACTGCGGAGGACGGTCGGGGCCGCGGGCGGGCGCACCTTATCCGCCGCGCCGGCGCGGAGATAGGTTTTCGCGCCGCCGCGACGATCCGAGGCGGGTCGCCGCCGGCCGGGGAGCGCGCGGCCGAAGCGTCAGCGGCTCCAGTCCGCGTCGTCTCCGCGGGCGCGCGGCGACAGGGCGAGCTGCGCCATCCGCAGCCCGCGATGCAGCCGGATCGCGCAGAGAATGCGGAACGCGCCCAGCCGCGCGGCCGGCGTGGTCAGGGCCGGGTCGCGCCGGATCCGCCCGATCTCGGCCAGCGGCGACACCGGCATCGCCAGCGCCTTCAGCCACCACCGCGCCCGACCGCCGAGCCCCCGGGCCTGGTCGCGGAAGGCATGGGCGGTCATCCGGCTCCATTTCGCCTTCATTTCGCGGATCGAGGGCCGGGCGGGATGAAACACCACGATCCGGGGCGCATAGATCGTGCGGATCCCCATCCCGCCGGCCCGCAGGCCCCAGTCCCGGTCCTCGGCCGAGCCGATGCCGCCGAACGGACCGACCCGGGCGAAGACCTCGCGGCGCACGCACATCGCGCCGGCGCCGGAGAAGCCCTGCCGCTCGATATAGTCCTGCTGGCGGAAGGCGTAGACGGATTCGTAGGCCTCGATCGGCGTCGGCGCGCCCGGGTCGCGGAACAGGATCCGCACCTGCCCGCCCGCGATCATCACCGACGGATCCTCGAACGTCGCCAGCACGTTGTCGAGCCAGTCCTCCGCCACCTGGATATCGGCGTCGATGAAGGCCAGCAGCGGCGCCGCGGCATGGGCCGCGCCCAGGTTGCGCGCCGGCCCCGGGCCCGGCTCCCGCTCCTGCAGCAGGGTCACGCCGGGAAAGGCGGCCACGACCTCCTCGGGAAGAACGCGCGAGCCGTTGTCGACCACGATCAGCTCCATCCGCTCCGCCCCCGGCTGCGCGCGGAGAGAACCGAGGCACAGCGCCAGCAGCTCGGGCTGGTTGAAATGCGGAATGATCACGCTGAGGTTCACGGTCTCGAACTCCGTTGCTTGCGCGTCGCGCCGGCGGCGGAGCCCCCCCCGCGCCGCGGCCCTCCTAGCAGAGGAACGGCCCCGCGCTAAGCCCTTCCTCCCGCGCCTCGCCCCCCGCCCGCGGGCGGGGTCAGCCCTGTTCCGGCCAGCCGTCCCGCCATTCGGCGCGGCGGGCCCAGACGTCCCGCCACGGGCTCGGCCGCCCCAGAACCCGCGAGGCCAGCGCCCGCGTCAGCGGCCAGGCGCGCAGCAGAAGCATCGCCGCGCCCCGCCGCAGGCCTTGGAAATGCCGGCGCGCCAGCGTGATCTTGGCCCGCATCACCATCACCTGCTTGTCCGCCCGCACCGCCGACGAGGCGCCGACGTAATGCACGATCTCCGCCTCCGGGGTGATCGCGGGGCGGGCGCCCCGGGCGGCGGCGCGCAGGCAAAGGTCCGCCTCCTCGCCATACATGACGAAGGTGCGGTCGAACCCGCCCAGCTCCTCCCAGAAGGCGCGGCGGATCAGGAAGAAGCAGCCGGTGACGATGCCGACCTCCCGGATCTCGTCGCGCCGCCAGTCGCCATAGGCCTCCGGGTTGAACAGGGCGGAGCGCGGGAAGACCGCCGACAGCCCGCCCACCCGGCAGAACAGGCTCCACACGCTCATGTGGTCCCAGCAGTTCGTCGGGTTCAGGCTGCGGTCGGCGAACAGCGTCCGCCCTCCCCAGATCCCCGCCTCCGGCCGCGCCTCGGCGAAGGCGAGCAGCCGGTCGATCGCGCCGTCCAGCACGATCGTGTCCGGGTTGAGCAGCAGCACGTAGTCGCCGCGCGCCTGCCGGGCGACGATGTTGTTGGCCAGCGCGAAGCCGTGATTGTCGGTCTCCGCCCAGAGCCGCAGGTTCGGGTGGGTCTCCGGCGGGAAGGCCGCGGCGATCGCTTCCGCCGACCCGTCGGTCGAGGCGTTGTCGATCACCAGAAGCTCGAAGGGCGTGCGGGTCTCGGCATAGACCGAGCGCAGGGCGTCCAGGGTCATCTCGCGCGTGTTGTAGCTGACGACGATGACCGAGACGCGCGGCGCGGCGCTGTCGCTGGTCAAGGGGTCCTCCGGTTCCGGGCCATGGCGGGCGCGATCCTTGCCCGCCCCGCGGGCGGGCGACAAGCGGCGCGGCGGATTTTCATCGGATTTTAAGGATGACCGCGGATCATCGCCGCTCCGATCCACGAATTTCCCATTCTGCGAGGCCGCCGGTCGGGCGGCGTCCGACCGCGCGCGTCTCGCGTCGCAGCGAAGGACAGGCGAATGGTCAGGAATCTCAAGAACCCCGGCGCGGAAGGCCCCTCCGCGATCTTCGCGCCGATCGCGCCGAACGACGGCGCCGACCTGCCCGGCGGTCAGCCGCGCGGGATCTTCGTGGGGACCGGCGGCGCGCTGACGCTGCGCGGCGCCGACGGGGCCGACGTCGTGATCCAGAGCGCGGACCACCAGTATCACCCCCTGCGCCCGACCCGGGTGCTGGCCACCGGCACCACCGCCGACGACATCGTCGCGCTGTACTGAGCGGGGGCCGGCATGTTCTCGCTCAGCCTCTCGACGGTTCAGGCGGCGTCCGGCGCGCGCCTGGTCACGGCGCCCCGGGTGCAGCTCTCCACGCTCGAAGTCACGCGCCTCGCCGACGCGTCCCGCCCCCGTGTGTCGCTCGACGGCGGCGCCCCGTGCGTGGAAAGGATCTGACATGGCCGACATACGCCATCGCCTGCTCGGCGCGCCGAGCTGGACGGAGGTCGCGGACCCCGTCCTGCCCTACGCCCTGACCGGCTATTCCCCCGGCGACACGGTCGAGGTCCAGTCCCGCGCCTGGTCGAACAGCCGTTTCGTCGCCCTGCCCGCCGGCGAGGCGCCGGCCCTCGAAACCCTCGCCATCCCGGGCGACCCGTTCCCGGTGACGCTGCAGCGCGACGCCTCGGGCTACTCGGTGGCGGAGACCGGGGCGGATTTTCTCGCGGCCTACACGGGGGCCACCTGGCATGTCTCGCCTTCGGGGAACGACACCACCGGGAACGGCTCCTCCGGCGCGCCCTTCGCCACGATCGACAAGGCGGTGACGGAGGCGAGCGCGCTGGACCGCATCCAGCTCGCCGCCGGCGTCCACCCGACGCCGCCGGCCATCGGCAAGAGCGTGGCCCTGATCGGGCCCGAGAGCGGGCACGCCTGCATCGGG
>JAYZWL010000090.1:0-20602 GCA_036154955.1 Pseudomonadota bacterium | reverse complement strand
TGCGCGAGCTCCTGATCCGCCCGCTGGAGGCCCGCGGGCTGCGCCGGAAGGCGCGGGTGAAGGCGGAGGACCATGCCCGGACCGTCGAGCGGCTGGTCGAGCGGCTGGCCTACATGACGCCCGAGGGGCTGGGGACGCTGGCGGAGGTCGTGCATCGCATGGCCGGCGGCGCGCGGCGGGACGAATGGCCCTCGGAACAGGTCGTGCTGCGCTTCGCCGACGGGATCGAACCGGCCCCGCCGGCGAGCGACCGGCTGCTGACCAGCTGGATGGCCTCGCAGGCCGGCCGGCGCGCCTGGGGCGAGAGCCCGTTCGTCGCGGCGGAGCTGGCCAACTTCCTGATGCGCCGCCGCCGCCCGCCGACCGACGGCGACTGGCCGGGGATCCGCAACCGCGCGGGCGACAGGCGGCGCGAGGTCGAGGCGGCCCGCCGCCGGACCGGCGAGGGGCGCGACAGCGACGCGGACCGGCAGGAGCTGGCCGCCTGGGGGCGTTCGGAGCCCCGCGTGCGGGCGCTGGTGTTCGCGAAAGCGGAGGGGGAGAGCGATGCGGCGGCTTGACGATCTGGAGGCCGAGGCGCGGGCGGGCAGGGCGCTGGCCGAGGGCGTGCGCGAGGCGACCGCGCATCGCCGTGCCGAGGCCGCAGGAGACCCGCCGCCCCGCGGGCCGCTGTCGGATGGCGAGCGGTTCGCGGCCGGCGAGGCGCGGCTGCGCGAGGCGGTAGAGGAGCATCGGCAAACGCCCATGCCGACGCTGCCCGGGCCCTACAGCGACGCCGGGCCCAAAGGGTTCGCCCGCGGGCCCTTGGAGGCGGTCAAGGTCGAGACGGTGTCCCACGACCCGAAGACCGGCGCGGTCCGGGTCGACGCGGGCCGCGCCGTGCGCCGCCGGGGCCCGGATGCGCTGGCCTGCCTGCCTGAGGCGCTGCAGCAGGCGGCGCGGGAGTATGCCGGTCTGGTCGAGATGGTCACCTCGCCCCGCGCTCCCGGCGACGGTCCGCGCACGGGGCTGGGCGACGGCGGCGCGGCGGCGCGCTGCGAATGGTCCCTGCGGCTGCGGGCCTGCGAGGACGCCATCGGCGACGGCCTGGTGCTGGCCGCCCGCGGCGTCCACGCCCATGCGGATCGCGGGCGGAGGTCGCTGCGAGCCCGCGAGCTGGTCCATGCCGTGGCGGTCGAGGGCGTGAGCGTCACCGCCATGCTGGCCCGCTCGGGATGGCCGCGCGGCCCGGCCAACGACGGGGCCGTGCGGGACGCGCTGCGCGCCGCCCTGGGCCGCGTGGCCGTCGTCCTCGGGCTCGCCACGCAAGAGGCTTGACGTCTCGTGCAGGTAGTGGCAGCCTCTCGCCACGCTCTAGAACCGCGCCCGGATGATCCCTCATCTGGGCGCGATGCGTTTCGGCCATCCGGAAAGCCTCATGTCACGACTGAGAACCGCCGCCCCTCGGGTTGGCCGGCTCGGTTCGCGCGTGCCGCGGCTTGCCGAGGCGCCCGCCGAGCGGTCGAGAAACCGCGACGCGACGCTCGCATGGCGCGCCTGGTATAAGACGGCGCGGTGGCAGCGGCTCCGGTGGTCGGTGCTTGTTCGGGATCGGTTCTGCTGCGCGATGTGCGGCGAGCTCAAGGCGGACACCTCGCAACTCGTCTGCGACCATATCGAACCGCACCGGGGCGATGAGGCGAAGTTCTGGGCCGGGCCGTTCCAGACGCTGTGCGCGCCCTGTCACAACGGGACCAAGCAGCGGATCGAAAGGCGGCGGGCTGGGCGACGGGCGACGGCCTATCCGGATTGGCTGCGCCCCTCGGCGGTTCCGCTGACCATCGTCGCCGGCCCGCCGGCGGCGGGGAAAAGCCGATACATCGCTGAGCGTCAGCGGCCGGGCGACGTGGTTATCGACCTCGACATGATCGCGGCCGGGCTGATCGGCGGCGAAGTCCGACATGACTGGGATCGCGAGGCGCACCTGCAGGACGCGCTGTGGCGGCGCAACGCCATGCTGGCGGACCTCTCGCGCCGGGAGGCCGGCGCGGCGTGGTTCGCCTTGCTCGAGCCGTCGGCGGAGCGAAGAGCGTGGTGGCAGGCCCGCCTCGGAGCCGTCGAGGTGGTGGTGATCGAAGCAACCGTCGAGACCTGCCTGGAACATGCGGCGCGAGACGCCGACAGGAGCGCCGCGGCGGTCGAGGCATCGGCGGCGGGATGGTGGCGCGCCTACGGGCGGCGCGACGGCGAGACGGTCGTCCCCGGGTAGGGGGGGTGAATCCTCGGGGGCCCTGCGGGGTCTAGACCGGTGGCGGCCCACACAAAGAGATTTTTTTGCGGGGAGGGCGAAATGGAGGCTGGCGTCGACCTCTTCGGGGATGTGGTGACCCTCCCGAGCGGGAAGCGTGGGCGGCCGGCTCATGTGGCTTGTCAGAAAAACCGCAACAAAGTCATCATGTTGCTGGCGCTTGGCTGGTCCAACCAGCGGATCGCGGGCGCGCTGCACATCTCTCTGCCCACGCTCCGGCGGTATTATTTTTCCGAGCTCAAGGCCCGGGACGTCCAGCGCGACCGGCTCGACGCCTGGCGCTTCGAGGTCGTGGCCGAGAAGGCGGCGACCGGGGACATCCCCGCGATGAAGGAACTCGGGCGGCTGATCGACCGGAACGACAGGGCGCTCGCCGCCGCGCGGGTCGCAGACGAGCCTCAGGCGGAGCCGCTCGGGAAGAAGGAAGAGGCCCGCCGCGCGGCCACGGATCTTTCCCGCGATGGCGGGGCATGGGGCGGCGATCTCAGGGTCGGTTGGGCATGAGGCCTGACGCGATCCATCATCCGGCGTGGGACACCGCGGTTCCGGACTGGGCGGAGCGGATCAAGGACGGCCGCGGCCTGGTCCCGGACCTGCCGCTTTTCGATGCCGTCGCCGAACGGGCGCTCCGGATCTTCAAGCGGCTCCGCGTCCCCGACCTGATCGGGACGCCGACCTACGGCGAGGTCTGCGAGCCGTGGGTGTTCGACCTGGTCCGCGCGGTCTTTGGGAGTTACGACCCGGAGGCGAAGCGCCGGATGATCCAGGAGTTCTTCCTCCTGGTCCCGAAGAAGAACGGGAAGTCGGCGATCGCGGCGGCGATCATCGTGACCGCGGCGATCCTCAATGAGCGGCCCGCGGCCGAGCTCTGGCTGATCGCCCCGACCCATCAGATCGCGAACATCGCCTTCAAGCAGGCGCGCGGTATCATCGCTCTGGACGACGATCTCGCGACGCTGTTCCACGTCCAGGTGCACCTCAAGAAGATCACGCATCGGGCGACCGAGGCGGAGATCATGATCCTCTCCGCCGACGGCGACGTGATCACCGGGTCGAAGGCGACCTTCGTCCTGATCGACGAAACCCACGTCCTGGGGTCGAAATCGAAAGCGGCGGACATCTTCCTCGAGCTGCGCGGCGGCCTCGCCGCGCGCCCGGACGGGTTCCTGCTGCAGATCACGACCCAGTCGAAATCGCCGCCGTCCGGCCAGTTCAAAAAGGAGCTCGAGCAGGCCCGCGCCGTGCGGGACGGGGTGATGTCGCTGCCGGTCCTGGCGATCCTCTACGAGCTGCCGCCCGCGATGCTCAAGGCGGGAGACTGGAAGCGGGAAGAGACATGGGGCCTCGTTAACCCGAACCTCGAGCGGTCCGTCTCGCTCGACTTCCTCCGCCGGGAGTTCGCCAAAGCGGAGGTGGCGGGATCCGACGCCCTCGCCCTGTTCGCGTCGCAACACCTGAACGTCGAGGTCGGCGTGGGGCTGAACGCCGATCGCTGGCTCGGCGCGGAATTCTGGGGCGGGGCGGGCGACCCGGCGTTCGCCGATCTCGAGCGGATCCTCGAGGCGTCGGAGGTCTGCACGATCGGGATCGACGGCGGCGGGCTCGACGACCTGGGGGGGCTCGCGGTGTTCGGCCGGGAGCGGCGGACGCGCATCTGGCGCGGCTGGTTTCATGCATGGGCCCATCCTGTGTTGTTCGAGCGGCGCAAGGACATCGAGCCCCGGCTGCTGGATTTCGCGGAGGCGAACACGCTGACCCGGTGCGAGACGCCCACGCAGGACATCGAAGAGATCGTCGGCATCTGCGGCCAGGTCCGGGACGCCGGCCTGCTTCCGGCCGAGAACGGAATCGGCATCGACCCCAACGGCGTCGGCGCCCTGGTGGACGCTCTGGCGGCGGCCGAGATGGAACACCCGCTGGTGGTCGCGGTCATGCAGGGCTGGAAGCTGACCGGCGCCGTCTGGACGCTTGAGCGGAAACTGAACGACGGCACGTTCCGTCATGACGGGTCCGCGCTCATGGCGTGGTGCGTTGGGAACGCGAAGGCCGAGCAGCGGGGGAATGCGCGCGTGGTGAACAAGCAGAGCGCGGGCTCGGGCAAGATCGACCCGCTGGTGGCCGGCTTCAATGCCGCGACCCTGATGGCGCTGAATCCGGAGGCCTCCGGCGCCGGCGCCACGGTCATCGGGGCCGACTACCGGATGGCGCTGTGAGCCTGTTCGATCGCCTCTTCGGTTCGGCCGACCAGGGGTCGGGGTCGCGCGACCCGTCGAACGACCACTGGTTCGACGCCATTCCCAAGCGCGCGTCCGCTGCCGGCGTGAGGGTCACGGCGGAAACCGCCCTCGCCGCCCCGGTGGTCTTCGACTGCCTCACGGTGCTGTCGCAGTCCGTCGCGTCGCTTCCCTGGGGGGTGTTCGAGCGTCTGGAGAATGGCGACAAGCGGCGGGTCGACCGGCATCCGGTGGCGGTCCTGCTCGCGAACCCCGACGGCGAGAGCACGTCTCACGAGTGGTTTGGCCAGATGACGTGGGACCTGGCGTCGGCCGGCAACGCGGTTCACGAGATCGAACCGGGGCCGCTCGGCTTCGCGTCGCGCCTCCCGCGCGTGCAGCCGAAGGACGTCGCGGTCGAGCGGCTGGAGGACCGTTCCCGTCGCTGGACCTTCACCGAAAACGGGCGAACCCGCCGGCGGGTCGAGGGCGAGGTCTGGCACCTGCGCGATCTCCCGCTGGTCGACGGCCTGGTCGGGCTCGGGCGCATCGGGGTCGGGCGCGAGGCGATCGGGTCGCTGCTGGCGGTTCAGGAATACGGCGCGCGCCACTTCGAGAACGACGCGGTGCCGCCGGTCGTCGTCGAGCATCCGTCCAACTTCGCCGACCAGGCGAGCCGCGAAAACTTCCTGCGCGAGATCGGCCGCTTCTTCGGGCTTAAGCGCCGGGGCCCGGCGGTGCTCGAATTCGGGATGAAGCTGCAGCGGCTGGCGACCACGAACGAAGAGAGCCAGTTCCTCGAGACCCGCAAGGAGCTGCAGCTCGAGGTCGCGCGCCTGTGGCGGATGCCGCCGCACAAGATCGGCGCGCTGGAGCGGGCGACGAACAACAACATCGAGCACCAGTCCATCGAGTTCGTCACCGACACGCTGGCGCCCTGGCTGGACCTGATCGAGTCGTCGATCAACCGAACCCTGTTCCTGAACCCGCGGCGGTTCTTCTTCGAGTTCAATGTCGCGGGCCTGCTTCGCGGCGACATCAAGGCCCGATACGAGGCCTACGCGCAGGCGCGCCAGTGGGGGTGGCTGTCGGTCAACGAGATCCGGCGTCTGGAAAACCTGAACCCGATCGGCACGCGCGGCGACCAGTATCTGCAGCCGCTGAACATGACCCCCGCGGGGAGCCCAGGCGCTGCGGCGTCGACGCCGCGACTGCTGAGCGCCGACGGGTCGGTGCATTCGGAGTTCGTCGCGGGAGAATGGAGATCGCGCCATGCCGCATGACCTGAACCGAATCCTCGCGGCCGTCGCGGGTCGACCCTGGGCGATCGAGCCGATGCGGGGCGAAGAGATCCTGGCGGCGCTGGCGCTGCGCCATGAGCGCGGGCCGCGGGCGGAGCCGTTCCTCGACGGGCCTCGCGAAGAGCAGCCGCAGGCGCAGCGCCGCGGCAAGGTGGCGGTGATGAACCTGATGGGGACCATCGCGCCGCGCGCCTCGGCGGTGCGCGACGCCTCCGCGTCCTTCGCGAGCCTGGAGACCTTCGGGAAGCTTTTCGACGAGGTCGCCGCCGACCCGAAGGTGAGCGCGATCGTGCTGAACGTGGACAGTCCCGGTGGCATGGTCGACCTGGTGCCGGAGACCGCGGCGAAGATCCGCGGCGCCCGGCGGGAGGGGCGGCCGATCCACGCGGTCGCGAACACCATGGCCTGCAGCGCCGCCTACTGGATCGCCTCGCAGGCGGATCGGCTGTTCGCCTCGCCTTCGGCCGTGGTGGGCTCCATCGGCGTGCGGGCGGCGCACATGGATCAGTCCGCCTACATGGCGAAGCTGGGCGTGAAGGTCACCCAGATCTCGGCCGGCGCCCGGAAGACCGAGGGCAACCCCTACGAGCCCCTGGACGCCGCTGCGCGCAAGGCGCTGCAGGAAGAGATCGACGCGGCCTACGCCATGTTCGTCGCTGATGTCGCGGCCGCGCGCGGCGTGTCGGCCGAGGTGGTCTCGGCCGATCCCGAGAAGGCCGCGCGCCACATGGGCGGGGGGCGCGCCTACGGCGCGTCGCGCGCCCTGCAGCTCGGCATGGTCGACGGCATCGCCACTCTCGCCGAAGTCATCGCCGGGGTGTCCGGCGGGCGGTCCGCCCGCATGGAGCGGGAGCGCCTGGCGCTCCTCTGATCGAATTCCCCGAGCGGGAAGCATGGGCGCGGCCAGCGGACGGCCGGCGCTTGAGTTCTGACGTCCGCGATCCTGAAGAAGGAGAAGAGCATGACCCTCGCCCAGCTCAAGGCGAAGCTCGGGGAGCTGAAGGCCGAGGCCTCGGCGATCCTCGACCGGATGGAAGCGGCCGGCGGTTTCGGCGCCGATGCCGCCGCCGAACACGAGACGGCCTACAACGCCAAGAAGGCGGAGATCGAAGCAGCGGCCTCGAAGGTTGCGGCGGCCGAGCGTCTCGCGGAGGAGCGCCGTGAGATGGGCGCCTCCCCGTCCCGTCCGGCGCTGTCGATCGGGACCGTCAACGAGCCGAACCCCGAGACCACCGGCGGCTTCAAGTCGCTGGCCGAGTTCGCGGTCGCGGTGCGCGGCGCGGTCGTCAACAACGAGGCGGACCGCCGGCTGGCCGCGCCGTCCAACCCCCACTCGGCCGATGGGTCGTCGGGCGAGGGCTACCTGATCCCCGAGCAGTATCGCGACGCGATCTGGGAGGCGGTCACTGCGGAGGACGATGCGCTGTCGCGCTTCACGCTCGAGCCGACCTCGGCCCGATCGATCCCCTACACGAAGGACGAGACCACCCCCTGGGGCGCCACCGGCATCCAGGCGAAGTGGCGTTCCGAAGGCGGGCAGATGACGCCGACCAAGGCCGGGGTGAAGGGCGGGCGGCTCGAGCTGCACCAGCTCTACGCCTTCGCCGAGGCCGAGGACGAGCTGCTGGCCGACGCCCCGCGCCTCGCGAACCTGCTGACCAAGAAGGCGGGTCAGGCCATCGGCTGGAAGTCGATGGAGGCCATCATGTGGGCGGACGGCGTCGGCAAGCCCATGGGCTTCATGAACTCGTCCGCGCTGGTCACGGTGGCGAAGGAGAGCGGCCAGGCCGCCGCCTCGATCGTGGCCGACAACGTCAACAAGATGTTCGCCCGCCAGCACATGCCGGGGCGCTCCGGGTGGTTCTGGCTCGCGAATATCGACGTGTTCCCGCAGCTGCAGAAGCTGAACGCCGGGACCGATGCGCCGCTGTTCTACCCGCCGGGCGGCATCGCCGCCGCGCCGAACGGCATGCTGCTGGGCAAGCCCATCGTCTACACCGAGCACTCCGAGACGCTCGGGACGGTGGGCGACCTCGCGCTGGTGAACCCGGAGGGCTACTTCGGGGCGAAGCGGACCGCGGGCGTCGAGTTCGCGACGTCGATCCACCTCTGGTTCGACTATGCGACCACGGCCTTCCGCTGGACCTTCCGGATGGGGGGCGCGCCGTTCCTGTCGGAGCCGGTCAGCCCGGCCAAGGGTTCCGGCACCCGCTCCCACTTCATCGCGCTCGCGACGCGCGCCTGATCCACGCGGCGGGCGCTGACGCGCCCGCCGTTCCCGGCCGGCGCCACGTCCGGTCCGCTTCCCCTTCGGAGTGAAGAACATGCAGCTCATCCCCTCGGACCGGGCGGCGGTGGTCGGCTCGATCGACCCCGACGCCTACGCCGCCAGCACGGTCACCACCGGCTGGATCTCCGCCGCCGCCTTCAACCGCTTCATGGCGGTCGTGATGGCCGGCGACCTCGGCACCTCGGCGACGCTCGACGCCAAGCTCGAGCAGGCCACCAACGGCTCCGGGTCCGGCGCGAAGGACATCACCGGCAAGGCGATCACGCAGCTCACCCAGGCCGGGACCGACAGCAACAAGCAGGCGCTGATCAACCTCGAGCAGGCCGCGCTCGACGTCGACGGCGGGTTCACCCATTTCCGGCTGTCGATGACCATCGGCACGGCGACGAGCGATGCGGGGGGCATGGTGCTGGGCTTCGACCCGGCGCACGGTCCGGCCTCGGATCACGACGCCGCGTCGGTCGACGAGATCGTCTGATCGGGCGGCGCGATCGTGAGCGATCTTGAGGAGGTCACGCCGCCGGCCGCCGAGCCGCTGACCCTGGAGCAGGCGAAAGCCTGGCTCCGGGTCGATGGCGACGACGACGACGGCGTGATCACCGCCCTGATCAAGGGGGCGCGCATGGAGGTCGAGGCCTTCACGCGCCTGCGCCTGATCACCCAGACCGTCGAGTTCACGCTCGCCGCCTTCCCGGGGCGTATCCGGATCCCGACGTGGCCGGTGCAGAGCGTCGAGTCGGTCAGCTACATCGACGACGCCGGCGAGGCGCAGACGATGAGCGACGCGGACTGGACGCTGGTCACCGGTCGGCGCCCGCGCGAGATCGCCCCGGCCTATGGGCTCACCTGGCCGTCGACCCGCGCGCACTGGAACGCGGTGACCGTGAAGGCGGTCGTCGGCTACGGCGGCAGCGGGGCGGACGTGCCCGCCGACATCCTGGCCGCGATGCGCCTGATCATCGCCACGCGCTTCGACTTCCGGTCCGACGCGGTGGTCGGGACCGTAGCCGCAGGCCTGCCGGTGACCGCCCGCACCCTGCTGATGCCGCACGTTCTCTACTGAAGAGGTTACGAGATGGGCGCCCTCAACGGCACGTTCTTCCAGACGCAGAACTCCAGCCTCCGCGGCAATGAGTTCGCGATCCCCGCCGGCAAGGGGGCGATCGGATTCGCGGAATTCACGACCTCCGACACCGCCGGGACCGTGCAGCGTGGCGGGGCTGAATGGAGCGCGCCATCGGACGGCTATGTGCTGGTCTACGGCGATGTCGCGCACCGGGTCGCGGCAGGCGAAACGGCGGCGACCGGCGCGTCGCCCGTCGGCCACTATGTGCCGGCGTCGCAATACCTGCCGATCTCGATCCGCGCCGGGCAGACGCTTTCGGCGATCGAGGCGTGATCCCGCCATGCGTTCCGGCGACCTCGACCGACGCGTGACCCTGCAGCGTGCGACCAGCGTTCAGGACGCGCTCGGCGAGCCGATCCAGACATGGGCGGACATCGCGACCGTCTGGGCGAAGAAAATCGAGAGCCGGCGGCAGGCGCGCGAGGCCCCCGATGCGGGCGAAGCGCGCGCGGCCCTGACCCGGCGCACCTTCGAAATCCGGTGGTCAACGACCGTCGCCGATCTCGGGCCGTTGGACCGCCTCGTCTTCGAGGGCCGGATCTTCGACATCCTCGGCGTGTCGGAGATCGGGCGGCGTGAGGGGCTGTCGATCGAGGCTGTGGCGAGGGCGGAGTGATGGCGCGGATCACGGTTAAGGTCGAGGGGCTGCGCGAGCTCGAGCGGTCCATGCGGATCCTCAAGAAGGCGACGGCCCGGAATGCGCTGCGCAAGGCGCTGGTCAAGGCGGGGCGGCCGGTGGCAGACGCGGCGATCCGCAACGCTCCACGCGAGTGGGGCGACCTCGAGGGAAGCATTCGGGTCTCGACGAAACGGCCGCATGATGCAAACGCCGGAAAGGCGGCCTTCGCAGCAGCGATGCGAGGCGGCGCCACCCGGGCCGAGGCGGGCGTCGCCGCCCGGGCCGCCAACGCGGCTGCTGGCAGCGACTTCGCCGAGGTGTGGGTCGGCCCCGGCCGGCAGCCTCAGGCGATCACGCAGGAGTTCGGGACCGAGCACCATCCCGCCCAGCCTTTCATGCGCCCGGCCTGGGACGCTGAGAAGAACCGGGCGCTCGACATCGCGGTCGAGGAAATCAAGGTCGAGGTCGGCAAGTCCGTCGACCGGGCGCGGCGACGGGCGGCGAAGGGCAAATGATCATCGATCTTCAAGCGGTCCTGCTCGCCGCCTCTCCCGTCGCAGCGCTGGTCGGGACGCGGGTCTATCCGAATGTGCGGCCGCAGGGCACCGAGCTGCCGGCGCTGGTGCTGACGGTGATCAGCGGCGGGCGGGAGTATCACTTCGGCGGCGTGAGCGCCCTCGCCACCCGGCGCGTGCAGGCCGATGCCTATGGCGCGACCGCCGCCGGCGCCATGGCGTTGTCGGACGCGGTCGAGGCCGCGCTGTCCGGTTTGCGGGCGGTGCAGGGGGGCACGGAATTCCAGGGCGTGTTCCTGGAGGCGGAGCGGGGCCGCTTCGAACCCGCGCAGGAAGAGGGCTCGCGGGCGCACCGCGTCAGCCTCGATTTCATCGTGAAATACAGGAGCGCCTGACATGACCGATGCCGCAATCGGCTACGGGTCCGCATTCGACATCTCGACCGATGGCGGGTCCACCTGGGCCAGCCCGGGCGAGGTTCTGGACATGACGCCGCCGTCCGACACCGTCGACATGATCGACGCGACGCATTTCGGGTCGGCCAACCGGACGCGCGAGTTCATCGCCAATCTGCGCGACCCGGGCGAGTGCTCGGTCGACATCCATTTCGCGCCGGGCTCCGCGGGCGACACGCTGATCCAGTCGGTGCGCGATGCCGCGGCCGTCGTGAAGGGGCGCATCACCTTCGAGAACGGGGTGGTCTGGACCTTCGACATGCTGCTGATGAGCTACGAGCCGCAGGTGCCGCTCGACGACAAGATGGTCGCCACGGTCACTTTCAAGATCACGGCCTCCTACGGCGTCACCGCCGCGGCGGCGCCGGCGAACAGCGTGCTCCCCGCCGTTTCCGGCGTCGCGCAGGAGGGCGAAGACCTCACCGCGCTCACGGGCGTCTGGAGCGGAGCGCCGGCCTTCACCTACCAGTGGCAGACCGACGGCTCCGGTTCCTGGGCGAACATCTCCGGCGCCACGGCCTCGACCTACACGGTGCTGACCGGCGATGTCGGCGACAACCTGCGGGTCATCGTCACCGGGACCAACGGGGCCGGTTCGGCCGCCGCGACCTCCGCGGCGACGGACGCGGTGGTGGCGGCCTGATGGGAAACCGGCTTCGCGGCGAGGTGGAGGTGGTCACGTCGGACGGCGCGATCACCTTCCGGTTCACCACCAACGCGCTGTGCGCGCTGGAGGAGGACATGAACATGGGCGTCGCCGAGATCGGCGCCCTGCTGTCGGACACGGCGCGTTTCCGGATCGCCACGGCGCGGAAGTTCGTGCGGGCCGCGATGGTCCATCGCCGCCCGGATGCCACGGAAGACGACGCCGGCGCGCTGATGGATGACGTCGGCGTGGTGGAGGCGATCAACGCCGCCGCCAGCGCGTTCCAGCTGGCGTTCCCGCAGGGCGATGAGAACCAGCCCGGCGCCGGTGGCGAGGCCGGCGCCCGCCCTTTGGCCGAAGCGGGTGGGACTGGCTAGGCCTGCTCGCCTCCGCGACGGATGGCGGGATCGCCCCCGACGCGTTCTGGGGCGCGACGCCGCGCGAGCTGTCCGCCATGTTCAAGGGCTTGGCGCGGCGGCGGGCGCGCGAAGCTGATGAGCGGATTTCGCAAGCCTGGCACGCCGAGACGTTCGCCCGGATGAAGAAGCTTCCGCCGCTCAAGAAGGTGCTCGGGGCGCGACCGGAGGGCCGGCAGCGCAAGACCGGGAGCGAACTCTCGGCCATCGCCGCGCAGTGGCATGCGGCGCTCGCCGCGCGGAAAAGCTGACCCGGGCCGCGCCATCGGCGCGGCCCTTTCCTTCAAGCCGATGCGGACCGACAGGAGAATGCCATGAGCCTTTCCGCCGTCATCGGCGCGCTCCGCGTCAATCTCAGCGCCAACGCCGCCCAGTTCATCAAGGGTCTGGCGGGTGCAGAGGAGGGGCTCAAGCGGGCCGGAAAGCGGATGCAGTCGGTCGGCACGACGATGAGCGCGGCGGTGACCGCGCCGATCGTCGGGCTCGGCGCGCTGACCCTGCGGACGGCCGGCAACTTCGAGGCGTCGATGAACCGCGTCGAGGCGGCCCTGAGCGCGCCTGCCGACGTCATGGCGCAGCTCGGCGATGCCGCGAGGGAGATGGGCCGAAACACCCAGTTCTCCGCCTCCGAGGCCGCCGACGCGATCGAGATCCTGGCGAAGAACGGCCTGTCCGCGGCGCAGATCCTCGGGGGCGCGCTCGACGCGTCGCTGAAGCTCGCCGCCGCCTCGGGCGCCGATCTGGCTTCGGCGGGCGATCTGGCGACGGACGTGATGCTCAATTTCGGCAAGGAAGCCGGCGACCTCGGCAAGGTCGTCGACGGCGTCGCCGGCGTCATGCTCGCCTCGAAGTTCGGTTTCGACGACTACCGTCTCGCGCTCGCTCAGGCCGGTGGCGTCGCGGGCGGCCTGGGCGTCGAGCTCGAGGATTTCAACGCGGCCATCGCCGCGACCTCCGCCGCCTTCGCCAGCGGGTCGGACGCGGGCACGTCGTTCAAGACCTTCCTGCAGCGACTGGTGCCGGCATCGGGTCCGGCGGCGGACGCGATGGAGCGGCTCGGCCTGGTGTTCCACAATGCCGACGGGTCGATGAAGTCGATGGCCGAGGTCGCGCAGGAGCTGCAGGACAAGATGTCCGGCCTCTCCGAAGAGGACCTGTCCGAGTCGATGACGGCGATCTTCGGGACCGACGCGATGCGGACCGCGATCGGGCTCATGAAGGCGGGCGGCGACGGGATCGAGGAGCTGAGCGCGCGCATCGCCGCGGCCAGCGCCACCGAGCAGGCCGAGGCCCGGATGAAGGGCTTCAACGGCGCCATGAAGCGGCTGACCTCCGCGTTCGAGGCGCTGCAGCTCGCCATAGCCGACAGCGGTCTGCTCGATTTCGTGACCGATCTTGTGGAGGGGCTGACGTCTCTCGTCGCCCAGGCATCGGAGGCGGACCCGAAGCTCCTGAAGTTCGGCACGGTCTTTGCGGCGCTTGCGGCCGCGGTCGGGCCGGCTCTGGTCGCCCTCGGGCTGGCGGCCGGCGCGGTCGCCGCGATCGGCGCGCCGGTGGCCCTGGCTGTCGCCGGCATCGCCGCCCTGACCGCGGTCGTGGTCGCGTTCGGGCCGGAGATCGAGGAGTTCTACAGGGTGGCGAAGGAGAAGTTCGCCGCCGTTGTCCATCTGTTGAAAGTGCTTGTCGACGAAGCTCTCGAGTCCTGCGCCGAGGTTCCAGGGAAGTTCGTCGACCTTGGCGCCGCCATCGTCGACGGACTCTGGCAGGGCATCAAGTGGAACTGGTCCTCAGTCACCGAAGGCCTGAACACCTTCGCCACCGGCCTGGTCGATGGGGTCAAGGGCGTGCTCGGCATCCACTCGCCGTCCCGGGTCTTCGCCGAGATCGGGCGGTTCCTGATGGAGGGGTTCGGTCTGGGGATCCAGGAGGGGGCCGAGCAGGTGACGGGCGCCGTTCACTCGGCGACCGCCGGCATCGGTTCGGAGATCACCGGGCCGTTCAAGGACGCGCTGGCGAGGGGAAGCGGGGAATGGAGCGCCTTCGCGGACTCGGTGTCCCGAACCGCCGAACGGCTGCGCGACCGACTGATCGACCGTGCGTTCCGTCCGATCGAGGATGCCATGGATCGCATGCTCGACGCGTTGGCCGGATCGTCCTCTCCGGGTTCCGGTGGCGGCATCTTCGGCGCGCTGCTCGGGGGCGTGCTCTCAGGCATCGGCGGGGCTGCCGCGGGAGGCGGGTTCACGGCGGGCACGCCGCTCCCGACCGGCGGCGTGCTGCCGCCCGTGTTCGGCTACAGCCTGGGGGCATACGCGGAGGGCACGACCTACCACCCGGGCGGGATGGCGCTCGTGGGCGATGGCGGCGAACCCGAAATCCTGAACCTGCCGCGCGGGTCGCGCGTCACACCGATGAGCGATGCCGTCGGGCGTGGTGGCGACCTCGGGACGATCCGGATTGAGCTCGGGGAAGATATAGAGGCGCGCATCCTCAAGGGGTCGGCGCGGGTCGCGCTGGACGTTTATCGCAGCCGGGAGGCCGGCACGATCAGCAAGGCGGTCAAGTCCACCTACGAGGCGTCGCGCGAGGTGCCGTTCAAGTGACCAACGTGATCGCCTGGCCCCCCGTCAACATCGTGGGGGCGGAGTGGACCGAGATCGCGCCTGTCGAGCGCAGCGCGTCCCTTGTGACCGGGCGCGAGTATCTGTCGGCGACCAAGCGCATCCGCCGGCTGGCGAGTCTCGATGTGTCGGCGATCGGGTCGGATGCCTCGGGCGCCGGGTACATGGAGATGCTCAAGCGGTTGCTGGCCGGAGAGCACGCCGTGCGGCTGCATAGCATGCCGATCAACTGGCATGTGGCGGCTCCGCAGAATCTCACCGCCTGGCAGTCCCAGCGAATTTCCTGGACCGAGTCAGGGGAGCCGCTTGACTGGGAGGCGCTGGCCTGGTTCTCCGGGGCGTTCTTCACCGCATCGACCTCGATCAGCGGGGGTTGGCAGGTGGTCGAGATTTCCGGGCTGCCGCCGTCGTCGAGGATCGCTACGCCGGGCGAATTCATGACGGTGTTCGACGACATGGCGGACGATGTCGGTCACGTCGTGCAGGTGCTGGCGCCGGCCCAGTCCGACGAGTCCGGCAATGCGACCGTCCGCGTTTTCGAGACGTTGCCTTCGATCACGGGCGGGCGGGTGAACCTCAAGTCGCAGGCGACGGGGGTGTTCCGGCCCGTGACCTATCCCCGATCGGTGCAGCCGCTGGGTGGCGACTGGACCTACTCTTGGGAGTTCCGGGAGATCTTCGAGGATGAGGTCGACGAATTCGTGGAAGTCGACCCGTGGTCCTGAGCCGGAATGTCGACGCGCTCACGATGGCTGAGCTGGCCAGCGGCCGGGCGATCCATCCTGTGGTCGCTGTCCACCTAGACTGGCCCGGCGGCGCCGTCCGGGTTCACAGCAACGCCGGGACTTTGTCCTGGGGCGGCGAGAGCTGGACGGGCGTCGGGCGGTTCGGGTCCGTCAGCGTCCCCGATGAGGGCGGCGGGCTGGCCAGCCAGTCGGCGCAGCTGCGCCTCATCGGGGCGTCCGACGCACTGGACGACTACCTCGACGACCCGATCCGGGGTCGGGCGGCGTGGATTGGCTGGGGGCTTGTCACCACCCGAGGCGGCGCAACGTTGATCGGCGAGCTGAACGAGATGTTCGCCGGCTACATGGACGCGATGCGCGACGTCGTGCAGGCCGCGGACGGCGGGTTGGTGAGGGGCGTGCTGCTGCAGGCGGTCGGCGGCCCGAGCCAGCGGGCGCGCGCGCAGATCCACCATACCGCCGAGGACCAGGAGCGGGCGTTCCCGGGCGACACAGCGGGAAGGCTGGTGATCAACGCCGAGGCGGAGGGGAGCAAGACGACATGGCCGGAGTAGCCCTCGCTGCGGTGGCGGACGTGATGTCCCGGCCATGGGCCTGGGGCCAGGCGGACTGCTGCACCGCGGCCTGCGACGTGTTCGCGCGCCTGCATGGCGTCGACCCCATGGCCTCGTTGCGCGGGGGGTATGCGACCCGGCGCGAGGCCATGCGGATCATCAGGTCGCGCGGCGGATGGGAGCGGATGGCGGCGGAGCTGGCCGCGGCGGCGGGGCTGCGCGGCGGCGCGGGTGAGCCCGGGGAGATCGGCGTGACCCTCAACGGCGCCCGCGGATCGCTGGTCATCTGCGTCGCGCCGGGCCAGTGGGCGGGCAAGACGGCGTCGGGGTTCTCGACGGTGCGGGCGGTGTCGGGGTGCTGGCGTGTCTAACGTGGCCCGCGCGGTGATGCTCGCGACGACGGCGCTTACGCCCGGCGCCGCGATTGGCGATCCCGTCACCGGGGCTATCGCCGCCGGCACCATCCTCGGTTCGACGACGGCCTTCACGATCGCGGTCAGCGTCGGGATTTCGCTCGCGCTAACCGGCCTGCAGCTGCTGCTCACCGATGTTCCGGGCGTGCCGCAGCTGCGGCGAGAGATGGCCGCGCCGAACAGCCGGCCGCCTTACCGCTACGCCTATGGCCGGTGCCGGATCACCGGGAGCCCGGCGCCGTGGCGGGTCAAGGGCAAATGGCTCTACGGCTGCCTGATCCTCAACAGCCGCCCGAGCGCCGGGAACGTGGTGATCTACTTCGACAAGCGCGAAGTCACGATCACGTCGGGCGACATCCTCGATTTCGAAGGCGGCGGCGCGGTGGGCGAGGTGGCGGGGGCTGGGTCGCAGGGAGTGGACGCGCCGCGGATGTGGCTAGGGCTGGGCGACCAGACGTCCCCGCCGGACGACATCCTCGCCGAAGCGCCGGAATTCTTCGAGGCGACCGACGGCTGGCAGGGCCGAACGGTCCTGTGGCTTGCCCTGCACTGCGGCAACAACAAGAGCCGGTCGAAGCGGTGGCCGTCGACGCCGCCGCTCGTTGAGGTGCTGGGTGACTGGTCGCTGGTCTGGGATCCGTCCGACGAGGAACAGGACCCCGACGACCCCGACACCTGGGCATGGAGCGACAACCAGGCGCTGTGTCTGTTGGACGCCCTCATGCGCAACCCGATCAAGCGATACGCCGCCGCGTCGCTGATGCTGGAGTCGTTTCAGCACGGCGCGGACGTGGCGGCGGAGAGCGTCGCCCTGCACCACGAGGGCGGAACGGAGAGCCGCTACACCGCAAACGGGTTCGTCGCCTGGAGCGGCGACGAGTTGATGGACCAGGTCCAGCCGCTGGTAGCCGCCGGCGCGGGGCAGTTGGTGCGCATCGGGTCCCGCCTCGCCTACGCCGCGGGTGCGTGGCGCGCCTCGACCTACACCGCGACGGATCTGCTGGAAGAGGGGGGCGTCGATTTCCAGACCGTGGCCCCGGGTAGGGACATTCCGCGCGGTGTCCGGGCCAGCTATCTCGCGCCGGCGAGGGACTGGCAGCCAGCCGAGCTGCCAGCGATCGAGGTGCCGGGCGGCCTTGGGCTGCTGGGTGATGAGGACATTCGCGAGATAGACCTGTCGCGCTTCTGCACGTCGGCGACGCAGGCGATGCGGGTGCAGCAAATCGAGGCGCGCCGCCTCGGCGCGCAAAAGCGGCTGACCTGCATGCTCCCGCCTGACTCGGTGGATATCGTCGCCGGCGCCACGATGACAATGTCGCTGCCGAGCGGGTTCACCCGGCTGAACGGAATCTATGAGGTGCTGTCGGCGAACCCGGGGTTCTTCCTTGAGGACGACGGTCGCGAGGACTCCGGGGTCGCGCTGCGCAACCCCGTGATGCTGCGCGAGACCGCGGAGGCGCATTTCGCCTGGATCCCGTCGACAGACGAATTCGAGATCGTCGAGGAAGCGTTCAGCGGCGTGCGCCCGGATGTCGAACCGCCGGGCGAAATCGTGCTGGTCACCGGAGCGAGTGCGGCCAAGGGCGCGACGCCGCGCATCCGGTTCGAGTTCGCACCGGCCTCGAGCGTCGACTACTACGAGGTCCAGTTCCGGCTCGCCGGCGAGCCATGGGGCGAGGCGATGACGCTCACAGGCGATGACCTCGACGGTGGGGGCGACGTCTACGGGTTCATCTCGCCGGTGATCCCGGGCGAGACCTACCAGGTGCGGGCGCGGTCGGTGACCGAGCGTCTGCGCGGCGGCGACGTGTCGATCTGGGTGTCCGACACCATCATCGCGCTGGGGGCGGATGTCGACATCGACCCGCCGGTCGCAGTATCGGCCGAGGGCGGCGTCGCCTCGATCGCCGCGACGTTCCGGGCGCCGAACAGCGCCGACTTTCAGGCCATTGAGGTGTTTGGATCGTCGACGTCCGATGTTGGGGACGCCGTGGCGTTGACGCCTTTGGTTTATGGCGCCGCCAATGCCACGTTGGTGTTCGAGGAGTCCGGCCTCGGCGACGGCGTCACTCGCTATTACTGGGCGCGTTCTGTTGGGCCGTTCGGGTCAACGACGGCGTTCTCGTCGGCCTCCGTGAGCGCCGCGACGAGCGCCCCCTGACAACCTGCATCCTCCATCGACAACTAAATTGGCGAGGGCTCCATGACGATCCCGGAATACAGCCTGCCGGTGTCCGGCGGGTCGACGACGAAGGAGGCGCACGATGCCGCGATGAACGTCGTGGTCACGTCGATCCGCGACTCCATTACCGCCGCGGAGGTCGCCATCGGCTCGGTGGAGACCTTCCTGGCCGCAGCCTTGTCCGACATCGACGAACTGGCGTCGGCGATCGGCACGCTGACGGACCACACGCCGAGCGAGTGGGCGACCGGCTACTATGCGCATAGCGGGACGGGCGTGGTCACCGCCGCCGCCAGCTACTCGACCTCCCTCGTCGTCCTCCCGCCCGGCCAGGCGGGGCGTTTCTCCGCGTCCTTCTACGGCGGCCCCTCTGTCACGGCCGTCCTGGTGTTCTACAGCGACGACGGCGGCACGGCGTATCTGTCCAGCATGTTCGCGGGCCCGGGGCCTGCACCCGGCGATGCGGTGACCTACGCCGATCAGGATTTCACCGTCCCCACGGGGGCGCGGTCCGTGCGCATCACGGTCAACGCGGGGGGCGAGGGGGAGGTGGAGCTGTTGCTGCAGGAGGTCGAGCCCGGAGTGATCGCGGCGCAGGCCGATCAGATCAGCGGTATCCTCGAGGCCGCGCAGGGCTACCGCCCGGAGCCTGTGGCGGTGGTCGACGACACCTATTACCGGTATTCCGACGGCGCCGCCATCGGGGGATTCGCCACCTACACCTCGCTGGCTCCGGTAGCTGTGACGCCCGGCGAGACGGTCAAGCTCACCGCGTTCGGCTCGGGCGGCGCCACCGCCAAGGTCGTCTGGCTGACGCCGGAGGGGGCCTTCCACTCCTACGAAGACAGGCATCTGGGCGTGGACGTCAACTACAGCCGCGAGGACATCGTGGTGCCCGAGGGCGTCGGGTTCGGCCTGTTCACCAGCAACACGACGACGCCGCCGGTGGTGGAGCGCATCGGGTTCGCCCCGATCACCTATGACGAGGCAGTCGCGCTCGCCGCCCCCGCGATCCTGCTCGGGCCGGCGCTCAACTTTTGGCAGGACAAGAAGATCGTCCATTTCGGGACCTCGATACCCGAGGGGTCCGGCGCCAACAGTTACCCCCCGAAATACGGCGCCATCCTCGGCGCGACCGTGGTCAACCAGGCGAAGGCGTCGTCCATGATCGCGCTCGGGGTCGGAGCGGCCGCGACGGCGACGGACCCCTATGGCTGGACTGGGACCAAATACATTCACGCCCGCAAATCGCTGGCTCGGTCGAACGCCGAGGCGCAGGACATGATCGACAACTGGGGCGACTGGAAAACCCTGCTGCAGGGGGCGCCGTCGAGCCTGGACGAGACCGCGGAGGGCGTCATCCTCGGCACCACCTACGAGGCTCTGCTCGACCCGCATCTCGGCGACACGGATCTGTTCGTCTTCGACCACGGCTACAACGACGTCGCGGCCCTGAAGACGAACAGCGCGGTGTCGCTCGACGGCTCGCAGGTGCTCCAGGTCCCGGGCGTCGATGTGCTCGTCGACGGCGCCGGCGACAGCGTGGATCGCCTCGATCGGCGGTGGTTCCTCGGCGCGAACGAATTCCTCTTCAACCGCATCCTGGAGGCCGACCCGCGCGCCCGGATCGCGATCGTCGGCCACTATGAGGACCAGCGGACCCCGCTGGCCTCGCAGGCGCAGGAGGCGCTGCATGCGCGTTGGCGGTTCCCGCTGGTGCGGTTGTGGGAGCGCACCGGCTGGTCGGAGCAGGAGGTGGACGTCGGCGGCGTTATGACGCCGATGATCAACGTCTGGTGTCCCGATGGCACGCACCCGCACAGCGATGCCGCCGGGCGGTCGACCGACCTGCTCGCGACGATCATCGCGGAGCAGATCCGGCAGATCCGGTAGCGTAGGAGTCCGCCATGCCCGCCCTCGCTCTCGGCCTCGGTCTCACCTCCCTGCCGATCCTTGGCGTGCCCGCGCCGGCCCTCGAAACCCTCGCCATCCCGGGCGACCCGTTCCCGGTGACGCTGCAGCGCGACGCCTCGGGCTACTCGGTGGCGGAGACCGGGGCGGATTTCCTCGCGGCCTATACCGGGGCGACGTGGCATGTCTCGCCTTCGGGGAACGACACCACCGGGGACGGCTCCTCCGGCGCGCCCTACGCCACGATCGGCAAGGCGGTGACGGAGGCGAGCGCGCTGGACCGCATCCAGCTCGCCGCCGGCGTCCA
>JAYZWL010000089.1:0-33683 GCA_036154955.1 Pseudomonadota bacterium | reverse complement strand
GCGCCGGCGCGGCGGGCGGGCGCCGCCGGCGCGCGGGTCGGCGCCGGCTTCCGGGCCATGCCGCTGGGCCGGGGGGCGGGGCGGAGGCGCGCCGGTCATGCCTGCCCCAGAAGGGTGGGGCGGCCGGAGGTCCCGATCTCCTCGAAGCTGAGCACCGGGTTGCGCACCCCCTTGGCCGACAGCACCGTGCGCAGGAAGCGCCGCCGCCGGGTCGAGGTCACGATGGCCGGATATCGCCCGTCCGCCCCGGCCTTGGCCACCTTGTCGGCCACCGCCGCCGCCAGCCGGTTGAACTCCGACGGCGGCAGCGCCACGTCGCCCGTCCCCTCCCCGTCCTTGAGCTCATGGGCGGAGAACGTCTCCTCCCATTCCGGGGAGAGCTGGATCAGCGGAAGGGCGCCGTCCTCCTCCAGCATCTCGGCGACGATCTGGAAGCCGAGGCGCTGGCGCACATGTTCCGCGATCGCCTCCGGCGCGCCGAGCTGGCCGCGGCTTTCGGCGATCGCCTCCAGGATCAGGGGGAGGTTCCGGATCGATACCTTCTCGTCCAGCAGCAGCCGCAGCACGGTCTGCAGCAGGTCCACGGGCACTTTCTCGGGAATGAACTCGTCCAGGATCCGGCGGTTCGCCTCCCCCCGCGCGGGGTCGGAGACCTTGACGAAGCTGTCCAGCAGCTTGCGCAGCGCGCGCCGCGAGAACAGGCGGGCGAAATTCTCCTTCACCGTCTCCAGGAGATGGGTGGCGACGACTTCCGTCGGCGAGACCACCGGCAGGCCGAGAATCGCCGCATCCTCCTGCAGGGCCGGGTCGATCCAGCGGGCGGGGGCGCCGTAGACCGGCTCCTTCACATCGCGGCCCGGAGGCGCGCCGTCGGGGGAATCGCCCAGCAGAATCAGGGTTTTGTCAGGTTCGAGCACCGCGCGCACGATCTCCACCCCCTGGATGCGGATGGCGTAGCCGCCCGGGGGCAACGCGTCCTCGTCGGTCAGCCGGATCTCGGGGATCACCACGCCGTAGACCTGGGCCACGTGATTGCGCATGTTGGCGATGCGGGCGCCGAGACCCGTGGCCTCGTCCATCACCGTGGCGACGAGGTCGGGGGCGAACTCCACATGGATCTCGTCGAGGTCGAGCACGTCGCCCAGCGGCCGCTCGGCCCGGGCCTTGGCGGCGGGCTCGCCCTTGGCTTCGGCCAGCTCGCGCCGTCGCTTCGCCGCCTGCTCCCGCCAGGCGAGCCAGGCGGCGCCGCCCAGCAGGCCGGCGCCGCCGAGAAACGGCAGGAAGGGCAGGCCCGGGGCCAGCGCGAAGGCGGCCATCAGCGCCGCCACCGTCGCCAGCGCCGCGGGGAAGCCGCCGAGCTGGCCGATCAGCGCCCGGTCGACCGAGCCCATCATGCCGCCCTTGGCCAGCAGCAGCGCCGTGGCGATGGAGATGATCACCGCCGGGATCTGCGTGACCAGCCCGTCGCCGACGGTGAGGATCGCGTAGGTCTCGAACGCCCGGTCAAGCGGCATGTCGTGGCCGAGCACGCCGATCCCGAGCCCGACCAGCAGGTTGAGGAGGGTGATCAGCAGCCCCGCCACCGCGTCGCCCTTCACGAATTTGGAGGCGCCGTCGAGAGAGCCGAAGAAGGTCGTCTCCTCCTGCTCGGTCTTGCGGCGGGCGCGGGCCTCTTCGTGGGAGATGGCGCCGGCGGCCATGTCGCTGTCGATGGCGAGCTGCTTGCCCGGCATCCCGTCCAGCGCGAAGCGGGCCCCGACCTCGGCCATGCGGCCGGCGCCCTTGGTGATCACGATGAAGTTGACGATCAGCAGCACCCCGAACACCACCAGGCCGAGATAGACCGAGCCGCCCATGACGAACATGGCGAAGCCCTCGATCACGTCGCCGGCCGCGCCGGTGCCGGTATGGCCCTGGCCGATGATCAGCTTGGTCGAGGAGACGTTGAGGCTGAGCCGCAGCATCAGCGAGGCGAGCAGGATGGTCGGGAAGGCCGAGAAATCCAGCGGACGCTCGATGAACAGAGTGTTGGTGAAGATCAGGATGGCGATGCCGAAGGAGGCGGCGAGGCCCACGTCCAGCACCCAGGCCGGCATCGGCAGGATCATCATCACGATGATCGCCATGAGCGCGAGCGCCAGCAGCACGGTCGGCTGGTAGAGCTCGGCGACGGTCAGCCTGGGCATTCAGCGCCCTCCCGGGCCGAGCAGCGGCCGCGCGCGGCGCAACAGGCCCTCGCGTCCGGACCCGGTCCGAGGGCCCGTGCGGTTCGGGCCGGAGATCCGGGGCGGGTCGGCCGCGGCGGAGAGCCAGGCATGGGCGAGGCTCGCCGCCGCCGCGTCGGCGCGGGCGTCGTCGTCAGCGGCGGCGGCGGCGGCCCGGCGCCGGGCCTCGGGCGAGAGGCTGGCGAAGAGGCGCAGCGACGGGGCCTCGCCAGGATCGGCGAGCAGCGAACCGCCCGGCGGGGCGCCCCGGCGCGTCCCGGACCGGCCGGCGGGAACATCGGGGGCCGGCAGCGCGGCCAGGCGCAGCACCCGGGCGCGATAGCCGGCGGCGAGGTCGGGGGTGCGCGAATGGTAGTGGCCGACCGCGGTCTCCCACGACCCGGTCTCGTCGCGCAGGGCGCGCAGGAAGCGGGCGGCGTAGCGGGCGTTTTCGTCGGGGTCGAGCATCCGGTCCAGCGAATCGAAGGCCTGTCCGTGCCATAGATGGTTCACCTGGAAACAGCCGAGGTCGAAGCTGCGGGCCCCGGCCGCCTGGCGGGCGCGGACCCAGTCCAGCAGGGGGCCGGGGGCGTCGAACCAGCGGCCCTCCCCCTCCATGTTGACGGTCCAGGGCCAGGGCTGGAGGCGGCCGTCGCGGGTGCGGCCGGTTTCGGCCAGCGAGATGGCGCGCAGCAGGGGCAGGGGCACGTCCTCCGCCGTCGCTGCGCGGCGGGCGGCGGCTTCGCAGAGCGCGGAAAGGGTCGGGTCGGCCGCGGCGCGGGCGACGGACGGGAGGGCGACGGCGAGAAGGGCGGGGGTCAGGAGCGCGAGGCCGATGACCGATGCGGCCAGCGTCGCGCGGATCGCGGCGAGGCGGCGAAGGCGCCGGCGGGGGCGACGTCGCGCGGGCGGCGGGGGACCGTCCGCGCGGCCGGGGCCGCGCCCGTCCGCGGTCGCGGCCGGAGGTCTCCGCGGGGCGGAGACCGGGACGGTCCTGCGCGGGACGGCGTCCGGGGCGCCGGGCGGAACCGGGGAGAGGGCGGGGCCGGCGCTCATGCCGGGCCCGAGGCGATCAGGGGGATCAGCAGGTCCTTCCACAGGTCCACGAAAGTGGTCCCCATGAACTCCATGGCCAGCCAGAAGGTTCCCGCGATGGCGCCGAGCTTGGGGACGAAGGTCAGCGTCATCTCCTGGATCGAGGTGAGCGCCTGCACCAGACCGATCGCCAGCCCGACGACCAGCGCCACCGACAGGATCGGCATCGACGCGATGATCGCGGCCCAGAGGCCCTGCTTTAGCATGTCGAAGAGAATGGCGTCGGTCATCGGGGAGTCGGGGGCGTCCAGGGGCGTCGACGGGCGGGGATGAGGCGGGCGGGGATGAGGCGCGGGGCGGGCGCCGGCTCAGGCGGCGCCGGCGGACTGCGGCGGGGGACCGGCCGCGGCCGGGCGGGGCGTGCGGGCGGCGCGACGATCGCGTCGCGCGACGCGGGAGGCGCCGTCCGGCGCGGGCGGCGCGCCGCCGACCGGTCCGCCCGGCCTGATGGAGACGCAGCGGTCCCAGAGCGGCGCGACGGCGCGTCGGACCGGCGTTCGGCGACCGTCGGACCGGCGCCCGTCAGACCGGCATCCTCAGGATTTCCTGATAGGCCTCGACCACCTTGTCGCGCATGGTCACCGCGGTCTGCACGGCGATCTCGGTCGCGGCCAGCGCGGTCACCACCGACTGCATGTCGGCCTTGCCGGCCAGCCCCTTCATCGCCGTGGTCTCTCCGGCGCGCAGGGTGTCGAGGAAGCCTCGCGCCGCCTCCCCCAGGAAGCCTCCGCGCCCGGCGGGGTCCCCGGCGGCGCCGCTCTCCTCCGCCGGGGGGCGGCCGGGAGGCGCGCCGGGGCCCACCGCGGGGGCGAGGCCCTGGTAGAAGCGGGCGGCGAGGCTGTCGGCTACGGTCATGTCGGTCTCCGATCGGGTCGGTCAGGGTCAGCGGCGCAGCAGGTCGAGCAGGCCGCGGCTCATCTGCCGGGCCTGGTCCAGCAGCCTGAGATTGGCCTCGTAGCTGCGTAGCTGCGCTGCGCCTCGCGGGTGTCGGCGATCTCGGTCATCAGATCGACCGAGGAGCCTTCGTAGTCGCCCTTCGCGTCCGCCAGCGGATGCGAGGGGTCGTGGATCACCGGAAGATCGCCCCGGAACAGCCGGAGCCGGCCGGCGCGCACCGCCGCGCCTTCGGCCCGGTCGGGATCCAGCGCCTCGAACGGCACGGTCTTGCGGCGGTATCCGGGGGTGTCGACATTGGCCAGGTTCTCGGCGCTCAGCCGCAGCCGGGTCGACTGGGCCTGCATGCCGCTGGCCGATGCGGACATCGCCTCGACGAGATCGCTCATCAGCAGGGCTCCTGTTCAGGGGACGGAAACGGATTCGGGGGCAGGAAGGCGCCGCGGCCGCATCACCTCGGCGGGGTGACGGCGGCGCGGAGGATGTCGAGCGACTTGCGCCACACGCCGAGCGCCAGTTCGTGCTGCAGGCGGGTGTCGGCGGCGCGGACCATCTGATCCTCCAGCGACACGTCGTTGCCGTTGGGCGACGCGGCCCCGCGGGACGACTCGCGAGCGGCCTCGGCGCCGGCCGGCGGCCGCTCCGGGTCCATATGGCCCGGCCGCGTCGCCTTCGGCCGGAAGGCGAGCCCGTCTTCGGCCGCCTCCTGCGCCGCGTAGGTCTGCGAGAATGGGGTGAGGTCCTGCGCGCGATAGCCCGGCGTGTCCGCATGGGCGACGTTGCGCGACAGGATGGTCTGCCGGGCGGAGGCGAACGCCGCCAGCGACTCGGCCAGGTCGAGAATCTTCAGTCCGCCGCTCATCTCGGGGTTTCTCCTCCGGTGGCTTCGAAACCCGGGATTAACCCGCCTTGGTTGACAAGTCGTAACCGGCGACGGCGATCGGCTAGGGCAGGAGGCCCCGACATGGACCTGGAGCATCTGAGCGCGGAGTTGCGCGGCGTGCCGGCGATGCGCCGGGTCGGGCGGGTGACCCGGGTCGACGGCGGCGCTCTGACCGCGCTGGGCCTCGCGCCCCGCGCGCGCCTGGGCGACCGGGTGGTGATCGCGGCCCGCGAGTCGGCCCCGCTGGAGGGGGAGATCGTGTCGCTCGCCGACGGGCGGGCCACGGTGATGACCTACGGTCCCTCTTATGGAATCGGCCTCGGCGACGCGGTGACGCTGACCCCCGACCCGGGGCTGAGGCCGTGCGAGGCCTGGATCGGCCGCGTGGTCGACGCCTTCGGCGCGCCGATGGACGGGCGGCCCCTGCGCCAGGGGCCCGACGCGGTCCCGCTGCGTCCGCCCGCGCCCGACCCGATGCGACGCGCGCGTCTGGGGCGGCGCCTGGCGACCGGGCTTTCGGTCTTCGACACGCTGCTGCCGCTGGTGCAGGGGCAGCGAATCGGCCTCTTCGCCGGCTCGGGCGTCGGGAAATCCAGCCTGCTGGGCGCGCTCGCCCGCGGGGTTCAGGCCGATTGCGTGGTGTTCGCCCTGATCGGAGAGCGCGGGCGCGAGCTGCGGGAGTTCACCGAGGGCGTGCTGGGGCCGGAGGGGCTCGCCCGCTCGGTCGTGGTCTGCGCGACCTCCGACCAGTCGCCGCTGGTCAAGCGACGCGCCGCCTGGACCGCGATGGCGGTGGCCGAGCACCTGCGCGATTCGGGCCGCCACGTGCTGCTGCTGGTCGACAGCCTGACCCGCTTCGCCGAGGCGCATCGCGAGGTGGCGCTGACCGCGGGCGAGCCGCCGTCGCTGCGCGCCTACCCGCCCTCCACCGCCGCGATGCTCGCCGCGCTGGTCGAACGCGCCGGGCCGGGGCCGGAGCGGATGGACGGCCGCCGCGGCGACATAAGCGGCGTGTTCTCGGTTCTGGTCGCGGGCTCCGACATGGAGGAGCCGGTGGCCGACATGACCCGCGGCCTGCTCGACGGCCACGCGGTGCTGGAACGCGGCATCGCCGAGCGCGGGCGGTTTCCCGCCGTCGACGTGGGCCGGTCGGTGTCGCGCGCGCTGCCCGGCTGCGCCTCGGCCGCGGAGAACCGGCTGATCGCTTCGGCGCGGCGGGTGTTCGGCCTTTACGAAAAGGCCGAGCCGATGCTTCAGGCCGGGCTGTGGCGCGAAGGGGCGGACCCGGAATCGGACCGCGCTGTGCGCCTGTATCCGGCGCTGGACGCGTTCTGCGCGGCCGAAGCCCCCGACGGGCCGCAGGACAGCTTCTCCCGGCTGGCGCAGGCGCTCGACGAATCGGATCCGGGCGCTGAAGCGGCGACCCCGGCGACGGCGAATGCGGAGGCGCACGCGCGGGACGAGCGGGCGGCGGCCGAGGAAAATTCCGCGACATCAACGGGTTCGTCCAGATGACGCGGCGTGGCGGGACCGGTCGGTCGGATTTCAGCGATCCGTCTCCGAGCCGGTAACCCGCCGTTATGACTTTCCCGTCAAAAGTCCCCCTCGGCGGCCTCAGGGTGGGCCGGCGCGGCGGGTCGAACGCCCGATGCGCTCCGTCAGAACGGCGGTTCTCTTCGTCCACGCGAAGCTTGGGCGATCATGAAACTGCGGCGCGGCATGCGTCGCCGGCTACGGGAATACGGAGCAATGGCCAGCATTCTGACGAACAACAGCGCGATGGTCGCGCTGCAGACTCTGAACGGCATCAACAAGAACCTCGACGGGATCCAGTCCCAGATCTCCACCGGCAAGAAGGTGGGCAACGCCAAGGACAACGCGGCGGTCTGGGCCATCTCGTCGGTCATGCAGTCGGACGTGAAGGGCTTCAAGGGGATCTCCGAGTCGCTCTCGCTCGGCTCCTCCACCGTCGCGGTGGGCCGTCAGGCGGCCGAAACGGTCACCGAGCTTCTGACCGACATCAAGGGCAAGATCGTCGCCTCGCAGGAGGAGAACGTCGACCGCGCCAAGATCCAGACGGACATCGAGGCGCTGACCGCGCAGATCAACTCGGTGCTCGGCGCCGCCCAGTTCAACGGCAAGAACCTGGTGGACAGCTATGACGCGACCTCGGTCCTGTCGTCGCTGGACCGGTCGGGGGACGGCTCGGTGGCCTCGTCCTCGATCTCCTTCACCGGCCAGAACCTGACCGGCGAGGCCGGGACGGTGGAAACCGCCGACGCGATCGACCGCATCGGCACCGTGGCCGATGACGGCACCTACACCGTGGGCGCCGGCGCGACGCTGTCGGACGCGGCCAACGACGCGACCCTGACCCTGGCCACCGACCTCGGCGCGGGCGACACGCTGACCATCGACTTCCATGATCAGCAGTTCACCTACACCAACAACACCGGCGCGGCGATCACCGTCGCCGACATGACCGACATCGTCGCCGCCGGCCTCGCCAACCTGGGCGTGGAGGGGGTGACCACCTCCTCCGACGGCGTCAGCGTGGTGACCGTCTCGTCGACCAACAAGTTCGACTCGATCACCATCCAGGGCTCCTCCGGCGCTTCGACCACCGTGGATGTCGACCCCGACGCGGGCGGCGCCCAGGCGGCGGCCGGCGCCGGCAACGCGGCCACTCTGGTCGCGCGGGCCGAGACCGTGTCGCTGGGCGGCGCCGGCAACACCGGCGGCGTGGTGAACGAGGGCGACGGCTTCCGCATCTCGCTCGACGGCCGCAACTTCGACTACACCGCCAAGGATGGCGACACGCTCAACGACGTGGCGACCGGTCTGAAGCGGGTGATCGACGCCGGCGGCATCGATGGCGTCTCGGTGAAGGTGAACCTCTCGGACGACGTCAACAGCACGCCGCCGACCCTGCAGATCGACAACGACAACGCGGCGACGATCGCGCTGACCGTTGACGACGGCGAGGGCGGGGTCGCCTCCGGCGGCCTGGTCGGCCTCGACGGCATCGACGTCTCCACCGCGGAAGGCGCGGAGAACGCGCTGGCCAACATCGAGTCGCTGATCCAGACCTCGATCGACGCCGCCGCGGAGTTCGGTTCGGTCCAGGGCCGCATCGACATCCAGGCCGACTTCGTCTCCAAGCTGTCGGACGCGCTGAAATCGGGCATCGGCGCGCTGGTCGACGCCAACCTGGAAGAGGCTTCGGCCCGCCTCCAGTCGCTGCAGGTTCAGCAGCAGCTGGGCATCCAGGCCCTGTCGATCGCCAACCAGGCGCCGCAGAGCGTGCTGTCGCTCTTCCGGTGATGAGAGCTTGGGAGGGCCGGGTTCGTCCCGGCCTTCCCGCCACGGCGCCCGTGCGTTTGGCTCGGCGCGCCCGCCCGGGACGAGGCCTCGCGGATCGGGAGATGCATTTCGCGCGGCGACGCGCGAGGCGCGCGTCGCAGGGTTGGCCGATCGTGATCACGCGACGGCGCCGCCCTATCCCGATCAGACCGTCAGGCCTCAGCGCTGGTTTCGCCCGGATCGCGGGCGGGGGTGGCGCCGGGCGGGGTTCCTGACGACGCCGGAAGCGCGTCGGCGGCGGACTGAACACCAGATCGGCGCCCGGCAGGTCCGGCGCGCGTGCCCGAGGACCCGACATGACCACCCACGCCACCCTTCCCAACCGCCCGCGCCCAGGGCGCCCCGGCGCGGGCCACGGCTCCGCCCTCGGCGCGGTCTATGGCGACGCCCGCGACGCGGTTCTGACGCCGCGGCAGGCCGAATACCGGGTCTTCGCCCGCGCCACCCACCGGCTGTCCGACGCTTCCGCCCGCTGCGCGGAAGGCGACCGGCTCGCCTGGTTCAAGCTGGCCGAAGCGGTGCATGACAACCTGCGGCTGTGGCTCACGCTCGCCACCGACCTCGCCGCCGACGGCAACGGGCTGCCCGACGCCTTGCGGGCCAACCTGATCTCGCTCGCCGGCTTCGTGGAAAGCCATTCTCACAAGGTGCTCAACAAGCGGGCCGATGCCGCCGCGCTGATCGAAATCAACGCCGCGGTCATGAAAGGCCTGCGCGGCGGAGCGGAGCGGGACTGATGCCGGGGTTGATCCTCAAGCTGGGGCCTGGGGAACGGGTCATGGTCAACGGCGTGGTGATGGAGAACGGGCCGCGCCGCACCCGGATCAACATCCTCTCGCCCGAGGCCAACGTCCTGCGCCTGCGCGACGCCATCCACCCGCACGAGGTGACCACGCCGGTGCGCCGGGTCTGCTACATCGCCCAGCTGGTGCTGGCGGGAGAAGCCGACGCGGGCGAGGCGCGTCGCCAGCTGCTGGTCGGCATCGAACAGCTGAGCCAGGTGTTCGACGATCCCGACAGCCGCCTCCGCCTGTCCGAAGCGACCGAGCATGTGGTGGCCGAGCACTACTATCAGGCGCTCAAGACCCTGCGGACCCTGCTGCCGCGGGAGGAGCGCCTGCTGGCCGCCGCCCCAGCCGCCGAATAGCGGAAAAGGAGACGCCGACATGGCCTTCGCACCGGTGATCCCGCTGAGCGGCGTGGCCGGATGGCTGCTGCTCACGCGGGTTGAGGACACCCAGCGCGCGACCTTCGAGAAAAGCCCGGATATCGAACGTGAAGCCGCCTATTTCGCCGAACATGTCGGCGAGGCGACCACCGCGGCCGACCTGGTCGCCGATCGTCGCCTGCTCAACGTCGCCCTGACCGCGTTCGGCCTCGAATCCGAAATCGACAAGCGCGCGTTCATTCGCAAGGCGCTGGAAAGCGACACGCTCGATCCGCGGAGCTTCGCGGTGAAGCTGGTCGATGAAAGCTACGAAAAATTGGCGCGCGCCTTCGGCTATGGCGACATCACCGGAATCCGGGTGAACGATCCGGGCTTCGCCGGTTCGATCGTCGCGGCCTTCAAGGAGCGCAGTTTCGACACGGCGGTCGGCGAGTCCGACGCCTCGTTGCGCCTGGCCCTGAACGCGAGGCGGGAGCTCGCCGTTTATGCCGAAAGGGCGCAGGCCGCGAAAAATCCGGCTTCGGTCTGGTTCTCGGTGATGGGCGATCTGCCGTTGCGCGAGGTGTTTCAGACCGCCTATGGCCTGCCCGGCTCTTTCTCGCAGATCGATATCGACCGCCAACGCGAAGTGCTTCAGGACAAGACCCGGGAGCTGTTCGGGGACGCGTCGCCGGAAGTTTTCGCCGATCCGGACAATGTCGAAAAGCTGATCCGCCGCTACCTGGCCCGCGACGCCGCGAACCAGAGCGCGAGCACGGCCACGTCAGGCGCCGCGGCGCTGAGCCTGCTGCAGCAGGCCGGCGCAAGCTTCGCCAGCCTTGTGCAGTCCCGATTCTGACATCGCTGCGACGACGCTCCGGGCGCAAGCGGCGATGCCGGGTGCCTAGCGGATGACCCGGTCCCGCCATCGTGGGACGCCGCGGCGGCATGTCGAACGGGCTGGGGACGGAGGGGCGTCGCAGCAGGGATGCGATCCGAAGGAGCGGCTCCCGATGGCCCCGATCGCCAGGGGGAGGTCGCGGATGACACTGCGCCTGTCTCCTGCGGTGGCGCGCGCCTTGCTACGCTTGCGTTGCGGATGCGGCCGCACGGTCTTCCTCGTTCGCGCGGGCCTGGCCGTCACACGACCCTGGGCGAGGAAACGCCGGCGCGGGGGCGACGGACCGAGGCGCCTCCAAGTAGGGAGAGGGGCGTCATGCGGCGTGATGAGCCAGGGCCGCAGCGGGTTCCGAATCCGATCCCGCCACCCGTCCGGCGTGCACGACGTGCATCAGTCGCTTGGGGTGAAAATAGCGTTCGGTGACGATGCGTCAGCCGGATCAAGTCGGTCACGGCGCCGCCGAGCGTCGCGTCCAGGCCCCGTCGACCCTGGTGACCGAAAAGAGACGTCAAGATGCGCTCAGGCGCCAGGCCCGGGGGCGCGCGCCGGGAGGGAGGCGGTTGCAGGCGCAGGGTCGCCGCTGGTTTTCGCCGTCTTGCGCCGCGTTCATGACGGGTCCTTCGCGATGCTCCCATTCGGGATCGCGCGAGATGCCCGTGGACCAGACGTCCGCGCCTCGCCCGCGGATCCTGTCCCGGCCGCCCCTCGTCGCCGGGGGCCGACAATGCGCGTTCCGCAAGGTTCGGGGCCGAGGAACGCCGGTCTCGTCCATGCGCTCCACGCTCGCAGGATGCGTTGCCGGTCCGCGGGAGGCGCCGTTTCGGCGCGCCGGCCCCTCCGGTCAGGCGCGGCGGCCCGGACGGGCGTCGCCCGCGCCCAGCGTGCCGCCGGCGCGATCGTATCCCAGACGTTTGCGCGCCTTTTCCGCCTGAGCGAGTTCGCGCCGGGCGTCCGAAGCGCCTTCCATCAAGGCCCCGAGCAGCCGTTGGTTGCGGCCGGCGGCGGCGCGGATCTCCTCAAGACCCCGCTCTCCGTCGGCGGCGGACGGGACGGGGGTCGAGGTCAGCTCTTCCAACGCGGCGCGGCTGCGCGGGGCGAGCCCCGCCAGTCCGCGAAGGTCGCCCTGAAGGATCAGCGCGCGCTCCTGCTCCAGCAAGCCCAGAACCTGCCGCACCCGCCCGCGCCAGGAGGCGGCGCGAAGCCGCCCGCCGAGCCCGGCGCCCAGCGGGCTCATTCCGCCGCCTCAGGTATGGTCAGCGCCCGAACCAGGTTTTCCGCAAGGCCGATTCCGCCGCGCGCGGCAATGGCCTTCGCCTGCTCCTGCACCAGAAATCCGCCGAACGCGTCCTCTCCCACGCCGCCGCCGAACGCTTCCGGCGTGCGGCCCAGCCCGGCATGGCCGAGCATCTCCGCGAGAAACATCGCTTCGAACGCCTCCGCGGCCTCGCGAAGCGCCGCCGGATCCCGGATCGAGCGCAGCGACGGCGGGGTCGGAATCGGTTCTGGCAGCGCGATCGGCGCGGTCTCGGTCATGCGACGGTCCTCCTTCCCGGCGGTTTAAATCGGCGACGGTAAACGTCCGGTAATGATTCGCGGCGATGTTCGGGCCTCGCATCCAGACGGAGCAGAACGCGCCGATGACCGAAATCGCCCCCCAGACCAGTTTCACCGGCCGCACGGCCGCGCGCGTCGCTTCCGCGGGATCGCGGGGAGAGGAGGCGGCGGCCGACGCCTCCGGGACCTTCGCGTTGGAAGAGGCCGCGACCGACGCGACGGCGGAACAGCCGCCGTCGGCCAGCACGCGCGGTTCCACCCGGGAATTCGCGGCGGACCGGAGCGACCCCGAACGGGCGATGACGCAAGAGCCGGAGATCGAGGCGCCGGCCGCGCCTTCTGTTCCAGTCCCGGACCTGCCCGGCGCGGCGCCTCTGGCCGCCGTCGGGGCGCCCGCGGCGGCCGGTGCGGCGGCCTCGTCGCTCCGGGACGGCTTGGCCGCGGTCTCCGGCATCGACCGGGCCGGCGGTCCGGTCGACGCCGGCGCGCGACGCGTCGGCCCGTCGATCGATGGATCCGTCGCAACGCATCCCCGACCGTCCGAGCCGGATCGCGCCGCAGCGACGGCCGCCGCCGACGGGAGGACGCGCCTGCCCGCCGCGACGTCGCCGGGCCCAACGCCGGAGGGCCAGCGCGCCGTCGACGCCCGCCTCGCGCCCGCCGAGGGCGCGGAGAAGGGCCCGTCGTCTCCCGTCGCCGGGCCTCCCGCTCCGCTGGCCTCGTCGGATCCGCGCGGTGCGGGCGGGCCGCGGTCGGCGGCGACGCTGGAGGGCGCGCGCCCGGAAGGCGCGACGATCGCCGACGGCCTGGCGCGCGCCGATGGCGCGGAAAGCGCGGGCCTGCGCCGCCATGCGGCCTCCGTCATGCGCGAGGCGCCGCCCGCAGGTCGCGACGCGCCGGCGTCGGTCCCGACCCCGGCTGCGCAGACCAACGCGCCGGCCGGCGCCGGCGCGGCGCCGGTCGCGTCCGCGGTCGGTCCCGCGACCGGCGCCGTCACCGGGGACGCGCCGAACACGACGACGCCCGGGCAGGTCGCCTCGCCTGGCCAGGGCCCCTCGGTCGCCGCCATCCGCCGCGGGGGAGACGACGAGCCGGATACGTTCGCGCGCGGGGCGACGCCGGGCGCGTCGCCGGATCGGCTGGCGGACACGCCGGCCGCGCGCCTGTCCGCCGACAGGGCCCGTATCGGAGAGGCCGCCCCCTCCCTCGCGCCGGCGCCCGGGCGCGCGTCCGGATCGGCTCCGCCGCCGCTTCGCGCGCCGTCCGCCGCGGTCCTCGGTCTGCGCATGTCGGCGACCGCCGCCATCGAGCCCGAGGCGATCGCCGCGGTCGTCGTTGCGGACGGAGCCCCTGAACTCGGCCCCGCGATCAGGACCTCCGCCGCCGCCGCCGCCGGCGGGGGAGGGGGCGTCGCGGCGCCGATTCTCGCGGCATCGCTCGCCCCCGGGGCCGGACCTGCGCTGGCGCGCGCCGTCGGCGATCAACTGTCGGTCGCCCTGTCCCGTCGCGGGCGAGGGGTGGTCGAGCTGCGTCTTGATCCGCCGGAGCTCGGCCGGGTGCGTCTGACGCTCGGAAGGGGCGAGCACGGCATGACCGCCGCGATCGTCGCCGACCGGCCGGAAGTCGCCGATCTTCTTCGCCGGCACGCGGATGCGCTGTCCCAGTCGCTGACCGATGCCGGGCAGCCCCGCGCGCAGCTCAGCTTCGGGACGGGCGCCGGGAACGGGTCCGGTTCAGGGATGGGCGCCGGGAGCGCCGATCCGGGCGCGGCCGATCGCGGGCCGGATGGGGGCGTATCGGGGCCGGGAGACGCCCGCATGACGGAGGGCGCCGCGCCGCGCCGCCTCCTCTCCGGCCCGAGAGACGGGCTGGATCTCAGAGTTTAGGAGCAAGCGATGACTCTCGATGCCACCTCCCTCGCAGCGACCGGCGCCTCCGCGGGCGGCGCGTCCGGAACCGCGGCCGCCGGGGCTCGCCAGGATTCGGCGGAGGATGCGCTGGCCACGGCGGCCGGCGACTTCGAGACCTTCCTGACCCTTCTCACCACCCAGATGCGGAACCAGGATCCGCTCAAGCCGCTGGAATCCACGGAGTTCGTGGCGCAGCTCGCGGCGTTCTCCGCGGTGGAGCAGCAGATCCGATCCAATGACCGCCTCGACGCGATCTTCACGCTGATGTCGGAGGGGGGGGAGGCTGGCCTCGCCCAGTGGATCGGCAAGGAGGTGCAGGCAGAGGCGCGCGCCCGTTTCGACGGCGAGGAGATCGCGATGGAGACCATGCCGCTCGCCGGCGCGAAACGGGCGGTCTTGATGGTCTCCGACGCGGCCGGAGAGCCGGTGGCGAGGATCGAGGTGGATCCGGCCGCCACCGATATCGTCTGGGATGGCCGCACCGCGAACGGCGCGGCGCCGGATGGGCTGTATGGATTCGAGGTCGCCTATTTCTCCGCGGATGAGAGCCTCGGTTCGTCGCCCGGCCTGATCCGCGATCGGGTGACGGAGATCCGCCTGGGCGGCGAGGCGCCCGCGCTGCGTCTGGCCGGCGGCGACGAGATCGCCGCAAGCGCCGTCGTCACCCTCCGGGGATTGGAGGATGCCTGACCGCCGTCGCCTTCGGCCGCGGCGCCGAAGCGCGGGCGAGCGCTGTGCGCGCCTTGGTCCTGAAGCGACCGGACCCGCCCGGTCGGAGGCGGGCGCGGGCGCGGCGGCGAAGCGGCCGACGGGCGGGAGGGCGCATCGCAGCCGGGCGGGGGGGCATCGACCGAAGGCAGGCGCAAACCCGTGCCGACCTGCATGATGAATCCCGGCCTTCGCTGCACAACGTCGGTCGGCGGAGATTGACCGATCGACGCGACGCGGTCGTCGCCGGCGAGGCCGTTCCTCCGGATGAGCGGGCGCCTCATGGGCGCTAAATGGGAGGCGCAGGGGATCTCGAGCGGTCGGGAGCGGCGCGCCGCGTGTCCGGCCCCGAAGGCTCGAGACCTCGACAAGCCGTGGGGCGGCTTTGACGCCGCCGCGCGATCCTGAGGTCCGGCCTGGCCGAGCCGGATTTGCGCGCCCGCCGTTCCGCAGTCAGCGGTCAGCGGCCGGCGGCTTGGGCCCGGCGTTTCGCCCGCCGGGGTCGACCGGGGTCGAACCGCGGGCATGCGCCCGCGCCTGCCCCGCCGTGTCTCGGGGCCGCGTCTCGCGTCCGCGGCCGGGACCCGGCCATCGCGCCGTAGGCTGGGGGCGCGGCGGCCCGGCCCGCCCGGCCCGCGCGGCGCGCCGGCGCACCGGCGCGGCGACGGATGGACGTTTCGCGAGGCGGGCGTCGCGCGAAGCGCGCGACATCCGCGCGGATGTCGTCGCCCTCCCCGTCGCCCTCCCCGTCGCCCTCCCGGTCGCCCTCCCGGTCGCCGTCGAGGGGGCGATCCGGGGCGGGGTGGATGACCATGGCCATGAGGAGGCGGCCGCCTCGCCGCGCCCCCGGCGGGACGACGCGGCGGCTGCGGGCGACGATGCGCGCCTTTCGAGCCGACGGTCCCTGCGCCGCATGCCGTGGCGGCGACCTCAGCGGACAGATCGCCGAAGGATAGCCGACGATGACGTTCCGGCCCGCGCAGGGCGTTCCGACCGAGCGTCGCGACAGGTTGGCGGGCGACGTGCGAACCCCGTCCGGGCTGGCCCGCGACCCGCATGCCGTCCCCGGTCCTGCGAAGCGGCCCGCCCGAACGGCGCGGGCGCCGGCCGGGACGACGACGCGGCCCGCCGCGCGGCCCAGCGCGCCGCCGCGCCGCCGTCGTCTCCCGCATCGGAACAGTTCCGACGACTGCGGCGATCCGAGGCGAAATCGAGGCCGCTCGCCATCAGATCGCCAAGATTTCTCCTTGAGCGAATCGGGGAAAGCCTTAACCGTTCGTGAAGATTTGAGCTTTGACTTCAGAGAGACCTTGCAACCATGCGCTTGCCCAGGAAGACGTTTCGCAACGCCAAGTCGGCGCTCGTCATCGCCCCGCTGCTGCTGTCGGGATGCGCCGGCGGGCCGCAGATGCCCAGCGTGTCCAGCATCAACATCTTCGCCGGCGACACGAAGGACACCACCGCCTGCGCCCCGGACCGCGACGCGTTCGAGACCGCGGTGGCCAAGGCCCGGGTCAACAAGATCGCGGCGGGGCTGGCCAAGTCGGTGGGCGGCTCGCTGATCGAGGCGTTTCTCGGCCCGCAGCTGACGTCGGCGCTGAAGACCAATTTCTCCGACACGATCTCCAACCTCCACGCGGCCATCGACGACGACACCGAGAACCTGCGTCTGGTCGCCTCCTCGCTCGACACCGTCTACGACTGCCGGCGCAAGCTGTCGCGGACGCTGAGCAAGGACGTGGGCGCGGGCAGGATGGCGCGGGCCGACGCCGAGGCCCAGGTGACCCTGATGCGCACGGTGATGCGCGAGGACACCGAGGCGGCCGGCAAGGTGCTGGGCGAGGTGCAGAAGCGCACCGACGATCTGCGCGTCGCCACGCAGAAGGCGAAGGCGGAAGCCACGACCACCGAGCAGAAGAAGCAGGTGCAGGAGACGGAGAAGGCGCTCCAGTCCAACCAGAACGCCCATAGCGACGCGAAGAAGAAGGTCCACGTGGTCGCGACGCGGCAGGAAGGCACGATCACGCTGGGCGCCCTGTTCCAGTGGATCCGCTCGATCATCCCGGTGTGACGGCCGGGCGGCGCGCCGGGCGCCGCCCCATACCCCCAGACGTTCCGAAGGTGTGACATGCGCCTGACAAGACGGTTCCTGACGGCCCTGGTCCTCGCCCCCGCCCTGGTGTTCGCCGGCCCCGCGCCGGCCGAGGAGGGGCAGGTGTTCATGCTGGAGATCGGCGCCCATGTGGCCCCGATCCCGCGCATCGCGGTCAGCGAGGCGCATGGCATGGCGCTGACCGGCGCCTCCGACCGCACCCTGCGCTACTGGGACCTGGAGACGGGAGAGCCCTGGGCGGTGCGCCGCCCGCCGATGGGCGCGGGGCGGGCCGGGCAGGTGACGGCGACGGCGATCCTGCCCTCGGGCATGGCGCTGTTCGCCGCCCAGACGCCGGAGGGGGAGGCGGGCTCCACCGCCATCCACGCCATGGACGCGAAGACCGGCCGCATCCTGTTCCGCAGCGCAAGCTATCCCGGCACCGCCGAGCTGCTGAGCTTCCGCGCCGATGGCGGCTATCTGGCCGTGGCGGCCGGGCTGAACGGCCTCTGGCTGCTGAACGCCGGCATGCAGATGCTCTGGACCATCGAGCCGGAGGGCGCCCGCGTCACCTGGGCGGAGTTCGGGGCGAAGGGCCTGCTGACCTGGACGACCGACGCGGGAGAAGTGGAGGTCGGCGCCGTGTCGGCCGACGGCGGCGACTACGCCCGGGTCGGCGGCGCCAGGGTCGAGGCGGGGCTGGTCCCCGCCTCCGCCGCGCTGTCGCCCGACGCGCGGGAGGTGGCGGTGGGCTATGCCGACGCCGCCTTCGTCGACGTGTTCGCGGTGGAGACCGGGCGGCTGCTGGAGCGCCTGTCGGCCGGCAACGTGGTGCAGGGCGGCGGCGACCTGAGCCGGGTGGCCTGGTCGCCGGCGCCGGACGGGGCGAAAGGCGGCCGGCTCTACGCGGCGGGCACGTTGCAGGCCGCGGACGGGCGCAACGCGGTGGTGGTCTGGAAGGGCGCGAAGGGGCCGGGCTTCGCGCTGCCGGTCGCGCGCGACTCGATCAGCCAGCTTGCCGCGATGAGCGACGGGGGCGTGGTCTTCGCCTCCACCTTCCCGTCCTGGGGCCGGCTGGAGGCGCTGGACGCGCAGCGCCCGGGGGAGCCGCTGGTCCGGCTCCGCCATGCCTCCGAAGCGCCGAAGCTGGACATGCGCTACGCCTCCGGCGACGGGCGCTTCGCGGTCTCCGACGATGGCGCGCGGGTCTGGCTGAAGCCCAATCCGGAGCAGCGGGGCGGGTCGGACCGGGCGCTGATCTTCGACCTCGACCGCGGTCTGCTGGACGCGGCGCCGCGGGACGGGGACCTCGCCGCCCTTCATGCGCCGGCCCGCAGCCGGCCGGGGACGGAGGTGGACGGGCTGATGTCGCTCGCCCCCACGGTGAACGGGCGCGGGCTGCCGGAGGGCGTCGACGGGCCCCTGTTCGGCGCGGGCGAACGGGCGCTGAGCGCGGACGTGGCCGCGGACGGGTCGCGGGCGCTGATCGGGGCGGACTACTCGCTGACCCTGCTGGGGGCCGACGGGCGGCTGATCGCCCATCGCGCCCTGCACGCCCCGGCCTGGGCGGTGGCGCTGGCGCCGTCGGGCGACGTGGCGGCGGCGGCGCTGGGCGACGGCACGGTGCGCTGGTATGCGGTCTCCGGCCCCGACCTGCTGGGCGAGATCGCGGCGGTGTTCGTGAAGGCCGACCGGCGGGAATGGGTGGCCTGGCGCAATGACGGGCGGTTCATCCATTCCAGCTTCGGCGGGTCCGAACTGGGCGGCTACGCCTCCAACCGGGTCCGGCGCACGGCGGAGGGGCGGCTCGTGGACCTCGCCTCCGACTGGCGCACCATGTCGGAGGCCTACCATCTGCTCTATGACAGCGACGCCGTGAAGGGGGTTCTGGGCCGGCCGGAAAGCTGGCCCGCCATCGTCGCCCGCGACGGGCTGGGCGAGACGCTGGCCCGCGACCGCTGGCCCGAGCCCGCGGCGACCGAGATCTGTCCCGCCGACGACCGGGGCCGGGACCGCTGCGTCGACCTCGCGGCGACGGAGGTGGGGCCGGGCCGGCCGCGCGTGCTGGACTGGCAGGCGGAATACAACATCCTCATCGACCTCGTCGCCGACCCCGAGGGCGCGGCCCCGTCCAAGGTCATCCTCTATCGCAACGGCGCCGCCGCCGGCGTGTTCGAGGGCGCGGATCTGACCGAGACGGCCGCGGAGGATGCGGAGGGGCGGCCGGCGCATCGCCTGCCGCTCGACCTCGTGGCGGGGGAGAACCGGGTGGAGGCGCGGGTGTTCGGGGCCGACGGCCTGTTCGTGCAGCTTCCCGTCGCGACGCTGACCCTGCCCGAGGACGCGACGCCGGCGGTGCTGCATGTGCTGGCGGTGGGCGTGTCGCGCTACGCCTCGCCGGACCTGAAGCTGGACGCGGCGGCGGTCGATGCGCAGGCGGTCGCGGCCAAGCTCGCCGCCGACTACGCCGACGTCTACGCCGAGGCGCGGATCTCGCCGGTTCTGCTGGACGAGTTCGCCACGCGGGACTCCATCGTGCTGGCGCTCGACGCCATCGCCGAGCAGGCCGACGGCAACGACGCGGTGATCCTCTACTTCGCCGGCCATGGCGAGACGGGGAAGCTGGGTTACGCCTTCCTGGGCTACGAGGTGACCTCGGTGAGCCTGATGTACGACCTGGGCATCGACAGCCGCCGGCTGATGAACGCCATCGCCGCGATGAAGGCGGGGTCGGTGCTGGTGATGCTCGACACCTGCTACGCCGACGCGGTGGACATCGACATGCTGTCGGCGCTGGCCCATGACCTGCAGGTCTATTTCCTCATGGCCTCCGCGGCGACCGAGCGGGCGCGCGACATGTCCCGCGACGGCAGGAACGGGGTGTTCATGGCCGGTCTGCTCAGCGGGCTGGACGGCGCCGCGGCGCTGCGGCGCGACGAGGTCGACGCCCTCGCGCTCGGCGCCTTCCTGACCGACCCGCGGCTGCATGACGGCCGCGGCCAGGAGGTGATTTTCCGCAACGGCGCCTCCAGCCGGCTGCGGCCGTTCCCGCTGACCCATGTTCAGTAGACGCCCGCGCTTCCGCCTCCGCCCGGCCTCCCGCCGCCTCCGCCTCGCGCTGGCCGCCGTCGCCGCCGGCGTCGTCGCTCTGGCCGGTCCCGCCCGGGCCTGCACCGTCGGCGCGCTGGTGCTGGAGATCAGCCGCGCCCGGGACATCAGCGTCTCCGGCCCCGGGGTGGAGCATGCGCGGCCGGCGGTCGGGGACCGGCTGCCGCCCGGCGCGGTGATCGCCTTCGCCAATCCCTCGGCCCGGATCACGCTGGCCCTGCGCCCGGAGGAGCTGAGCCCGACCCTGATCCGGGGGCGGGAGAAGACGTTCACGGTCCCCGACCCCTGCGCCGACAGCCCCACGCCGCTGCCGGAGCGGATCGAGAGCTTCAAGCTGCTGATGAAGATCCTGTCGGGCGCGAAATTCGAGGCGGAGCTGTCGCGCGACGACACCTATCTGGGCGCGGTGCGCGGGCCGGGGGAGCCGGACACGCGCCCGGCCCCGGAATTCCGCCTGCCCGACGACCTGATCTACCGGGTGGTGGCGGAACGCGGGCGGGTCGCGGCGAGCTGGACCGGGCGGGACGGCGCGCTGGTGCTTCTGTCGAAGGCGGGGGAGGAGTTGGGGCGCAGCGCCCACGACTTCTACGGCGCCGCCGTCCTGCCGGTGCCGGAGATCGGCGCCGGCAGCCCGCTGGAGCTGGTGGTGGAGGCGTCCGAGGGCATGCGCTCCCGCCCGCTGCGCCTGATGACCTCCCGCTGGTCCGACCTGCCGCGCCCGCCGGGGGAGCTGGCGCGGGCGGCGGACGATGTCCGGGTGAGCTGGCTGTATCTGAGCGGGCCGCCGGAATGGCGCATGCACGCCATCGCCGAAGCCGAGGCCATGAAGTCCTGGAGCTTCGTGGCCCGCGATATCTGGCGCGCCGCCGCGGGGGGCGCGCGCTAGGACGCCCGCCCGCGGCCGAAGGGGGGCGCGGGATCGGAGGGGGGCGGCCCGAACGCCTTGACGAACGGTCAAGGCCCTTGCAGGCTGCGACCGAAAGGAATGGCGGGGCCCCGCCGAGACAACCGGAGCGAGTTTCATCCTGACCCCGAGCGACAGCGCCGACGCGCAGACCGAGACGCCGGACAGGGCGGGGGGCGACGGCCCCGCGGCCCCCGATCCCGGTCCCGGGCCCGGGCCTGACGCCGCCGTCGCGGTCATGGCGGGGCGCGCCCTGCGTCTCGACCTGACGCAGCCGCATGAAGCCGCCTACGCCCGCGCCCTGATCGACCGTCAGCCCGCGCCGCAAAGCGATCTCGACCGGATGCTGTTCGGCCTGCTGACCCGGCCGGGCGACCGGGTGCTGGACGCCGGCGCCAATATCGGCGTCACCGCGCTGATGGCGCTGGAGGCGGGCGCGGCCCAGGTGCTGGGGGTGGAGCCTTCGCCCGCGCTGGCGGAGCGTCTGCGCGGGCTGGAAGGCCCTGACCTGAAAGTGGAGGAGGCGGCGCTTTCCGCCGCGCCCGGAACCGCCGAGCTGACGCTGTCGGTCACCCATAACCAGGGCGCGACCCTGTCGGCCGACCTGATGGCCCGGTTCCCGCAGGTCTATGGCGACGCGCCGCCCCGGGCGCAGGTGCGGGTGACCACCATCGACGCGCTGGTGCTCAGGACCGGGCCGTTCGACCTGTGGAAGCTGGATATCGAGGGCGCCGAGATCGCCGCGGCCGAAGGCGCCGCGCGCACCCTGGGCGAATGCCCGCCGCGCGCGGTCATCGTGGAATGCTACGACGAGGACCTCGCCCGGCTGTCGGCCCTGCTGACCCCGGCCTTGCCGCATGTGCGCCGCGCGCTCTGCGCCCTCGACGACGGCGGCCTGCGTCTTGCGGCGCCGGAGCGCGCCGGCGAGGTCGCCGCGCATCCGACCAGCCCCGTCTACGTCTTTTCCCGCGACCCGCTCCCCGACGGGATCGTGACGCCCGGCGCCGCCGGATCCGCCGCGACCCCGCCGGCCCCATCCCGAATGGCTTCCCATATGCTTGATACCGAACGTTTCCGCGCCCCCTTCGCCGCCATCGAGCTGGCCCGCAACATCGAGCGGCCGGACGGCGGCGCGACGCTGCTGGACGTCGGCGGCGGGCATGGCGTTCACACCAACTTCTTCCGCTCGATGGGGCTTGAGGTCGACCTCGTGGACATCCTGCCCGGCCATCCGGAACGGCACTGGGTCGGCGACTTCACGGAGTTCGAGCCGACGAAACGCTACGATTTCGTCTGGGCCAGCCACGTGCTGGAGCACATCCAGAATCCCGGCCAGTTCATCGACAAGCTGCGCGCCTGCGCCAAGCCCGGCGGAACCATCGCGGTGACGGTGCCGCCGCTCAAGCACGACATGACCTTCGGCCATGTGACCCTGTGGAACGCCGGTCTGCTGCTGATCAATTTCATCAAGCGCGGCATCGATTGCCGCGCCGCCCGGCTGGCCACCTACGGCTACAACGTGTCGATCCTGGTGCGGAACGACCCGGCGACCGACGACGAATATTCCCGGTGGCTGCCGCCGCAGGTGGTGATGAACGGCCCGTATTTCGAAGGCCGCATCGACAACATCGCGCTGGAGACCACGGCGATTCCCCAGGACATGCGGCTGGGCGGCGTGGATTTCGACGCGCCGATGCCGGAGCTGGAACGCTCCCTCGCCGGCCGCGAGGAGTCGGGCTTCGTGCTCGCCCGCAAGGCCGCGATGCCCGGGCCCCGTTTTTTCTGGTGGGATGGCGCTTTGCAGCGGCTGGTGCTGGTGGCCTGATCGGTCTGATTGCGTATAAGGCTACGGAAGTTCCTGCGCTGCAGCGCAGCGAAGATCTGAGCGCCTGCGCGAAGCGGAGCGATTAAGGAGGAGCCGTTGGCCAGCGAAGATTACACCGCGACGGCGATGGCCGGGGCGCGTGCGCCGGATTTCGGGCGCTTCGCCTCCATCAGGCTGGTGTCGGACCCGCTGATGACGGGGGAGACCGAGCAGTGGTCGAACCTGCGCTGGATGCGCGATATCCTGACCCGCCCGCTGAGCGAGGCCGCGGGCCTGCCGGTGTCGCCGCTCGCCAGCGGCGAGGCGGAGGGGCTGGCTTTCTCCCGCGCGCGGTTCTTCGAGCTGGCGGGCATCGCGCTGGATCCGGGCGCGGTGCAGTTCTGGTTCGACGACGCGCAGGTCGGGGACGCGGCGCTGGCCTATCTGGCGGCGGGCGGGCTCGACCCCTCCGCGCTGGTGGTGGGCTATGAGCTGTCGCCCCAGACCCGGCGCCTGCTGGACCGGCTGGGCGTGGTCTACGTGGACGTCTGGCTGCATCCGGTGCGGTTCTACGAGGACGTGCTGTTCGGCTTCCGCTCCAACCATCCCGGGATTCACGCGGCGCTGTCGGCCTTCCATGTGCCCGAGCGGCAGTTCCGCCTCTATGCCGACCGCATCAAGGTGCAGACCTACAAGGGCTGGCGGCGGGTGGAGGCGGACGTGGCGCCCGGATCCGCCGCCTTCATCGGTCAGACGCTGAATGACAAGTCGGTCAGCGATGGCGGGCGGATGCTGACCCTGCTGGACTTCGCCGACGAATTCGACGCGCTGGGCGCCCGGGTCGAGGCGCGGGGCGGCCGGGTGCATTACCAGCGGCACCCCTATGTCCGGGGCGGCGACGAGCGGATCCTGAACCACGTCGCCTCGCGGCCCTGGGCCTTCGTCTCCGACGCGCCGACCTATCACCTCCTGGCCAGCCCGAACCTGGAGGAGGTGATGACCATTTCGTCCTCGGTGGCGCAGGAGGCCCGGTATTTCGACAAGGCCGCGACCATCCTGTTCCGGCCGATCGTGGAATTCGTCGACCCTTCCGCGCCGGGGCAGTTCCACTCCATCCATCAGGACTTCGTCAGCCCGCATTTCTGGGCGGCGATCCTCGCCCCGGCGATGCCGGTGCTCGACGCGGAACCGGTGCGCTTCGTGGACCCCAAGGACAAGGTCCGCGACATGCTGGGCTTTTACTGGAGCTGGAAGCAGGTGGACAAGCAGGAGCACGCCCGCATGGCGCTGGGCGACGTGCAGCGCGCCATGGCCCGGCGTCCCGCCGGCGGCGCGCCCGCGGCGGCGGCCCGTCCCAAGCCGCCCTTCCGTCCGGCCAAGCCGAACTTCACGCCCTTCGCCAACACGCTGGAAACCCGCGACCTGCTGCACGCCGCGATCGACGGGGCGGAGACCGTCTCCTTCGACGTGTTCGAGACGCTGATCGAACGGGTGCTGGAGAAGCCGGAGCAGATGTTCCTGTTCATGGGCAAGCCGGTGCAGGAGGCGCTGGGCGGCGCCATCCCCAATTTCATCGAGGCCCGCCGCGCCGCCCGCGACTGGGCGCTGGCCGACAGCGTGGGCGAAGAGGTGCCGCTCGCCGCCCGCTACCGCGCCATCGGCGCCCGCCACGGGCTGAGCGACGCGCAGACCGACTGGCTGCTGGAGCTGGAGCTGGACACCGAGCGCCGGATGATCCGCCGCCGCGACTTCGGCGCCCTCGCCTTCGAGCGCGCCCGGGCGGCGGGCAAGCGGGTGATCCTGATCTCCGACACCTTCTTCGACCGCGCCTTCGTGGAGGAACTGCTGACCCGCTGCGGCTATTCGGGCTGGGACGCGCTTTACGTGTCGTCCGAGGCGGGCGCGCTCAAGCGCACCGGCGCCCTCTTCGCGCATGTGCTGGAGCGGGAGCAGGTGCGGCCCGAGACGATCCTGCATATCGGCGACAACGCGCTGACCGACGTGAAGCGCGCCGAGGAAGCGGGTTTGAAGACCTTCCGCCTGCTGGCGACCTCGGACGTTGCGCGCAAGGTGTCGCCGCTGATGGCGGTCTGGGACCGGCTGGGCGATCCGCGCGCCGCGGCCGCGATCAAGGGGCTGACCGCGCGACGCGTCGGCGGCGCCCCGCGCAAGGCCCGGGCCGGGTTCTCGCAGGGGGAGGTCGCGACCCTCGGCTACGCGGTGCTGGGGCCGATGTTCTTCGGCTTCGCCAACTGGGTGCGGCGCAAGGCGATCGAGGACGGCGTGTCCTCGGTCCTGTTCCTGTCGCGGGACGGCGAGATCGTGAAGCGCTGCTACGACGTGCTGGCGGCGCTGGACCCCGAGGCGCCGCCGTCGCGCTACCTGCTGGCCTCGCGCCGGGCGGTGAACGTGGCCACCATGTCCTCGGCCGAGGATCTGGTGCAGCGCATCTCGGTCAATTTCTCGCCCTGTCCCTTCGCGGAGCTGCTGACCCATCGGTTCGGCGTGACCCCGGCCGACCTGCCCGCCGGCGCGCTGCAGCGGCACGGTTTCGCCGACCCCGACGCCCAGCTCGACTGGGGGGCGGACCGGGAGCGGCTGGCCCGGCTGCTGTCCGACCCCGAGGTCGCCGCCGCCGTGCTGGCCAACGCGGCGGAGGAGCGGGCGGCCCTGCTCGACTGGTATGCGGAACAGGGCGTGACGCCGGAGGCGGCGGCCAGCGCCGCGATCGTCGACATCGGCCATATGGGCTCGTTGCAGAAAGGGCTGCGGGACCTGTTCGGCGCGCCCAGCCTGCGCGGCTACTATTTCGCCACCTATGACGGCGTCGCCGAGAACATCCCCGACGCCGCCCAGCGCGTCGCCGCCTATCGGGCGGAGAAGCTGAACCCCCGCAGCAAGCATCCCTATGTGCGCTGGATCCTGATGTACGAGACGGTGTTCCTCAACGCCGCCGGCAGCTTCCTGCGCATCCGGCGCGACGCGGACGGCCGGCTCGCGCCCGAGGAGCTGGAGCTGGAGGGCGAGCAGGCCCGCAGGGACTTCGCGCGGACCTGCCATGACGCCTCGGTGGCCTTCTGCCAGGACCTCGCCGACGGCTTCGGCGACGCCGCGCTGCGGTTCCGCCTGTCGGGGCCGGAGGCCGCCTCGGCCTATGCGGCGATGCTGGAGCATCCGTTCCAGGCCGACGCCAAGCTGTTCCGCGGCGTGGGGTTCGAAAACCGCTACAGCGGCCGCGACGTGAAATACGTGGTGCATCCGCGGCCGGCGGCGCCGGGGGCGAGCTCGATCTGGAAGGAAGGCGCGGGCCGGATCGTCGCGGCGCGCAGGGCGGAGGCGGAGGCGAAGCGCAGGGCCTCGTTCCGCGGCCGGGCCGAGGCGTTTCTGAAGCGGCTGGGTCTGCGCTGACGGCCCGCCGCCGCGCCCTCGCCCCGACTTGGCGCGAGGGGCGGGCGCCGCGAGGCCCCGGGTCGGGCCCGGGGCGCGCGAGGCGTCCCGTTCGCGCGCGGCGGGCTCAGTCCCGCCCGGGCGCGGCGCGGCGTCGGGGCTTGCGGCGCGGTCTCGGACGCCGGCCCGCAAGCTCCACCAGCCGGCGGAAGGTCGGGCAATCCATGTGCCGGGGCGCCGGGCAGTCGGCGACATGGCGGATCGTGTCGCGCAGCGCGGTCAGCGCGTGAATGCGGCGGTCAAGCTCGTCGGCTTTCGCATGCAGCGCCTCCCGGTCCGGATCGGGCCGGCCGTCGGGGCCGAACATGCCCGCGATCTCGTCCAGCGAGAACCCGGCCGCCCGCCCCATCGCCACCAGCTTGAGCTGCAGCAGCGCGTCGGGGGCGTAAAGCCGCCGCAAACCCCGCCGCCCGTCGGAGGGAACCAGCCCGATCTCGTCGTAATAGCGCAGGGTGGAGGGGGGGAGCCCGGCGGCGGCGGCGACCTCTCCGATATCGAGCAGTTTCATCCTTGACCTCAAGTCGACTTGAGTTCGTAGCGTCGCCGGGCGTTGCGATTCGAGCAAGAGGAGCCCCGACGATGACCGCCGCCGCCCAACCCCAAATCGCCCCTTCGACGGAGCCCGCGCCCGCGCCCGCACGCGGCGCGCTGGTCTGCCTGGGGCTGGCCACCCTGCTCGCCGCGTTGGGCGCGAGCATCGCCAACATCGCGCTGCCGGCGCTGGCCGCGGCCTTCGACGCGCCCTTCGCCCGGGTGCAGCCGGTGGTGGTGGCCTATCTCGCGGCGCTGACGCTGGGTTCGGCCGTGGCCGGGCGGGTCGGGGACCGGCTGGGGCGCGGCCGGGCGCTGGTCTTCGGGCTGGCGCTGTTCGGGCTGGGCGCCGCCGCCTGCGGGCTGGCCCCGGGCCTGGCGGCGCTGACCGCGGCGCGGGCCGTGCAGGGGGCCGGCGCGGCGTTCCTGGTGGTGCTGTCCGTGGCCATGGCGCGCGACCTGGCGGCGGAGGGGAGGGCCGGACGGGTCATGGGAACGCTGGGCGCGGTCTCGGCCATAGGCACCGGGCTGGGGCCGACGCTGGGCGGGCTGCTGCTGGCCGGGGTCGGCTGGCGGGCGGTTTTCCTGGCGCTGGCCGCGCCGGCCGCCGCGGCGCTGGCGCTGGCCTGGCGGGCCCTGCCGCGCGGGGGCGGCGAGGTTCCTGCGGCGCCTCCGACCGAGGGCCGGCGAGCGGCGGCGCGGATCTGGCCCGGGCTGGCCGCCAACCTGCTGGTGGCGGCGGTGATGATGACGACGCTGGTGGTCGGCCCGTTCTTCCTGGGTCTGGGGCTGGGCCTGTCGGTGGCCGCGACCGGGCTGGCGATGTCGGCGGGCCCCGCGATCTCGGCGCTGAGCGCCATGCCCCTGGGCCGTCTGGTCGACGCCTGGGGGACGGCGCGGGCCCGGCGCGCCGGGCTGGCGGCGTTGGCCTGCGGGGCGCTGGGCCTGAGCCTGGCCGCGACCCAGCCCGCCGGCCCCGCGGCACTGGCGCTCTGGTTCGTCGCCATCGCCGCGCTGACCCCGGGCTACCAGCTGTTCCAGGCCGCCAACAACGTGGCGGCGCTGGAGGCCGCCGACCCCGCCCGCCGCGGCGCCGCCTCGGGCCTGCTGAGCCTGTCGCGCAACATCGGCCTGACCGCGGGCGCCTCGGTCATGGGCTGGGTGTTCGCGCAGGGCGCTGGCGGCGTCGCGCCCGAGACGGCGAACCCGGAGACCATCGCCGCGGGAACCCGCCTGACTTTCGTCGTCGCCTTCGCGCTGGTGCTGGCCGCGGCGGCGCTGACCCATGGCGAGCGCCCGGAACGCGAGGCGACCGGGTCGGACGGAAAACCATGATGCGGAGGGGAGGATGGCGCACCCGACACGATTCGAACGTGTGACCTCTGCCTTCGGAGGGCAGCGCTCTATCCAGCTGAGCTACGGGTGCTTCGAGGCCGGTCTATAGACCACGCGAAAGCGCGGTGCAACGCAGGAAAGCGGGGCGGGAAAACGGGGGAGGCGGCGCTTGGGAAGCCGCCTCCCCCTCCCCCCCAAGCCGGTCAGGCGGTCGGGCCCATCGGCAGGGCCCGCCGACGCTCTCCCCCCGCGGCGCGCAGGGCGTTGGCGATGGCGGGGGCCACCGGCGGCACGCCCGGCTCGCCGACCCCGGTGGCGTGGACCGAGAACGGGTGCGCCACGACATGCGTCGTCACCACCGGGAAATTCGTCGCCCGCACCATCTCGTAGTCGTAGAAGTTCGCCTGCTCGACCGCCCCGTTCGCGAAGGTGATCCCCGAATGCAGCGCCAGCGTCATGCCCATGACCGCCGCGCCCTGCATCTGGCTCTCCACCCGCTCGGGATTGGCGACGAAGCCGGCGTCGATGACCATGTGCATCTCCGGCACCCGAATCTCTCCGTCCACCACCCGCACCCGGGCGGCGCAGGCCACGTAGCTGACGAAGCTGCGATGCACGGCGAGGCCCAGCCCCTCGCCCTCCGCCGTCGCCTCGCCCCAGCCGATCGCCTCCGCCGCCCGGTCGAGCACGCCCAGCAGGCGGCCGGTGTCGATGGGGAACTCGGCGTAGGGCTCGCCGTAGTTCCAGAACGCGCCCATGCCCTCGGCTTCCGGGTCGATCACCCGCGCCGGCCCGATCAGCGCCTTCCACATGGCGAGCTGGTCGGTCCCCGTCTCCTCCGCCAGTTCGCCGACGAAGGAGCCGATGGCCCAGGCCCGCGGCACGTTGGAGACGGAGCGATACCAGCCGATCCGCGCATGGGCGAAGGCCTCGCCGTTCTCGTAGCTCTGGTTGGGCACGGCGAAGGGCGTGTCCACATGGCCCATCCCGCTTTCCAGCGCGAACTGACGGCCCCCGTCGGGCGCGAAGGTCGACAGGATCGAGGGCGCGACGGAATTGTGCCGCCAGCCCACGACCTTGCCGTCGGCGTCGAGCGCCGCCTCCAGCCGCTCGGCCGAGGTGGTGTGGTAGAACGAGTGTCGGATATCGTCCTCCCGCGTCCACTGCACCCGCACCGGCTTGCCCGTGGCCTTGGCGAGCAGCGCGGCCTCCAGCGCGAAATCATGCTTGGACTTGCGCCCGAAGCCGCCGCCCAGAAGCGTGACGTTGACCTTCACCTTGCTCGCGTCCTCGCCGAAGCCGAGCGCCGCGGCGGCGTCGGTGCGGCAGGCGTAGGGGGACTGCACGGGGGCCCAGATCTCCATGCCCCCGTCGGCGGTGGGGGCGGCGAGCGCCACCGGCGGCTCCATCGGCGCGTGGGCCATGTGGGCCTGGGTGTAGGTGCGCGACACGACCCGCGCCGCGCCCGCGAAGGCCGCGTCGGGGTCGCCGACCTTGCGCAGCACATTCCCCTTCGCCTCCGCGGCGGCGATCATCGCCTCCATGAACGGGCCGGAGTCGTAGCCCGCGTGGGGGCCGCCCTCCCACTCCACCGCCAGCGCGTCGCGGCCCTGGATCGCGGCCCAGGTGCTGGTGGCGACGACGGCGACGCCGCCCAGCGGCGCGAACTTGGCGGGCATGACGGAGCCGGCCAGCTCGTGCACCGACAGCACGCCCGGCACGGCCAGCGCCGCGGCCTCGTCCCATTTCAGCGCCTTGCCGCCGACCGCGGGGGGACGGGCGACGACGGCGAAGGTCATGCCCGGCACGCTCACGTCCGCGCCGTAGACCGCGGCGCCGGTGGTGATGTCGTGCAGGTCGGCGATGGCGACCTCGCCCTTGCCGATATAGCGGAAGGCGCTTTCGTCCTTGAAGCTCAGCGCCTCGAAATCCGGGACGGGCAGGGCCATGGCGGCTTCGGCCAGCTCCCCGAACCCGGCGGAGTTCGACCCGTGCGAGACCCTGTGGTTCGCGACCGTCACCTCGGCCGCCGGCACGCCCCATTTCTCGGCCGCCGCGGCGGCGAGCATCGCCCGGGCGGAGGCCCCGATCTGGCGCGCCGCCTGCACGTGGTGGCGCAGGGAGCGGGAGCCGTCGGTGTCCTGGTTGCCGTAGGTCGGCTCGTCGCCCGGGGCCTGCTCGATGGTGACGCGGGACCAGTCGGCCTCCATCTCGTCGGCCATGATCATCGGCAGGGAGGTGCGCGAGCCGGTCCCCATCTCGGACCGGTGCGCGATCAGCGTCACCTGCCCGTCAGGGGCGATGCGCACGAAGACCAGCGGGTCGGTGTTGATCCCGTGGGGCATCGCCTCGCCCCCGGTGACATAGCGCGGGAAGGCGCGGGCGGCGGGGGCGGCGACCATCAGCGCCAGCCCGGCGCCGGATCCCGCGAGGAAGCCTCGGCGGGAGACCTTGGCGACCGTCACGGCCTGCGCCGCGGCGCGCAGGGCGCCGGTTTCGCTCAGGAAATGCAGCATGGCTCAGGCTCCCGTGCTGGCAAGGCGGACGGCGGCGACGATGCGCTGATAGCAGCCGCAGCGGCAGATATTGCCCTCCATCGCCGCGAGGATCTCGTCGTCGGAGGGCTTGGGATTGGCGTCGAGGAAGGCGGCGGCCTGCATGATCTGCCCGGCCTGGCAGAAGCCGCATTGCGGCACGTTCAGCTCGCGCCACGCGGCCTGAACCGGGTGGTCGCCGGCGGGGTGCAGCCCCTCGATGGTGGTGACGGACTGGCCCGCGACCTGGCCGAGCGTGACCTGGCAGGACCGTTCGGCCGCGCCGTTCACATGCACCGTGCAGGCCCCGCAGAGCCCGACGCCGCAGCCGTATTTGGAGCCGGTGAGCCCCGCCGCGTCGCGCAGCGCCCACAGCAGGGGCGTGTCGTCGGGGGCGTCGATCTCGCGCTCCCGCCCGTTGAGGGTGAGCTTGGCCATCTGCGGTCCTCCCTGGCTGGGACGACGCGGTGGGGGCGTCGCCCGCTCGCTTGGGCGACGGATGCGCCCATTGCGGGAAAGGATGGCCGGGCGGGTGACGTCCGGATATTCGACGAAAGTCGTAGAGCGGCGGGGCGGACGGAAAATGCCCGGCGCCCGGGCGACCGCGCCGGTCGAGGGCCCCGGTCCGGATTCGGGGCGCCTGCCATGGACGTTCCCGGCGACGGGGCCGAGCGGAGGGGCCGAGCGGAGGGGCTCAGCCCTTCTTGCGCGACGCCTTTTCGGCGATGCCGGAGACGCCCTCGCGCCCCTCCAGCACCCGGGCGACGTCGGCCAGCGACAGCCCGCGGGAGGCGAGCATGACCATCAGGTGATAGAGCGCGTCGGCGGCCTCCAGCTTCAGCTCCGCCTTGTCGTCGACCGAGGCGGCGATCACCGCCTCCACCGCCTCCTCCCCGAATTTCTGGGCGCATTTCAGCGGGCCCTTGGCGAAGAGCCGGGCGGTGTGGCTGCTGTCCGGATCCGCCCCGCGGCGGGCGCGGATGGCGGCGTCGAGCCGGGCGATCACCGCGAGGTCATGGGCGGCGACCGGGGCGCCGGAGGCGGCGGCGTAGGTTTTCTCGGACATGGGCTTGGTCCCGGGGCGTCGTGAAATCAGGTCGGGCGAACGGGGATGCCGGCGGCGGAAAGCGCGGCCTTGGCCTCGCCGATCGTGTGCTGGCCGAAATGGAAGATCGAGGCGGCGAGCACGGCGGAGGCATGGCCCTCCGTCACCCCCTCGACCAGGTGGTCTAGCGTCCCGACCCCGCCGGAGGCGATGACCGGGATGCCCACCGCGTCGGCGATGGCGCGGGTCAGGGGCAGGTTGTAGCCGGCCCGCGTGCCGTCCCGGTCCATGGAGGTCAGCAGGATCTCGCCGGCGCCCTTGGCCTCCATCAGCAGGGCGAACTCCACCGCGTCGATGCCGGTGCGGGTGCGCCCGCCATGGGTGAAGATCTCCCACCGTCCGGGCTCGACGGTCTTGGCGTCGATGGCGACCGTGATGCACTGGGCGCCGAATTTCTCCGACGACCGGGCGACCACGTCGGGGTCGGCGACGGCGGCTGTGTTGAAGCTGACCTTGTCGGCCCCGGCCAGCAGCAGGGCGCGCACGTCCTCGGGCGTGCGCACGCCGCCGCCGATGGTCAGCGGCATGAAGCACTGCTCGGCGGTGCGGGCGGCGATGTCGAGGATGGTGCCGCGCTTCTCGTGGGAGGCGGCGATGTCGAGGAAGCACAGCTCGTCCGCGCCGGCCGCGTCATAGGCGCGGGCGGCCTCCACCGGGTCGCCGGCGTCGATGAGGTCGACGAAGTTGACGCCCTTGACCACGCGGCCGTCCTTGACGTCGAGGCAGGGGATGACGCGGGTCTTGAGCATGGGGGCTTCCGGGGCTGGAGCTTGGGCGCGGCCCGTATAGCGCCTTGCCGCAGGGGATTCCATGGGGCGGGGCCGCGCGGGAGGGGCGCGTGGCGCAGGCGCCGCGTCGAGCGCGCGCGGGCGGGGCGGGGGCGCCCGCGGCGCGCGGAGGCGGGGGCGCCGGGCGGGACGGTTTCCCGGGTGGAGCGGGGGTGTGAGCGGATGGGGCGGAGGGATGCTCCGGACTCACCCGCGAACAGGGCCCGCGCCTGCTCCCCGGATCCGTCCATCGCTTGCGACGCCTGGGCTGCTCGTCCGGAGGCGTCAAGGACAAGCCCGCGCGTGCCGCGCGGGTCGCTGCGCGATCCCTGACCCCTCCGGCCGATCAGCCCTTGTTCGGCGTCCGCGATGGACGGCTCCGGGGAACAGGCGCTCCGCGGAGGGGCGGGAGGCGGGCGGGGCTCAGGCGGCGAGGTAGGCGGCGGCTTCGGCCGGGTCCAGGCGCCCGTCATAGAGCGCGCGGCCCGAGATCACGCCGTCCAGCGGGGCGCTGCAGGCCTTGGCGGCGCGGATGTCGTCCATCGAGGCGACGCCGCCCGACACGATGATCGGGATCGACACGGCATGGGCGAGCGCGGCGGAGGCCTCGATATTGGCGCCGCCCATCGCGCCGTCCCGGTCTATGTCGGTGTGGATGATGGCGGCGACCCCGGCGTCCTCGAAGCGGCGGGCGAGGTCATGGGCGTCGATCTCGGTGGTCTCGGCCCAGCCTTCCACCGCGGCCTTGCCGTCGCGGGCGTCGATGCCCACCGCCACCTGGCCGGGGAAGGCGCGGGCGGCGGCCTTGACGAAGTCGGGGTCGCGGACCGCGGCGGTGCCGAGGATGACGCGGCGCACGCCGCGGGTCAGCCAGGCCTCGACCTGGCCCATGTCGCGGATGCCGCCGCCGAGCTGGGCGGGGATGGTCAGGGCGCCGAGGATCGCCTCCACCGCCGCCCCGTTGGCCGAGCGCCCGGCGAAGGCGCCGTCGAGGTCAACGATATGCAGCCAGCCGCAGCCCGCGTCCTGGAAGGCGCGGGCCTGGGCGGCGGGATCCTCGTTGAACACGGTGGCCGCGTCCATGTCGCCGCGCAGAAGGCGCACGCAGGCGCCGCCCTTCAGGTCGATGGCGGGGTAGAGGATCATGGCGCGGGTCTCCGGTGGTCAGGCGGGCGGAGCAATGGACCGGACCGCCGCGGAAGGCAAGACGGCGGGGGTGGGAGACGGGACGACCGGCGCCGTCCTCGGCCCGCGCCGCGAGCGGACGCGGGCCAGAGGCGCGCCGGTCGTCGCGGGGCCCCGCCCCGCGGCGGGCATACCCCCGGCGGAGGGGGGCCCGCACCGGAAAGTGGGGTTAAGGCGCCCGGCGGGGGGCGGGGGCGGAGCCGGGGGGTACG
>JAYZWL010000088.1:0-90451 GCA_036154955.1 Pseudomonadota bacterium | reverse complement strand
GCAGCCCGGTAGCTCGTCAGGCTCATAACCTGAAGGTCGCAGGTTCAAATCCTGCCCCCGCAACCACACACGACCAAGCGCCCCCGCGATCAAATCCCGGGGGCGCGTCGCGTTCCAATCCTCCCCTCGCAAAAGAAACGCAAAACGAAAACCTCGCAGCTGATGACGTCCGTCCGATGCCGCCCGGCCGCGCGCGGGGGTCACTCCGCGTCCGACGGGCGGGCGCGCAAACGGCGGCCGGCGGCCTGCATCGTGTCGGGGCCGAAGAAGGCGGCGCGCTCGCCGCCGCCGCGCCGGATCAGCGCCTCGTAGGATCGGCGGGTGGTCTCGGACAGCGGCGCGCGCAGTTCCGCCGTCAGCATGTCGATCAGGTCTTCGGCGTAGAAGTCGACCATCGCGTCCCGCATGTCGGGGTGACGCCGCTCGATCACCCGGTCGAGGTCCGCCAGCACGTAGATCGCCCGGCGCAGGGCCATGATGGTGCGGGCATGGACGATGGGGCGGGGCAGGTCGGTGACCAGGCGCAGGATGCGCAGGTAGACCCGGGTCAGCGAGTGCCGGCTGCGATGCGGCACCACCCCCCAGCCGTCCAGCTCCGGCAGGCGGTTGGTCTGGGCGACGAAGCGCACGAAGTGACTGCCGGCGGCGGTCGAGCGGATCTGCTCCGCCACCGGCCGGATCGCCGCCTCGACCAGCGCGCGCAGGTCGCCGGCGCGCCCCTCGGCGATCGCCTTCGCCAGCAGGGCGTCGCGCCGGACCGAGGAGCGCGCCATGCGGTAGGCGAGGATCGCCTCGACCAGGGCGTCCCGGTCGCCGAAATGGTAGTGCAGGGCCGAGACGTTTTTCTGTCCCGCCGCCGCGTTGATCCGGCGCAGAGAGACGCCCATGCCCTCCTCGGCGAACAGCCGTTCGGCGGCGAGGATCAGCCGCTCGCGCGTCTCCTGCGCGCGGTCGCCGGATTGGGCCTGCGATCCTGCGGCGGATCCCGCGGTCCCGGCCTCCGTCTCGGCCAGCGCAGCGTCTTCGGGCGCCATGGGGTTCACCTTGGATCTCCGGCTCGGGCGATTTCGTCCGAGGAGGGGCGAGGGTGTCGCATGGGCCGGGCGGGCGCAACCCGCCCGGCCCGTTGCCGCCGGCGACCGACGGCGCCGCGAGTCAGGCGGTTCCGCGGCTCACGCCGGCCGTCATCCCCCCGTCGATCACCAGCTCGGATCCGGTCATGTAGCATGACGCGTCCGAGGCCAGAAACAGGATGCCGTCGGCGATGTTCTGCGGATCCCCGGCATAGCCCAGCGGGGTGGCCTTGCCCCGTTCCTCCCCGGTCGGCGGCGCGTTGCGGCCCGGGTCCTGGCTCGCCGGCGGCAGCCCTATCTTGCCCCAGATCGGCGTGTCGATGATCCCCGGATGCACCGAGTTCACCCGCACCCCGTCCCGTTTCGCCGCGCATTCCAGCGCCAGCGCCTTGGCGAACAGCCGCACGCCTCCCTTGGTGGCGCAATAGCCCACCAGCGTCGGCGCCCCGCGCAGCCCGGCCACCGACGACAGCAGCACGATGGACCCGCCCCGCCCGCCTTTCCGCATCAGCGGCAGGGCGTGCTTGCAGGACAGGAACACCCCGTCGAGGTTGATCGAGGTCTGGCGCCGCCAATCCTCCAGCGGCATGTCCACGATGCTGGACCCGCCCAGCCCGATCCCGGCGTTGGAGACCAGGATGTCCAGACGCCCGAAGCGGGCCTCGGTCCGCGCCACGACCTCGACCCAGAGCGGCTCCTCGCGCACGTCCTGCTTGAGAAAGATCGCCTCGCCCCCCGCGGAGCGGATCTCGTCGACCACCTCGGCGCCGCCGGCCTCGTCGATGTCGGTCGCCACCACCTTCGCGCCTTCGCGCGCCAGCGTCAGCGCGGTCTTCGCGCCGATGCCCGAGGCGGCGCCGGTCACCAGCGCCACCTTTCCGTCCAGCTGCCCCATGGGGTCCTCCCGTTTCTGGTTCTTGTCTCAGCGGTAGACGAAGGCGGCGTCATCGAGATCGATGGCGGGAAATTCGTCCTTCTCCCGCCAATAGTCCTGCGTGTGCCGCCAGTCGCGCTTGGTTCCGCTGCGCGGCATCCGGTGCAGGTCGCGCATCAGGTAGCCGGGATTGAAGTCCTCGGGGTCGATCCAGGGCTGGATCTCCATCCCGGCGTCCTCGGGGCGCAGGGCCACGCCCACCTGGGTCGCGCCCCTCGCCGCCATGTGCGGCAGCAGGCGGGCCATGAAATCCGCCACCAGGTCGGTGCGCAGCGTCCAGCTGGCGCGGAAATAGCCGAAGACCCAGACAAGGTTCGGCACGCCCGTGAACATCATGCCCCGATAGGTGACCGTCTGCGACCAGTCCACCGGCGCCCCGTCCACCGTGAAGGGGATGTCGCCCATCACCGAAAGGGTGAAGCCGGTGGCGGTGACGATCACGTCGGCCTCCAGCATCTCGCCCGACTTCAGGAGGATGCCCTCGGGCGCGAACCGGTCGATCTCGTCGGTCACGACCGAGGCCTCGCCCCGCTTCACCGCCTCGAACAGGTCGGCGTCGGGGACGAAGGCGATGCGCTGGCGCCAGGGGCGGTAGCTGGGGCCGAAATGACGATCGACGTCGAAATCCGGGCCCAGGATGGCGCGCAGGTTGTCCAGCATCTCCTTGCGCACCGCGTCGGGCCGCTCCTGGCAGGCGCGGGTGAAGGCGTCCTGATCGTAGAGCACCTTGCGGCGCGTGATCTCATGGATCCAGGCCTCGTCCACCTCCAGCCGGCGCAGCTCTTCGGCGATCTCGATGGCGTTGCGGCCGGTGCGGAAATAGGTGGGCGAGCGCTGCAGCATCGTGACATGGGCGCACTTGCCCGCCAGCGCCGGAACCAGCGTCGCCGCCGTGGCGCCCGAGCCGATCACCACCACCTTCTTCCCGCTCAGGTCCTTGCCCTCGGGCCAGGTCTGGGGGTGGATGATCTCGCCCTTGAAATCCTCCATGCCCTTCCATTCCGGGGTGTAGCCCTGATCGTGGCGGTAGTAGCCCTGGCACATCCACAGGAAGTTGCAGGTGAAAAGCCGCGGCCCGGCCCCGTCGCCGCAGTCGACCGACAGGGTCCACAGACTGTCCTCGCTGGACCATTCCGCCGACAGGATCCGGTGGCGATAGCGGATATGGCGGTCGAGGCCGCTCTCCTTGATCACCTCGTCGAGGTAGCTCCGGATCTCCTGCGCGGTGGCGATCGGCGGGCCGACCCAGGGCTTGAAGGCGAAGCCGAAGGTGTGCAGGTCGCTGTCCGAGCGGATGCCGGGATAGCGATGCGTCAACCAGGTGCCGCCGAAGCTCTCCTGCGCTTCCAGCACCGCGTATTTCAGGTCGGGCAGGCTCTTCGACAGCCGCCAGGCGCTGCCGATGCCGGAAATGCCCGCCCCCACGATCAGCACGTCGAAATGCTCGGCGGCCACGGGGACGTGCGGAAGCGGCGGATCGCGCCGATCCGGGGCGAGGTGATTCATCGATGCCTCCCTTAATTCGTTTGATTTAACTTTCCGCGCCCCGAACCCGGTCGTCAAGCGGCGCCGGAGGCGGGGAGGGTTGAGCCCAGCTCAACGCCGCCGGCCTCGAAGTCGTTCGCCCAACCTGCCGGCCGGTCGTATGGTGCCCGGCATGGACCGTATCGAAATCATACCCGCCCGCCTCGCAGAGCTCTCGGATCTGGTCGAGCGCCTCGCCGCCGCCCGCCGGGACGGCTTCCAGATCACCGACCTTCCGGAGGGCCTGACCCCGGCCTCGATCGACGAGGCCTACGGCGTCCACCGCGCCGCCATGGCCAGGACCGGGCTGGAGCCGCTGGGCTGGAAGATCGCCGGCACGACGCAGGAGGTTCGCGACAAGCTCAACCTCCCCGGTCCGATCTATGGGCGCACCTTCCGGCGCGACCGGCATGTCTCGCCGGGGCGGTTCGAAGCGGGGGCGATGCTCGACCCGCTGATCGAGTGCGAGACCTTCGTGACGCTCGCCCATGACCTGCCGTTTCGGGAGGAGCCCTGGACCATGGACGAGGTCGTCGAGGCGATCGGCGAGGTTCATGCCGGCATCGAGGTCGCCGAATGCCGCTTCCCCTCCCGCAGCACGCCGCCCCTGCGCCTGGTGCTGGCCGACGGCAGCGCCGCGGGCCGCTACGTCTTCGGCGACCGCATCGCCGACTGGAAGCGTCGCGGGCTCTCGGGCCTCGGCGTCGCGCTGGAGATCGACGGCGAGATCCGTCGTCGCGGCTCGGGCGCCGAGGTGATGGGCGACCCGCTGCGCCCGCTGCTGTGGCTGGCAGAGGAGCAGCGCCGCTGGGGCGAAGGCCTCAAGGCCGGCGAGACCATCTCCACCGGCTCGATGACCGGGATGATCCGCGCCAAGCCCGGCCACAGGGTGCGCGCCATATATGCGGACGGGGCCGAGGTGGCGGTCGACTTCGACTGACGGCCCGCGTCCCGAAGCGTGTTCGGGGCGCGGCCCGCGTGCGGCCGGGCGACTCTGGCGAACGCCCGGCTTGCGGCCGGGCGGGCGCGTCCGCTATCTGGACTTGTCCGGAAAAGGAGACGCGCCATGCGATGGGACGACCTGGCCGAACAACCCTGCGCCATCGCCCGCACCAGCGCGGTGATCGGCGACCGCTGGACCATGCTGATCCTGCGCGACTGCTTCATGGGCGTGCGGCGCTTCGAGGCGTTCCAGCAGCGTCTGGGCATCTCCCGCACCGTGGTGACCGACCGGCTCGCGGTGCTGGTGCGCGAAGGCGTGCTGCGGAAGGTCCGCTACCAGGACCGGCCGGAACGGTTCGAATATCGCCTGACGGAGAAGGGCCTGGACCTCTACCCGCTGCTGCTGGCGATGTTCCGCTGGGGCGAGAAGCACTATGGCGAGGACGCCGGTCCCTTCGTCATCCACCGCCACAAGACCTGCGGCCACGACTTCCACGCCGTCTGCGCCTGCTCGGAATGCGGAGAGCCGGTGGACCCGCGCCAGGTCGAGGCGCGGGCCGGTCCCGGGATGGGCGGGCGGCCGCTCGGAGCGACGGCGTCCAGATAGCGTCCGGATTCGATATTGACTGCGTATTGATTCTGTATGCACCTTCCCCCTGCAGCTTTCTGCGGGAGGAAACGAAGACATGAGCGAAGAAAAAGCCCCCGGCCGGGTCCGGGCCGAGACCGTCGGCCGGGTTCTCAAGATCACCATCGACAACGCCGCCCGGCGCAACGCCTTCTCGCCCGAGATGATGGCGCAGCTTTCGGAGGCGCTGACCCGGCTCGACGACGACCCCGAGCTCTGGGCCGGGGTGATCTGCGCGGAGGGCGACCACTTCACCGCCGGCCTCGACATGCCGAAGTTCTTCGGCCCCGGCGTCAAGCGCGAGCCGCTGCCCGAGGGCGCCGTCGACCCGCTGGGGCTGAGCAAACGCTGCATGAAGCCGCTGGTCGCGGCCGTGCAGGGCATCTGCTACACCGTGGGCATCGAGATCATGCTTGCCGGCGACATCGTGGTGGCGGCCGAGGGCTCCCGCTTCTGCCAGATGGAGGCCAAGCGCGGCATCGCGCCCTTGGGCGGCGCGCATTTCCGTTACCTGACCCGCATGGGCTGGGGGGACGCGATGTATCACCTGATGCTCTGCGACGAGTTCGGGGCGGAGCGCGCCCACCGGATCGGCCTGGTGCAGGAGGTCGTCCCGGCCGGCGCCCAGACCGATCGCGCCCTGGAGATCGCCCAGGCCATCGCCGCCAACGCGCCGCTCGGCATCCAGGTCACCAAGCGCGCCGCGCTGGCCTACCTGGAGGCGGCGGAGAAGGCCGCCGTCGCCATGGTCCCCGAGATCCGCAAGACGGTCCTGGGCACCGCCGACGCCGCCGAGGGCGTCAAATCCTTCATCGAGCGGCGCGACGCCGTCTTCACGGGCCGCTGAGACCGCTCCCTGACCTCGCGGCCCCACGATGAAGGGGGCGGCGGCGCCCTGCAGGACCGCCGCCGCCCATCCCGACGCGTCCGGCGAACGCCATCGGTCGCGAATGCCATAGGATGCGCGGCGAACCGGGACGGGGGCGCGACGACCCTCGCCGGGCGGGAGGATGACGGATGACCCAGGTGCGGACCCTTTGCTCCGGTTGCGACATATATTGCCAGGTGGCGCTGGACGTGCCCGACAGCGGCCTTGTGGGCGACCTGCGGGTCCATGCGCTCGACCCCCGGCCGGGCGCCGCCAACATCTGCATGAAGGGCGTCCACGCCCCCGCCGGCTTCGCCCATCCCCACCGGGTGATCCGCCCCTTGCGGCGCCTCGGCGCGCGCGGCGAGGGCCGCTGGGCGGAGGTCGGCTGGGACGAGGCGATGGACGAGATCGCCGAGCGTCTGCGGACCGTCGTGAATCGATATGGACCCGAGGCGTTCGCCGTCTCGACCTCGCAATGGAACACCCAGACCGACAATGGGTTGGGCAGGCGTTTCATGAACCTGCTGGGCTCGCCGAACTGGATCTCGGGCGTGGCGATCTGCGCGGGGAACACGGCCGCCGTGAACCGGCTGGTCTACGGCTGGTTCCCCTTCCCCGACTATCGCAAGACCGGCTGCATCGCGCTGTTCGGGCACAATCCGAAGAAGCACTCCTGGACGCCGATCCACAACCAGATCCGCAAGGCGCAGGCGCGCGGCGCCAAGCTGATCGTGCTCGACCCCCGCCGGTCGGAGAACGCCGAGGTCGCCGACCTGTGGTTGCCGCTGCGCGCCGGAACCGACGCCGCGATGTGCTTCGGCTGGCTGAAGGTGATCCTGGACGAGGAGCTCCACGACCGCGATTTCGTCGACCGCTGGACCGTCGGTTTCGACGCGTTCCGCCGCCGCGTCGACGAATTCCCGCTGGATCGCGTCGCCGCCATCACCGGCGTCGATCCCGAGCTGATCGCCGAGGCCGCTCGGATGTATGCGACCTCCGGCCCCTCGGTGATCCCCTGGACGCCGGTGACAGACCAGCAGCGCAACTCGACCTCCGCCATCCGGCTGATGTGCGCCCTGCGCGCGCTGACCGGCGCGCTCGACGTCGAAGGCGGCGAGGTCCTGCACGGGTTTCACGACCGGATCCGGTCGGAATCCTCGATCGAACGGCATGACGCGCTGCCCCCCGAACAGCGCGCGAAGCAACTGGGCGCCGACGCCCATCCCGCCTTCACCTACCGCGCCGCCGAGGCCCTGCGCGAGCCGGCCGAGCGCGTCTGGGGCGAGCCCTGGCCGAACCTGATCAACGGGACCTGCATGGCCAACCCCTCGGCCACGTTCCGCGCCATGGCCGACGGCGATCCCTATCCGGTGAAGGCCTTCTTCACCCTGGGCAACAACACGCTGATGAGCTTCGCCAACATGCAGCTCATCCACCGCGCGTTGATGAACCAGGACCTGCTGGTGGCGTTCGAGCAGTTCCGCACCCCCACGGCGCAGCTTTGCGACTTCATCCTGCCCGGCGACGCCTGGCCCGAGCGCAACGCGCTGTCCGACAGTTTCGGGTGGACCGCGATCCAGCGCCCCTCGCAGAAGGCCGTCCAGCCGCCGGGAGAGTGCCGCGGGGTCTTCGATTTCTGGCGGGACCTGGCGCATCGCATGGGGTTCGCCGACCATTTCCCGTGGGCAACGGCCGAGGACATGCTGGACTGGCGCCTCGAACCGCTGGGCATGGATTTCGAGAGGTTCGCCGAGGCGCATCCCGTCCATGTCGGCGAGATGGGCTATCGCAAATACGAGAAGACCGGCTTCGCCACCCCGTCGGGCAAGGTGGAACTCTCGTCAGCGCTGCTGGAAAGCTGGGGCTTCGACCCGCTGCCGAACTGGCGGGAGGGGCCGGGGCCCGATCCGGACTATCCCCTGCAGATGTTCACCGGCGTGCGCGAGGACGAATATTTCCAGACCGGCCACCGCCATATCGCCCCGCTGCGCGCCCGCAAGCCGGAACCTCGCCTGTTTCTCGCCCCCGCCGACGCCGAGGCCGCGGGACTGGAAGAAGGCGACCCGGCGGTGATCGAGACCCGCCACGGCGCCTGCCGCATGCCCGTCGCGATCCGCCCCGACATGCCCGCCGGTCTGGTCCGCGTCCCCCACGGCTGGTGGCGGCCCGAGCAGGCGGAGGGCGACGGCTCCCTCTCCGGCGCCTGGGACTGGGCGGACGCGCAGCTCTGCCCCGACGACGCGGCGCATCTCGACCCCGAACAGGGGGTGCCGCATTTCAAGGGCGTCGCCTGCCGGATCCGGCGGGCGGAGGGATAAGCGGGGCGCGGCGGCCGCGGCCGGGCCGCCGCGCCCCGCGCTTCAAGGATAGCCGTAGTAGCGCAGGACCTCGGCCGGGCGCTCCGGCCCCGGCTCGAACACTTCCAGCAGCACGCCGTCGGGCGCCTCGACCATGAAGTAGCCGCCCCCGCCGCTGCGCTTGATCGGGTTGGGCAGTCGCACGCCGCCGGCCCGCATCCGGTCGTAGACCTCGTCCAGATCGGAGACCTGGATGCCGAGGTGGTGGACGGCGTTGCGGCCCTCGCCTCGCGGAGGCTGGTCGTAGAGGTGCATCGCCCCGCGCCCGATCTTCAGGAACACGTTGCGCGCGCCCGCATAGGGGCCGTCATGGGCGACCTCGGCCCCGAACCAGTCGCGGTAGAAGGCGATGGTGGCCTCGATGTCCGAGCAGAACAGGTGCGCATGGTGCATGTGGCATTGGGCGTCGTCGCCATAGGGGCGCGGACGGGGGGCTTGGTCGGTCATGGGCGGTCTCCCTTCGGCGCCTCGGAGCAGGTCGGAGTCTTCGTGACTCCGTCGCAACCGCAAGCGAATTCGACGCCGTGTATATTGAGCGTGGCTCAACGCAGGGCCTCCATGTCGCGGTGCGGACAGGTCCCTGCAGTGTGTCGCTGAAAGAGACTTGTGTTTTGCCTAGTGAAATTGATAGCGTGTTTCCGCAAGCCGAAAGGCTCGCGACCTAACCGGGCGCTTCGATCCGGGAGGTTGTCTTGGAGGAGAATGCATGCGTCTGACCCAGGGGTTGATGCGCGCGCTGGCCACGAACCCCGATGGCGCGATCCGGATTTCGCGCGACGGCGCCCGCAGCTATCGCGAAGCCGTTCCGCGCATCGCGCGCCTGGCCGGCGGCCTGCGGGCCATGGGCGTGGCGCCGGGCGACCGGGTGGGGCTGCTGGCTTTCAACAGCGAAGCCTATCTGGAATGCCTGTTCGCGGCGCCCTGGTGCGGCGCGGTCATCGTGCCGATGAACTGGCGCCTGACGCCCCAGGAGCTGTCGCTGCTCATGCAGGACGCCGGGATCGGCGTCCTGATCGCGGATCCCGACGGGCTGGCGCTCGCCCGGGAAATGTCGCCGCGGCCGGCCTGCTGGGCGCGGACCATCCTGATCGACGCCGTCCCCGGCGCCGTCCCCGAGCCCGGCGCCGGGGCGGACCTCGTCCCCTATGAGGGGCTCGTGGCCGCCTCCGCGCCGATCCGGGATGCGGAGCGGGGCGGCGAGGATCTGGCCGGCCTCTTCTACACCGCCGGGACCACCAGCGCCTCTAAGGGCGTGATGCTGACCCATGACAACATCTGCGCCAACGCGATCAACGCCATCGCCTCGCTGCAGGTGACGGAGGAGTCCGTCTACCTGCACTCGGCGCCGATGTTCCATCTGGCCGACGGCGCCTCGACCTTCGCGGTGACGATGATGGGCGGCGCGCATGCCTACGTGCCCCGTTTCGACGCCGCGGCCTGCCTGGACAGCATCGAGACGCTGAAGGTCACCAACGCCCAGTTCGTGCCGACGATGATCAAGATGCTTCTGGATCACCCCGACGCGCGGCGCCGGGATCTGTCGAGCCTGCGGCGCGTGCTTTACGGCGCCAGCCCGATCGAGGACGAGACCCTGCGCCGGGCGCTGACGCTGCTGCCCAACGCCCGCTTCGTGCATGGCTACGGCATGACCGAGGTGTCCTCGATCGCCACCATGCTGCCCGGCAGGTATTCGGTGACCGAGGGGCCGGACGCCGCCAAGCGCCGGTCGTGCGGCCAGGCGGCGCTGCTATGCGAGGTCGAGGTGCGGCGGCCGGACGGCGGCCGCGCCGATCCGGGCGAGATCGGGGAGATCGCGATCCGCGGCCCCAACGTGATGAAGGGCTACTGGAACCGGCCGGAGGAGACGGCGGCGGCCCTGCGCGACGGCTGGATGCATTCGGGCGACCTCGGCTATCTGGACGAGGACGGCTTCCTGTTCCTCACCGGCCGGCTGAAGGACATGATCAAGACCGGCGGCGAGAACGTCTTCGCCATCGAGGTCGAGAACGTGATCGCCGAGATCCCGGAAGTGGCGGAATCCGCGGTGATCGGCATCCCGCATCCGCAATGGGGCGAGACGGTGCTGGCCATCGTGGTCCCCCGTCCGGGGAAGACGGTCGAGCCGCAGGCGGTGATCGATTTCTGCCGCGCGCATCTCGCGCCCTACAAATGCCCGCGCCGGGTCGAGATCCGGGACCGGCCGCTGCCCGTCAGCTCCGCCGGCAAGATCCTCAAGCGGGAGCTGCGCGATCCCTACTGGGTCCCGGCCGACGCCGGCTGACCCCGCGGCCGCGATGGCCGCCGACCGATCCCGCGGCCGCGATGGCCGCCGAAAGGCCCGGCGGCCCGCCGGGCCGCGCCCGATCATTCCATCCAGACCTGGAGCCTCCGATGCGCCGCACGCTGTTCGAACCCGAACACGACTTCTTCCGCGACACCGTCCGCAAGTATTTCGAGCAGGAGTTCCTGCCCCGGAACCCCGAATGGGAGGCCGCCGGCGAAGTCTCGCGCGAGGCCTGGCGGGCGATGGGCGAGCAGGGCTGGCTGTGCACCCTGATCCCCGAGGAATACGGCGGCGTCGGCGTGGACGAGCGCTACGCCACGATCCTTCTGGAAGAGCAGTATCGCCTGGGCCTGACCGGTCCCGGCTGGTCGCTGCATTCGGACGTCATCGCGCCCTATCTGCTGCACTACGGCACCGAGGATCAGAAGCGCGAATGGCTGCCGCGCATGGCGACCGGCGAAGTGATCTCGTCCATCGGCATGACCGAGCCTTCGGGCGGCTCGGACGTCAAGGCGCTGCGCACCACGGCGAAGCGGGACGGCAACGGCTATGTGCTGAACGGGCAGAAGACCTTCATCTCGAACGGCTGGACCTCGGATCTGGTGATCGTGGCGGCCAAGACCGACCCCTCCGCCGGGGCGCGCGGCGTCAGCCTGTTCCTGGTCGATACGACGCTGCCGGGCTTCCGCAAGGCGCGCAAGCTGGACAAGATCGGCGCCCACGCCGCCGACACGGCCGAGCTGTTCTTCGACGACGTGCGTCTGCCCGGATCGGCCCTGCTGGGCGAGGAGGGCAAGGGCTTCGGCATGCTGATGGCCAACCTGCCCTGGGAGCGGCTGGTGATCGCGATCAACACCGTCGCCGTGGCCGAGGCGGCCATGGGCTGGGCGCTTGAGCATGTGAAGCAGCGCCAGGCCTTCGGCGGCACGCTGTTCGACCTGCAGAACACGCGCTTCCAGCTCGCCCGCTGCGCCATCGACATCGAGGTGGGCCACGCCTTCATCGACCGCTGCGTCGCCGCGCAGATCGCGGGCGAGCTGACGCCCGAAGAGGGCGCCATGGCCAAGGTCTGGGGCACGGAGATGCAGGACCGGGTGCTGGACATCTGCCTGCAGCTTCACGGCGGCTACGGCTACATGAAGGAATACCCGATCTCGCGCCTGTGGGCGGACAGCCGCTATCAGCGCATCGCCGGCGGCGCCAGCGAGGTGATGCTCGAAATCGTCGGCCGATCCCTCTGATCGGCGGTCGCGCCCCGCTTTTCCAGCGGGGCGCGGGCGCGGGCGCGGTCGTCAGCGGCCCCGGTAGACGGGCTTGCGCTTTTCGAGGAAGGCCGCGCGGCCCTCCTCGAAGTCTTCGGAGATGATCAGCGCCGTCTGGGCGTCGGCCTCCAGGCGCATCGCGGCGTCGAAGCTCATCGGCATGCGCGACATGAACATCTTGGTCCGGCCCAGGGCCATCGTCGCCATCCGCGCGAACTCGGCCGCCATCTCCTGCGCGCGGGGCAGGGCCTGTCCGGGCTCGACCACCTCCTCGATCATGCCGGCGTCGCGGGCGTCCTCGGCGCCCATCACCGCGCCCGACATGAGGAAGGCGCGGGCGCGGCCCAGGCCCATGCGCATGGTCAGGGTCCACATGGCGCCGAGGTCGGGCATCAGGCCGATCCTGACGAAGGCCGAGGCGAAGCGGGCGTCGCGCGCGGCGACCACGAAATCGCAGGCCGCGGCCAGGGCCATGCCGCCCCCGGCGGCCACGCCCTCGACCGCCGCGATGACGGGCTTCTCGACCTCGACCACGCCGCGGATCATCTTCTGCATGTCCTGCAGGCGGCCGTAGCCGTTGGCGGCGGTCAGGCTGGTCATGCCCTTCACGTCGCCGCCGGCGCAGAAATGCCCGCCCTCGCCCACGATCACGATCGCGCGGCATTCGGGGTCGGCCCCCAGCCGCGCCAGATGCGCGATCAGGTCGGCCTGCAGCGCCGCCGACATGGCGTTGCGCGCGGCGGGGTGGTCCAGCACCAGGGTCCCCACCCCGTTCTCCAGCGTGCAGCGCGTCGCGCCTTCCGACTGCGTCATGCGTCTCCTCCGTCTTTCGTTGCTGCCCCGGGTCTTGGCGCCCGGGCGCCGCGATCCCGCCGCGTCTCGACGGTCCGGCGCCTCAGCGGTTCAGCATCGGCGCGACCGAGCGCGACAGATGCACCAGCCGCGGGCCGACCACGGTCTCCAATGTCTCCAGCGTGGCGGCGAAGCGGGGGCCGGCGGCGTTGAGCGCCATCACCGTGTTGCCGTCCGAGGCCACCAGCGGCACGCCGACGCCGCGGATATCCTGCTGCCATTCGCCGTCGACGATGCAGAAGCCGCGGCGGTCGATCTCGTCGAAGCTGCGCTGGATCGCGTCGCGCAGGGCCGGCCAGTCGTCGCCCGCGCGCTGCTCGATCACGCCCAGCAGCAGGTCGCGCTCGGGCTTGGAGATGCCATGCATGAAAGCCCGGCCCATGGCGGAGCTGGCGATGGTCACCCGGCTGCCCACGTCGAGGCGCAGGGTCATCATCGTCGAGGGGTGGCTGGCGTCCACGTAGATCATCCCCAGCCGGTCGCGGGCGCCGATCGCCACGGTCAGGCTCACGTCGTTGGCAAGCTGCTGAAGGTAGTCGCGCGCGATCACGCGGATCTTCATCGTGGACATGATCGGATAGCCCAGCCCCAGGATCGCCGGGGTCGGCTCGAACTTGCCCGAGCGGGCGTTCAGCTGCAGGTAGCCCAGCTGCTTGAGCGTGTAGGTCAGGCGCGAGACGGTGGGGCGGGGCAGCTTGGTCAGTTCGGCGATCTCGGCGTTGCCAAGGGAGGCGGTGCCGCCCGAGAAGGCGCGCAGGATCTCCAGTCCGCGGGCGAGCGACCAGTTGAACTTGCGGTCCGCGCCCAGCTCCTCCGACAGGTCGTCGTCGTCGTAGATCAGCGGCACGGCCGAGCGCGAGACCTTGCGTTCGGGCGCCGCCTCCGCCTCCGGCGAGGGGACGGCCGCGGCCTTGTCGCCTGGTTTCCGCCGTTTCACGGCCATGCCCGTCTCTCCCGCCCGACTGTCCATGCGAAACACCCTTTTCGCGCAGACCGAGCCGATGCGCCATAGGCGCTCCGACTGCGCCCTGGATGCGGCGGGGAGGGTCATTCCGGGGCTGCATTTTTGTATTGCCTGTTTCACAGAGTAAAACTAGCTTGGCCTAAATTGAACCGGATGCAACCGGATCGCCGAGGAAACGCAGATCGAGAGGGGCGCCGTGCGACTTGATTTCGCCAGGCTGACGACGCGCGAGCGTTCGAAGCTGCTGACCGCGACGGTCGTGCCGCGGCCGATCGCGCTGGTCACCAGCCGGGACGCCGAGGGCGTGCGCAACGCGGCGCCCATCAGCTTCTTCAACTGCCTTCAGTCCACGCCGCCGCTGCTGGCGCTGGGGTTCGAACCCCGCGGACCCGGCGCCGGGAAGGACAGCTGGGCCAATATCCAGGCCACGGGCCGGTTCATCGTGCATCTGGTGGACGAGCCGCTGGCCGAGGCGATGAACGTCTCGGCCATGGATTTCGGGCCCGAGGTCGACGAGCTGACCGAGGCGGGGCTGGAGACGACGCCCGGCGACGACGTCGACGTTCCGCGCATCCTCGCCGCGCCCGTCGCCTATGAGTGCCGCCTGTTCCAGGCGATCGCGCTGGGCGATGCGAACGGCATCGCGCTGGGCGAGATCCTGGGCATGCACATCCGCGACGACCTGCTGGACGTCGAGAGGATGCGCGTGGACACCGCCGCGCTGGCGCCTCTGGCGCGGCTGCACAATCCGGGCTGGTACGCGCGCGCGACGGACCTGTTCCAGATCCGTCGCCTTAATCCGGCCGACTGGACCCTCCGCGGCGCCGCGGAGGGGAGCGCCGGATCGGAAAAAGAACAACCGCGGGACATGCCGCAAGGGAGGAAATCATGACGTCCAAAACGAAACGGGCCGCCGTCCTGGGGGCCGGGATGCTGGCCATGGCCGCGGGGGCCGCGGCCACGGGCGGGGCCCGGGCCGACAGCATCCGCATCGCCCATGGCTATCCGGCGCAGTCGATCATCGGCGCGACCTACGAGCATTTCGCGAAATACGTCGAGGATCATTCCGACATCGAGGCCGACGTGTTCGCCCTGACGCTTCTGGACCTGCGTCAGGCCTCGCCGGGGCTGACCTCGGGCGTGGCCGACGTGGCGATGGTGCTGACGCCCTATTTCCAGAACGAGTTCTCGGAGTCGAACTTCCCCGCCGACCTGTCGATGGCGGCCAATCTCGGCGGCCGGCCGACCTCGATCGCGGCCACGCTCGCCGGGGCGATGATGGAATACATCGCGCTCGACTGCCCCGACTGCCAGATGCAGATTCAGGCCCAGGGCCAGGTCTATCTGGCCACCGCGCCGGGCACCCAGTTCTCCATGCTGTGCCGCGAGCCGATGGTTTCGAAGGCGGATGTCGAGGGGCGCACCCTGCGCGCGGCCACCAACACGTTCCGCCGCTGGGCCGAGGCCATGGGCGCCACCGCCTCGTCGATCTCCGGCAACGAGATCTATGACGGGCTCAGCCAGGGCCTGATCGACTGCACGATCAACGCGGTCGGCGAGATGTCCAATTTCTCGCTGTTCGACGTGGTCAAGGGGATCACGCTGGCGGCGCCGGGCGGCACCTTCGGCGGCTCGGGCATCGGCCATTTCAACATGGGCTACTGGGCCGACCTCGATGTCGAGACGCGCCGGATGATGGCCCGGGGCATGGCCGACACGGCGGCCTTCATGTCCACGCAATACGTGAAGCAGGCCCAGACCGACCTCGCCAAGGCGCGCGAGATGGGCATTCAGGTCTCCGAGCCCGACGCCTCGCTGGCCGAAGCGACCGCGGCCTTCGCGTCCGCCGACGTCCAGACCGTGATCCAGCTCTATTCCGAGCAGTACGGCGTGCCCGACGCCGAGGCCAAGGCCGCCCGCTTCCAGGAGCTGCTGGCCAAGTGGAAGGGCCTGACCGACCCGCTGGACCCCGCCGACCAGGCCGCGCTGTCCGAGCTGCTGTGGACCGAAGTCCTCTCCAAGCTGGATTACGAGACCTACGGCCTGCAGTGAGGCCGCGCGCCTGAACCCTTCGCGGCGGCCCGGCGCAGGGCCGTCGCCCTCCCGGCGGCGGGGCGGATCCGCGCCGCCGCCCTTCCGTTCCCCATCCGATCGAGAGCGCGCGCATGACCGCCGTCTTCGCCCTGACCAACCGGCTGCTGAACCTGGCGATGATCGTCGCCGGCGTCGCGGTGGTGCTGATGATGCTGCACGTCACCGCCGACGTGGTGACGCGGCCGTTCCTCAGCCGGCCGCTGCCGGGGACCACGCTGATCGTCTCCGACTATTACATGGTGGCCTGCGCCTTCCTGCCGCTCGCCTACGCGCAGGCCTCCGACGGGCATATCTCCATGGACATCGCCGCCCATCTCGCGCCGAAGCGGGCGCAGTATCACATGGCGGGCCTGGCGCTGCTGATCGCGGTGGCTGTCTTCGCGCTGCTGACCTGGTCGGCGGCGCTGGACGCGCAGACCAAGTGGAAGATCAACAGCTTCTCCATCGAGTTCGGCACGCGCATCCCGACCTGGCCCAGCTATCTGCTGCTGCCGGTCGGCTGCGCGCTGATGACCCTGATCAGCGCCCTGCGGCTTCTGGAATACGTCCTGGGCCGCCTGACCCCGCCCAAGTGAGCGCCGCGACCTTCTTCTGACCGTCCGGCGCGCGCCCGCGTCGGCAACCGGACCGAGACCTCCATGACCAACATCGAAATCGGCCTGACCGGCGTCGGCGTCCTGTTCGCCCTCGTGGCCATGCGCGTGCCGATCGCCTTCGCGCTGATCGCCGTCTCCTTCGTCGGGCTCTGGGCCGTGGGCGGCGAGCGCGCCGCCTGGGGGACCCTGTCGCTGGTTCCCTACACCTTCGCCGCGACCTGGACGATGAGCTCGATCCCGATGTTCCTGATGATGGGCTACATCTGCTTCGCCTCGGGGCTTACCGCGGGGCTGTTCCGCTTCGCGCGGCTGTGGACCACGGCGTTGCCGGGGGGGCTGGCCATCGCCTCGATCTTCGGGGCGGCGGGCTTCGCGGCGGTGGCGGGCTCGTCCGTCGCCTGCTCCGCCGCCATGGGGCGGATCGCGATCCCCGAAATGACGAAATACGGCTATGACGCCCGTCTGGCGACGGGCGCGCTGGCGGTGGCGGGCACGCTGGGGGCGCTGATCCCGCCCTCGATCCTGATGATCCTTTACGGCATGATCGCCCAGGTCTCGATCGGTTCGCTGTTCCTGGGCGGGGCCGTGGTCGGGGTGATCACGGCGCTGGCCTACGCGGCGCTGATCATGGTGCGGGTGAAGCTGAACCCCGCGCTCGCCCCCCGGGTCGAGGAGGAGGTGACCTGGCGCATGCGCTTCGCCGCCTTCCGCGACGTGGCGCCGATCACCCTGCTGATCGCGGTGATCTTCGGCGGCCTGTTCGGCGGCTTCTTCACGCCGACCGAGGCCGGGGCGCTGGGCGCGACCTTCTCCACCCTGATCGCGCTGGCCACCCGCAGCCTGACCCGGGCCGCCTTCGTCGACGCGATCCGCGAGACGCTGATGACCACGACGACGCTGTTCATCATCGGCTGCGGCGCGGCGCTGCTGATCCGGTTCCTGGCGCTCAGCGGGGCGGGGAGCTTCCTGACCGACGCCGTGGTCAGCTTCGGCGCCGATCCGCTGATGGTGATCCTGGGGATCGCGCTGATCTACCTGATCCTGGGCATGTTCCTCGAACCCATCGGCGCGATGCTGCTGACCCTGCCCATCGTGCTGCCGATCGTGGGTGATTCCGGCTGGTCGCTGGTCTGGTTCGGCGTGTTCCTGACCAAGCTGCTGGAGATCGGCATGGTCACCCCGCCCGTGGGAATGAACGTCTTCGTCATCAAGGGCGTGGTCGGGGACCTGATCCCGCTGTCCGGGATCTTCCGCGGCATCGTCTGGTTCCTGGCCGTGGACCTGGTCATCGGCGCGCTGCTGGTGCTGTGCCCCGAGATCGTGACCTTCCTCCCCGCCCTGCTGGGGTGAGGCGGGCGTCGCCGGCGCCCGGGGCGGCGATCTGGACGGATAATCTGGACAAGTGTCCAGAAATGATCTTTACCTTCGCGTAATGGCCCCCGCGCGCCGCGCGTCGCCGGGCTTCGCGGGAGGAAATCTATGACCATCAGCACCATGTCCCATCAGGACCTGACCCTCGGCGCCGTGATCGCCCATGCCGGGCGCTGCCATGGCGACACCGAGATCGTCTCGGTCGAGACCGACCGCAGCATCAAGCGCTCGAACTGGGGCGGGGTGGAGCGCAACGCCCGCCGGCTCGCCTCGGCGCTGGCCGCGGCGGGGATCGATTTCGGCGACCGCTGCGCGACGCTCGCCTGGAACAACCTGCGCCATCTGGAGATCTATTTCGGCGTCTCCGGCGGGGGCATGGTCTGCCACACCCTCAATCCGCGCCTCGCGCCCGAGCAGATCGCCTATGTCGTCAACCATGCCGACGACCGGGCGCTGTTCTTCGACAAGACCTTCCTGCCCCTGATCGTCGCCCTGCGCGAGCATCTGCCCCGCGTGGAGCTGTTCGTGCTGATGGGCGGCCATGACGCCGAGGTCGAGGCGGCGCTGCCGGGCGTGATCTTCTACGACGCCTTCGTCGAGACCGGCGACCCGGCCCACGCCTTTCCGGACCATGACGAGAACCATCCGTCGAGCCTCTGCTACACCTCCGGCACCACGGGCAACCCGAAGGGCGTGCAGTACACGCACCGCTCGACCGTCCTGCACGCGCTGTCGGCGAACCTGACCGACGGCATGGGCATCTCGGCCCGCGACAGCGTGATGCCGGTGGTGCCGATGTTCCACGTCTCGGCTTGGGGCACGCCCTATGTCTGCGCCATCGCCGGCGCGCGCATGGTGATGCCGGGGCCGGGTCTGGACGGGGCGAGCCTCGTGGATCTGATCGAGGCCGAGCGGGTCTCGATCTCCTTCGGCGTGCCGACGATCTGGATGGGCCTGCTGGCCGAGATGAAGGCGCGCGGCATGACCTCGTCGGCGATGAAGCGGACCATCGTCGGCGGCTCGGCCATGCCGCCGTCGATGTACGCCGAATTCCGGGACCTGTTCGGGATCGAGCTGATCCACGCCTGGGGCATGACCGAGACCTCGCCGCTGGGCACGCTGAACCAGGTGAAGGCCAAGCACGTGGACCTGCCGCGGGAGGCGCAGGACAAGCTGCGCCTGTCCCAGGGCCGCCCGCCCTTCGGGGTGGAGCTGCGCATCGTCGGCCCCGACGGCGCGGAGCTGCCGCATGACGGCGTGACCGAGGGGGAGCTTCATATCCGCGGCCATTGGGTCGTGGGCCGCTATTACGGCCGGGACGAGTCGGCCTGCGACCCGGAGGGCTGGTTCGACACCGGCGACGTCGCCACCATCGACCCCGACGGGTTCATGGTGATCCGCGACCGCTCCAAGGACATCATCAAGTCGGGAGGCGAGTGGATCTCCTCGGTGGAGCTGGAGAACATCGCCATCGGTCATCCCGCCATCGCCAACGCCGCCGCCATCGCCGCGCGGCATCCGAAATGGGATGAGCGCCCGGTGATCGTCGCGGTGAAGTCGGGGGAGGTGAGCGAGGCGGAGCTGATCGCGCTCTTCACCGGGAAGCTGCCCCACTGGCAGGTCCCCGACCGGGTGTTCTTCGTCGACGCGCTGCCGCTGGGCGCCACGGGCAAGGTGCTCAAGACCGCGTTGCGGGATGAGTTCGGGAACTGTCTGCTGACCCCCGCCGGCTGAGGCGGAGGCGATGGAGGCGCCGACGGACAAGCTGGCCCGCCGCGCCGCGGCCCGGGCCGAAAAGCGCGCCGAAAAGCGCCTTCAGCTGATCGAGAGCGCCAGCGAGACGCTGCGCGCGCTCGGTTACGCCAATGCCAGCCTGCGCGACATCGCCGAGGCCTCGGGGGTGTCGCTGGGCCAGCTGCACTACTATTTCGACGACCGCACCGACCTGATCCTGTTCTGCGTGCGGCACTACAAGGACGCCTTTCTGGCCGATGTCGGGGCGGCGATGGCGGGCGTGGCGGATCGCGAGGGCGCGGTCGCGGCCCTGTCCTCGGCGCTGGCCCGCGCGCTGGCCCGGACGGGCGGGCGGCACAGGCTATGGTACGACATGCGTGCCCAGGCCATGTTCGACCCGGCCTTCCGCCCGGCGATGGAAGAGATCGAGGCCGCCCTGATCGCGGTCTTCGCCGAGGCGGAGACCCGCTTCGCGGGCGCCGCGCCGCAGGCCGCCCTGCGCTACGCCGCCGTCGACGGGCTGTTCCGCTACATGATGCAGGCCGCGTCGGACCTGACGGAAGAGACGATGCGCGCGGCCTTCGCGGATCTGCTCGACCGGCTGTGGTCCCCATCGCCGGCTGACGGGGCGGAACCGTCGGGCCGGGCCTGAGGGCGGGCGTCGCGGTTCAGGCGACTGGCCCGTCCGCCCGCCACCTCGATCAGAGGCGCCGCCCCCGTCGCGACATGCGACGTCGCCCGCACGCCTGAAGCGCCCGGACGCGTGGCGCCGCCTCGCCGCCTCGCCGCCGCATGTCGGAAGCCGCCGGACCGTCGCCGACGCGCGCGACGATCACGCCGTCACGCGTCGCGGCGGCGTCCGCGCGGTCCCGTCGCTGTCCAGCCGCCCCGCAAGGGGGTGATGGCAGGCGACGCTGCGGCCGGCCTCCCCGGTCGGGGACAAGGGCGGCGTCTGGGCCGCGCACAGGTCCGTGGCGGCGGGGCAGCGGGTGCGAAACCGGCAGCCTGAGGGCACATCGAGCGGCGACGGCGTCTCTCCCCGCACCCTCGCCTTGCGCGGGGCCCGGCGCGACGCGGTCAGCGAGGGCACGGAGTCGAGCAGCATCGACGTGTAGGGATGCCGCGGGGCGGCGTAGAGCGCATCGGTCGGCGCGATCTCGCACACCTTGCCGAGATACATCACCATGACCCGGTCCGAGATCCCGCGCACCACGCCCAGATCGTGGGAAATGAACATCATGGTCAGGGAGAACGCGGCCTTGGCGTCCTCCAGCAGGTTCAGCACCTGCGCCTGCACCGAGACGTCGAGCGCCGACACCGCCTCGTCGCAGATCAGAAGCTCGGGGCGCGAGACCAGCGCCCGGGCGATGGAGACGCGCTGGCACTGGCCGCCGGACAGCTCGTAGGGCCGGCGGCGGGCGAAATCGTCATGCGACAGGCCCACCGCGGCCATCGCCTCCGCCACCCGGCGCAGGCGCTCGGCCGGATCGCGGACGCCCGCCACCCGCAACGGCATCTCCACGATGTCATGCACGCGGTGCGCGGGGTTGAGGGAGGAGACGGGGTCCTGGAACACCATCTGGAAGGCCGAGCGGCGGCGGCGAAGCCGGCCGGGCGACAGGGCGGTGAGATCCTCGCCGTCGAAGCGCACCGCGCCGGATTCCGGCGGCGGCAGCGACATCACCGCCCGGGCGAGCGTGGACTTGCCGGAGCCGGATTCCCCCACCACGCCCAGCGTCTCCCCCCGTCGCAGGGCGAAGGAGACGCCGGACAGCGCCTGGACCCGGCCGCCGCCGGAGGCGGCGAAGGTCTGGGTCAGGGCGTCGACCTCCAGCAGCGCGTCGGCCTCCGCCGCGGGGGCCTCCGCAGCGGTTGCGGGAGCGGTCTCGGGGAAGGGCCGGCGGCGGTCAGGCGCGGTCATCGGCAAGCGTCTCCAGCGGGCGTTCGACAGGGGGCGGCGCCGGGTTCCAGCAGGCGAAGGCGTGGCGGGGGCCGGCGGCGGCCCGGGGCGGCTCCTCGGCCGCGCACCGGTCCAGCCGGTGGGCGCAGCGGGGGGCGAAGCGGCAGCCTGAGGGCGGCCGCATCAGGTCGGGCGGCGCCCCGGGGATGACCGGCAGGCGGACATGGGACGGACCCTCCATCCGCGGGATCGCCTGCAGCAGCGCCTCGGTGTAGCGCATCCGGGGGGCGGCGAGCACCTCGGCCACCGGCGCCGTCTCCACCACCTGGCCCGCATACATCACCGCCACGTCATCGCAGCTTTCGGCGACCACGCCGAGGTCATGGGTGATCATGATCATCGCCATGTCGCGGTCGTCCTGAAGCCGGCGCAGCAGGTCCAGCACCTGAGCTTGCACCGTGACGTCGAGCGCGGTGGTCGGCTCGTCCGCGATCAGCAGGCGCGGTTCGCAGGCGAGCGCGATGGCGATGACCACCCGCTGGCGCATGCCCCCCGACATGCGGTGGGCGTATTCCTCCGCCCGTCGCTTCGGGTCGGGGATGCCGACCTCGGCCAGCAGTTCCACCGCGCGGTCCTTGGCGGCGGAGACCGAGAGGTCGGTGTGCTGGCGCAGCACCTGCACGATCTGCCGGCCCACGGTCAGCACCGGGTTCAGCGAGGTCAGCGGGTCCTGGAAGATCATCGCGATCTGGCGGCCGCGGACCCGGCGCATCTCCGCTTCCGGCAGCGTCCGCAGGTCGCGTCCGTCGAAGATCGCCTCTCCGCCGGTGCGCAGCGCCCGGCTTTGCGGCAGCAGGCCGATGATCGAGCGGGCGAGCACCGACTTGCCCGAGCCCGACTCCCCCACCACCCCCAGCGTGCGCCCGGGCGCGAGGTCGAAGGACACCCCGTCCACCGCCTTGATGACCGAGCGGCCGAAGTCGAAATGCGTGGTCAGGCCGCGCACCTGAAGCAGCGGAGCGGTCATGCCGCGCCCTCCCGTCCATCCACGCGCCGCTGCACCTCCTCGCCCACCATGTTGAGCGCGAAGATGGTCAGGAACAGCATCCCCGCCGGGAAGAAGACCGCGTGCGGCGCCTCCATCACGTTGGTCTGCTCGGACGCCATCATCTGCCCCAGCGTCGGGGTCGGCGGCGGCACCGAGAGGCCGAGGAAGCTGAGCGCCGCCTCCGCCAGCGCGCCGATGGCGATCATCAGCAGGCCATAGGCGAGCAGGGCGGGCAGCAGGTTGGGCAGAAGCTCCCGCCAGATCAGGCGGGCGTCGCTCATCCCCGCGGCGCGGGCGGCGGTGACGAATTCGCGGTCGGCGAAGACCAGGGTGTTGGCGCGCGCGATGCGGACCATGGCCGGGGTGAACACGATGCCGAGCGCCAGCACCACCTTCATCAGCGGATCGCCGGGATAGGCGACCATGGCGATGATCAGCACCAGCGGCGGGAAGGCGAGCAGGACGTTGACCACGGTCAGGGTCGCGCCCTCGGTCAGCCCGCGGAAATAGCCTGCGCAGATGCCGAGCGCGCCGCCGACCACCAGCGCGAAGGCGACGGAGCCGAGGCTGACCACCAGCGTCACCCGGAAGCCGTGGAGGGTGCGGGAGAGCACGTCGCGGCCGAGCGAATCCGCGCCCGCCCAGTGCGCCGCCCCCGGCGGGGCGAGCATGTCCAGCAGGCTCTGCGCGTCCGGGTCGGGCAGGGGCAGCAGGTCGGCGAAGACCGCGGCCAGCGTGACCAGCGCGAGCCAGGCGAGGGCGAGGAGGAAGGACAGGCGCATGTCAGCTCCTCCCGCCCATGGAAATGCGGGGGTCGACCAGCGAATAGACCAGATCGGTCAGCAGGTTGATCGCCACGAACATCACCGCGACGAACAGCACGATGCCTTGCAGGACGATATAGTCCTGCGCGTAGATCGACTGCACCAGCAGCTGGCCGAGGCCGGGCAGGGCGAACATCTGCTCGATCACGATGGCGCCGCCCATCAGCCGGCCCATGTTGATGCCGACGACCGTTATCAGGTTGAGCGAGGACGGGCGCAGCGCGTTCTCGAACAGGATCCGCCAGGTGGGCAGGCCCATGCCGCGGGCGAGCGAGATGAAGTTCTGCTGCAGCGTCCCGATCATCTCGGAGCGCAGGAGGCGCAGGTAGACCGGCACCTCGATCATCGCCAGCGACACCACCGGCAGGATCATCGAGCGCAGGTTGGCGCCCAGCCCGTCGGACAGCGGCGAGAAGCCGGTCGCGGGCAGCCAGCGCAGGTTCAGCGCGAAGACGTAGATCAGCAGCAGCCCCAGCACGAAAGGCGGGGTGGAGAGAAAGGCGAGGCAGCCCGAGAGCGTGGCGTGATCCACCGCCCGGCCGCGTCGATAGGCGCTCCAGATCCCCAGCGGGACGGCGATGCCGAGCGCCAGGATCTGGGTGAGCACGATCAGCTCCAGCGTCACCGGCAGGCGCTGGAGGATCAGGTCGAGCGTGGGGACGCCCGAATGCACGCCGCGCCCGAAATCGCCCGACAGCACATCCCCCAGCCACTGCACGTAGCGGACCGGCAACGGCTGATCGAGCCCGAGATCCGCGCGCAACGCCGCCACCCGCTCGGGCGTCGCGGAGTCGGCCAGGATGATCAGCGCGATGTCGCCGGGCAGAAGGGCCACCAGCAGGAAGCTGACGAGCGAGGCGGCGAGGAGCGTGAGACCCACGCTCCCCGCCAGCCGGACCGGGCGCGGCAGTCGCCTCATTTCTCGACCCAGAGCCCGTCGAAGCGCAGCAGCCCGTCGGGCACGGACTGGAAGCCATGCACCGACTTCGCGGCGACGATCGAGTCCTCCACGTAATAGGTGAAGGCGTAGGGCAGCTCTTTGGCCAGCACGCGGGAGACGTCCTCGTAGATCGCGGCGCGCTTGGCGGGATCCTGCTCCACCTTGCCCTGGTCGAGCAGGGCGTCGAGCGCGGGGATCTTGATGCGGCCGTAGTTGGAGGACGGGCTGATATCCGCGTAGTGCGAGTGCATGAAGCGGTAGGTGTTCATGTGCGGATCGGCGCGGCCGGTCCAGCGGAACAGCGCCGCCTGGAACTGCTTGCCCACCACATTCTGCACGATGCGGTTCTGGTCCAGCGGCTCCAGCGTAACCTTCATGCCGACCGCGCCCCACATCTGCTGAAGCACCTGGGCGAAGCGCTGGGTCTGGGGCGAGTTGTTGAAGATCAGGGTGAACTCGACCGGCTTGCCATAGGCCTCGACCAGCGCCTTGGCCTTGGCCTCGTCGTATTCGGGATATTCGGGCACCGGCTTGTGGTCGGCCATGCCGACGCCGAAGGGGCTGACCGCGGGGGTGCGCAGGCCGAACAGCAGGGTCTTGGCGATCAGCGGGCGGTTCATGGCGCGGGCCACCGCCTCGCGCACGCGGACGTCGTCGAAGGGCGGCTGCGAGACGCTCATGTAGACGCCTTCGTAGCCGAAGCCGCCGGGGCGCATCACCTCATAGGCCGGGTCGTCCTTGACCCGCGCCACGAACTGGTCGGAGGGCTGGAGGATCACCTGGGTCTGGCCGGACTGGAAGGCGGCCTGCAGGGTCTCGGTGTTCTGGATGCCGCGCAGGACCACGCGGTCGAGCAGGGGTTTGCCCTCCTGCCAGTAGTCCTCGAACCGCTCGGCGGCGAAGTGGTCGTCGCGCACCCATTCCACGAACTTGAACGGGCCGGTGCCGACCGGGTTGGTGCCGATGGCCTGCGGGTCGGCCTTGAAGGCGGCGGGGGAGACCATGTTGCCCGGCGCGTCGGCGAGCACGGTGGGGAAGGCGACGTTGGGCTCCTTCAGCACGGCCTCGACGGTCAGGTCGTCCACCACCCGCCAGGAGGCGAACTCGGCCATGTCGTTGAGGCAGCGGCAGCGATTGTCGGGATTGGCGAAGCGGTCCCAGTTCGCGGCCACGGCGGCGGCGTCGAGCGGGGTTCCGTCATGGAACAGGATCCCGGGGCGCAGCTTGATCGTATAGGTCAGCCCGTCGTCGGAGAGCGTGTAGGACTCGGCCAGGAACGGCACGGTGGTCCCGTCCTCGGCGATGTCGAACAGCGGCTCGTAGACCAGGCGGTTGAACTGGCGTTCGGTGAAGCTGCCGGTGCGGATCGGGTCCACGGTCAGCGGATCCTGGGCGAGACCCACGGTCAGCGTGCCGCCGCGCTGCGGGGTCTGGGCCGCGGCGGGGGACAGGGCCGGCGACAGGGCGGCGACGGCGAGGGCCGCGGCGAGCAGCGGCGAGGCGCTGAGATAGCTGGCGCGCGAAGCCGCGCTGTTGACGCGTGCGCGCGAGCTCGCGCCGTTGACGTATGCGCGCGACGCCGCGCCATTGAAGTGTGCGCGCGAGCTCGCGCGACGAATGCGGAACATGAGGTCTCCTCCCGGGTTTCGAGGGCGGCTTTTCCGCCTCTCGCGCTGTGCGCGCCGGTCTTGCGCCGGCGCTTCACTCAAGCAATATGCTTATCAATAAGCAAGTTTTATTCGACGCTGCGTCAGCCGGGTCAGGCCAGCAGGCGCCGGGCCATGACGTGATGCTTGTGCACCTCGCTGGGGCCCTCGTAGATCCGGCTGGGACGCTGTTCGGCGTAGAAATAGGCCAGCGGCCCGTCCAGCGCGACGCCCGCCGCGCCGTGGATCTGGATCGCGCGGTCAAGCACGCGGGCGGACAGCTCCGTGCCCAGCATCTTGATCATGCCCGCCTCCATCCGGACGTCGTGGCCGTGATCCGCCTTTTCCGCCGCCTGCCAGGCCAGCAGGCGCACCTGCTCGATCTCTATCCAGCTGTCGACGATCATCGCCTGGACGGCCTGCTTCTCGGCCAGCGGGCCGCCGAAGCTCTCGCGGGTCTTCGCGTGGGCCACCATCATCTCATAGGCCCGCTGCGCGATGCCGAGGCTGCGCACGCCGACGGAGAACCGCGCGGCCGACAGCGCGATCTGGGCGTTGCGGAAGCCCGCGCCCTCGCCGCCGAGCATCATGTCGGCGTCGACCGCGCAGTCGTCGAAGTAGAGCTCGTGGACCTCCCGCCCGCCCAGCACCGGGATGCGGCGGCCGATGCGCAGGCCGGGATTGTCGGGGTCGACGGCGAAGAGCGAGATGCCGCCGCGCTGACGCTTCGCGTCATCGGTCACCGCCACCACGAAGATCACGTCGGCGGCGGCGACGCGGCTGATGAAGGTCTTGGACCCGTTGATCACCCAGCGCCCGCCCCGCATGACCGCGCGGGTGCGGATCGCGGCGCCGGGATCGGCGCCGCCGCCGGCCTCGGTCTGGGCGAAGGCGACGACCAGGTCGTCGTTCAGCGCCCGGGTCAGGTATTTCGCCTTCACCGCGGCGTTGGAGGTCAGCAGGGCGGGGAACACCGCGCCGCCGAATTCCAGCGGCGCGACGCAGCGCATGGCCTGTTCGGTCGCCGCCAGCCGGTGCAGCAACGGCAGGTCGGCGCCGCCCAGCTCCGCCGGCAGGCCCAGCCCCCAGAGCCCGGCGGCCTTCGCCGCCTCCCGCCCCGGGCGATAGTCCGCCCGGGTCAGCGTCTCGCCGGCCAGCATCCGCGCTTCCAGCGGGTCCTGGTGGCGGGCGGACAGCGCCGCGACGGTGCGCTGGATCTCGCGCGCCTCGTCGGGAAGCTGGAACAGGAGGGGGCGGGCTTCGTCGTACATCTCAGCGCCCCTTCCAGACCGGCCGGCGCTTTTCGGCGAAGGCCTTCAGCCCCTCCATCGTGTCCTCGGACTGGATGGCGGTGTTGGCGATCGGCATCTGGTTGGCCCAGCAGTCGGCCTCCGTCGCCCAGTCGCGGGAGGCGCGGATGATCCGCTTGGTCGCAGCCAGCGCCCGGGGTCCGTTGACCAGCATCGCTTCGGCCAGTTCCAGCGCGCCGGCGAGCGCGCCGCCCTCGGGCGTCAGCTTGTTGACGAAGCCCCAGCGTTCCAGGAAGGCGGCCTCGCGCGGGGTCGCGGTCAGGGCCATCTCCATGGCGATGTTCATGGGAATGCGCTGATGCAGGCGGAACAGGCCGCCGCCGATGGCGAGCACGTTCCAGCGCACCTCGGGCAGGCCGAATTTCGCGGTCTCGGCGGCGACCACCAGGTCGCAGCTCAGGCACAGCTCCATGCCGCCGCCGACCGCGAACCCTTCCACCGCCGCGATCAGCGGCTTGCGGGGCGGCTCGCGCATGATGCCGAAGCCGCCGCGGGGGGGCGACTTGCGCTCGGCCCCCGCTTCGCGCGCGGCGCGGGCGGCCTTGAGGTCGGCGCCGGCCGAGAACGTGCCGCCCGCGCCCGTGATCACGCCGACGAACAGCTCGTCGGTCTGGTCCAGCAGGTCCATCGCGGCGTTCATCTGCTCGGCCGTCTCGGCGTCGAAGGCGTTCTTCGCCTCTGCGCGGTTGATGGTCACGATCAGGATCGGGCCGCGCCGTTCGGTCAGCACCCGCGGGGGGGCCTGGGTTTCGGTGTCGCTCATCGGGCGCTCGCCTCCTTCATCCGCGGCGCGGCGTCGGTCGCGCGCGCCTTCATCCGCGCGAGCCGGTCCTCGGCCGCGTCCATCTCGTCCAGGAGCCGCGCGAAGATCGCGGCCATCGGCTCCACCCGGTCGGCGAAGCCGGCGGCGGGGCTGATCGAGACCATGCCGCGGTTCCAGTCGCCCTTCGCATAGGCGTGGTCGCGGGTGATCGTGCCGGCGATCAGGTGGCGGTAGTCCTCGAAGCCGCGGGCGCCGGCGCGCTCCAGCCGGTCGACCTCGGCCGAGGTGTCGTTGCGCAGCACCCGCCAGGCCCCGCCCAGCGCGTCGATGGAGCGGAGCACGGTGATCGAGCAGGTCTCGTCCGCCTCGACGATGCGGGCCTTGTAGCCGGGGTGGCCGTGGCATTCCTCGGCGACCGTCAGGCGGGAGCCCATCACCACCCCGTCGGCGCCGGCGGCGAGCAGGGCGAGGATCTGGCCCCCGGACCCGATCCCGCCGCCCACCGTGAAGGGCGCGCTCAGCCGGCGCGCGGCGGCGGCGGCCAGCGTCAGGGTCGACAGGTCGCCGGGGCCGGGATGGCCGCCTTCCTCCTGCCCCACGATGCCGAGGATGTCGGCGCCCGCGCGTTCGGCCGCCAGCGCGTGGCGGAGGGTGGAGCATTTGTGGATGACGGTGGCGCCGGCCTCCTTCAGCTCCGCGATCAGGGCGTCGGCGGGGCCGCGGCAGGCGGTCTCGAACAGGCGCACGCCTTCGGAGAGCGCGGTGCGGATCATCTCCGCCTGGCTCGATTCGGCCGAGGAGCGGGCGGAGACCGAGATGTTCACCCCGAAGGGCGCGCCGCCGGTCAGCTCGCGGCACTGGCGCAGGCCGGCGCGGAAGGCGTCGGCGGTTCCGTAGGAGCGGCAGGTGACGAAGCCCATGCCGCCGGCGTTGACCACCGAGGCCACATAGGGCGCGTCCGACAGCCACTGCATGCCGCCGGCGAGGATCGGGTGGGCGATGCCCAGCATCTCGGTGACCCGCGTGGCGCGCCGGGGCGTGGCGGTCATTGGTCGTCCTCCCTGCCTGCGGTTCGGGCCGCGCGGCGATGCGGGCGCTTCGGGTCGCCCTGCTTGCGATCTGGCTAGCATTGCATTTGCTGATCGTCCAGCAAATAAAATTCAGCGATGCGGAAACTGGCGGGCGGTCCTGCGGGGCAGGGAGGGTCTCAGGCCGAAAGCGTGCGGCGGGTGCGCTGGTCGAGCGTGGCGATGGCGGCTTCGGCCGGCGGCGGCGCGGCCGACAGAAGCTGCTGGGCGAGCACGCCGCGCAGGCTGGCGAGCAGAAGCTGCGCCTGCGCATGGGGGTCGATCTCGGCCCGGATCCCGCCCGTGGCCTGGCCGGCGCGGATGTGGACTTCGAGCTTCGCCGCCGCCTCCCGCGCGAAGGCGGTCAGGGCGGGGCGGTGGGGGGAGTCGAGCGGCATCGCCGCCTTCTGGAATTCGAGGAAGGCGCTCGCCAGCGGCTCCTGCGCCGCGCCGATCACGGCGCGGGTCACGGCGCTGAGCGCGTCGAGCCCGTTGACCCCGGCGGGCGGCGTCAGCAGGGCGGCCATGCGGCGCAGGATCTCGGCGCGCACCGCCTCGATCAGCCCGGCCTTGGCCTTGAAATGGTGGCTGGGCAGGCCGCGGCTGTAGCCCGCCGCCTCGCCCACGTCGCCCAGGGAGGTCTGCAGGATGCCGCGTTGCGCGATCAGCGCGATGGCGGCGTCGAGCAGGCGGCCTTCGGCCTCGCGCCGCCGCTCCTCCTGCGTGCGTCGCCGCGTCGTCGCCGCCGCTTTCGTCGCCGTCACCCCGATCCCCTCCGTCGCGGTCCGCTCATTCGGAAGCGAAACCTAACACGCGGGCCTTCGCCGGGGCCATGGGCCGGATCGGCGCGGCGGGCAGGGCGGGGCGGCGGGGCTTTGCGCTCCGCCCCCCGTCTCCTGTAGGATCGACCCCCGACCCGCAGCCTCCGAGGTTCCCGATGCCCGAGCCCGACGACACCCCGCGCGAGCCGCGCCGCCAGGCCGAGCGGCGCGAGGAGGCGGAGGCCGCCCTGCTGCAGGCGGCCGTGGTCATCATCACCAGGCACGGCGCGGCCGGCCTGACCCTGGCCGAGGTCGGCGCCGCGGCCGGCTACAGCCGCGGGCTGCCGGCGCATTACTTCGGCGACAAGCAGGGGCTGCTGCTGGCCATCGTCAGCTATGTCACCAAGCGCTTCGCCACCAGCGTCGCCCGCACCTACGCGCCGGAGCCGGGGCTTGAGACGCTGGTGACCCGCATTTTCCACGCCTATGACCGCACCCTGCTGCAACGGGCGGGGCAGGACGCGGATCTGGGCGCGGCGGCGCTGCAATATTCGTTGCTGGAGGCGCTGACCAACCCGGCGCTGACCCAGCCGATCGCCAAGCTGAACGACAGTTCCACCCGCACGTTGGAGCGGGACCTGAATACCGGGATCGAGCGGGGGGAGATCCGCGCCGACGCCGATGTGAAGGCCGAAGCGGCGATGATCCTCGGCACCATGCGCGCCAGCATCATGCAATGGGTGATCGACCCCGAGGGCACCGACATCATCGCCCTGCGCGACGCGCATTGCGAGGCGATGCGGCGCGACCTCGCCGCCTGAAGCGCGCCGCGCCCGGGCGGCGGGGCCGCCGAACGGCCCCGCCTGACTGCTCATAGCGCCAGGGTGAAGCCGCCGTTCACCGGGTAGGTCTGCCCGGTGATCCAGGCGCTGGCGTCGGAGGCGAGGAACAGGGCCATGTTGGCGATCTCGTCCGGCTCTCCGGGCCGGCGGATGATGTAGCCGGAGAACATCTTCTTGTATTGCTCTGGGTTCGACTCCCGCACCGCGGCGATGCGCGGGCCCACGGTCGGCGACATGGTGGCCCCGATGGCGATGCAGTTGGCGGTGATCTGGTTGCGCCCCAGGGTGCGGGCCACCGCGCGCATGAAGCCCGCGGCCCCGGCCTTGGCGCCGGCGTAGATCTCCAGCCCGGAATCGCCATAGCGCCCGGCGTCGGAGATGATGGTGATGATCCGCCCCGGCGCGTTGCGCTCGATCATGCCGGGGATCACGGCGCTGGTGCAGTTCAGCACGCCGTGGAAATTGACCCCGATGGAGCTCATCCACACATCCGGGCCAGTGGTCCAGAACGGCTCCCGCACCCGGGGGGAGGGGTTGGCGCCCTGGTTGCCGGCGTTGTTGACCAGCACGCCCACGGGGCCGAGCGCGGCCGCGACCTTCGCGGTCATCTCCTTCACCGCCTCGAAATCCGAGACGTCGGCCTGCACCGCCATCGCCTTGCCGCCGGCGGCCTCGATCTCGGCCGCCACGGCCTCGGCCCGGTCGAGATGGTAGTCGTTCACCGCCACCGCGCCCGCGCCATGGGCGGCGAGCCGCAGGGCGATCGACCGGCCGACCCCCTGTCCCGCGCCGGTCACCAGCGCCACGCGTCCCGCGACGTCGAGAATGTCTTCGCTCATGCTGTCAGGTCCTTCCCTGTTCGGCGCGCAGGCGCGCCTGTTCGTGATTCGCTTGCTGATGGATCAGCCAGTTTTCGGTCAGCGCAGGATGCCCGCGGCCTCCATCTCGTCGATGCGCTCGGGCGGGTAGCCGCAGATCCCGGCCAGCACCTCGCGCGTGTGCTCTCCGATCCGCGGGGCGCGGCTCGCAGGCCGCGGCGGAGTGCGGGAGAAGCGGAGCCGCGGGCCCTCGATCACGCCCTCGCCGAACACCGGGTCCTGGATGCGGGCGTAGTGGGCGCCGGTCAGCTCCGGATCCCGGGCGAGATCAACCGGGGAGCTGACCGCGTGGGCGGGAACCCCCGCGGCCTGGAGCCGACGCTCCACCCCGGTCGCGTCCTGCGGCGCGGTCCACGCCGAAAGCGCGGCGTCGAGCCGTTCGCGGCCCCTGAGCCGGCCCAGCAGCGTGTCGAATTGCGGGGCGGCCAGCGCGCCGCCGACCTCCGCGCGCAGCCGCGCCCAGGGGGCGTCGGCGGAGGCGTCGATGGCGACCCAGGCGTCCTCGCCCGCGCAGGCGTAGACGCCATGGGGCGCCCGCAGCGCCGCGCCGGAAAGGCCGGGGGCGGAGGGCGACGTTCCGTTCGCCTGCGCGGCGTAGAGCAGGGGGGTGTAGAATTGAAGCCCGGCTTCGGCCTGCGACACGTCCAGATGCGCGCCGGCCCCCGTCTCCCGCCGCCGGTGCAGGGCGGCCAGCACCGCGGGCAGGATGAAGCGGGGTGTGATGGCGTCGGTCCAGGGCCCGTGCGGGCCGACCGGCGCCTCTCCCGGCCAGCCGACCAGCAGGCTCGCCCCCGACATCGCCGCCCCCATGGTGCCCACGCCCGGCGTGCCCTTCGTATCCGGGCCGGTGGAGCCGAGCAGGCTGGTGGAGACCATGATGAGCCGCGGATTGCGCGCGCTCAGGTCCGGCCAGTCCAGCGACAGCCCGGCCAGCACGCCGGGCCGGAAGCTCTCGATCGCCACATCGGCCCAGTCGACCAGCCGCAGCACCGCCTCCCGCCCCGCCGGATCGGCGAGGTCGAGGGTCACGCTGCGCTTGCCGGCGTTGAAATTATGGTAGCTGAGCGAGCGTTCCGGGCCGGGGACCCCGTCCTTGAACGGCCCGAGCGTGCGCAGCGGGTCGATGCGCTTCGCGCTTTCCAGCTTCACCACCTCGGCGCCCAGATCGGACAGGATGCGTCCCGAATAGGGGCCGACCATCACCCAGCCCATATCGAGCACCTTCACCCCTTCGAGCGGCATGGTCATCGCGTCCTCCCTCAGATCACGCCATGGACGAACAGGGCCTGGATCTCCGCCGGGGCGAGGCCCAGCTCGCCGCCCAGGATCTCGGCCGTGTGTTCGGAGAGGGCGGGCGCGGGGCGCGCGACCTCGATGCGGTGGGCCGCGCTCTGGAAAAAGCGGGCGGGGTCCTCGACCTCCGGGCCGCCGGGGCCGAGGGGGACCGGCGCGCTCCACAATCCCCGCTCCCGGAACTGGGCGGAGCGCAGGATGTCGTGCATGTCGTAGAGCGGGGCGGCCAGCAGGCCGAGCCGGCGGGCGGAGGCGGCGAAGCTCTCCTTGTCCAGCGCCGCGCAATGGCGGGCGAGGCCCTCGACCAGCTCCCGCACGTCCGCGGTGGTAAGGGCGCCCGTCTCCGCCAGCTTCGGGGCCTCGCGCCAGTCGATCTCCGCGAAGCGGGGCGGCAGCGCGCCGGTCTCCGCCGCCCAGCCCACGAGCCGGCCGGTCAGCGGCCCGAAGGCGGGCCCGAAGGCCAGCGTCAGGATCACCCAGCCGTCGGCGCAGGGCAGGATCGCGGGCAGGTCCACCTCGGCGAGCTTCGCCCGCGACGGCCCCCGCTTCGGGATCGGGGCGCCGGAGGCGGCGGCGACCGGGATGCTCAGCGCGCTCAGCATGCCGGCGAGCCGCCGGGACGCCTCGACCGTCTGGCCGCGGCCCTCCGCGTCGCCGTCGCGCGCGACCAGGGCGGCGAGGCAGGCGATGGCGGCTTCCGCCCCGCCCTCCATGATCGTCTGGGGCGTGGCGTGGAACAGGGGCGGCCGCTCCGGCAGGCCGGTTGCGCCGGGGGCGCCGGTGGCGGCGGCGATCACCAGGTCGGTGCCCAGATAGTCGCGCTTGGCCCCGTCGGACAGGAACGGCGTGACCCGGCAGCGGATCACCCGGTCGGGCAGGGCGCCCAGCGCGGAGGGCGCGGCGGCGGTCGGCCCCGCCCCCTCGATCACGATGTCCGCCGCCCCGGCCAGTTCCGCCAGCAGCGCCCGGCCGTCCGCGGTCGCGGGGTCCAGCGTGATCCCCCGCTTGCCGCGGTTGAGCGCGTGCCAGGTCAGGCTGCGTTCCAGCCCCGGCGCCTCGCCGAGGAACGGCTCCATCCGCCGCCCCGCCGCGCCGCCGGGCGGCTCGACGCAGATCACGTCGGCGCCGAGGTCCGACAGGATGCGGCCGGCCATCATGGTCTCGGGCGCGGAGAGTTCGACGACGCGGATGTCGGAGAGCATGGCGCAGGCCTCCCGTTCCTGGCGCAGGGGGACGGCCGGCGGGCCCGGGCGGGGCGCGCCGGCCGCATGTGCGGATGCGGTTGCGGGGGGGCGGCGGCGTCAGGCCCGCTCGAACATATGGACGTAGCAGACGGCCCCGACGCCCACCATGTGGGCCATCCCGACCTTCGCGTCCCTGTGCTGGCGCGGCCCGGCCTCGCCGCGAAGCTGCATCGCGATCTCGCCGACCTGGCCCACCCCGGTCGGTCCGATCGGGTGTCCCATCGCGATCAACCCGCCCGAGGGGCTGACCGCCACCTGGCCGCCGATGTCGAAGGCGCCTTCCTTGAGCAGGTGGATCGCCTGGCCGGGGGCGCAGACGCCCATCGCCTCGACGTAGTGCAGCTCCTCGATGGTGAAGGCGTCGTGGAGTTCCAGCACGTCGACCTCGGTCGCCTTGCGCCCCGCCTGGGCCAGCGCCGCCTTCATGGTGTCGCCGGTGATCGCGGCGTCGGCGCCGCCGAACTGGCCCGCCTTCTCCGACGAGGCGGCCGAGGCGGTGACCCGCACCGCGCGGGACATGTCGATGCCCAGCCGCCTGATCCCCTCCTCCGAGGCCACGATCGCCGCCGCCGCCCCCTCGCCCACCGGGCAGCATTGCAGCGCGGTCAGGCTGCCGGAGACTCGCTTGCCGCCGAGGATCTCGTCGAGGCTGCGCTCCTTCTGCCGGTGCGCATGGGGGTTGAGCGACCCGTTGCGGTGGTTCTTCACCGCGACCAGCGCCACGTCCTCGGGGCTGACCCCGTGCCGGTGGGCGTATTCGTTGGTCAGCAGCGCGAAATGGGTGAAGGGGACGATGGCGTCGTCGGCGAGGCTGGGGATGCCGGTCTCCGTCCCCGCCCGGCGCACCGGGGCGGGCTTGTCGACGCCGACCACCAGGGAGACGTCCGCCATCCCCGCCGCCACCTCGATGCAGGCGTGGCGGAAGGCGGCGGAGCCGGAGGCGGAGGCGTTTTCGATATGCACCAGCGGCAGGCCGGAGGCGCCGAGATGGCGCAGCATCGGCCGGCCCGCGGCCATGCCGAGCAGGGCGGCGCCGACATAGGCCGAATCGACCGCGTCGAAGCCGATGCCGGCATCCTCCAGCGCCATGCGGATCGCCGGGATCCCCAGCATGACATAGGGGGTCTCGGAGGCGGGCTGGTAGCGATGCCAGCCGACGCCGACGACGTAGACGGCGCGGTTGTCCGTGAGCTTGCGGGGCATGTCAGGTCCTGGGTTCGGAAGGGTCAGGCGACGGGCGCGAAGCGCAGGTCGAGCGTCGGGGTCTCGCCGCCGGTCTCGACCAGCCGCGCCTCCATGCGGGCGCCGGGTTCCGGCGCCTCGGCCGCGTCGAGCAGCGTGCGCACCACCGGCCCGTCGTCGAGGGCGATGGAGCCGACGACGAAGGGCGCCTGGCGCGCGGGCGCGCCAGGGCCGGGGCGGTTCTGGTGGATATGCACCACGGCCGCCGCGATCAGCGCGCCGCGGCCCGCGAGGGCGCGGGGGCGCAGGTCGTCGCCATGGCGCCCGCAGACCTCGCAGCCATAGGGCTGGAGCGGGAAGAACACCGCCCCGCAGCGGCACTCGCCGCCATGCAGGACCGGCGGTCCCGCCGGGTTCCCGCCGGCATCCGCGGCGGCCGGGCCGTAAAGGTCCGGTTTCAGGAGCGTCAGCGCGCCCATGGTCTCCTCCCGTCTCGTTTCTCAAAACTTGTTGACTATTCAGCAAGCATATCCGACAGACTTGCGCAAGCGGTTTCGAAAGCCGCGTCCGAAACCGGGAGGAGACCCGCCATGATCCGAACCGACGGCGCGCCCCTGCGCCAGCCCCATCTCCACACCCGGACGCCCGGCGCATGAGCGTGGCGGAGGCGGAGATCCTCGACGGCACGGTGGAGGGCTGGGCCCGCGACCGCCCCGACGCCGTGGCGCTGGCCGAGGGCGACCGCGCCCTGACCTTCGCGGCCTGGGACGCGGCCGCCGACCGGGTGGCGGCGGGGCTGGCCGCTCGCGGGCTGGGGCGGGGCGAAGTGATCGTGCTGCGCACCCAGATCCGGCTGGAATGGGCGGTGGCGGCGCTGGCCGTGGCCAAGATCGGGGCCCGGGTGCTGGCGCTGAACTGGCGGCTGACCCCGGCGGAGGCGAGGTTCGTCCTGTCCAACGCCGGCGCCGCCGCGCTGATCTGCGACGACCCCGACCCCGCGCCCCTGCGCCCGGTCTGCGAAGAGCTGGGCCTGCGCCTGATCGTCTCCGTCGACGCGCCGGCCCAGGGCTTCGCGGACTGGGCGGCGCTGGCCGCGACCGCGCCCGAGCGCAGGGTGTCGCTGGGGGAGCCGCCGCTTATCCTCTACACCTCCGGCACCTCCGGCCTGCCGAAGGGGGTGGAGATGCGCGGCGCCGAACTGGCCCGGCGCGACCCGCGGGTCGCGGAATACCTTGCCGACGTGCAGGCGCGCAACCGCGCCACGCCGGGCTCGGTGGTGCTGCTGACCATGCCGCTGCATCACGGGGCGGGGGTCTCGCAACTGTGGTCCACCGCCCGGCGCGGCGACAAGCTGGTGATGCTGCACCGCTACGACCCCGCGGCCACGCTGGCGCTGATCGCCGCCCACAAGGTCACCCACTGGACCGGCGTGCCGACCATGTACAAGCGCATCGCCGCCCTGCCGGACGCGGAGATCGCGCGCCATGACCTCAGCTCGATCCAGCGCATCGGCATCGGCGCCGCGCCCTCCACCCCCGCGCTGAAGCTGCGCATCGACGAGATTTTCGGCCCCGGCCGGCTGACCGAGGGCTACGGCTCCACCGAAAGCGGCATGATCTCGGGCCTCGACGCCGGCGGGCACCTGCAGAAACCCGGCTCCAGCGGGCGGCCGTTCCGGCATGTGACCATCGCCATCCGCGACGAGGCCGGGCGCGACCTGCCGGTGGGCGAGGTCGGGGAGATCTGGGCGAAGACCCCGGTCTGCATCGAGGCCTATCTCGGCGCCCCGGCGCTGGGCGCGGAGGCGCGCGACGCCGAGGGCTTCCTGCGGCTGGGCGACGCCGGGCGGCTCGACGCGGACGGGCACCTGTTCATCACCGACCGGGTGAAGGACATGATCGTCTCCGGCGGGGTCAACATCTACCCGGCCGAGATCGAGGCCGCGCTGATCGACCATCCCCAGGTTCAGGACGCCGCCGTCATCGGCATCCCTGACGAGGAGTTCGGCGAGCAGGTGAAGGCCTTCGTGGAGCCGAAGCCGGGCGCGACGCTCGACCCCGCGGCGCTGGCGGAGTTCGCGGCGGCGCGGCTCGCGTCCTACAAGCGTCCCCGCTCCATCGACGTGGTGACGGAACTGCCGCGCAACACGATGGGCAAGCTTCTGAAACGCACCCTTCGCGCGCCATATTGGGAGGGGCGCGGCCGCAGCATCTGACGGCCCCGCCCAGAGGCGCCCGCGCCGAAGAGCGCGGCGCGAAACACAGGAGGATCCCCCATGGACGGCGCCAATCCCGCCCGCCCGCCCGAAACCGGCCCCGAAGCCGGCCCGATGTCGCGGCGCATCCCCGAGGCCATCGCCCGCCGGCTGCGCATTCCCGCCATCGCCGCGCCGATGCTGCGCGTCTCCGGCCCCGAACTGACCGTCGCCACCTGCGCCGCCGGGGCCATCGGCGCCTTTCCCACCGCCAACGCCCGCTCGGTCGAGGAGCTGGACGCCTGGTTCGCCCGGATCCGCGACGCGCTGGCCGCGGCCGAGGACCGGACCGGCCGCCCCGCCGCGCCGCCGTGCCCCAACCTGATCGTGCGCAACCCGCGCTTCGCCGACGACCTCGCCTGCGCCGCGCGCAACGGGATGGAGTTGGTCATCACCTCCGTCGGCTCGCCCCGCGACGCCATCGGGCCGATCCACGACGTGGGCGGGCTGGTCTTCGCCGACGTGGCCTCGGTCCGGCATGTGGAGCGGGCGGCGGAGGCGGGGGCCGACGGGCTGATCCTGCTGACCGCGGGGGCGGGGGGGCAGACCGGATGGGCCAATCCCTTCGCCTTCGCGCGCGCGGCCCGGGCGATCTTCGACGGGCCGATCGTGCTGGCCGGCGGGATTTCGGACGGGCGCTCGCTGCTGGCCGCGCTCGCGCTCGACTGCGACCTCGCCTATATGGGCACCCGCTTCATCGCCACCAGCGAAAGCCGGGCGGACCCGGCCTACAAGGCGATGCTGACCGGCGCGAGCCTCGACGACGTGCTGCTGACCCGCGCCTTCACCGGGCTTCAGACCAACATGCTGCGCCCCTCGATCCTGGCCGCGGGGCTGGATCCCGACCGACTGGACGAAGAGATGGACGCGGCGCGTGCGCGCGAGGAATACGGCGGCGCCGCCGAGGCCGGGCGCCCGCGGCGCTGGAAGGATATCTGGAGCGCGGGGCATTCCGTCTCCGGCGTCGACGCGGTGATGGACGCGGGCGCGCTGGTGGAGCGGATCGCGGAGGAGCTGCGCGAGGCGGTCGCCGCCATGGCGGGGCAGGGCGCGGCCTGACGGGGTCTGACGGGGCCGGGCCGGCGTTCCGCGACGCGGGCGGCGCCGGCCCGGCGGTTTCAAGCCGGCGGGGGGCAGTTCACCTCGCCGGGCGCCGCATTGACATGCGCCGCCCGGCGAGGTGAACTGCCCCCGACAGCCATCGCGATGGGCGCCAGCCAGTCTTTTCGACGGGCCCGCGCGATGACCTTTCACCCGAGAATGACCTCCCTGATCGACGGCATCCGCCCCGTCGCCCCGTTGCGCTGCCGCGTCTGGGACGGCGCCGTCGCGGATCTGTGGGAGGTGGAGGGCCGCGCCGGAGGCGGCGGGCGCTATGTCTCGCCCGATCCGCGGGTGGTGATCTTTCTCGATCCGTCCCCGCCCGGCCTTCGGGTGTCCGAGACGCCGGCCTTCGTCGGCGGCGGGCGGCCGGCGGGGCGGATCTGCTTCGTGCCCGCCGAGGCGCCGCTGTGGTCGCGCATCGCGGAGACGCGGCGCTTCTCCCATCTCGACCTGCATTTCGACCGGCGCCGGCTGGAGGCGCGGGGCGCCGTCGGCGCGGCGCTCGCCGCCGCGACCCGGCCGGTGCTGCTGGACGACCATCCCGGCATTCTCGACCTCGCCCGGCGCATGGCGCAGGACTGCCGCGCCCGCAGGCTGCCGGACCGGGAGGCGGACCGCATCCTGGAGGCGATCCTCCGCGCGGTGCCCGATCCGCTCGCGCCCCCGGCCGCGGCGGACGCGGAACTGGCGCTGACGCCGGCGCAGCTTCGCCGGGTGGTGAACCGGGTGGTCGCCGCGCCGGAGCGGCGGGCCTCGGTCGCCGACCTCGCCGCCGCGGCGGGCCTGTCGGAAAGCTGGTTCGCCCACGCCTTCAAGCGCACCACCGGGCGCAGCCCGGCGCGCTGGGCGACCAGCCTGCGGCTCGACCGCGCGCGGGTGCTGCTGGCCGGATCCGACGACCCGATCGCCGAGATCGCGGCGGCCTGCGGCTTCGTCGACCAGGCGCATCTGACCCGCAGCTTCCGCGCCGACGCCGGGCTGACCCCCGCGGCGTTCCGCAAGGCCTGGATCGACGGCTGACGTCCCTGCGCGTAGGCGGCCCGGGCCCGGGGGGCTGGCCGCGGCGACAGGAAAATGCAATCGCAGCGCGCATACCCGACTTAAACGCTCAGGTGTTAATCCGCCCTCCCCCGGGCCGGGTCCGAAACCGAGTCGACCCGCGCCGCCGAACGATAAGGAGATGTCCGCCGATGGCGTCCTCCCCCCTCCCTCCCTTGCGCCTCGCCGCCCTCGCGCTGCCGCTCGTCCTGCCCCTCCCCGCCTTCGCCCAGGTGCAGGAGACCACCGGCGACGACCCGGCCACGGTGCTCGCCCCGGTCGCGGTCGAGGGCCGCTATGACGGGACCGGACCGGTCGCCGGCCGCGCCAACCCGATCAGCCGCACCGGCCTGAAGACCGGCGCCCCGGTCACCGAGGCCCCGCAGTCCGTCACCGTCGTCGGGCGCGAGGAGCTGGAGCTGTTCGACGCCGACAAGCTCGACGGCGCTCTGGGCTATGTGGCGGGCGTGCAGGGCCAGCCCTACGGCTATGACAGCGACACCAACTGGCTGTTCATCCGCGGCTTCGACGCGACCCAGACCGGCCAGTATCAGGACGGGCTGCCGCATTACTCCTACGGCTTCGGCGGCTTCTACATCGACCCGGTGCTGGTCGAGCGGGTGGAGGTGCTCAAGGGCCCGGCCTCGGTGCTCTACGGCGGGTCCAATCCCGGCGGCATCGTCAACTATGTCAGCCGGGTCGCGCTGCCCGGCGACCGCGCCCGCATCTCGGCCGAGGCGGACGCGTTCGGCGCGGCCTCGGCCGAGATCGACGTGAACCGCCAGCTCACCGACGCGCTCGCCGGCCGGGTGATCGGCAAGCTGGAGCGCACCGACGGCCACGGCGTTTTCGACGCCGGCTGGCGGGCGGTGGTCGCGCCCTCGCTGACCGTGGAGTCCCCGGGCGGCACGGTGGCGACGGCGGCCCTGTCCTACACCCATATCGACGAGGACCATGTGGGCGGCTCGTGGCTGCCCTACCACGGGACCGAGAAGGCCACGCAGTTCGGCCGGATCGACCGGGAGTTCAACACCTCCGACCCGCAATACGACTATTACAAGCGCGACCAGATCCTGCTTTCGGGCGAGATCAGCCACGATTTCGGGGGCGTCACCGTCACCAACGTCTCCCGCTTCGGCTGGGCGCAGGTGGAGGAGAGCGCGCCCTACGCCTACGGGTGGGGCTCGGGGGCGGCCTGGACGCCGGCCTTCGACAACCATTTCCAGATGACCCCGGTGAACGGTCAGGACACCCTGTCGCGCATCTTCTTCGAGCATGAGACCCAGACGCTCACCGCGCTGAACGACCTGCGCGCGGAGACGACGGCGACCACCGGGCCGCTGCGCCATGAGCTGCTGTTCGGCGCCGACTTCAAGTGGTTCGCGCTCGACCAGGTGCAGGCCTCGGTCTCGTCGCCTGACGCGCCGGTGGTCTCGACCCGCACGCCGCAATACGGCGGGCTGGGGCCGATCTCCCCCGTGCCCTATATCGACAACGAGATCGAGCAGACCGGCTTCGGGCTCTATGTTCAGGACCGGATCCGCTTCGGGGACGGCTGGCTGGCGACGCTGAACGGGCGCCATGACTGGGTGACCACCGAGGCGAGCGGGACCCCGGCCTACGACCAGTCGGACGCCGAATTCTCCTGGCGGGTGGGCCTCGCCAAGACGCTGGGCTTCGGCCTGACCCCCTATGTCTCGGCCGCGACCTTCTTCAACCCGCTGGTGGGGACCGCCGCCAACGGGCCGCTGCATCCCGAGACCGGGCGCCAGATCGAGGCGGGGCTGAAATACGAGCCCGCCTTCATGGACGCGCTGTTCACCGCCTCTGTGTTCCGGATCGAGCGCGAGGGCGTGGTGACCGGGCCGTTCAACGCCCAGACCCAGATCGGCGAGGCGACCTCGCAGGGGCTGGAGCTGGAGGGCCGCGGCCGGATCCTGCCGAACCTGACCTTCGCCGCCGCCGCGACCTTCATGGACGTGGACGTGAACGAGGACGCGAACGCGGCGCTGATCGGCAAGACCCCGGTGGCGACGATCCAGCAGCAGGTCGCGGCGCGGCTGAGCTGGGAGACGCCCTGGATCGAGGGGCTGACGCTCACGGGCGGCGTGCGCTGGCAGGGCGACAGCTGGGCGGATGACGCGAACACGCTGAAGGTCTCGGGCCGGACGCTGTTCGACGTGGCCATCGCCTACCGGCTGACGCCGGACGCGCAGCTCAAGCTCTCGGTCACCAACCTGACGGACGAGACCTACGTGGCTTCCTGCGACGGGGCGCTGTCGTGCTACTACGGCGAGGGGCGGCGGGTCAGCCTGAACCTGACCCAGGCGTTCTGAACGGGCGGGAGGGCGGCCCCGCGCCGCCCTCCCGCCCGCGTCCTCCCGGGCTACGCGTCGCCGCCGTCGGCGCGGGGGATCACCATCGGCGCGCCGGTCTCGGGGTCCGGCTCCACCCGCGCGTTGAGTCCGAAGGCGGCCTTGAGGTTGTCCGGCGTCATCACCGCCCCGGGCGCCCCCGCCGCGACCACCCCGCCCCGCCCCATCAGCACCAGATGATCGGAGAACCGCGCCGCGAGGTTGAGGTCGTGGAGCACGCTGATCACCGTGGTCCCCATCTCCCGGTTGCGGCGGCGCAGCAGGCGCAGCACCTCGATCTGGTGGACGAGGTCGAGGAACGTGGTCGGCTCGTCCAGCAGCAGCGCCGGCGTGTCCTGCGCCAGCGCCAGCGCGATCCAGGCCCGCTGCCGCTGCCCGCCCGAAAGCGCCTGCAAGGGCCGCTCGGCGAGCGCGGTCATCCCCACCGCCTCCAGCGCCGCGGCGCAGGCGCGCGCGTCGGCCTCGCTCCAGGGCGAGAGCATCCCCCGCCAGGGCGTGCGGCCGCGGCGCACCAGGTCGCCGACCCGGATGCCCTCCGGCGCCGCGGGGCCCTGGGGCAGGATCGCCAGCCTCCGGGCCAGCGCGCGGGGCGCATAGGCGCCGAGGTCCCGCCCCTCAAGGCTGACCCGGCCCGAGATCGGGCGGGTCAGCCGGGCCAGCGCGTGCAGAAGCGTGGACTTGCCGCAGCCGTTGGGGCCGAGGATCGCCGTCACCCGGCCGGGGGGGAGCGTAAGGTCCAGATGCTCGACCACCATGCGGTCGCCGTATCCAAGGGTCAGCGCCTCGGCCGTCAGGGTCATAGCCCGCCTTTCTCCATCTCGCGCGACAGGCGCCACAGCAGGTAGGGCGCGCCCAGGAGCCCGGTGGCGACGCCGGCGGGAAGCTGCACGCCCGGCACGGCGGCGCGGGCGACGAGGTCGGCCAGAACCACCACCAGGGCGCCGGTCGCGGCCGCGGCGGCGAGCCGCCCGGCGGGGCTTCGCGCCCCCGACACCCGCGCCCCCGCCGGCCCCGCCATCAGCGCCACGAAGGGCAGGGGGCCCGCCACCGCCACCCCCGCCGCGGCCAGCAGCACCGCGGTCGCGGCGACGCCCCGGCGGGCGCGGGCGACGTCGAGGCCGAGCCCCGCGGCCATCGCCTCGCCCAGTTCCAGCGCCTCCAGCGCCCGGACCTGCGCGAAGGCGGCGAGGCCGAGCGCGGCCAGCGCCGCCCAGGCCGCCCCCGCATGGTCCCAGCCCCGGGCTGCAAGCGAGCCCGTGATCCAGCGCTGCGCCTCGTGGGCGAGGCCCAGCGGCAGGGCCGACATCAGGAAGGTGGCGCAGGCCGAAGCGCCGAAGCCCACGCCCAGGCCCACCAGCACCAGCGTCAGCGGCGGGGCCGCGCCCTCGCCCCGGCGCAGGGTCAGCGCTCCGATCAGCGCCCAGGCGGCGAGCCCCCCCGCCGCCGCCAGAAGCTGCGGCGGCGCCGCCAGCCCCGCGGCCATCCCCGCCACCACCGCCAGCGAGGCGCCGGAGGTGAAGCCCAGCAGGTCGGGCGAGGCCAGCGGGTTGCGGAACAGCGTCTGGAAGATCGCCCCCGACAGGCCCAGCGCCGCCCCCGCCGCCAGCCCCGCGGCGACGCGGGGCCCGCGGATCTCGGCCAGCACCAGCGCGCCCGGGCCCTCGCCGGTCACGAGCCCCTCCCACAGCACCGCAAGCGGCGCGTCGAGCGCGCCGCGCATCAGCGCGATCAGGGTCGCCGCGGCCAGCAGCAGGGCGAGCGCCAGCGGGCGGGAGACCGCCCGGCTCATGCCGGCGCCCCGGGCCGCAGGCGGCGGGCGAGGATCACGAAAACCGGCGCCCCGATCAGCGCGACCATCACGCCCGCGCGCACCTCCATGGGGGCGAGGATCACCCGCCCGGCGGCGTCGGCCGCCAGCAGCAGCGCCGCCCCCAGCATGGCGGAGACCGCGATCTCGGCGCGCAGCGAATGCCCCGCCAGCCGCCGGGCCAGCGGCGGCGCGGTCAGGCCCAGGAAGGCCACCGGCCCCGCCACCGCCACCGCCGCCCCCGCCGCCAGCGCCACCGCGGCCAGCGCCCCGGCCTGCGTCCGCCCGGCCCCGACGCCCAGCCCGCGGGCCAGCGCGCCGCCCAGCGACAGCGCCTCCAGCCGCAGCGCGAGCGCGAGCGCGAGGCCCGTCCCCGCCGCCGCCGCGACCGCCATTTCCGCCAGCGGCCGCGCCTCGGCCTGGGCGAGCGAGCCCGCCACCCAGAAGCGCAGCACGTCGAACCCGTCCTGGCGCGCCAGCGCCAGCGCCGTGACCAGCGACAGAAGGAAGGCGTTCAGCGCCGCGCCCGCCAGCGTCAGCCGCACTGGCCCCGCATCGCCCTTCATCCCGCCGCCCAGCGCGAAGACCGCGACCGCCGCCGCCGCCGCGCCCGGGAACACCAGCGCCGAGACGGTCGCCGCATCGGCCCGCCCCAGCAGGGTCGTGCCCAGGATCAGCGCGAAGGCCGCGCCGGCGTTGATCCCCAAAAGCCCCGGATCGGCGAGCGGATTGCGGGTCAGCGCCTGCATCACGCTGCCCGCGGCCCCCAGCGCGCCGCCCGCGATCAGCGCCGCCGCCAGCCGCGGCGCCCGCACCGCCGCCAGCGTCACATGCGCGGGGTCGTAGGGGTCGTAGGCGGTCAGCGCGCCCCACCAGTCGGCGGCCGAGACCTCGCGCACGCCCGTCGTCATCGACAGCACCATGGCGGCGGCCAGCGCCAGGGCGGCGATCAGCGCGCCTCTCATGGCGCCAGCCCCGCCCGCACGGCGGAGGGGACCGGGGTGCCGGGCCGCCCGTCCAGCGCCGCCGCGATCTCGGGCTCCAGCGCCCGCAGCGCATAGGGCAGCGACAGGACCGAGCCGAAGGACAGCGCGCCCGCGACCAGCGGCCCCGCGAAGACCTCGCGTCCCTCGCGATGGGCGACGAGCGTGCGGCGCATCGGCAGGGCGGCGAGGTCGGGCGCCCGGTCGAAGGACGAGATCCAGACCAGGACGTCGGCGTCGAGCGGCGAGAGATCCTCGGGCGAGAGCGTGGCGTAGAAGCCGCCGGGCGCGGGCAGGCGGGACAGCGCCTCGGGCGCCCGGAATCCCAGGTCGGCGAGGAAACGCGCGCGGCTGTCGGCCGGCATGAACGCCCCGGTCTCGCCGCCGTTGCGCCAGGCCGCGACCGCGCTGCGCCCGCGCCAGTCGGGGCGGCGGGCGCGCAGGGCGGCGAACGCGTCCTCGACCTGCGCGATCAGCGCCTCGGCCCGCGCGGCGCGGCCCAGGGCCAGACCCAGCCGCCGCAGATCCTCGGGCCAGGGGCTGCCGAAAACCGGGCGGCCGGGCGCCTGCATCAGCACCGGGGCGACGCGGGTCAGCAGGTCATGCTCGGCCCGCCCGATGCCCGAGCCGGCGGCGACGATCAGATCGGGGGCGAGCCCGGCCACGGTCTCGATCGAGACTTCGCCGCGCATCAGCACGGGCCGCGCCTCGCCCAGCAGCGGCTGCGCCCAGGGCCAGACGCCGTAGGGGTGGTCCCCGAACCAGTGGCGCAGCCCGACCGGGACCACGCCCAGCGCCAGAAGCCCGTCCTGCGAGGTGTAGCCCAGCGAGACCACCCGTCGCGCCGGCCGCGCCAGCCGGGTTTCGCCCCAGGGGCCGGGGAGGCGGATCGGCCCGGCATCCGTCGGCGTTTCGGCGCGCGCGACGGCGGGCGCGGCAAGCGCCAGCGCCGCCGCCCCCGCCCCGCGAAGCACGGCGCGCAGAACGGCGCGGCGCGCGACGCCGGCGCGCGGCGGACCGGCGCGCATCTGGTCGGGAGGCGCTAGCATGGCGGTCCTTCCGGTCCGCGGCGGCGCGGTTCGCCCGCTCGGCGCGCGGATGTCGGGGGGAGGGGGAGCGGTGGCTCGGCCGCCCCGCTCCGGGGTCGGCCTCGGCTGCCGTTTCGTCCGCGTGATAGGCGCGCGCCCTTGCCGGCGCAAGCCCGGCCGCGCGCGGCCGCCATTGATTTCCGACTGTTTCTGTCGGATACAGGGTCGCAACCGCCTCGCAGCGAGGGGCCCCGACCAGGGCCGACCCCCGAGCCACGCCCGCAGACCCGCGAAGACGTGACCGCGAGGGGAGACCGCCGCCATGCCCGCCACCCGACCGCGCCCGATGCGCGCCGCCCTGTTCGGCGCCGTCGCGGCGTCCGCCCTTCTCGCCGCCCCGGCCGGCGCGCAGGACGCCGCACCCGATCCCGCGACGCCCGATCCCATCGCGCCCGATCCCATCGCGCTGGACCCCATCGCGCTCGACCCGGTCATCGTCGCCGGCGAGAAGGTCGCCCGCGACCGCTTCCGCACCTATGCCAGCGTCGGCGTCGCCACCGCCGACGACATCGAGACCTACGCCATCGAATCCCTCGACCAGGCGCTGGACCGGATGCCCAACGTCACCTCCAGTCCCGACGGGCGCGGCGACGCCAACATCGTCATCCGCGGCCTGAACTCGGAGGGCGTGACCCAGCCCAGCCGCGCCGCGCCGGTCGTCGCGGTGATCGTGGACGGCGCCCAGCAGGGGGTGGAGGCCACCCGCCGCGGCAGCCGCGGCCTGTTCGACGTCGAGCAGGTGGAGGTCCTGCGCGGCCCCCAGTCCACCCTTCAGGGCCGCAACGCGCTGGGCGGCGCGGTGATCGTGGAGACCAAGGACCCCACCTTCCATCCCGAGATGATCGCCGAGGGGGAGTTCGGCACGGACAGCCGCCGCTCCGGCGCGCTGGCGTTGTCGGGGCCGCTGCTGGGCGATCAGGTCGCTTTCCGCATCGCCGGCCAGGTGGCGCGCGAGGAGAAGGACATCCGCTACGCCAACCCCGCCGCCGACTCGCTCAAGGAGGACGAGTTCGAGGAGATCCGCGGCAAGCTGCTGTTCGAGCCCGACGCGATCCCCGGCCTGCGGGCGCTGTTCACCGCCTCCCACACCCATGACAAGCCGGGCTGGAACGCGGTCTCGGGCCCCGATTTCTTCGACCGGGTCTTCGACGATCCCACCGGCACGGCGGCGGAGTTCCGCGACACCCATGTCAACCGCTACGTGGCCGAGGTCGACTACGACCTGCCCGGCGGCTTCGCGCTGAAATCGGTGACCGCGATGTCGGATACCGAAGTCCAGATCTGGTCGCCCGCCGGCTCGGTCTTCGACCGCGACGACACCCGCGACGCGCGCGACATCTCTCAGGACCTGCAACTGACCTTCGAGCCCGCGGGCTCCGGCCTCTCCGGCGTCATCGGGCTGTTCTTCGGGCGGTTCCGCACCGATCTCGACTCGGTCATCGCCACCGACCAGCTCGCCCCCGCCGGCATCCCCGTCGCCTATTTCCAGGAGCTGGACGCCCGCAACGAGACGACCAATTACGCGATCTACGCCGACGCCCGCTACGCGCTGACCGAGCGCTGGACCCTGATGGCCGGCGGCCGCCTGCTGCACGAGGAGGTCTCCGCCGACTTCCGCGGCCGGGCGCTGGACGTGGGCGCCACCCAGGCCGCGATCGGCGAATGCGCGGTCGCCGGCTGCACGCCGCAGGCGGTCTACGGTTCGCTGGACGAGAAGAGCTCCGCCGAGAACGTGGTGTTCCTGCCCAAGGTCGGCGCGGCCTTCGACGTGACCCCCGATCACACGGTCGGGCTGACCGCCTCGCGCGGCTACCGGGCCGGCTTCTCGGAGGCGGTGGCGGGGACCGGCGCGATCAACGAGGTGGCGCCGGAATATCTCTGGGCCTACGAGCTGGCCTGGCGGTCGCGCTGGCTGGACGACCGGCTGGAGGTGAACGCCAACGCCTTCTGGTACGACTACGAGAACCAGCAGATCCTGACCTCCAACCCCGCCTTCCCCGGCCAGACCGTGACCGAGAACGGGGCCCGTTCCCACGCCTACGGGCTGGAGGTCGACGCCCGCTGGCAGGTCGCGCCAGGCTTCCAGGTGTTCGGCGCGCTGGGCCTGATGCGGACCGAATTCGACGCGGGCGTGACCTCGGCCGGCGCGCTCAAGGGCAAGTCCTACCCCGAGGCGCCGGCGGCGACCGCGAGCCTCGGCGCGTCCTGGCGCCATGCGAGCGGGGTGTTCGCCGCGGCCGACGCCACCTTCACCGGCGGCTACTACAGCTTCGGCGACGTGGCCAACACCGATGCGCGGGAGGTCGACGCCTACACCGTGGTCAACGCCCAGATCGGCTACGACCTCGGGCCGGCGACGGTGGCGCTCTATGTGCGCAACCTGTTCGACGACCGCTACCTGACCTCGATCGACGCGACCGGCGCCAACGCCACGATCGGCGAGGGGCGGAGCGTCGGCCTGCGCCTGCGCGCGACGTTCTGACGGGGGCGGGATGACCGGACATGGCAGGAGAGGCGCGGATGCGCCCCCCACCGACCCAGTTTCCGCTTCGGCTCCCCCGCCCGCCCCTGCGACGGCCCCTGCGACGGCCGCAGTGACGTCCGCGCCGCCGCACCCGCTGGACGCGGTCTTCGCGGTGCTGACCCGGCGCCAGCCCTATCTGCGCCTGTCGCGGGCCGGCGGGGCGGGCGCGCCGCCGCCGGGCGACAGGCCGCGCCTGTCGGAGCTTTGCGCCGACGCGGAAGCGATGCGCGCGCTGCTGGAGCGGCCGCGCCGCTGGGAGCCGCGGCTTCAGCCCAAGGGGCTGGCCGCCTCGCTGGTCATCACCGCGGCGAGCCCTGCGTCCACCCTGGCCGCCGCCTGCCTGCTGGGCGCGGGCGTCGCGCCGCGGCTGGGGGCGGGCGCCACCCGTTTCGCCGTCGTCGCCGCGTCCGCGACGACAGAGCGGGACCCGGTCCATCTCGACCTGCTCGACCCGGCCTTCGACGTCGAGGCCGGGCAGGGCCCCTTCGCCGTGCATCCCGACGCCCGGCCCGCGCCGGACCGGGAGGCGCTGCGCGATCGGATGCGGGAGGAGCTGGAGGCCTTCCTCGGCCCGCTGATCGAGGCCGCGCATCGGCTCACCCGCCTGTCCCGCCGCGCCATGTGGCGGCTGGCGGGCGACGCGGTGGCGGGCGAGTTCCTGGAGGTCGGGCGCGCGCTGGGCCGGGAGGAGGCGGCCCGCGCCGACGCGCTGGGCATCCTCAAGCGCCCCGGCGCGCCGATGACCAACCCGCAGATGCGCTTTCTGGAGGCGGAGGTCCGCGACCCGGCCCGCCCCGACGCCCCGCCGCTGCGCCGGGCCTTCCGCGCCCGCGGCGGCTGCTGCCTGTGGAAGGACCTTCCCGGCGCCGCGTTATGCACGACCTGCGTGCTGCGACCGGAAGCGGAGATGCGCGCCATCGTCGAGGCCGGGCTGCGCCGCCGGCTCGTCCCGCCCCCCGCCGGCGCCGGCCCCCTGGCCGAGCCGTGATCCCGTCCCGCCCCGCGCTCGCGCCGCGAAGGAGCCGCCCCATGCGCCGACCCCGTTCCGCCGCCGCCCTCGCCCTGTCGGCGCTCGCCGCCGCGTTCGGCCTCGCCCCCGGTCTCGCTCCCGCCCCGGCCTCCGCCGCCGATTGCGACGGGCGGCTGGTCGAGGGGCCGATGATCCTCGGCGGGCCGGTCTGCGTTCCGGTCGACCCGCAGCGGATCCTGGTCCTCGACCCGACCTTCAGCCTCGGCATGGGGTTGGAGCTGGGCCTTCCGCTGGTGGGCGCCCCGCTCGTCGGCATGTCCGACGACGCCCTGCGCGCCCGGGCGGAGGCCGCGGGGGTGGAGAGCATCGGCGCCTTCGTCGAGCCGAGCCTCGAGACGGTCGCGGCGCTTCAACCCGACCTGATCCTCGGCGCCGGCATGTTGGGCGAGACGGCGCTGGCCATGGCCTCGCGCATCGCGCCGACGGTGCTGATCGGGGCGGAGAACTGGAAGGACTATTACCGCATCCTCGCCCGGGCCACCGGGCGCGGGGCGGAGGCCGAGGCGATCCTCGCCGAATACGAGGCGCGCGCGCAGGCGCTGCGCGCGCGGGTCAGCCGGGCCCCGGTCTCGGTCCTGCGCATCACCACCTGGGATTTTCAGGTCTATCTCGACAGCCCTCGCGCCTACGGCCCCTTCCTGGTGCTGCGCGACGCGGGCGTGGTCCGGCCCCCGTTCGAGACCGCGCAGGGCGACGAGACCCTGCGTCGCCCGGACTGGGAGGAGTTGGCGGGCCTGAGCGGGGAGACATTGCTCTACATCGTCGGGGGGGCCAACGATTCCGACACCAACGGGCGGCTGGACGAGGTGCTGGCCCATCCGCTCTGGCGCGCGCTGCCGGCGGTTAAGGCGGGGCGGGCGCATCGGGTGGATGCCGGGACCTGGATGGAGTTCTCGGGCGCCGCATCGGCCCACCGGGTGCTCGACGATGTCGAGCGATACCTGCTGGCGGCGGAATGACCGCGGCGGGGCGGGCGTCGTCGGGCGGGCGTTCCCGCGCAGGCGGCGCGGCGGTCGCGGCGGGGCTGGCGCTGCTGCTGGCTCTGGCCGCCCTGTGGTCCCTGCGCATCGGCGCGACCGAGATCCCGACGCGGACCCTGTTCGCCGCCGTCTTTTCCCCCGATCCGGACGCCCACGCCCATGCGGTGCTGCGCGCGGTGCGGCTGCCGCGGCTGCTGACCGGGCTGATCGCGGGGGGCGCGCTGGCCGCGGCGGGGGCGATCATGCAGGCGGCGACCGGCAACCCGCTGGCCTCGCCCGGCCTGCTGGGGATCAACGCCGGCGCGGCCTTCGCGGTGGTCTGCGCCTCGATCCTGGCCCCGGGGGCGGCGATGGGAACGCTGGTGGGCTGGGCCTTCGCCGGCGCGGCCATGGCGGCGGCGGCGGTCTACGCCGCGGGCTCCGCCGGGCGCGGCGGGGCGACGTCGGCGAAGCTGGCGCTGGCCGGCGCGATCCTGTCGGCCTTCATCGGCTCGTTGACCGCGGCGGCGCTGATCTTCGACACGGGCTCTCTGGACGCGGTGCGGGCCTGGACCGTGGGCTCGGTCGAAGGCCGCTCGCCCCAGGCGGTGGCCGCCGCGGCGCCCTGGGCGGCGGCGGGGCTGGCCGCGGCGCTGATCTTCTCGCGCCAGGTGACGACGCTGAGCCTCGGCGCGGAGGTCGCCCGCCAGGTGGGGCAGAACGTGCTGCTCTGGCGCGCGCTCTGCGCCGTGGCGGTGGTGATGCTGGCGGGCTCGGCGGTGGCGCTGGCCGGGCCGATCGGCTTCGTGGGGCTGATGGCGCCCCACGCGGCGCGGCTGGCGGTGGGCACGGATTTCGCCCGCCTGCTGCCGGTCGCGGCGCTGGGCGGCGCGGCGCTGGTGGTCGGCGCCGACGCCGCCCTGCGCGCGGGCCTGCCGGGGCGGGACGTGCCGGTGGGGGTGGGCATGGCGCTGCTCGGCGCGCCGGCGTTCATCTGGTTCGTCCGCGGCCGGGCCGGGCGACGGGCGGGCGCGGCGGCATGAGGCGGCGGGACGAAACCCAGGCCCCGGCCCCCACGCTCGCCTCCGCGCTCGCGCCCGCCTGCGCCCCCTTCCGCGCCATCGCGCCGGGGCTGACCCTGGCGCTGTCGCTGGCCGCGGTCTTCGCCGCCTCCCTGGCGCTGGGCGACCGGGCTCTGCCGGCGGCGGAGATCCTCGGCGCCCTGACCGGCGACCGGACGACCTCCCCCGCCTCGGCGATGATCGTGCTCGACCTGCGCCTGCCGCGCGCGGCGCTGGCGGCGCTGGCCGGGGCGGCGCTGGGGCTGGCGGGGACCATCGCGCAGACGGTGATGCGCAACCCGCTGGCCGAACCGGGCCTGCTGGGCGTCAACGCCGGCGCCGCCGTCGCCGCGCTGGCCCCGCCGCGCAGGGTGAAGACGTCGTCGCCCACGAAATCGATCTCGAACCCGTCCGAGGTCGTGGCGCCCGGAGGCGCGAGGTCGTCGGCATCCGTGCCCCGGTAGTTCCAGTCCCGGTCGAAATAGTAGGTCTCGAAGGCGAAGACGTCCTCGCCGTAGCCCTCGGCGAAGGCCGCCGCGGTCAGGGCGGCGACGTCGAACCCGGCGTTGGAGATCGTCCAGAGCTTCTCGCCGTTCTCCTCAAGCACCCAGGTCGAGATCGTGCCGGTGGAGGCCAGCCCGAGGCTGATGTTCTCTCCGGTCAATGTGCCGAGCGTGTCGGCGCCGGTGATGGTCAGCGAGGTCTCGTCGTCGGATGCGACCACCCCGTCGAGAAGACAGTCCCCGAGAAACTCCATGAAATCCGCGAGAGCGACATCCGCACCCTCGACGAAACGAACTTTCGTCTTCGCCATGTATTCACCTGCCGGCATCTGATCTGGGAAAGTGACGGATGCCTGGCGAGGCTGGGTGTCGGGTCGCGCGCATCGTTTACCACGTCGCCGCGGATCGCGGAAGAACGTCGCGGACGGCCCCGGGTCCGGGATCCGGGCCGACCGCCGGCGCGGGGCGCCGTCGGGCGACCGCCGGCGAACTGCCGGAGCCCGCCTCCGGCCCCTCGCCCGTCGCGGCATGGGCGCTTGAACGATTCCATAATTCATGTATCCATGAATTATGGAATCGAATCTGTCAGTAGAAGCCTTCGCCGCCCTCGGCCATGCCGGCCGCCTGGCCGTGTTCCGCCTGCTCGCCCGCCACGCGCCGGAAGGCGTGCGCCCCAGCGACATCGCCGAGGCGCTGGGCATGAAGCCGAACACGCTGTCGGTCCATGTCGGGGCGCTGGCCCGGGCCGGGCTGGTGACATCGCGGCGTCACGGAAAATCGGTCTTTTACAGCATCGACCTCGCCCGGACCGGCGCGCTGGTCGACTACCTGGTCTCGGACTGCTGCCGCGGGCGGCCCGAGCTGTGCATCCCGCTCGCCGCGCGCGCCTTCCAGACCCTCGGAGGTCCCCCGATGACCGACCGCGTCTTCAACGTGCTGTTCATCTGCACCGGCAACTCGGCCCGCTCCATCTTCGCCGAGTCGATCCTGGCCAGGGAGGGGGGCGGCCGGTTCCGGGCCTTCTCGGCCGGGACCCGTCCCTATTCCGAGCTGAACCCCCATGCCGTCGCGGTGCTGCGCGAGCTGGGTCACGACGTCGCCGCCCTGCGCGCCAAGAACGTGGCGGAGTTCCAGGGGCCCGACGCGCCGGCGCTGGATTTCGTGTTCACCGTCTGCGATCTGGCGGCGAACGAGGAATGCCCGCCCTGGCCCGGGCAGCCGATCTCCGCGCATTGGGGGATGCCCGACCCGGTGAAGGTGGAGGGCTCGGACGCAGAGAAGGGCCTCGCCTTCCTCGACGCCTATCGGGGGCTGCACCGGCGGCTGTCGGCCTTCATGGAGCTTCCGCTGGAGTCGCTCGACCGGATTTCGCTGCAGCGCCGGCTGGACGCGATTCCGGGAGAGGCCGACGCCCCCGCCCGGGCCGACTGACCCCTCCGGCCTCCTGCCGCGACGCCCTCCTTTCCATCGGCCGGCCGCGTCCGCGGCCGGCCGCTTCCCCTGACACCGGAGCGCCCCATGCCCGCATCCGCCCCCCGCATCGCGATCAACGGCCTCGGCCGGATGGGCAAGCTCGCCCTGCGCGCCGCCTTCGACCAGGGCCTGCAAGGCGAGATCGTCCTGCTCAACGATGCGGAGGGCGACCCGGCCCAGCATGCGCATCTGCTGGAATTCGACACGGTCCACGGCCGCTGGCCGGCGGAGATCGCCCATGACGAGGACGGGCTGACCGTGCGCGGAACCCGTATGACGCTCGCCCGCGCCCGGCGGATCGAGGACCTGCCGCTGGAGGCGCTGGGCGTGGACGTGGTGCTGGACTGCACCGGCGCCTTCAAGACCCCGGCGAAGCTGCAGCCCTATTACGACGCCGGGGTGCGCAAGGTCGTGGTCTCCGCCCCGGTGAAGGAGGCGCCGGCGCTCAATCTCGTCTACGGCGTCAACCATCGCCTCTACGACCCGGCGCGGCATCATCTGGTGACCGCGGCGAGTTGCACCACCAACTGCCTCGCCCCGGTGGTGAAGGTGCTGCATGAGCGGATCGGCATCCGCCACGGCTCCATCACCACGCTCCACGACGTGACCAACACCCAGACCATGGTCGACCGGCCGGCCAAGGACCTGCGCCGGGCGCGCTCGGCGCTCAACAGCCTGATCCCGACCACCACGGGTTCGGCGACCGCGATCACCCTGATCTATCCGGAGCTGACCGGCCGGCTGAACGGCCATGCGGTGCGGGTGCCGCTGCTCAACGCCTCGCTGACCGACGGCGTGTTCGAGATGGAGCGGGAGACCAGCGTCGAGGAGATCAACGCCCTGTTCCAGGCGGCGGCCGAGGGCGAGCTGCGCGGCATCCTGGGGTATGAGACCCGGCCGCTGGTCTCGGCCGACTACGTGAACGACCCGCGCTCCTCCATCGTGGACGGGCCGTCGACGATGGTGGTCAACGGCACGCAGGCCAAGGTCTACGCCTGGTATGACAACGAATGGGGCTACGCCTGCCGTCTGGTCGACGTGCTGCGGCTGGTGGCGGAGGGGCTCTGACCGTGTCCGCCGTTCCCGCGCCCCCGCCCGAACCCGGCCGTCCGCTGGCGGCCTACGCCGCCGTGACCGCCGCCTACTGGGCCTTCATGCTGACCGACGGCGCGCTGCGGATGCTGGTGCTTCTGCATTTCCACGTGCTGGGCTTCACCGCCCTGCAACTCGCCTGGCTGTTCCTGCTCTACGAGGCGGCGGGGATCGTCACCAACCTCTGCGCGGGCTGGATCGCGGCGCGGTTCGGGCTGACCTCCACCCTCTACGCCGGCCTCGCCCTGCAGATCGGGGCGCTGGCCGCGCTGGGGCAGGTGTCGGAGGAATGGACCGTCGCCGTCTCCGTCGCCTTCGTGATGGCGGTGCAGGGGGCGTCGGGCGTGGCCAAGGACCTGGCCAAGATGAGCTCCAAGAGCGCGGTCAAGCTGCTGGCCCCGGCCGAGGGCGGGGGCCTGTTCCGCTGGGTGGCGGCGCTGACCGGCTCGAAGAACGCGGTGAAGGGGCTGGGCTTCCTGATCGGCGCGGCGCTGCTGGCGGGGGCGGGCTTCCAGGCCTCGGTCTACGCGATGGCGGGGGCGCTGGTCGCCGTGCTGGCGGCGGTGGCGCTGCTGATGCCGGCGGGGCTGCCGCGCGGGCGCAAGGGCGCGAAATTCGCCGAGGTGTTCTCCAAGGACCGGGACATCAACGTGCTGTCGGCCGCCCGCCTGTTCCTGTTCGGCGCCCGTGACGTGTGGTTCGTGGTGGGCATCCCGATCTACTTCTACGGCGTCCTCTCCGACGGGTCCGAGGCCGGGAACCGCGCCGCCTTCTTCCAGATCGGCACGTTCATGGCGGTGTGGATCATCGGCTACGGCGCGGTGCAGGCCTTCGCCCCGCGCATTCTGGCCGCGAAGGGGCGGAGCCTGCCGGAAACGGTGGGCCTCGCCCGCACCTGGGCGGGGCTTCTGACCGCGATCCCCGCCGCGCTCGCCGTCGCCGCCTGGGCCGCGGATGGGCCGGCGGACTGGCTGACCGCGGCGCTGATCGGCGGGCTGCTGCTGTTCGGCGCGGTCTTCGCGGTGAACTCCTCGCTCCATTCCTACCTGATCCTCGCCTTCTCGACGGCGGAGCGGGTGACGATGGACGTGGGCTTCTACTATATGGCCAACGCCGCCGGGCGGCTGGCGGGGACCCTGCTGTCAGGGCTGTCCTACCAGGCGGGCGGGCTGCCGCTGTGCCTCGGCGTCTCGGCGGCGATGGCGGGGCTGAGCTGCCTGGCCGCCGGGGCGCTGCGGCGGCGCGGCGGAGAGGGGGCTGCGCGGACCGGCGCGTGATCCGCGCCGGCCCCCCTCGCTGGCCCGTCGCCTGCCCGTCGCGGGCTCAGCCGGCGGAGAGCGCCGCCTCCACCGCCGCGCGGCGGGGCAGGGGGGCCACGGCGCCCCAGCCCTCCACCGAAAGCGACGCGGCGCAGGAGGCGAAGCGCGCGGCCTCCAGCGCGTCCCCCGTCTCCAGCCACCGGGTCAGGAAGGCGCCGTCGAAGCAGTCGCCCGCCCCGGTGGCGTCGACCGCGCGGGCCTTGCGGGCGGGGATCGAGGCGCGGGTCTCGGGCGTCGCGACCATCACCCCCTCCGCCCCCAGCGTCAGCGCCACCACCCTGGCGCCGAGCGCGAGATAGGCGTCGCAGACCGCGTCAGGCGTGTCCTTCCCGGTCAGAAGCTTCGCGTCGTCGAGGCCGGGCAGGGCGATGTCGACCCGGGACATGGCGGCGTGGATCACCTCGCGCGCGCGGTCGAGCGGCCACAGGCGCAGGCGCAGGTTGGGGTCGTAGGAGACCGGGACGCCGGCGGCGCGGGCGGCCTCGATGGCGGCGAAACCGGCCTCGGCGGCGCTGTCCGAAATGGCCTGGGAGATGCCGGAGAGATGCAGGCAGCGCGCCCCCCGAATGGCGTCCAGCGGCAGGTCCGCGGGCTTCATCCGGGCCGCGGCGGACCCGGCGCGGCGGTATTCGAATGCGTGCCCGTCCGGGCCGTGGCGCACGAAATAAAGCCCGGTCTGGGCCTGGTCGTCCCGCGCGACGGCGGAGGCGTCGACCCCCTCCCGCGCCCACAGCGCCGCCAGCGCGTCGCCGAAGCCGTCCGCGCCCAGACGCGCGGCGATGCCGGCGCGGGCGCCCAGACGGGCCGCGGCGATGGCGACGTTGGACACGTCGCCGCCGAAGCCCTCCAGCCAGCGGCCGGGCTCGGTCTCGTTGAACTCGACCAGCGGCTCGCCGAGGGTGAGGATGTCGAGACCCCGGCTCATGCGCCCGCCTTCGCAGCCGCCGCCGCGGCGACGAGCTCCGCGGCGAGCCGCCCGACCTCCTCCGCCGACCGGCCGGGCTTGTAGAGGGCGGAGCCGATGCCCGCGCCGCTCGCCCCCGCCGCCATGAAGTCCGCCAGATTGGCCGCGCCCACGCCCCCGGTGACCACGATGCGCGTCCCAGCGGGCAGCACCGCCCGGATCGCCTTGACGAAGCCGGGCGCGATGGCGTCGCCGGGGAAGATCTTCAGGCAGTCCGCGCCGGCGTCGAGCGCGGCGAAGGCCTCCGACGGGGTGAACACGCCGGGGCAGGAGACGAGGCCCAGCCGCTTGGTGGCGCGCACCACTTCGGCGTTGAAATTGGGGGAGACGATGATCCGCCCCCCCGCATCCGCCGTGCGCTGCACCTGCTCGGGCGTCAGCACGGTGCCGGCGCCGATGAGGCAGGTCTCGCCATGGGCGTCCGCGAGCTGGCGAATGCTGTCATAGGGATCCGGCGAGTTCAGCGGCGCTTCGAGGATCGAGAAACCCGCCCCGACCAGCGCCCGGCCCACCGGGCCGGCCTCCGGCGGGGTGATGCCGCGCAGGATGGCGAGCAGCGGCAGGCGGGCGAGGGCGGCGTCGAGGTCGATCATGCGGGCGCTCCTTGAAGCCGGGCGGCGGCGGCCAGCGCCGCGAGGCCGTCGGCGGCGAGGTCGGTGGGAAGGATGCGGGGCGCGGCCCCGAAGGCCGAGAGCGCGCGCGCGTAGCGGGCGGCGAGGCCGGGGGCGGCGACGATGCGCACCGGGGGCGCGGAGGCGGGGTCGGCCGGCAGGTTCGCCGCGATCTCGGCCCCGATCAGCAGGCCCGAGAGATAGCCGCCCGCGCGCCCCGCGGGCAGCGCCCCGAACAGCACCTGCGCGCGGATCGCGAAGAAGGCCGTGAGCAGGTCGCCGGGCGCGGCCAGCTTCCGCGCGGCGGCGAGGCCGGCGTCGAAGCCCGCGGCGTCCTCCGCCGCGTCGGCGGGCGGCTCGATGGTGTCGGCGAGGAGGGTGGCGCGGCTCAGCGCGGCGAAAAGCTCCCCGGTCATCGCGGTGCGGAACCCCGCGATGCGGCCGTCGCGCAGGGTCGCCCATTTGGAATGGCTGCCGGGCAGGACCACCATGCCGTCGCCCGCCTGCGCGGCGGCGCCGACAAGCTGCGTCTCCTCCCCGCGCATCACGTCCGGGCCGGCGGGGTCGCTGACGCCGGGGACCAGCTTCGCGGGGCGGCCCGCGAGGTCGGACATGTCGACCAGCCCGGCGGCCAGCGCGTCGAGCCCCGCGCCGCCGGCGGCGATCTCCACGTAAGGCGCCTCGCGCCAGCCGGTGCGGGCGCCGACCATGCCGGCCATCAGCACCGGCGCGTCGGTCGGCCAGCCCGCCACCGCCTCGGCGAAGGCCGCCGCGAAGCCGCCCGCGGGCAGGGCCCGCAGGCCCTGCGCGCTTTCCCGCCGGTCCCGCACGCCGTCGGGGCCCAGCAGGTAGGCGCGCAGGGAGCTGGTGCCCCAGTCGAGGCCGATGACAGGCGTGTCGGTCATGGCGCGGTCAGTGATTGTCCCGCGGCATCCCCTTCGCCGCGATGCGCTGATATTTCACCGCCGGTTTCAGGACCATGCCGGCGCCGAGCTGGTCGACGCAGCCGCGCTGGATCTCCTGCCACGGGGTCTGGTGGTCAGGATAGGCGTAGCCGCCCGCCGCCTCCAGCTCCGCCCGGCGGGTCGCCCAGTCCGCCTCGGTCAGGATCGCGTCGACCGAGCCGGTCTTCATGTCCACCCGCAGCCGGTCGCCGGTGCGCAGCAGCGCCAGCGGCCCGTTCGCCGCCGCCTCGGGCGAGGCGTTGAGGATCGAGGGCGAGCCCGACGTCCCCGACTGCCGCCCGTCGCCGATGCAGGGCAGTTCGTGGATCCCCCGTTTCAGCAGATAGTCGGGGGCGCGCATGTTCACCACCTCGGCCGCGCCCGGATAGCCGATGGGGCCGGCGCCGCGCATCACCAGGATGCAGTTTTCGTCGATGGCGAGCGAGGGATCGTCGATGCGGTGGTGAAAGTCCTCGGGCCCGTCGAAGACGATGACACGGCCCTCGAAGGCGTCGGGATCGTCGGGGTTCGACAGATACCGCCGCCGGAAATCGGGCGTGATGGTCGAGGTTTTCATGATCGCGTTGTCGAACAGGTTCCCGCGCATGACGCGGAAGCCGGCGGCCTTCTGGATCGGGTCGTCGAAGGACCGGATCACGTCCGCGTCCTCGGACGCCTTGCCGCGGCAGTTCTCACCCATCGTCTTGCCGGTGACGGTCAGGGCGCCTTCGCGGATCAGGCCCTTCTCGATCATCGCGCCGATCACGGCGGGGACGCCGCCGGCGCGGTGGAAGTCCTCCGCCAGATACTTGCCCGCCGGCTGAAGATTCACGATCAGCGGAATGTCGCGCCCGATCCGCTCCCACTCCGTCAGGTCCAGCTCGACGCCCGCATGGCGGGCGATCGCGGCGATATGCACCGGCGCGTTGGTGGACCCCCCGATGGCGGAGCACAGCGCGATGGCGTTTTCGAACGCCTCGCGCGTCAGGATGTCCGAGGGCTTGAGGTCCTCGCGCACCATGTCGACGATGCGCTTGCCGGTCTCGTAGGCGATCTGGGCGCGCTCCCGATGCGGGGCGGGGATGGCGGCGCAGCCGGGCAGGGACATGCCCAGGGCCTCGGCCAGGCTGTTCATCGTGGTCGCGGTGCCCATGGTGTTGCACCAGCCCGGAGAGGGGGCGGAGGCGGCCGCCATCTCCATGAAGCCCTCGTAGTCGATCTTGCCTTCGGCCAGCAGCTCGCGCGCCTTCCAGATGATCGAGCCGGAGCCAGCGCGCTCCCCCTTGTACCAGCCGTTGAGCATCGGCCCGCCGGAGAGGGCGATGGCCGGAATGTCCACGGTGGCCGCCGCCATCAGGCAGGCGGGCGTGGTCTTGTCGCAGCCGATGGCCAGCACCACGCCGTCGATGGGATAGCCGTAAAGCACCTCGACCAGCCCCAGATAGGCGAGGTTGCGGTCCAGCGACGCGGTGGGGCGCTTTCCCGTCTCCTGGATCGGATGCACCGGGAATTCGATGCAGATGCCCCCCGCTTCGCGGATGCCCTCGCGCACCCGTTTGGCATGTTCCATCAGCGGACGGTTGCACGGGCTGAGGTCGGAGCCGGTCTGGGCGATGCCGATGATCGGCTTGCCGGACTGCAGCTCGTCGCGGGTCAGGCCGTAGTTCAGGTAGCGCTCCAGATAGAGCGCGGTCATCGCCGGGTCGTCGGGGTTGTCGAACCAGGCGCGGGAACGGAGCTTCTTGGGGGCGTCGGTCATCGGCTCCTCTCCTCTCAGGCCGCGGACGCGCGCCGCAGCGCGTCCGGGCGGTCGACAAGGCCCGGGCGCAGGGTCACGCCATGGCCGGGGGCGTCGCTCACGTCGATCATGCCGCCCACGGGGGTCGGCACGGCTTCGGCCAGCTCAAGATGCCAGCCGGTGTAGAAGGCGCGCACCGATTCCTGCACCAGCGCGTTGGGCGCGTGCAGGGACAGGTGGCAGGAGGCGGCGTAGACCACCGGCCCCGTGCAGTCATGCGGCGCGACGGGGACCTGATACGCCTCCGCCATGCCCGCGATCTTGCGCGCGGCGGAGACGCCGCCGCACCAGCCCAGATCCAGCATCGCCACCCCCGCGACGCCGGTTTCCAGATATTCCCGGAAGGCGTGGAGGGAGGGCAGCGTCTCCGACGCGCAGATCAGCGCGTCGGTGTGGCGCGCGTATTCCTTGAGGTCCGCGAGGTTCTCCAGTCGGAACGGGTCCTCGTGCCAGTAGGTGCCGAAGCGCTTCAGCTCCCGCGACAGGCGCCGCGCGACGGGCGGGGACCAGAGCGAGTGGAACTCGACCATGATGTCCATGTCGTCGCCCACCGCCTCGCGGATCAGCTCGAACGGCCGCAGCGCCTCGCGCAGTTCCGCGGGGGTGATGTCCCATCCGCCGGAGCGTTCGGCGGCCGGGTCGAAGGGCCAGATCTTCATGGCCTCGATGCCCTGGTCCTTCAGGGAGAGCGCCAATTCGCCCGCGCGGGTCAGGAAGGCGTCGAGGTCCTCGTAAGGCCCCTCCGCCGCCTGCGTGTTCCAGTTGGCGACCTTCTGCCCCTCCGCCGACCGCACGTAGCGGTAGCCGGCGCAGGTGTTGTAGGTGCGGATCGCCTGCCGCGCCCGCCCGCCCAGCGCGTCCACCAGCGGCACGCCCAGATGCTTCGCCCGCAGGTCCCACAGCGCGATGTCGATGGCCGACAGGGCCCGCGTCTCCACCCCCGCCCCCCGCCAGCCGATATAGTCGCGCAGGCTGGTCATGCGGGCCGGGATCGCCAGCGGGTCGCGCCCCAGCAGCAGGGGCGCGCACCAGTCGTGGACATAGGCCTCCACGGCCGAGGCGCCGAAGAAGGTTTCGCCGAGGCCGACGGTCCCGTCGTCGGCCTCCACCATCACCCAGACGAGGTTCGGGAATTCGCGCAGGCGCAGGGTCTCGACGCGGGCGATGGTCAGGTCGGGGCGTTTTTCGAGTCGCAGGGCCATCGCTCAGCGCCCCGTGATGCCGGGGAAGGCGATCAGCATCGCCACGGCGAGCATCTGCATCCCGATGAAGGGCAGCAGCGAGCGGAAGATCTCGCCCAGCGAGATGTCGGGCGGGGCCACCGATTTCAGGTAGAAGGCCGCCGGCCCGAAAGGCGGGCTCAGGAAGCTGACCTGCATGTTCATGCAGAACACCACCCCGAACCACACCGGGTCGTAGCCCAGCTTGGTCACGATCGGCACGAAGATCGGCATGGTCAGCAGCGCGATCCCGGTCCAGTCCAGGAACATGCCCAGCACGAACAGGATCAGCATCATGGTCAGGATGACGATCATCGGATTGTCGGAGACGCCGGTCAGCAGCTCCTGCACGAAGCGGATGCCGCCCATCAGGTTGAACACCCCGACCAGCGCCGAGGCGCCGATGCCGATCCACACGATCATGCCGACCGTGCGCAGGGTCTGCAGCGCCGCGCCCTTGACCAGCGAGACGGTGAACTCCCCCCGGATCACGGTGGAGATCAGCACCCCGATCACGCCCACCGCCGAGGCCTCGGTCACCGAGGCGATCCCGCCGTAGATCGAGCCCAGCACGCAGATCACCACGATCACCGGCAGGATCAGGCCCTTGAGCAGGCGCAGCTTTTCAGCGCCCGAAATCTCGTTCTGCTCCATCACCGGCGCGACCTTGGGGTCGAGATAGGCGCGGATCAGCACGTAGATCACGTAGAACCCCGCCAGCATCGCGCCCGGCAGGAAGGAGGCGGTGAACAGCTCCCCGATCGAGACGTTGGCGGTCAGCCCGTAGAGGATCAGCACGATCGAGGGCGGCACCATCGTCCCCAGCGCCCCGCCCGCGCAAACCACGCCGATGGCGAGCTTGCGGTCGTAGCCCAGGCGCAGCATCTGCGGCAGCGCCAGCAGGCCCAGCAGCACGATCTCGCCGCCGATGATCCCCGACATCGCCGCCAGCACCACCGCCACCAGCAGGGTCTGGATGGCCACGCCGCCGCGCAGGCGCCCGCCGACCAGCTTCATCGCGTCGAACAGGTCCCGCGCGATGCCCGAGCGGTCGAGGATCGCCGCCATCAGCACGAACATCGGGACCGAGACGAAGACGAAGGAGCTGACGAAGGAATAGACGCGGGAGGTGATCAGCGGCACCGCCATCGGCCCGAACCAGCCCAGCGCGAAGACCAGCGCCACCAGCAGCGTGACGAAGGCCAGCGGAATGCCGGTCAGCAGCAGGATCAGCAGCATGGCGAACATCGCCAGCGTGCCGCCCTCCACCCCCAGGCCCTTGAGCGCGCCGAAAAGCTCCATCGACATCAGACGCGCCCTCCGCGGTCGCCGGCGGTTTTCCGCCCCGTGGCGTAGTTCCACGCCAGAATCAGGAACTGGATCGCCATCACGCCCATCACCAGCATCAGGAAGATCTTGACCAGCGCCGGATAGACCGGATCCCAGGCAGAGCCCGAGCGCTCCAGCCGCACGGTTCCGTCGGGCGCGAAGGCGGCGCGGGCGACCATGGTCCAGGCGGCCCAGCAGAACATGGCCGCGGCCAGCGCGCAGACCACCGAAATCACGATGTCGAGGCCGCGGCGCACCCGCGCCGGCAGGGCCTCGTAGATCAGCACGACCCGGATATGCCGGTCGTGGGACGCGCAGTAGAGCCCGCCGTAGATAAAGGCGACGCCGCACAGGAACACGGTCGTCTCATGCGCCCAGATGGTCGGCGCGTTGAACACGTAGCGCAGCACGACCTCCTGGATCAGGATCAGCGCCGAGGCGCCGATGCCGATGGCGAAGACCAGGCCGCCGCGGTCGATCCAGCGGCCCAGCAGGCCGGCTTCGGGGATCGCGCCGGGCGTCTCTTCGAGCGGCGCCTCCGGGGCGCCGTCGTGCAGGGCTTGGGGATCGGTCATGTCAGGGGGCTCCGCGGTCACGGTCGCGAACGGCGGCGCCGGGTCGCCGGCGGGAACGGGCGCCGGCCGGGCCGCGGGATCGGCGCGGGGGGCGGGCCCCCCGCGCCGGACGGGCTCAGTTCATCAGGCCCTTGTCTTTCAGATAGGTCACGAGGGTTTCGTAGACCTTCTTGGCGTTCGGCGACCGCTCGGCGACCTTGGCCCACTCGCCCATGGCGATCTCGCGGAACTTGGCGCGCTCCTCGGCCGACCAGTCGTGCACGGTGATCTCGCCGCCGGCCTTGGCCTCGTCCACCGCCTTCTGGTCCGCCGCCTTGATGGTGGCGATCTGGTAGTCGGAGAATTCCTTGACCGCCGCTTCCATCGCCGCCTGCTGCTCGGGCGTCAGGGCGTCCCACTTCTCCTTGTTCATCGAGATCTCGACGAGCGGGAGCGAGTGGAAGCCGGGATAGACCGGATGCGGCGCGACCTTGTTCAGGCCCTGGGCCTGGTTGGTGGAGAACACCGTGTAGTCGGCCGCGTCGATCACGCCCTTGTCGAGCGAGGTGAACACTTCCGAGCCGGGCAGGTTCACCGGGGCGGCGCCCGCCGCGGCGAACACGTTCTGCACCAGGCCCTCGGGGGCGCGCAGCTTCAGGCCCTTGAGGTCGGCGACGCCGTTCAGCGGCACCTTGGACACGAAGGCTTCGAGGCCCGGCGTGGTCGGCCCGATGAACTGGAGGCCGTAGGGCGCCTCCAGCTCGCGCATCAGCTCCAGCCCGCCGCCGTTGTAGATGAAGTCGCGCATCTGGTCGGGATCGGACCAGGCGCCGACCGGGTTGGCGACCAGGCCGAAGGCCGGATCCTTGCCCGAGAAATAGCTCACATCGGTGATGTGGCCGTCGAGGATGCCGGCGGCGATGGCGTCCTGCGTCTCGTTGTGGGCGACGATGGTCTCCACCGGCAGCAGCTCGATGGCGATGGCGCCGCCGGTCTTCTCCGCGACCAGCTCGGCGAACCGCTTCTGCATCTCGAAATTCGGGTTGCCGGCGGGGTCGGACGACTGGAACCGGAACGTCTGCTCCTGCGCGAGCGCGGCGCCGGCGATCAGCGCCAGCGCGCTCGCGGCCAGCGCGGTAGTCCTCCACTGCATGTCGATCTCCTCCCTGTGGTCGATCTTTGGCGTCCGGGCGTCGGCCCGACCGTCCCGCGCGGCGGAGGCCGCCGGGAATCGCCGTCAACTCGGTTGTGACAGCGCTGTCATCGAGTATGATAGCGCTAACATCCTGTCAACTTTTCTGCGGCTCCGCAGCCCGTCGACACGCCTGCGGGCCGGGTGGGATGGTCGGACCGGACAGGCCGGCGCGGGGGCGCGGACAACAAGGGGAGGACCGCGCATGGGCGGGCGGAGCGCGACGCAGACACGGGGATCGCGGCGATGAGCCAGCGGCGTTCCGGGCGCCCGACGCTCGCCGACGTGGCGCGCCGCGCCGGCGTCGGCCCGATCACCGTGTCGCGCGCGCTGCGCCGGCCCGACAAGGTCTCTCCCGACACCCGCGCCCGCATCGAAAAGGCGGTGCGGGAGCTGAACTACGTCCCCGACCCGCAGGCGCGGGTGCTGGCCTCCGGCCGCTCCGACGTGATCGGGGTGGTGCTGCCGAGCCTGACCAACAACGTCTACGCCGACGTGCTGCAGGGCATCCACGACGCGGTGGCCGACACCGCGTTCCAGGTGCAGATCGCCAACACCCGCTACGCGGTGGAGGAGGAGGACCGGCTCATCGCGCTCTTCGCCTCGCAGCGTCCGGCGGCGATGCTGGTGACCGGGCTCGACCAGTCGGAGGCGACGCGCCGGTTCCTCGGCGCCGTCGACTTTCCCCTCGTGCAGATCATGGAGAAGGGGGAGACGGCGGCCGACATGCTGGTCGGCTTCTCCCACCACGACGCGGCCAAGGAATCGGTGCGCCACCTCGCGGCGCGCGGCTATCGCCGCATCGGCTTCGTCGGCGCCCGGCTGGACCCGCGGATGCATCGCCGGCGGGAGGGCTGGCGCGAGGCGCTGGTCGAGGCCGGCATGGGCCCGCCGTTCCGGGAGGCGCTGGACCCCGCGCCGACCTCGGTGATGCTGGGCCGGACCCTGCTGGCGCGGCTGCTGGACGAGGGGCCCGACCTCGACGCCGTGTTCTGCGCCAACGACGACCTGGCGCTGGGCGCGCTGTTCGAGTGCCGGGCGCGCGGGCTGGACGTGCCGGGGCGGATCGGCATCGTCGGCTTCAACGACCTGGAGATGATGGCGGCCGCCGTGCCCTCGATCACCTCGATCCAGACCCGGCGCTACCGGATGGGCCGCATCGCGATAGAGATGCTGGTGGAACGCATCGCGGGGCGCGAGCCTGAGGCGCGCCGCGTCGACCTGGGCTTCGAGCTGATCGCGCGCGACAGCACCCGGCGCGGCTGACCCGCGGACCATGGGCCGGGCCCCGCGTCAGGCGCCCCGGGCTTGACCCGGGGCCTCGTCGCGCCCCGCTTCCCGCGCCTCAGCCGCCCCGTCGCCCCGACAGGGCCGCGCGCAGCCGCAGGCCGGCGGTGCGGCCCAGGGCCAGCGGCTCGGCCAGCCCTTCCAGCGTCGCGTGGGACAGGTTCCGGTCCTGCGCCACGATCCGGCGCACCCGGTCCAGATTGACCATCACCGAACGTCCCAGCCGGTGAAAGGGCGGGTCGGGCAGGCGGGTTTCGAAATGGCTCAGCGTGCGCAGGATCAGCAGGCTGGGCTCGTCGGCCAGGTGAACCCGGGTGAAGTCCCCCTCCGCGGTCAGCGCGGCGATGGCGGCGGGGTCCGCCAGCACCGTGCGGCTGGGCATCTTCAGTTCCAGCATCTCCGGCCCGCCGGCGGCGCCGGGCCCGGGCGACAGCCGCTTCGCCAGCCGGCGCAGGGCGTCGGCCAGCCGCTCGGGCGTCACGGGCTTGAGCAGATAGTCCGCCGCCTCGATGGCGAAGGCGTCGACGGCGTGGCGGGAATGGGCGGTGACGAACACCACCCGCGGGGCCGCCTCCAGCGCCGCGAGAAGCTGGAAGCCGTCGCCCTCGCCCAGATCCACGTCGAGGAACACCGCGTCCGGGCGCGCGGCCTCGATCGCGGCGAGCCCCTCGGCCAGGGTCTCCGCGCTCGCCGCCACCTCCACCTCCGGATGCGCGGACAGCAGCCGCGTCAACGCCCGGATCGCCAGCGGCTCGTCATCGACGATCACGACCCGGATCGCGGTTCTCCCTCAAGGATCAACGTCGCCACCACATCCTCCCCGTCCTGCTCCAGCGCCAAGTGATGCCGGCCCGGATAGTGCAGGGCAAGCCGCGCGCGCACATTGGCCAGCCCGATGCCGGTGCGCGTGCCCTCCGGCGCCGCCTCGGCCAGCCGGCCGGTGTTGCGGATGGCCACCCGCAGCGCGTCGCCCGTCACCCGCAGCTCCACCCCCACCCGGCGCGGCGCGGCGCGGCGGCCATGCTCCACCGCGTTCTCCACCAGCGGCTGCAGCAGGAACCCCGCGATGCCCCGCCCCAGCGCCGCCGTCTCCACGTCGACGGTGGTGCGCAGCCGGTCGCCGAAGCGCGACCGCTGCACCTCCAGATAGGCCGAGATCGCCTCCACCTCCTCGTCCACGGTCATCACCAGCCGGTCCATGGCGGTCAGCGAATGGCGCAGGAACAGGGTCAGCTCGCCCATGGTCTGCGAGGCGGCGACGGGGTCGTCGCGCATCTCCTCGCCGATGCCGTTCAGGGCGTTGAGCAGGAAATGCGGGTCGAGCTGCAGGCGCAGGCGCTGAAGCTCGGCGCGCAGGGCGTCGGCCTCGGCCTGGGCGGCGCGGCGCTCCTCGATGCGGCGGGCGCGCTCGGCCGCGGCCCAGAAACAGGCGAGGCTCCAGCACACATAGACCAGGAAATAGTAGAAGGTCACCGACAGCGCCGGTTCCAGCAGCAGCCCCTCGGGCAGGACGATGCCGAGCGGCGGGCGCAGCAGGTCGCCGGCCAGCGCCACCACGACGCCCCCGGCGCCCGACAGGCCCAGAACCCAGGCCAGCGACCGCGCCGTCAGCCGCCCCGCGAAGCCCAGCCGCCGGTAGACCGCGGCGATGACCTGCGCCAGGGCGAAGATCAGCGGGGCCAGCGCAAGGGTCAGCGCCAGCGCGTCGGCGGGGTCGTGATAGACGAACACCCGCACCACCAGATCGGCCACGAAGAACGCCGCCCAGCCCGCCAGCCGCAGCGGGCGGGTGCGGGGGAACGGGCTGGGCGCCGCGTCGGGGCCCGCGTCGGGGGCCGTGTCCGGGGTCGGGCTGGCGGTCATCGCGGCTGCCTCGCGCGCAGGGTTCGAGTCGCCCGATCCGGCTTAGACGCCGCGTTCCGGGCGGGCAAGGCGGGAGGCGGCCCCCGCGGCGGCCGGTTTCGCCGGGGATCGCGCCGGCTTCGCCGATTGCCGGCCCCGCCCCTCTGGCGTCCCCCGCCGCGCCCCGGCAGCAAGGCCCGGCAAGGCGGACGCCGGTCCGGGGCAGGGGGCTCCGCTGGGACCGGGCCCGCAGGGAAAACCCTTGGGGAGGCGAGGACATGGCCGGGGACGGAACCCTTTTCCGGGTGGAGATCGGCGCGGGCGATATCGAGGGCTTCGACCCGTCGCGGGACAAGCTCGATCTCGGCGGCGTCTCCGTCCACAACTTCATCCCCGTCGACACGCCCCGCGGCGCCGGCTTCATGAACCCGTGGTCGGGGGAGACGGTGGTGATCGCGGGCGTGTCGCTCGGCCAGCTCACCGTCGACAATTTCGCGCCGGTCGAGAACGACCACCTCCGCCAGTGCCTCAGCGGCGCCCTGGCCTGGGAGCAGGCGGAGGCGCTGGGGACCGCCGCCGAGCCCGGCGTGGTCTTCGCGCGGTCCCACGAGGTCGGGCGCATCGACCGGGTGGCGTTCGATCCGGCGACCGACGTGGTGGACTTCCGCCATTACGGCACGCGCGAACAGCTCTCCATGGTCGACGGGGCGGAGGGGGTGGTGATCTCCAACGCCGGGACCGGGCAGGCGCTGATCCTGCTGGGGGTGAGCGTGGCGGAGCTGACGGTGGAGAACTTCCGCTTCTATTCCGCCCAGGTGCGGGAGGACCGGCTCCATCTTCAGCTCGGCGTCGGCCCGGTTCCCGACGCGCAGATCCTGCCCATCGGCGCCGAGATCGCGGGAACGAACGACTGGCCGACCGAGGCCGGGCCGGGAACCCCGCCGTCGGGCGTGGAGGGACGGGTGTTCGAGATCGACTGGCGCTGGGGAGAGGCCATCGTTCTCGACTTCGACCCGGCCGCGGACAGCCTCGATTTCGGCTGGTTCCGCGCGGCCCAGTTCTCGGTGACCGAGGAAGCGGGTTCGGTGGTCATCGCCATCGACGGCAACCGGCAGACCTACACGCTGACCGGGGTGAGCCTGGGGATGCTGGAGATGTCCAACATCGCGGCGCGGGACGAGAGCGCGCGGGCCGAATGGCGCGCCCTGCTCGACGCCGCCGCGCCGGCGCCCACGGTTTCGGTCGCCGACGCCTCCGCCGACGAGGGGGCGGGGCGGCTGGTGTTCGTGGTCACGCTGTCCGAACCCGCCTCGGCGCCGGTGGAGGTCGACTGGGCGACCACCGCCGGCACCGCGCGGGCGGGGGAGGACTACGCGGCCGCGCTGGGCACGCTGGTCTTCGCGGCCGGCGAGACCCGCAAGACCGTCGAGATCGCGGTGCAGGGCGATGCGCTGCACGAGCTCGACGAAACCCTGGGGCTCCGGCTTTCGGCCGCGCGTGGGGCGCGGCTGGGCGATGCGGAGGCCCTGGGGACGATCCGCGACGACGATCCCGACACGGCGCCGGGAACGCCGCCGGCGATCGCCGTCGCGGATCTTGAGATGGCGGAGGGGGATGCGGGCCACACGCATCTGCATATCCTGCTCACGCTCTCCAAGGCCTCCGACCTGCCGGTGACGGTGAACTACGCGCTGGTCGACGGCACGGCCCGGGCGGGCTCGGACTACGCCGCCCAGTCGGGCGCCGTGACCTTCGCGCCGGGGGAGACCACGGCCGCGATCCACGCCAACGGCATCGGCGACCTGGTCGCGGAGGGGGACGAGACCTTCCGGGTGGTCCTGTCGGGCCCGGTCAACGCCACGCTCGCGGACGGGGAGGCGACGGTCACGCTGATCGACGACGACGAAGCCGCCCCGCCGCCCGAAGTCTCCATCGCCGACGCGCGGGTGACGGAGGGCGACGCGGGGGGGCGGGCGGTCACGCTGACCCTGACCCTGTCGGAACCCGCCGCGGGTCCGGTGACGGTCGACTGGGCGACCGTCGACGGCACGGCGCGGGCGGGGTCGGACTACGCCGCCGCCTCCGGCCGGGTCAGTTTCGCGGCCGGGGAGACCTCGGCCGCGATCACGGTGCAGGTGACCGGCGACCTCGCGGACGAGGCCGACGAACGCTTCGCGGTGCGCCTGTCCTCCCCCTCCGGCGCGGTGCTGGGCCGGGCGGAAGCGACGGTGACCATCGCGGATGACGACGAGGCGCCGGCGCCCGGCGACGGGGCGGTCGACTACGTGGTGCGTTCGGACTGGGGCGCGGGGTTCGTGGCGGACCTGACCGTGGGCGGCGGGGCCGCGGGTCTCGACGGCTGGCGGGTGGCGTTCCGGGCGGATTTCGAGATCACCAACATCTGGAACGCGCGCATCGTCTCCCATGTCGGCGACCTCTATGTGCTGGAGAACATGGGCTACAACGCCCGCGTCTCCGCCGGGGGCGTCACCGGCTTCGGCTTCCAGGCCGGGGGCGGGGCGGCGGCGAGCCTGTCGGGGCTGACCCTGAACGGCGAGGATGCGGGGGGCGGTTCCGGGGGGGACGGAGACCCGCTTCCGACCCTCTCCGTCGCCGCCGCCTCGGCGGGCGAGGGCGACGGCTGGCTGGACTTCGCGGTCACCCTCTCCGCCGCCTCCGACACCCCCGTCACCGTGCGCTACGCCACCGAGGACGGGACGGCGCGGGCCGGCCAGGACTACGCCGCCGCCTCCGGAACCCTGACCTTCGCGGCCGGCGAGACCGCGAAGACCGTGCGCGTCGCCGTTCTGGACGACGCGGCGCACGAGGGGGAGGAGGCGATGTCCCTCGCGCTCTCCTCCCCCTCGGGCGCCACCCTGAACGCCAGCCGGGCGACCGGCGCGATCGTCGACGACGACCCCGCGCCGCTGCCCGGCATCAGCATCGGCGATGCCCACGCGGCCGAAGGCGCCATGTCTGAGGGAGACGCGCCGGGCTGGTTCTCCACCCAGGGGAACCGGATCGTCGATGCTGACGGCGAGACGGTGCGCATCGCCGGCGTGAACTGGTTCGGCTTCGAATCCTCCACCCTCGCGCCCCACGGGCTGTGGACCCGGGGCTATGCCGAGATGATGGACCAGATGGTCTCGCTCGGCTTCAACACCATCCGGCTGCCGTTCTCGTCCGAGATGCTGCGGACCTCCGCCGCGCCCAACGGCATCGACTTCTCCAAGAACCCGGACCTCGCGGGGCTTTCGGCGATCGAGATCATGGACCGGATCGTGGACTATGCGGGGGAGGTCGGCCTGCGGGTTATCCTCGACCATCACCGCTCCACCTCCGGCGCGGGGACCTCCGGCAACGGGCTCTGGTTCGGCGAGGGCGGGCATACCGAGGCGAGCTGGATCGAGGACTGGCGGATGCTCGCCGCCCGCTACGCCGACGACCCCACCGTCATCGGCGCCGATCTGCACAACGAGCCCCATGGCGGGACCTGGGGCGGCGGCGGCGCCACCGACTGGGCGCGCGCGGCGGAGGCGGCGGGCGACGCCATCGGCGCGGTCAACCCGAACTGGCTGATCTTCGTCGAAGGCGTCGGCGCCTATCAGGGCGACTCCTACTGGTGGGGCGGCGCGCTGCAGGGCGTGCGCGACCGGCCGATCGAGCTGGAGGTGGCGAACAAGCTGGTCTACTCGCCCCACGACTACGGCAATTCGGTCCATGCCCAGAGCTGGTTCCAGCAGCCGGGCTTCGAGGACGATCTCGACGACGTGTTCCGCGAGGCCTGGGGCTTCATCCAGGAGGAGGGCATCGCCCCGGTGATGGTGGGCGAGTTCGGCACGCGCCTGCAGGACCCCAAGGACGAGCCCTGGCTGGCGGCGCTGACCGCCTACATGGCCGGCGACTACGACCTCGACGGCGACATCGACCTCGGCGCGGGGGAGGAGGGGATAAGCTGGACCTACTGGTCCTGGAACCCCAATTCCGGCGACACCGGCGGCATCCTCGCCGACGACTGGCGCACCGTCCACGACGACAAGATGGCCTATCTGGAGCCGATCCGGTTCGACCTTCCCGATGCGGGGGAAGGCGGCGGCAGGGCCGTGTTCGAGGTCACGCTCTCGGCCCCGTCGGAGCGGGAGGTGTCGGTGGGCTGGCGCACCCTGCCGGGCTCGGCCTCCGAGGACGATTTCGAGGCGGCGGCGGGGGTGCTGACCTTCGCGCCGGGCGAGACCTCCCAGCGCATCGTCATCGACATCCTCGCCGACGATCTCGCGGAGGAGACCGAGGACTTCCTCGTCGTGCTGACCGGGCCCGAGGGCGCGGTGCTCGACGACGCGACCGGCCGCGGCCTGATCGAAGACCAATGGAATCCGGAGGCGGACGCGATGCTGTTCTAGCGCGCGTCTCCGGCCGGGCCCGCGCAGGCGGGGCCGGAGCCGTCCGGGGCGTCACTCACCTCTTCCCCCTCACTCGCCCCGGACCTCGCCCCGGCCGCATGACGCGGTCGGGGCGCAGGTTTTTGGAAAGGGGGCGGTCGCCGCAAACGGCGCCTGCCGCGCCCCGGGCTTGACCCGGGGCCGCGCGACGCCGCCCGCCCGCGCGGAAGCCCGGGGTCACGCCCGGGGCGCCGTTTCGCGCGGCGGGGCGGCGGCGCCCCGCCCGCTCAGGCCTGGACCAGCCGGCTCGCGTCGGCCAGCGACACCGGGGCGTCGGACAGCAGCAGGTCGATCGCCTCCTCCTCCCACTTGCGGGCGGCGAGGCTGGGCGGGCCCTGCTCCTTCATCCGGTGCTCCACCACGAAGCGGGCCAGCAGCAGGCGCCGCGCATCGCCCCCGGCCTCGCCCAGCGCCTGCCCCTCGGCCGCCATCAGGGCGGCGGTGGTCGCGTGGTAGAGCTGGCCCGACGCCTCGCGGCAGTAGCGCTCATGCGCGGGGTCGGAAGCGACCTCCTCCGCGAAGCGGATCGCCCGGTCCACCGCGCCCGAAAGCCGGGTGCGGAACTGGCCGGGCAGGCCCGCGGCGTCGATCCGCTCCGCCAGATCCTCGGCCAGCGCCTCATGCGCGCGGGCCTTGCCCACGGCGCGCTGCACGGCGTCGAGCGCGTTGATCGAAGACGTGCCCTCCCACAGCAGCCCCAGATGCGCGTCGCGCACCAGCCGCGAATTCGGCCAGTCCTCGATGTAGCCGTTGCCGCCGCGGGCCTCCAACGCCCCGGTCGCCACCGGCACGTTGTCCCGGCAGGCGCGATACTTGACGATGGGGGTGAGGATGCGCAGCACCTTCTCCGCCCGGGCCGAGCCGTCGCCCGACATGGCGGCGGTGTAGAGCAGCGCCGACAGCGCCTGTTCGGTCGGAACCATCATCTTCATCATCTGCCGGCGCATCAGCGGATGGGCGATCACCGTCTTGCCGAAGGCGTCGCGGCCGGTCGCGGCGGCCATCGCCTCGTTCAGGCAACGGCGCATCATGCCGGCGGCGCGGGTCAGGTGCGAGATGCGGGAGGAATTGACCATCACCAGCATCTGCTTGAGCCCCTGGTCGAGCTCGCCCAGATGGTAGGCCACCGCGCCCTCGAACATGATCTCGCCCGACGCCATGGACTTGGAGCCCATCTTCTCCTTCAGCCGCATGATCCGGTAGCTGTTGCGGCTCCCGTCCGGCAGGACCTTCGGCATCAGGAACAGGCCGAGGCCCTTCGAGCCCGCGGGCCCGTTCTCCGGCCGGGCCAGCAGGACGGCGGCCTCGGCGTCGACGTTGGAGCAGAACCACTTTTCCCCCCACAGCCGCCACTGGTCGCCATCGGGGACCGCCGTGAGGTCCGAGCGGCCGATGTCGGAGCCGCCGGCCTTCTCGGTCATGAACTGCGCGATCTTGGTCAGGCGCGAGGTGTCCTGGGTCCACATGTCGGGCAGGAAGCGTTCGCGCAGTTCGTCCGTGCCGAACAGGTCCACGAGATGGGAGGAGCTGTCGGTCAGGTTCACCGGGCAGAGCAGGCCGAACTCCGCCTGGGAGAACAGGTAGTGGAACACGTATTTGGCGATGGGCGGCATCTTGTCGGGCCAGCCGAGCACGCCGGCGCGGTTGGTCATCGCGTGCATGCCGAAACGGCCGAAGGCGATCTCCTCCATCTCCCGGTAGGCGGGGTGGAATTCGAGCCATTCCTCGTCCCGCCCGTAGCGGTCGCGGCGGTGCAGGACCGGCTCGTGCCGCTCGCAGATGTCGGCCAGTTCGCCCAGTCGGCCGCCGGCGAGGCCGCCGAGTTCGGCCATGTGCGGGGCGAGATGGTCGAGCAGCTTGCCGTCCATATAGAGCGGCAGCAGGCTGCGCAGGGCCGGGTCGATGTCCCAGTAATTCGCGCCCCGCGTGTCCGGCGCGATGTTGCGCGACCGGTCGGCGGAGGCGGCGCGGGTGGCGCGGGCCGCGGGGGTGGGGAAGGCGGGGGCGTTCATGGCGTGTCCTCCTGGGCGCGGCTCTGGTCGGCCGCATTGGGTCGGGCGCGGTCTGGGGGCGCGGTTCGGGGGCGCTGTTCAGCGGCGCGGCTCGGGATCGGGGCGCAGTTTGCCCTTGAGCCCTGCGCACGATCAAACGATTTCCTCGCAGGGTGCGTTGAGCTAGTCTCAACTTATGACCGGACGCAGGCTTCCCCCCCTCCCCGCCGTGCGCGCCTTCGAGGCCGCGGCCCGCCACCGCTCCATGACCCGGGCGGCGGAGGAGCTGGGCGTGACCCCCGGCGCCGTCTCCCGTCAGGTGCGGGAGCTTGAGGCGCGCATGGAGACGCCGCTGTTCCTGCGCCGCGCCACGGGGCTGGAGCCGACGGAGGCGGGCGCGGCGCTGGCCGAGGATTTCGGCGAGGCGCTGGACCGCATCGCGGAGGCCGCGCGCGGGGCGCGGGCGCGGCGGGCGCGTCGGCTGAGCCTGGGGGTCTACGGCTTTTTCGCCTCGCGCTTTCTCATGCCCCGCTGGGCGGAGATCCGGGCGCGATGGCCGGACCTCACGGTGGACCTGCACACCTCGTCGAACCCGCTGGACCTGGCGCCGGCGCGCTTCGACGCGGTGATCGTGGTGTCGGACGGGGCGCCGCGCTCGGGCCTCGTCTCCCGCCGGCTGCTGCCGATCGAGACGCTGCCGGTCTGCGCCCCCGCCTTCGCCGCCGCGGGCCCGGTGGATTTCGCCGCCGCGCCGCTGCTGCACGCCCGGCCGCGGCCGGACGACTGGCGGCGCTGGCTGGACCATGCCGGGCTGCGGCAGGTGCCGGCGGAACATGGGTCGAGCTTCGAGAGCGCCGGGCTCGCCATCGAGGCGGCGGCGCGGGGCATGGGCGTGGCCATCGGCATCGAAGCGCTGCTGCGGCCCGAGATCGCGGCCGGCGCGCTGGCCGCGGCCCATCCCAAGCTGCGCCCCACCAAGCGGTGGTTCGTGCTTCAGCACGCCCGCCGCGCCGGCGGAGACCCGGGCCTCGCCGCCTTCGCCGACTGGCTGGAGGCGGAGGCGCAGGAACGCATGGGGCGCCGCTGACCCCGCGCCCCCGCCGCCGGCCTCTCTCGCGCGCGCGTCCCGCGCCCCGGACTTGATCCGGGGCCTCTTGCGAGCGGCGGCGTCGGGAGGCCCCGGGTCAGGCCCGGGGCGCCCTTGCGGATCGGCGCGCGCCCTTGTCCGGGGCCTTCAGGCGTTGAAGTTCAGCCGCAGGCCCGGCTTCGCCCAGCGGGTCTTCAGCAGCCGCCCGGTGGTGGAGCAGGTGATCCACGCATCCCGCATGTCCGCCCCGCCGAAGCAGATGTTGGTGACATAGGGGTCGGCGAGCGCGTCGGGCAGGCCCACGAACTCCACCGCGCCGGTCCCCGCATCCACGATGCTGATCCCGCCCCGCATCAGGGTCGCCACGCAGACCGCCCCGTCCGCCTGGATCGCGAGACTGTCGAGCAGCTGGTAATCGGGCAGGGTGGCCAGCAGCCGCCCCGGCCGGAAGCCCTCATGCGGCCCCAGCACGCCGGGCGAGACCAGGTCGAAGGACCACACGCGGGAGGTCCGGGTCTCGGCCACATGCAGGGTCTTGCCGTCGGGCGACAGGCCGCAGCCGTTGGGGGTGATCAGCGGGAACCGCTGGCGGGTGATGCCCGACCCGTCGGCCTTGGCATGGAACACCGCGCCGTGGTGCAGCGTCTCGGCCATGGTCTTGCCGAGATCGGTGAACCACATGCCGCCGTCCGCGTCGAAGACGATGTCGTTGGGCCCGCGCAGGGGCGTGCCGTCGCATTCGGTGTAGAGCGTCTCCACCGCGCCGGTCGCCAGGTCCACCGCCTGGATGGAGCCGGAGACATAGTCCTCCGGCGTGCCCACCGGCACCGTGGCGCCGTTGCGCTCCGCCCAGACGAAGCCGCCGTTGTTGCACACATAGGCCCGCCCGTCCGGGCCGATGGCCGCGCCGTTGGGTCCGCCGCCCAGATCGGCCACCACCGTCTTGCGCCCGTCGGGCGTCACGCGGGTCAGCGTCCCCCGCCGGATCTCCACCAGCACCACCGAGCCGTCGTCCATGGCCACCGGCCCTTCGGGGAACTCAAGCCCCTCGGTCACGATCTCGAAATCCATTCCGTCGCGTCCTCCCTGCGTTTGGGTCCGGTTACCACGTGTCCACGAAGGGGCGCTTGCGTCCGGAGAGCGGCGGGCGCAGGCGGGCGGAGGCGAGGCCGGAGAGGATCCAGCCCCGTGTCTCGGCCGGGTCGATCACCGCGTCGATCTCCAGCGTCTGGGCGACGCGGATCGCCTTGCCCTGCTGGTAGTATTCGCCGAGCAGCCGGTCGTAGAGCGCCTTCTTCTCGACCGGGTCCTCCACCGCGTCCAGCTCGCGCCGGTAGCCCAGCGTCACCGCGCCCTCCAGCCCCATCGGGCCGAATTCGCCGGTGGGCCAGGAGACGGTGAAGAAGTTGTCGTAGGTCCCGCCCCCGACCATGCCCTGCGCGCCGAGCCCGTAGCACTTGCGCAGCACCACCGCGAAGAGCGGGACGGAGATCGAGCGCGCGGTGACGAACATCCGGCACACATGGCGCACCAGCCCGGTCTTCTCCGCCTCCGGCCCCACCATGAAACCCGGCGTGTCGCAGAGCGAGACGAGCGGGATGTCGAAGGCGTCGCAGAGCTGCATGAAGCGGCTGGCCTTGTCCGCCGCCGGCCCGTCGATGGCGCCGCCCAGGTGGCGCGGGTTGTTGGCCATCACCCCGAAGGGCCGCCCCTCGATCCGGATGAAGGCGGTGACGATGCCCACCCCGAACTCCCGGCGCAGTTCGAGCACGGAGCCCTCGTCCGCGATCGCCTCCACCACGTCGTGCGGGGAATAGACCCGAAGCCGGTTCTCGGGGATCACATGCCGGGCGCGGCGCGGGTCGGGGGCGGTCCAGTCGGCGACGGGGCCCTGGAAGTAGGAGAGGTATTTCTTGGCGACCTCGCAGGCCTCCGCCTCGTCCTTCACCCGGATATCGACCACGCCGTTGGCGCATTGCACGTCGATGGGCCCGATCTCCTCGGGCTTGTAGATCCCCAGCCCCCCGCCCTCGATCATCGCGGGGCCGGCCATGCCGATGTTGGAGGACTCGTCGGCGATGATCACGTCGCAGCAGCCGAGCAGGGCCGCGTTGCCCGCGAAGCAGCGGCCCGAGACGACGCCGACCACCGGGACCTGCCCCGACAGCTCCGCGAATTTGGAGAAGGTGCCGTTGGAGATGCCGGCATAGGTCGCGCGTTCGGTGTCGCCGGGCCGTCCGCCGCCGCCCTCGGCGAAGAACACCAGCGGCAGGTTCCAGTCCTTGGCGACCGAGCAGATGCGGTCGAGCCGCCGGTGATGGCGCTGCCCCTGGGTGCCGGCCAGCACCATGTAGTCGCCCACCGCGAAGGCGCAGCGGGCCTTGTCGGGGCCGAACAGGGCGCCGTTGACCTGGCCCAGCCCGGTCAGCATGCCGTCGCCGGTGGTGTTCTTCACCAGATCCTCTTCCGAGCGGCGCTGACGCTGGCCGGCGATGGCGAATTCGCCGAACTCGCGGAACGTGCCCGCGTCGCAGACCGAGGCGAGGTTCTCCCGCGCCGTGCGATGGCCGCGGGCGTGGCGCTTGGCCACCGCTTCGGGCCGGTTCTCGTCCAGCCCGAAGGCGCGGCGCTCGATCACCTCCGCCAGGTCGGGGCGGATGCGGTCGAGGTCGATCTCCGCCGCCGCGGCGGCGCCGGCGGCGGCGTCCGGGTCGGGCTCGATGGCCATCAGCGGCTCGGCGTCCATCAGGGTGCGGCCGGGCTCGGCGAAGACCGCGCGCACCACCCCGCCGACGGGGGCGGAGACCACATGCTCCATCTTCATCGCTTCCAGAACGGCGAGCTGCTGGCCCGCCGTCACCGCCTCCCCCGGCGCCGCCGAGAGCGTGACCACCGTCGCCTGCATCGGGGCGGGGACGGCGACCGCGCCTTCGGGGATCTCCACGGCTGCGGGCCCGGCGCTGGCGGCGGGCTCGCCGCCCAGGCGCTCGGGCGTCAGCGCGGCGGCGGCGTCGAAGATCGCCTTCGCCTCGGCCTCGATGAAGGTGGTGGTGACGGCGCCGGCCTCGACCTCGGGCCGCTCCAGCAGGGCGCGCAGCCAGGGCAGGTTGGTGTCCACCCCCTCGATCCGGAATTCCGCCAGCGCCCGCGCCCCCTTGGCCCGCGCCGCCGGCCAGCCGCCCGAGCGGGCGTGCACGATGACCTTGGCCAGAAGGCTGTCGTAGTGGGGCGAGGTCCGGTAGCCGGCATAGGCGAAGCCGTCCACCCGCACCCCCGCCCCCGCCGGCGGCTCGTAGACCGCGACGCGGCCGCCCGCGGGCAGGGCGGCGGCGGTCTCGTCCATCCGCTCCATGTTCACGCGAAGCTGCACCGCGCAGCCCTCGGGCGGGCGCGGGCCGTCGGCGAGGCCCATGGAGGCCAGCGTCTCGCCCCCCGCGATGCGGAGCTGTCGGGCGACGAGGTCGTCGCCATGGATCTCCTCGGTCACGGTATGTTCGACCTGGATGCGGGGGTTGGCCTCGATGAAGAAGAGGTCCTCGCCATCCGTCGGCTCGGCGGCCACCAGGAACTCGAACGTGCCCAGACTGCGGTAGTCGGCGCTTTTCGCCAGCGCCAGCGCATGGGCGCGCAGCCGCGCGCGCTGGTCCGGCGTGATCGAGGGGGAGGGCGCGATCTCCACCACCTTCTGGTGCCGACGCTGGAGCGTGCATTCCCGCTCCCCATAGTCGATGCAGGCGCCGGTTCCGTCGCCCAGAACCTGCACCTCCAGGTGCCGCGCGGCGGGCAGGAAGCGTTCCACGTAGACGTCCGGCAGCCCGAAGGCGGCTTCGGCCTCCGACCGGCAGCGGGTCCAGGCCTCCTCCGCCTCCGCATCGGAGCGCACCACCCGCATGCCGCGCCCGCCGCCGCCGGCCACCGCCTTGATCAGCATGGCGGCGCCTTCGGGCAGGGCGGCGAGGAAGGCGCGGGCGTCGTCGAGGCTCGCGCCCCCCGCTCCCGCCGCGCCCCCGGCCAGCGTCGGCACGCCCAGTTCCGCGGCCCGGGCGCGGGCGGCGAGCTTGTCGCCCAAGAGAGCCAGCGCCTCGGGCGTCGGGCCGACGAAGACCATGCCGGCGGCCTCCACCGCCGCGGCGAAGCCGGCGTTTTCGGACAGGAAGCCGTAGCCCGGATGGACCGCGTCGGCCCCCGCCTCGCGCGCCGCGGCGATCACCGCGTCCGCGTCCAGATAGGCCCGCGCGCCGCGGCCGGGCAGGACGACCCGCTCGGCCGTGCGGCGCAGGTGCAGGCTGTCGGCGTCGTCTTCCGGCCCGATGGCGATGGGCGTGAGGCCGAGGTCGAGCGCGGTGCGCGCGATGCGCAGCGCGATCTCGCCCCGGTTGGCGATCAGCAGGCGGCGGGGCGAAGACCGGCGGGGCGGGACGGCGGCGTCGCTCATCGGGCGAGGCCTCCGCGGGCGAACTCGCGCCCAGCGGGCGCCGGACGGTTGACACGGGGCGCGCGCATGGCCCTTCTCCTCCCATGGGGTCGCCGCGGGAACGGGGCGAACCGGCCGTCCTGCGCGGGCTGACATTCGTCAGGTTTTCGGCTAACCTAAGGGCGGCCCCGAAGCCGGTCAAGCCGGCCCGGCGGGGATAGGCGGCGGCGCGCGCGGATCAGGACGGAGGCGGAGCAATGGCCAAGAGACAGGGCGGCGCGACCCCTCCGGCGGAGGCGGCCGGGGAGCCGACGCTCAGCGAAGCCGAACTGACGGTCGTGCAGAACGAGACCCTGATCCAGCGGCGGCGGGAGCAGATCTGCCAGGCGGCGCTGGACCTGTTCCTGGAGAAGGGCTTCGCCTCCACCACCATCCGCGACATCTGCGCGAAGTCCGGGGTCAACCAGGCCAGCATCTACGATTACATCGCCAACAAGAACGACATCCTGCGCCGGCTGCTGAACCAGCTCTGGTTCAGCCCCGACATGCCGACGCTGCCCGCGATGCTGCGCGCCGACCCCGACGCGCCGTTCGAGGCGGTGCTGCGCCGCTATCTGCGCGAATCCTGGGTCAAGAAGCGGCAGGGCACGCTGCTGGTCTACCGCTCGGTCCCCCACATGCTGGAGGAGGACCGCCGCGCCATGCGGGTGCGCGACAAGGCGCTGCTGGCGGACCTTTCGGCCCAGCTTTCCGCCCGCGCCGGCCTGCCCGAGGGCGATCCGCGCACCGAGGTCATGGCCAACCTGATCATCTTCATGTCGGCCTTCGGCCCGATGCGGGACTGGCTGACGAGGGACGTGGAGGAAGAGGTGATGGTCGACGTGGTCGCCGCCGGCGTCGCCGCCATGGTGGCCCGGATGGCGGAGCAGGCGTAGGGCCGCGCCGGTCGCGCGGCCCGTCTCCGCCCCCTCCGCCCCCCGGTCCCCTACGCTTCGCCTGCGTCGAAGGCCCGTGCGATCTCCGCCCCCTGCTCCGCGATCCTCCGGGCCCGATGCGCGAAGGCCACCGGGTCGGCCGAGGCGGAGGAGACGTTGCCCATCGCCGCCCGCGCCGCGACCCCCTGGATGATGGCGGCGGAGCGGAAGCAGGCGAAGGCCAGATAGAGGGGCCAGCCCGGGATCCCGTCCCGGCCCGAGCGGGCGCAGTAGCGCGCCACCATCTCCGCCTCCGACGGCAGGCCCGCCGCCGCAGGGTCCACCGCGCCGGGCAGGTCCGCGGGCGTGCGCCAGGGCAGGCACAGATAGGCGAGATCGGCCAGCGGATGGCCCAGCGTCGCCAGCTCCCAGTCCAGCACGCCGATCACCCGCGGCTCGGTCGGATGGACCACCATGTTGCCCAGCCGGAAGTCACCATGGACGATCGAGGTCTCGTCCGCCGCCTTGGGCGCGCGCTCCATCAGCCAGTCGCGGAGCCAGTCGAAGCGCGTGTAGTCGAAATCCGCGGGCAGGGCGGACTTGCCCTGCTCGTACTGCCCGGCCCAGCGGGCGGTCTGGCGGCCGAGATAGCCCTCCGGCCGGCCGAAATCGTCCAGCCCGACGGCGGCGAAGTCCACGCCATGCAGGTCCGCCAGCGTGTCGGCCAGCGCGAAGGCCAGCGCCGGCCGGTCGGCCCGCGCCACCGGGTCCATGGCGGGGGGCGGGATGATGCGGCCCGCCAGATGCTCCATCACGTAGAACTCCGCCCCGATCACGCCCGGATCGTCGCAATAGGCGACCATGCGCGGCACCGGAACCGGGGTGGGGGCGAGCGCGGCCATCACCCGATGCTCCCGGTCCACCGCATGGGCGCGGGGCAGCAGCTTGCCGGGCGGCTTCTTGCGCAGCACGTAGCGGGCCTCGCCCCCCGGACCTCCGGGCAGGGTCAGCAGGAAGGTGGGGTTGGACATGCCCCCCTGGAACTGGCGCACCTGCAGCCCCTCCGCGCCCCCGGGCAGGCGGGAGGAGAGCCAGTCGGCCAGCGCGGCGGCGTCGAAGCGGTGGACGGGCAGGGGCTCGATCACCTCCGGCCGGTCGGTGACGGCGTAGGGCGAGCCGCTCATGGGCGCGCGCCCGCGCGGCGCGGGGCCGCCTGGGGGGTGGTCATCGGTCGTTCCTCCCTTGCGCCCTTGGTCGGGGCGCGCCGGCGCCGGCGTCTCTGTCGCGCCGCGCTGCCGGTGGTTCCGGTCGCGGCCGCCGTGCTGACGACCGTCAGGGCGGAGGCTAGTCCGCCCCCGGCCGCGGCGTCAATCGCCCGGTTCCGGCCGTCGCCTGCGCTCGGCGCAAGCCGCTTGCCCGCCGGTCGCGCTAGGCGTAGGGCTGACATCCGTCAGTACGGGAGGAGCCCCCCGCGGGGCGCCGCAATACGGAGAGGTTCCATGACCCCCACCCAAGCGGAAACCGCCGCCTATATCGCCGAAGCCGGCCGCAAGGCCTGGGAGGTTCCGGGCCTCGACCCCGCCGCGCCCCTGCGCCCGATCCGCTCCGTCGGGATCATCGGCGCCGGCACCATGGGCGGCGGCATCGCCATGAACTTCGCCACCGCCGGCATCCCGGTCACCATCGTCGAGCAGAAGCAGGAGGCGCTGGACCGCGGCCTGAAGGTGGTGCGGACCAACTACCAGCGCAGCGCCGACCGCGGCCGCTTCCCGGCCGAGGAGGTCGACCTGCGCATGGGCCGCTTCACCGGGGCGCTGGGCCTCGACGCGCTGGCGGACGTGGATCTGGTGATCGAGGCGGTGTTCGAGGACCTGGAGCTCAAGAAAACCATCTTCGCGGAGCTCGACCGGGTCTGCAAACCGGGCGCGATCCTGGCCACCAACACCTCGGGCCTCGATATCGACGCCATCGCCGCGGCGACCTCGCGGCCCGGCGACGTGATCGGGCTGCATTTCTTCTCGCCCGCCAACGTGATGAAGCTGCTGGAGATCGTGCGCGCGGACGAGACCGCCGACGACGTGGTCGCCACCTCCATGGAGCTCGCGAAGCGCATCGGCAAGGTGGCGGCGCTGGTGGGCGTCTGCCCGGGCTTCGTGGGCAACCGCATCCTGCGCGCCCGCCAGACGCAGGCCAACAAGCTGGTCTGGCAGGGGGTCATGCCCTGGGACGTGGACGCGGCGCTCAACGTCTTCGGGTTCAAGATGGGACCCTACCAGATGTCGGACCTCGCGGGGCTCGACATCGGCTGGTCGAAAGGGGCCAAGACCGCCAACCCGATCCGCGATGCGCTGTGCGAGATGGACCGGCGCGGGCAGAAGACCGGGGCGGGCTATTACGACTACGACGAGGCCCGCAAGGGCGCGCCGTCGGAGGTCACCGCCAAGGTGATCGCCGAGGTGACGGGCGCCAAGCCCTCCGCCATGTCCCGCGACGAGATCACCGAAACCTGCATCTTCCCGATGATCAACGAGGCGGTGAAGATCCTGGAGGACAACAAGGCCCAGCGCCCCTCCGACATCGACGTGATCTGGCTGTCCGGCTACGGCTGGCCCTCCGACAAGGGCGGGCCGATCTGGTATGGCGACATGGTGGGCCCGAAGGCGGTGCTGGCGCGGATGGAGCGGCTGGGCGCCGACGATCCCGACTTCGCCCCGGCCGAAACGCTGAGGAAGCTCGCCGCCGACGGGGGGCGCTTCGTCGACCTCGACCTCGGCGGGCTCAAGACCGGGGCCGCGAAGCGCGCCTGATCCATCGGGGCCGGGGCGCGCGCGTCCCGGCCCGTCTTTCTCCGGCATCCCCTCCCCCGACCGTGGAGGAGCGACCGCGGTCCACGCGGCGGGGCCGGACCCTGCGGGAGGAGAACCCCATGGTGACCACGACCCTTTTCGACCTGACCGGCAAGACCGCGCTGCTCACCGGCGCCTCCAAGGGCATGGGCCGCGCCATGGCCGAGGCGCTGGCCGCCCATGGCGCGACGGTGGTGATCAGCTCGCGCAAGCAGGACCAGCTCGACGCCGCCGCGGCCGAGATCAACGCCGCCATCGGCGCGGAGCGGGTGCACGCGGTGGCCGCCAACGCTGGGCGTCATGCGGAGCTGGAGGCGCTGGTGGACAAGACCCGCAAGCTCGCCGGCCCCATCGACATCGTGGTCGGCAACGCCGGGGTGAACGTCCACTACGGCAAGATCTCCGAAATCCCGGACGCGGCCTATGAGAAGACCATGGCCACCAACGTCCAGTCCAACCTGTGGCTGGCGCGGCTGGTCGTCGGGGACATGATCGCGCGCGGCGGCGGGTCGATGATGTTCACCTCCTCGGTGGGGGCGTTCAAGCCGTCGGCGACGCTGGGGCTCTATGGCGTCTCCAAGCTGGCGCTGATCGGACTGGTGCGGAACCTCGCCGACGAGTTCGGGCCGCAGGGCGTGCGCGCCAACGCCATCTGCCCGGGCCTGATCCGCACCGACTTCGCCCGCGCCCTGTGGGACAATCCGGAGGCGGAGGCGCGGGCCAATTCCCAGATCCCGCTGCGCCGGCTGGGCACGCCGGACGATTTCGGCGGCGTGGCGGTGTTCCTCGCCTCCGACGCCAGCAAATACATGACCGGGCAGGCGCTGACCGTCTGCGGCGGCACCAACATGTGGGCCTGAGGGCCGAAGGGGGAGGGAGAGCGTCATGGATGTGCAGGACAGGATCGTCGTCGTCACCGGCGCCGCGGGCGGCATCGGTCGGGCGCTGGCCCGCCGCTTCGGGGAGGCGGGGGCCAAGACCGTGGTCTGCGTCGATATCGACGAGCTGGGCGCCAAGCAGACCGCGGCCGAGGTCGGGGGCGTGGGCCTGCGGCTCGACGTGGCCGACGAGGCCGCGACCGGCGCCCTGATCGAGCAGGTGGAGACCGAGATCGGGCCCATCGACCTCTTCTGCTGCAACGCCGGCATCTCCATGCGCGGCGGGCCGGAGGTGCCGGACGAGGCCTGGGACAAGATCTGGAAGATCAACGTCATGGCCCATATCTGGGCCGCCCGGCACCTCGCCCCGCGGATGATCGCGCGCGGCGGCGGCTATTTCCTCAACACCGCCTCGGCGGCGGGGCTGCTGAGCCAGGTGGGCTCGGCCCCCTACGCGGTGACCAAGCATGCCGCGGTGGCTTTCGCGGAGTGGATCTCGCTGACCTACGGGGACCAGGGGATCAAGGTCTCGGTCCTGTGCCCGCAGGCGGTGAACACCAACATGATCAAGGGCAAGGAGGACGGGGTGGCCGCCGTCAACGGGCTGATCGAGCCCGAGCCGGTGGCCGAGGCCTGCCTGAAGGCGATCGAGGCCGAGACCTTCCTCGTGCTGCCCCATCCCGAGGTGCTGGAGTACATGCGCCGCAAGACCTCGGACTACGACCGCTGGCTGGGGGGCATGCGCAAGCTGAACCGGCGCTTCAACCCGCTGGCGAAACCGGCCTGAACGGCGCGGGGCGGGCGGCGGACGGCTCGCCCTTGCGGCGCTTCGGATCCGAAAGGGCGCCCCGGGTCAAGCCCGGGGCGCGCCAATGGGGCGCGGGCGCGCGGTAGCGGGAAGGCGCGGGAGGGCGCCCGCGCCTCCCGCCGGTGTCACTCGCCCGCGACCTCCGCCGCCGGCGCCGCCGCCGGCGTCGCGCCGCGCAGCGCGGTGGGGCGGAGGGAGATGACGCCGCGCTCGACCAGCGCCGCGTAATCCGCGGCTCCGCGGCCCAGCACCCGCGACAGCACCTCCGCCGTCTCCGCCCCCAGCAGCGGCGCCGGGCCGCGCAGCCGGGCGCGGGCGCCGTCCACCGTCCAGGACAGCGCGAACTGGCGCTGCGGGGCGATATGGGGGCGCAACAGGTCGACATAGGCCCCGCAGGCGTCCAGATGCGGGTCCTCGATCACCGCCTCGGGCTTGAGCACCGGGGCCGCGATCACGCCCTTCGCCTGCAGCGCCCCGGCCAGCGCCTCGGCGTCCTTCCCGGCGCTGAAGGCGGCGATCGCCGCCTCGATCTCCGCCTCCGCGGCGCGCCTTGCGGGCAGGTCGGGATGGGCGGCGGCGAGGTCCGCGCGCCCCATCGCCCCCGCCAGCGCCCGCCACGAGGCGTCGTCCGGGGCGGCGATGGCGATCCAGGCGTCGTCGCCCGCGGCGGGGAAGATGCCGTGCGGCGACATCGCGACATGGCCGTTGCGCCGCCGCGCCGGCTCCCGCCCCGTGGCGGAGCGGACCAGCACGCCGGGCGCGTTGAACGGCAGCAGGCATTCGCACTGGCTCACGTTCATCCACTGCCCGCGCCCGGTCCGCTTGCGATGGATCAGGGCCGCCAGCAGGCAGGCCGCGCCATGCACGCCTCCGACCGGGTCGCCATAGGCGATATGCCCCATGGTCGGCGGACCGTCCGGCGCGCCGCGGAAGCTGGGCAGGCCGGACCCCTGCTCCAGCGTCGAGCCGTAGGCGCGGGTGTCGGACCAGGCGTTGCCGGTCCCGAAGGCCGACATCGACAGCATCACCAGGTCCTCGCGCCCCGCCGACAGCGCCTCCCAGCCCATGCCCAGCCGGGACATGACCCCGGCGGCGTGGTTCTCGATCACCGCGTGGGACTTCGCCACCAGGTCGCGGGCCAGCGCCTTGCCCGCCTCCGTGGTCAGGTCGAAGGAGACGCTGGCCTTGTTGCGGTTCACCGCGGCGAAGCGGCGGGAGGTCTCGTATTGCGCGGCGGCGATGGAGTCCGCGTCCCAAAGCGTGCCGCGCCACCAGTCGGGATAGCGCCCGGCCTCGATCTTGATGACCTCGGCCCCGAGGTCGGCGAGGATCCGGGTGGCGAGCGGCCCCGCCCAGCCCATGGAGAAATCCGCGACCCTGAGGCCCGCCAGCGGCGCCAGCGGATCGGCGGGCCCGGGCGCGCAGGGCGCCTCCCCCGGTCCGCCGGGCGCGGCGACCCGCAGGGGGGAGGCCGGGCCCGCGGCGCCGGTCCCGGGAACCGGCGCGAAGGAGCCGCGGGCCGCGAACACCGGATGCGACAGCAGCCCGCCCGCGTCCGGAACCACCACGCAGGGCACCTTCAGCCGGCGGCCCATCGCCGCCCAGTCCTCGGCCGTGCGTTCGGGGAAACGGGCGTCGATGGCGGCCTCGATCTCGTCGGCATGGTCCGAACGCAGGTGGATGGTCGCCATGCGCGGGTCGCCCGCCAGGTCCGGCCGCCCGAGCATCTCGCAGAACCCGGTCCACTGGTCGAGCGTGATGCAGGTGACCCCCAGCCAGCCGGACTTGCAGCGGTGGATGGACACGGGGCAGGTCGGGTGAAACCGGTTCACCCCCTCGCGCGGGCAGGGACGGCCGAGCGACTGGGCGTCGTTGATCTGGAGATCCGACAGCACCAGGCAGGATTCGAGGATCGAGACCTCCGCCAGCCGATGCCCGCGCCCGGAATAGATCGCGGCCATGCCGGCGGTCGCCGCGGCGACCCCGCCGATCATCGCGGCCTGAAGGTCGCCGAGCTGCTGGGGCGGCCCGTCCTTCGGCCCGCAGGCGTGGATCATGCCGGTCAGCGCCTGCACGGCGAGGTCGGCGCCCCGCCAGGCCCCGCGCGGCCCCCGCGGTCCGAACCAGGTCAGGTCGACGGTGGCGAGGCGGGGCCGGGCGTTCAGGGGCTCGCGCGGGGCCTCCTCCCCGAAGATCACCAGATCCGAGTCGGCCGCGGCGTCCTCCGCCTCCGCCCGCGCGATGCGGCGCTTGCCGGCGGAGAGCCAGGCGTGCAGCAGGCCCTCGGTCTCCGGCGCGTCGGGATCCTCGCGCCGGCGGCGCAGCGGGTCGCCGCCCTCGGGCTCCAGCACCAGAACCTCCGCGCCCAGCCGGGCCAGCAGCGCCCCGGCCCAGGCCCCGCCGACGCCGCCGGCGATCTCGGTCACGCGGTAGCCCGCGAGCGGTCCGGTCGCGTCCGTCATCTCGTCACCTTTCCGGCCGCGGGCCGCGCCGTCGAGGCGGCGCGCGGCGGCCCTCCCTGTGTGGTCTTTTCGTATTTTCATCCGGTTCGGTCGCCCTGCGCTTGCGCCCGCCGGGTGCGTTTCGCGCGGAAGCATGCTGCGCTGACGCATGTCAGGGCGCAAGGATTCGGGATCGTCCCCTCCGGAACGCGAACGGGGCGCCCGGTGGGGCGCCCCGTCATGTCATCGGCCGAAGCCCGGGCTCACGGCCCGTCGAACATCCGCGAGCCGCGGTTGTTGGCGTCAGCCAGCGCCGCCTGGCGGTCGTTGGAGTTCTTGAAGGTCTTCACCTCGGCGCGCGCCACCACCGCGTGATGCACCTCGTCCGGGCCGTCGGCCAGGCGCAGGGTGCGCTGCTTGGTGTACATGCCCGACAGCGGCGACCACTGGCTGACGCCGGTCGCGCCGTGCACCTGCATGGCGTCGTCGATGATCTTGCACGCCTTCTCGGGCACCATCGCCTTGACCATGGACACCCAGACGCGGGCCTCCTTGTTGCCCAGCACGTCCATCGCCTTGGCGGCCTTGAGCACCATCAGGCGGCAGGCCTCGATCTCGATGCGCGACCGGGAGATGGTCTCCATGTTCTTGCCGAGGTCGATGATCTTCTTGCCGAAGGCCTCGCGGGAAAGCCCGCGTGCGATCATCAGGTCGAGCGCCTTCTCGGCGGCGCCGATGGAGCGCATGCAGTGATGGATGCGGCCCGGGCCGAGGCGAAGCTGGGAGATCTCGAAGCCGCGGCCTTCGCCCCACAGAATGTTGCTCTCGGGCACGCGCACGTTCTTGAAGCGGATCTGCATGTGGCCGTGGGGCGCGTCGTCATGACCGAAGACGTGCATCGGGCCGACGATCTCGACGCCGGGCGTGTCGATCGGCACCAGGATCTGCGACTGCTGGCGGAACGGCTCGGCGTCGGGCGAGGTCTTGACCATGGTGATCATGATCTTGCAGCGCGGGTCGCCGGCGCCGGAGATGTAGTACTTCTCGCCGTTGATCACCCACTCGCCGTTCTCCAGCACCGCGCGGGTGCCGACGTTGCGGGCGTCGGAGGAGGCCACGTCCGGCTCGGTCATCGCGAAGGCCGAGCGGATCTCGCCGTTGAGCAGCGGCTTGAGCCACTTCTCTTTCTGTTCGGGCGTGCCGACGCGCTCCAGCACCTCCATGTTGCCGGTGTCGGGGGCGGAGCAGTTCATCGACTGCGAGGCCAGCGGGTTCTTGCCCAGCTCGGCGGCGATATAGGCGTAGTCCAGGTTCGACAGGCCCTCGCCGGTCTCCGCGTCGGGGAGGAAGAAGTTCCACAGGCCCGCGGCCTTGGCCTTGTTCTTCAGCTCCTCGAGCACTTCGAGCTGGCCTTCGCCGTAGCCCCAGCGCTCGGCGCGGTTGCGGCCGAGGCGCTCGTATTCCTCGTAAGCCGGGTCGCAGTTCTCGCGGACATGTTTGATGACGGCGTCGAGAAGCGGCTTGGCCTTCTCGGACATCGTCAGGTTGTTGAGCTCGTCGAAGGGCGAAAGCGTCATGGTCGATCCTTTCGGGGGGATGGGCGGGGCGCCCCGGTCAGGGGGCGGCGAACGTCGTGCGGCGCCGCGCTCCGCGCGAGGCGCGGGGCAGGGCGGAAAGTCGGGCGGGGGGAGGCGAAAACGGGGAGCGACGCGTCGCCGGGGCGGCCCCGGGGGCGAAGGCGGCGCGCGGCGCGCCGGCGGTCGGACCGAAGCGGCCGAACCCAAGCGTCATTCCCGATCCTCCCGATCGCGCGGCGTCGTTGGCTTGCGCCGCGCTTGTCCTGACCGTTGTCAGGATTGTTAGGCCTCCGAAGCCCCGCGGTCAAGCGACCGCACGGGCGGCGAGGGCGGGGGCGACCATACCCGACCCGCCTGCGGCGCTGGCTTGCGTCGAGCGGCGGGTCCGAGATCGTAAGGGAACCTTGGGGCAAGTCGGCGCGGCGCGCAAGCGCGACATACGCGCGGGAATGTCGCGAGGGCGCAGCCTGGCGCGGCGCGGCGCGGCGTCCGCGTCGGTTCGCGCCGTCTTCCCGGGGCCTCGCGACGGCGGAGCGCGCGGAGAGGCCCCGGGGCAGGCCCGGGGCGCCCCCGGACGGAGCGGTCGGGCGGAGCGGTCGGGCGAAGACCGCGGCGGGCGGGTCAGCCCTCGGCGGCGAAGGCGACGGCTTCGGCCATGTGCTCCTTGCCGAACCACATCTCCTCGCCGACGAACAGGGTGGGGGAGCCGAAGCAGCCCCGCTCCACCGCGGCCGAGGTGGCGGCGACCAGCTCCGCCTTCACCTCCGGGTCCTGCGCCAGCGCCATCAGTCCCGCGCCGTCCAGCCCCGCGGCGTCCAGCGTCGCCACGACGACCTCGGGGTCGTCCATCTTAAGCCCCAGCTCCCACATCGCGGCGTAGACCGCCTCCACATAGGGCTCGAACACGCCCATGCGCTTCGCCGCGAACACGCCCCGCATCACGCCCAGCGTGTTGACCGGAAAATGCGGGTTCCGGCGATAGGCGGTCAGGCCGTGGCGGGCGACGAACCGCTCCATCTCCCTGCCCTGATAGGCCAGCTTGGCGGGGATATGGGCGAAGGCCTGGACCGGCGAGACGTTGCCGGTGGCCTTGAACACGCCCCCCAGCAGGATCGGAACGTAGGTCACCTCCACCCCGGCGTCGGCGGCGAGGCCGGGCAGGACGCGATGCACGAAATAGGCGTTGGGGCTGCCGAAATCGAACAGGAACTCAACGGGCTTCATAAGGGTCACCACTTCTCGCCATAGGGGCGGATTTCAGTTTCGAAGGTCCAGGCGTCGCGGCTCTGGGAATAGAGCCGCCAGTAGGTCTCGCCGACCGAGGCCGGGGTCATCAGCCTGTCGGGGGCGAGGGTCTCCAGCGCCTCCGGGCCCTCGCGTTCGGCGATGCGGTTGCGCACGAATTCGGTGTCCACGCCCGCGTCGATGACCAGATGCGCGACATGGATGCCCTTCGGCCCCAGCTCCCGCGCCGCGGCCTGGGCGACGGCGCGCAGGCCGAACTTGGCGGCGGCGAAGGCG